>JBILOY010000053.1:0-3402 GCA_044374195.1 Candidatus Nanopelagicales bacterium
CTCGGCGATGTCGAGATTGCGTATGAGGGCACGGTCGTGGCCGATGCCCTGCATGCCGCGAAGCGCAAGGCAGTCGACTGCGCGCTGCTCGACCTCGATCTCGGCGATGACTCGAATCCCATCGCGAATGTGCGCGCACTGGTCGAGGCCGGGGTTCCGGTCATGGTCATCAGCGCACTTGGTGACCCGATGATCGTGCGTGAGTCGATGTCGGCCGGTGCACTCGCCTACGTGTCGAAGCAGACCGATGTCGTGCAGATTCGCGCAGCAATCGATTCGACTCTTGCAGGCAAGCCGTTCATGTCACCGGAGATCGCGATGGCGCTTGTCGGCGACCTGCACTCTGACGTCAAGCTCTCCGATCAGGAGCGCACTGCTCTTTCACTCTACGCATCAGGCCTGAAGATGGAGGCCGTGTCACGCCGCATGGGCGTCTCTGTTACCACTGCGCAGGAGTACATCAAGCGCGTGCGAGCGAAGTACACCAAGGCCGGTTACGACGTCTCGACCAAGACTGATCTCTACCGCGTCGCGAAGAAGCGCGGACTGATTACCTAGTAATCAGCTGCGATCACTGGAGAAACGCACGCTGGTCTCGCCCAGGATCGCCCCCGGCCATACGCGCACGCCGGCGAGCAGTTCATTGCCGGCGCCCAGCACTGCACCGTCGCCAATCACTGCGCCATCAATGACGCAGTCGGCGCCAACAATCGCGCCCTCGCCGATGATCGAGTTGGTGATGCGGGCATTCGCGCCGACCTTCGCGCTGTCGAAGACCACCGCGCCGTCGATATGCGCGCCACTGGCGATGCTCGCATTCGCTCCGATGGTCGTACCGCCGGTGAGAACCGCATCGCCGGCAACCGTTGCGCCATCGAGAACGAGTGACTGACCGGTCTTCGCGACGGCAGGGCTCGGTGCCTTGCCGAGAACGAGATCGCAGGAGCCTTGCACGAAGGCCAGCGGCGTCCCGAGATCGAGCCAGTAACCGCGATCGACAATGCCGCTCACCACAGCACCCGAGGCAAGCAGGCCCGGGAAGGTCTCGCGCTCGACGGACACAGGGCGACCGGTCGGGATCGAGTCGATCACCGAGCGCTTGAAGACATAGCAACCGGCATTAATCTGGTCAGTGACGATCTCCTCGGGCGTTTGCGGCTTCTCGAGGAACTGAATGACTCGGCCATTCGCATCGGTCGGCACCAGGCCGAAAGCGCGCGGATCCTCAACAGTGGTCAGGTAGAGCGAGACGTCACTGTTGGTCTCCTGGTGAGTGCGCACTAGGCCCGCGATATCGAGGCCGGAGAGAATGTCGCCGTTGAAGACGAGCACCGGCTCATCAGCGCCGCTCTCGAGATAGGGCAGCACGTGGCGAATGGCGCCGCCAGTGCCCAGCGGCTCATCCTCGGTCGCGATGACGACCTCGATACCGAGATCGCTCGCATCGATGAACTCCTTGAAGACATCGGCTTTGTAGCTCGTGCCAAGCACGATGCGGGTAACGCCTGCATCGCGGGCGCGGGTGATCTGGTGCACCGTGAAGGGCACACCGGCCACCGGCAGCATCGGCTTGGGGGTGTTGATGGTGAGCGGACGAAGGCGCGTGCCCTGGCCACCAACGAGCAGTACGGCTTCAGTCATGCCGCCAGGGTGCCATATGCCACCAGCGACACTCGGGACGCGGCCATGTCGTGCTGGTCATAGTCTTCGCACCGTGACTGATGCTGATCTGTGGGGCCTGCTGTCCTCTCGCCGCCGCACCCATGGCTCCGACCCGCTGCTTACCTACATCTCCGGAAATGAGCGCATGGAGCTCTCGGCGATTTCGACCGAGAACGGCGCCGCGAAGGTGGCCGGTGCCCTCGCCGACGAGTTCCTGCTCGATCCCGGTGCTCGCATCGCGGTGCATCTGCCCTGGCATTGGCAGCGCAGCTTATGGATCGGTGGCATCGCGGCGATCGGTGGCGAATGTCAGCCGTTCGGCGATCCTGGTTCCGCCGATCTCGTGGTGTGCACATCTCTCGATGCCGAGGCACTCGCTGCATCAGCTTCTTGCGACGTGGTCGTGGTCTCACTGCATCCGTTCGGGCTCACGGTGCCCGGCTCAGTTCCTGACGGTTGTATCGATGCTTCTGTCGTGGTGCGCATGCAGCCTGATGGCTTCGCTGCCCGCGGGCGCTTCAGTGTAGACGTGCCCGATGTCGGGGCAACGGCCGAGCGCACCGTGGTTGTGTGCGGCGACTCGCGCAATGCGGATTCGTGGACATGGGCCCTGCCGGCACCGTTGGTCACGGGCGGCTCGATCATCATGTGCACTGATGAGTCAGCCGCGCAGTCAGCTGCCGAGCAGGAGCGCGCAACACGCATCGTGGTGCTGTAGTTACGGCGTGACCGTGACCGTGGTGGGCTCGCTCACCGCGATGGCCTTCTTCTTTTGGAACACCACGACTCTGTATTGATACACGGCTCCGGCAGGTACCGCCTTCTTGATGGTGAAGGAGAACCTGCCCTTCTTCTTGGTCTTGGTCTTGGCCTTCGTATGCCAGACGTCATTCACGAGCATCTGACGCTCCACGCGAAGCCCCCGCTTGGCTGTGGAGACCGCGCCGGTGAAGAGCACCGAACTGCCTGCCTTCGGGGTCAGCGTCGGACCAGCAATCAAGGTGACTGCAACAGCAGGCGGAGCAGGCACCGCCGGTGTCGCGACAGGAGTAGCGCCCGGAGCTGCGGGTGCACCATCGGGTGTGACAGGCACTGCGGGCGTGATGATTGTTGCGGCCATGCTAGGTAGCGGAGTGCCGATCTGACCGTCCACCGCCTGGATATAACGCGACTTCGCACCCAACGCGGCCATGAATGCGGTGCCGCCTCTGGAAACGGTGCGGCCGTCGCTCAGAGTTGCCGTGATTTGCTTGAGTGCACCGGAGCTCACGCGGTCGGTGATGTTCACGCTGACGACAGGGCCAGCACCGAAGATCTGTGCCATGCGCGCCTGAGTGACCGCAATCGTCCAGGATCTCTCGGGGTTCGGGGCATTGAGCGACCAACGATCGTCCACCACCTGCGCGTACGGGAGTTCGCCTCCCCATTGATCTCTCGACGATGTGGTGAGGCCGCCGGTCGACGCTGTATAGAAAGCCTTGATGGGCTTGCCGGTGGCATCGAGCAACGCGAGGCCAGTGGTCTCTGATGTGAGCGTGGCGTTCACTGCAGCGAACCAGTTGTCGCCTTGCGCGCCACTGACCTTGCTCCAGCCACTGAAAGTCTGGTCGGTGTACGGACCCTTGCCGTCATCGAGATGACATGAGCACGGCTTGCGAATTCCAGCATTCACCTTGCTCAATGCGTAGGAGCGAGCGGCGATCACCTGCGCCTGCAATGCAGCGGTCGGCCACGAACTCG
>JBILOY010000054.1:0-3300 GCA_044374195.1 Candidatus Nanopelagicales bacterium
GAGCGCGGAGGAGTTCCTCCAGACTGAGTCGTCGATGATCCGCAGCCGTGGTCACTGCAACACCATGGGAACCGCGTCGACGATGGCGGTTATGGCGGAAGCCCTGGGAATGACCATCCCGGGAACCGCATGTACACCTGCACCTGACAACCGGCTCCTCGAGCGGGCTCACGAGGCAGGGCGGCTCATCGTCGACATGGTTGCCGAGGATCGACGGCCTTCTTCCATCCTCACCAAAGAAGCCTTCGCCAACGCAATCGTCGCTCTCGCAGCCGTGGGTGGCTCCTCGAATGCGGTTCTGCATCTGCTGGCGATCGCAGGCCGAGTGCGTGTTCCGCTAGGACTCGACGACTTCGATACCAGAGGCGCTGGCGTACCGCTCATTGCGAATATCCAGCCGGCCGGCCAGTTCCTGATGGATGACCTCTTCCGCGCCGGCGGGCTCCTGGCCGTGCTGCACGAAGTGGCTGATTTGCTTGATGAGTCGGCCATCACGGTCACTGGGCGTCCGCTCCTGGACTACGTGAGGGATGCGCCTGTATGGGACCGCGAGGTGATCCGCCCCCGCTCCGACCCGCTGCAAGCCGACGCAGGAATTCGAGTGCTGAGAGGCAATCTCGCCCCGCTCGGAGCACTCATCAAGCCGGCAGCGGCCTCGCCCCACTTGCTCACTCATCGAGGTCGAGCGGTGGTGTTCGACAGCGTCGAGGATCTGCATGCCCGAATTGATGACCGTGATCTCGACATCGAAGAGTCCGACGTTCTCGTCCTTCGTGGATGCGGGCCCCGGGGTTACCCCGGAATGCCCGAAGTGGGGAACATGCCCATGCCACGGCGACTCGTTGAGCGAGGCGTGCGTGACATGGTGCGTATCAGCGATGGGCGAATGAGTGGCACTGCTTATGGAACGGTGGTGCTCCACGTCGCGCCGGAGGCTGCCGCAGGTGGGCCGCTGGCGCGTGTTCGCACTGGCGATCCCATCGTGCTGGACGTTCCCCGTGGAGTCATTCAGGTCGATGTGCCTGACCTCGATGCCCGCGAGCCGTCCGCAGTAGCTGCCGAGTACTACGCGCGGCCAACACGTGGCTGGGAGCGTCTTTACGTCGAGCATGTCATGCAGTCCAGCACGGGTGCTGACATGGACTTCCTTCTCGGAAGTAGCGGTTCCACGGTGACTCGTGAGTCACATTAGCGTTCCTGGCCGCGCTCAAGGCGTGAGCAACTCCTCTACAGGTACGCCCGTCGTGGTTTCTCCGAACGATCGACGGCCAGGTACACGCCTTGGTGCGCCATTGAAGCAACGAGCCGCGGATTTTGGTACGAGCGTCACTGAGCGCCTCGCGATGTCCCACGATGCATCGCACTTTCGGATGGTTCCGACTCGTCTTAATGTCGCCCACGACGCTGAGCAGGTCGCTCACCTGGTGAGCGTCGCTCGAGAGAACGGTGAACGGATTACGTTCAGGTCCGGTGGAACGAGCTTGAGCGGGCAGGCGCAGTCAGGGTCGTTGCTCGTGGATACCCGTCAAGGCTTCCGGGCGGTCGAGGTTCTCGGCGATGGAGCGCGCGTGCGGGTGCAGCCTGGAGCGACAGTGCGGTCGGTGAATGTGAGACTGGCACCATACGGTTTTCGGCTAGGCCCGGATCCGGCGAGTGAGTCGGCCGCGACAGTCGGCGGGGTGCTCGCCAACAATTCGTCGGGGATGCTGTGCGGAACTGAGTTCAACTCGTACCGAACCCTTGACTCGCTCGTGGTCGTGCTGCCCAGCGGCACTGTGATCGATACCGGTGCGGGTGATGCGGACTACCGGCTGCGGGTGACGGAGCCCGCTCTCTATGAAGGCTTGATCCGGTTACGTGATCGAGTGCGGGGGAATCAGGATTCGGTGCGACGGATCGAGCATCTGTTCGCGATGAAGAACACGATGGGGTACTCGGTAAACGCGTTCGTGGACTTCACGCGTCCGATCGAGATGCTCACCCACCTCATGGTGGGCTCCGAGGGGACCTTGGGTTTCATCGCGGAGGCGACGTTTCGCACGGTGCCGGTGCTCCCGCATGTCGCGACGGGTTTCTTGGTGTTCGACTCGATCGAGCGGGCCACGGGCTTTCTGCCTGAGTTGGTGGCGTCGGGGCTCGCGGCGATCGAGGTGCTGGACTCTACGGCGCTACGTGTTGCACAGCTGGATCCGATCGGTGGGCGTGCGCTGCCCGGGCTTGCGGTGGATCGCCAGGCTGGATTGTTGGTGGAGTTTCAGGAAGTCACTGAGCAGGCGCTTGCGCAGCGGTTGGAAGGTGCACGCGATCTGCTGGCAGGACTGCCGCTAGTGCTTCCGGCGGAATTGACTCAGGTGGCGAGCACGCGGGCGGATCTGTGGCATGTGCGCAAGGGCCTGTATGCGGCGGTTGCGGGTGCGCGTCCGTCGGGCACGACTGCCCTTCTTGAAGACGTGGCAGTTCCCGTGTCGGAACTGGCGGGCACCTGTGAAGCGCTGACCGGCTTGTTCGACCGGCACGGGTATGAGGAGTCGGTGATCTTCGGTCACGCGAAGGACGGGAACATTCACTTCTTGCTCAACGAGCGCTTCGATCGACCTGAGTTGCTCACCAGGTTTACGGCGTTCACTGAAGACATGGTCGAGTTGGTGCTCGGTGCGGGCGGAACGCTGAAGGCTGAGCACGGCACCGGTCGGATGATGGCGCCTTTCGTGCGCCGACAGTACGGCGATGAGCTGTATGACGTGATGCGCGAGATCAAACTCTTGTTCGACCCGGCAGGAGTGCTCAATCCGGGCGTGATCATCAGCGATGACCCGATGATCCACCTGCAGCACTTGAAGACCACTCCGACAGTCGAGCCGGAAGTCGACCGGTGCGTGGACTGCGGGTTCTGCGAGCCGGTATGCCCGAGCAAGGATCTCACTCTCACGCCCCGCCAGCGGATCGCCGTACGTCGCGAACGCGCTCGCGCCGAGCATGCTGGCGATCTCGCCCTTGTGCGCGAACTCGATGCCGCCGCCGAGTACGAGGTCATGCAGACGTGCGCGGCAGACGGCATGTGCGCGACCGCGTGCCCGGTCGGTATCGACACGGGGGCGCTGGTCAAGCGACTGCGCGCTGAGACGCTTACGCCGTCACACACCCGCGCGTGGTCGACTGCTGCTCGGCACTGGGGTCGTACGACGTCCACTGCATCCCGGGCGCTGACTATCGCGAAGCGCCTGCCGCGCCTAAGCCACGCCGCTAGTCGCGCTGCTCGCCGGATTGTCGGCACCGACACGGTTCCCTTGTGGGATTCCG
>JBILOY010000005.1:0-118040 GCA_044374195.1 Candidatus Nanopelagicales bacterium
CTGCTCCAACGAGTTCCTTCTCCGCAGTATCCGACTTTGGTGCAGACACCGGTCGAGTCGTTGCCCGCTTGGCGAAGTAGCCGCGCGGAACCCAGCCACGTGCAGTGAGCAGCAGCACGATCACGAGCGTGACCGATGAGATGAGCATGATCGATGCGGGAACGAGTGCATCGGTGCCGGCCATCACATAGTGAGCTGTCGCGAGCGGCCATGCGGCATATGCGATCAGATGCGAGCGGTTGAACCACTTTGCGCCCGACTTGCCCATGCGTGCACGAACACGTGCGACAACTTGAACGGGCACCATTAGGTAGGCCGCGATGATGCCGGTCGCGAGAGCGAGTGGCTTCCATGCCGCCGTGAACGGGATCAGGATGTTCGCCCAGGTGAAGCCCAGAGTCGGATCGAGAAACACGGTCACCATGTGTACTGCGAGAGTGAGCAGCGCAAGGATTCCCAGATACTTGTGCATGTTCATCAGTCGTACAGGGGATCCCGCGGGCAGGATGCGCGTGCGCAGCAGCAGACCCCACATGATCGTTGCTGAGAGCAACGTCCATGCGGTGATCCCACTGGCCCGCATCGCGAACCACATCCAGGGCAGGTTCGATGACATTAGGAGCCCTTCGTCGTGGCCTGCGGAGCCTTGTTCGTGCTCTGCGGCGCGGTAACGGATGGCTTCACGGCGGTCCTGGAGCCGGTCAGGCTCTTGCCGCCCTTGTTGGCCGCGGCGACCTGCTGGTCAAAGGAAGCCTGGGAGGCGTTCGTGCCCGAGGAACTCACTGCTGATCCGGAGACCGAGTTGCTGGTGGGAGAACTGGCCGAGGCCACCTGGGCCGTCTGGAAGGCGAGCAAGCCGGCGATACCGGCCATTGCCCCGACAGCCAGGGCGGACG
Source organism: Candidatus Nanopelagicales bacterium (assembly GCA_044374195.1). GTDB lineage: Bacteria > Actinomycetota > Actinomycetes > S36-B12 > S36-B12 > CAIKZY01. Next base: position 897 of record JBILOY010000005.1, read on the forward strand.
AGACGACCTTGTCTCTGGTCGAGGGGCCCTTGCCCTTGCGTGCTGCGCTCATGATCGCTCCTCCGTGCCTGCCACCGTGCGTGACCTGATTTCCTGTTACCTCAGTTATAGGTCGGGGGCCGTTCGGATAAACGCCGAGAAAGGCTAAGTGCAGGTAAGGAGGTAGCCCGCTGAGTCCAAGGCTCCCGCGCCAGGGCAGATATCCTCACGACAGTCCGAATCCATGAGGGGATCCCGCCGTGCAGACTGTCGAGCAGAGCCTTGACCAACTTGTCGTACGCGCCCGTGCCCTGGCAGTTTCGGGCACGCGCACGATCCTCGGCATCACGGGTGCGCCTGGTGCCGGAAAGTCAACGGTGGCAGAGGCCCTGCTCGCCGGCCTGGGCGATCTCGCAGTTCTCGTCCCGATGGACGGCTATCACTTGGCTAATGAGGTGCTGCTCGATCTCGGTCGGCGTGATCGCAAGGGAGCACCCGATACCTTCGACGCCGCTGGGTACGTCGCACTCCTCGAGCGTCTTCGCGATCAGCGCGATGACGTTGTCTATGCCCCACGCTTCCTGCGCGAGATTGAGGAACCGATCGCGAACTCGATCGCTGTGCATCGTTCTACTCCGCTGATCATCACGGAGGGCAACTACCTACTTGTTGATGATGGAGATTTCGCTCGCGTGCGCCCGCTCATCGACGAGGCCTGGTTCCTGGTGCCCGATGATGCCGTGCGCCAGGAGCGTCTCATTGCTCGACACATGTCGTATGGCAAGGATCGCGAGGCCGCACGTGCCTGGGCGCTAGGCACCGATGAGGCCAATGCTCGCCTGGTTGCGGCAACAGCTGCGCATGCCGATCACGTCATCTGCGTGATCTAAGCCTTAGCCCGCGTTGACGGTGATCGCGACTCTCTTGATTCGCTTGCCACCGTTCTCGACTGCATCGTCGTAGACCTTGATGATGGCGGTGCCCGGTGCGATCGCCCGGAAGGCAACGACCGAGGCGTTGTCAGCGGGGAGCACCTCGACGACAGCGGGGTCACTGGAGATCGCGGTGTAGTTGCCGTTCTTGGCGTATTCGTAGGCAGGGAAGACGCCGACCTGATTCGGGACCAACTCGATCGTCTTCGTCTTTCTCTTGACCATGATCGGGGACCAGGTCGCGGGATCGCCGCCGACGATGGTCGCTGACTCGCTAGCGATGGCGGAAGCTGGCGCCGATGCCGTGGCCTCGGAACTACTCGAACTTCCGCCGCAGGCAGCCAGCGTGCCGGTGGCCACGAGCACTGCGGCTGCGGTGGTGATGATCTTGGAGGGTGTGCGCATGGTGGACTCCTCACGTTGGCCGCAGGTAGTGCGGCACTAATTGAATGGTCCCCTGTTTGAGGGTTCAGCCGCGTGGCGACACGCAGGCTTTACTCACTCCGAACCTCAATGGGTCAAGAAGAGTTCAACGAGCAGGACGAGCAGGCCGAGAAGCGCATAGCCGCAGCCAAAGACCAGTTGCCGTCCGAGCGGAAGTCTCGCGCGTCGCCCGGCATAGAAGCCCCATCCGAACATCGAGATGAACAGCGCGATCAGGATGACCCAGGTAGTGAAACCTGTGTCCCAGCCGAACAGCGTGGCGATGAGGGCGAAGATGACTGGACCAATGCATGGGTACAGGTACTGCATGTTCACGATGAACACGTGTCGACGGTCGTGCTTGGTCAGGCGTCGATGGAACCTGATCTGAAGATCAAGGGCCTCGGAGAACGCGTGCGCCATGGCCAGCGCAAAGAGCGGGGCCACGAGCACGGCCGTCACCCGGCGGAACATGTACCAGGTCATGTCGCCCTCGCCCTCGCTGAAGACAGTCAGCGCGGTGATCATGATGATGGTCGCGTAGATGGCCGCACGCGGATCAACGCGGATCGGGCCGATGCGCAGGCGCGGATCCTCGTGGGGGGTGGCGAGATTGTCAGACATGTGAGCTGTACTCCCGAATCACGGCATCGCTCAGCAGAGGCCAATTCTCCATGGCCCACGGACCGAAATCAGTATCGGCAAGGCTGACGCACGCCAGGTCGTGAGCAGGATCCACCCACAGGAATGAGCCGGACTGCCCAAAGTGACCGAAGGTGTGCGCGGAGTTGAGGGTGCCCGTCCAGTGCGGATCCTTGCTCGCCCGAATCTCGAATCCCAGGCCCCAGTCGTTGGGAGTCTGACGGCCGTACGACGGGAGGATTCCCGCGACACCGGGGAATTGCACGGTCGTTGCCTCGTCGAGCAGTTCCGGGTTGAGCACTTGCGGGTCAAGGAGCTCGCGGGCCAAGAGAGCGAGGTCATCAACCGTTCCGGTCATGTCCTTCGCGGGGGAGCCGTTGAGCGTGGCGTTGAGCATGCCCAGCGGGGCGAGGATGCGCTCGTTGACGCGCACGGCTAGCGGCGTGCCGGTGCGCTGCTCGAAGAACTCGCCCGCGGTTTCGATACCGCGGTTGGAGTAGATGCGGCGGGTGCCTGCAGGAGCGAGTTGGCGGTCATCGTCGAAGTTCAGGCCCGAGGAATGCGCAAGCAGGTGCCGCAGGGTCGAACCTTCGGGGCCGGCCGGCTCATCGAGTTCGAGTTCGCCCGAGCGCACTGCATCGAGAATCCCGAGCACGGCGATGGGCTTGGTGACCGAGGCAAATCTCCGTACGACATCTGAGCCACTGGAGGTTGCGAGAGTTCCGCTCGGGCCGATCACCGCGACCGCGGCCTGCACTGGCCACGTGGCCACGATCGCGTCGAGATTCACGACTCGACGATATCGCGAGCGTCGGCGCACGAGATCGGGCGGATCTTGATTGGATGGGAGTAACGAGAAGAGGAGTCATGACGACGATTGACCGCGCACGCCTTTCGGCCCTGCTTGGCGAGGAGCGTGCCCGGCATCGTGAGCGCACGCCTTCGTCGCGTGCTGCGTTCTCCTACTGTGATCACGGCTCGGTCGACGAGACCTTCGTGATCACCGGACCGAACGGAGCCATGGAAACGCGTGGCGGAAATGTCGGCCCGGCCACCACCGCCGCTGACGTCGATCTGCACACAGTCTTGTTCCGTACCGCCGTCGAACGACTTGTGGCGTAGTCACGAACATGCGAATGGGGGGCGGTCAGTGACCGCCCCCCATTCGTGCTCTTCGCGACTAGTTAGTGACGAGCACCGGGCCAGCAGTCTTGACACTCTTCGCACCGAGTGACTTGCAAGTACCGTCGAGACTGCACACCTGCGAGTACGAGGCGTTGAGCTTGATGGGCTTCTTGGCGCCACTGTCGGTGTAGACCACCTGGAACTTCTTGCCACCCTTGGTGAAGTTGCAGGTGACATTGGTGCCCGTGGTGGGGCAGCCGTTGAAGGTTGCGCCGACGATCCACTTCTGCAGGGTCTGGAAAGCGACTGCGCCCGTGGTGTTGTTGTACATCTGAATGCCCCAGAGATCGTTGTAGGGCTCCCAGCGGTACCAGTACACGCGGCTGATGTTCAGTCGCAGGGCATCGAGGTACGTGCGTGCGACCCAGTCAGCGGCCTTCGTACCCTCGAGATCGACATCGGGATTCTGCGGCCCCGGACCCTTGAGTCCGAAGTTGTTCTCGGTATCCCACAGCGGCTTCTTCGGCGCGCCCGCCGCGGTAAGTGCCTTCTGCCACACCTTGGCGAGTGCTGTGCGATCAACGGGGGTGCCAAGACTGGCCGGGTAGGTGTGAGCTGCCCACACGTCGACGGGCCAGCCGTATGCCTTCAGCGCGGCAAGGTACTTCGGATAGAAGGCCTTGAACGGACCGCCGAGACGAGTGCCGGTACTCGGTGCCACGACCGTGGCTGCCGGGTCAATGCGCTTGATGATGTCGTAGGCACGCTTGGTGAGATCGGCCATGTCCTGCGGGCTGCCGGTCGAGAAGGTGGCGAGGTTCGCCTCATTCCACGGCTGGTACGAGGTGATCTTGCCCTTGTAGCGCGTGACGACCTGGGTGACCCAGTTATCCCACCAGGCGAGCTCTCGCGGCATGCCGGCAGCACCTGGCTGCGGCAGAGCTGTCGGCGACGGATCGTCAGTGGCCCAGGCGGGGGTGCCGGCGAGCACCATCAAGATGTCGTTGACGCCCTTGGCCCGCGACGTGGCGACCGCGGTGTCGAGTGCAGTCCAGTCGAAGACTCCCTGGCTGCGCTCGATATTCGCCCACGAGGTGCGGTTATCCCACAGACGCAGTGAGCCGAAGCCGATGGTGGGCCACTCGCCGAACTCGGCGTTGTAGACATGCATGCCGAAGAGGGAGTCCTTGACGACTGTGCCCTTCGGAGTTTGCGCTGCCTGGGCAGGAGTGGCGATCGCGAGGCCGGTGAGCAAGGTAGCCGAGGCGGCGATCAGGGCAAGAACACGATGATGGGTGCGAAGTGACATGTGCCCATCGTGCCATTAATCGGTGAATGCAATTGCCACCAGGGTGACGTCGTCGCGTGTCCAATCCGTCACTCTCTCGCGCATCGACGCAAGAATTCGCTCGAGCGTCTCCTCCGGTTCACTACGAATCTCGGCGGGGATAGACAGCAACTCGAGGAGGAGATCCTCGGCCGCTAAAGGCGCGCCCTCCAAAGTGGTTCCTTCGATCAGGCCATCGGTGAATCCGACCAGTGCGTCACCGGTGCGAGTTACCGTCTGCATGCTCGACCACTGGGCATCGAGTGTCGACAGCAATGGCCCCGTGGGCTCGAGTGCTGTGGTGATCCCATCGCTGTCGACGAGGAAAGCCGGGTGATGCCCGGCGTTGGCCCAGCGAATCTCGTGCACGGCGGTGTCGATCACCATGACAAGAGCCGTGGCGAAGGTGCGCGAGCCACGAAGTGCTTGATGTGCCAGTCGGAGAGCGCCATCGGGCTGAGCGCCTGAGGCCAGCGCTGAGCGCAGAAGCGTGCGCACTTGAAGTGCCATAACACCGGCCGGTGCACCGTGTCCGGCGACATCCCCGATGACGACCGCCATGCGCCCCGCCGGACACGCGATGACATCCCACCAGTCTCCTGCGATGACGCCCTCGGCAGATGACATACGTCCGCTTACCTGGATGCCCGCGGGCAGCTCGAAGGTGGCGGGCAGCATCGCACTTCGCAGTGAATCAGCGACGGGTGCATCCTGCGCCAGTCCGGTGCGAGCTTCGCGCGCCTCGTCGATCTCATACACGAGCCTGCGTCGCAGTGCCTCGGCATCGAGTGCGACGGATTCGAGTTCTGGTGGGCCGGTGGCCTCGATTGGATGCAGGTGACCGGGCTCGTCGGCAGCCTGTTGCATGTCAGAGCGAATGCGGGTCAGCGGATTAAGCACCCAGCGACGAAGACCCAGGTAGTAGGCGAGCAGCAGGGCGAGCACGAGTAGGCCGGAGAGAAGCAGCATCCCGCCGAGGACACGTAAGAAATCGACAAGAGTGTCACTTGCCCTGAGACGTCGATCATCGACAGCCTCCTGCAGTTCCTGAGTTGCCTGGGTCATTGCCCCGTAGGTCGACCAGGCTGCTTTGGAGTCGGTGATCTCCCGAGCCTTCACCGAGTCACCAGCTTCCATTGCCGTGAGCACAGGCGCACCATCAGCGGCCACCCAGGCATTCTGAGCGTCGAGAGAGAGCTCGGCCAGCGGACGAATCTCCGGCGCTGCATCGAGTTTCTGGATGATCTGGTCAATGAGCACGTCGGCGCGCTCAATCTGGCGCACGTAGTCCCTGCGACTGGCATCACGATCAAGCAGGACGTAATCGGAGAGCGAAGCGGAGGCACTCACCTGCGCCAGCACGAGTGCCTCGACAGCGTCGGCGGCAGGCGTGATGCGCGCTCGAATTGCATTGCTCGTGGCGTAAGTAGCGGTGAACTGGATGAGTACGATCACCGTCGCGATCACTACGCCAATCGCTCCGAGAATGGCCGCGGTCAGGGCGCGTCTTCTCAGGCTCATGCTGACACCGTAGTACGCATCCAGTGGGGCCACGTCGGAGCTATTCGTCCACCTCGAACTCGAATCATTGTTCCGATGTCTTCGCGTGCGAGAGGTTCAAACATGCAGGATCGAATGCGGTGCTCTCAGTGCCTACTGATTGATCGGGTACATGCGCTGGGCGATCTTCACCAGCTCATTGCCGCCGATGGCACTGCCCCTCAGAGTCTCGATCCACACCTGGGTGTGACGCAGATAGGAGTTACCGGGAGGGAAGATCACCGCGAGGTGTCCTCCGTACCGGGCGACATCCTTGAGCGAACAACCCTTTCCGGGAGGTGGGCAGTAGGCCTGAACTGTGGCCTTCGCACCCTTGATCGTTGTCGTGTAAACGGTCGGACCCTGGCCGATGTCCTGGCAGATCGGATTGCCCTCGGTGATGGAGAACTGACGGCCCTTGCTGGTGCCATAAACGGTGTCGAAGGTCGCCTCAGCGGAGCAGCCGGCGTCACCGGCATCGCCGTTGAACCTGGTTTGCTTGAGTCCGTTCGTGTACGTCGGCTGGTAAACCGTGTACGACACACCCACTTGGAAGTCGGCGTAGTTGTTGCCGGAGCCCATCGCCTGCGCTGGGCCGGTTGCGAGCGCGGTAAGTGCGAATCCGGCCACTGCGGCAAGGGCGAGAACGTTCTTCTTCATGGTGCTCCTTAGTGTCGCTGCTCAGACTCGTCGGTCATGTAGTGATTGTGCCTCAGGGAGTCATGGCGACGGCGGACAGAAAGCGCGCGCCGAGGTCAAAGTCTCCGTTGATCTGCACTCGTGACTGCCAGTCTGGATCATCGGAGGCCACACGACCGCAGGTGCGAGCGAAGAAGTCGGGCCATGTCATCGAGATGGTTGTGATCTCGAGGGAGTCACCGAACGAAATCGTCTCGCCGATGTCGGTGAGCACGATGCACACTGCATCGAGCGGCGCTTTGTCGAGAGCGCTCCACGCATGCTCGGCCCCGTCGATGATCTGACCGCGCACGACTCGGCCTGCGATGGACCCCCAGCCCTCATCAATTCCTAGGGCCACGCGCATGTCCTGCAGGTGTACCCATGAGTCGAAGATCCGACGACTCAGTTGACGTCCGATCGGGGTCTGCTTGCCGAAGAAGCCAGGTACAAGCGCATCGAGATCGTGCGGTCCGGCTTCGAGCTGCGCGATGCGGCGTTCCGTAGTGTCGCGAAGCTCGGTGATGACCTGCTCCTGAGTTAGCCCGCGGCGCGCATCCACTCCGATCTCGGTGAAGCGGCTGAGATCGCGATCGACCCAGGGCATCGAATCCCAGTTCGGCTCGTGCTCCGGTCGGGGATCATCAAGGAGCACCTGTTCGATGTCGATGATGTGCGCGACCAAGTCGGCGACTGTCCAGCCGGTACAGGCAGACGGGGTCCGCCATTGCTCGGCGGTGAGTCTGGCACCGAGATTGGCAGCGTCATCGAGCACGCCGCAATCGATGGCCACCAATTCTTCAAAAGTCGTCATGGCCTCACAGTAGTTCGCGTCGTAGGCTCGCTACATGGCAACACGTGTGGCATTAATCCAGTTGCGCTGCGATTCGGCCGAACCGATGGCCGATCGAATCGATCGTGCTTTCGCGATGGTGCGCGAGGCAGCGCCGCGTGCTGATCTCGTCGTGCTGCCTGAGCTTTGGAGCACCTGTGCTTTCGACCTGCCTGCCACTCGCGAGGGAGCTCAGCCGATCTCGGGCCCACTAGTAACCGGCCTGGCTGATCTTGCCCGTGAACTCGGCATCTGGATTCATGGTGGCTCACTGGCAGAGCTCACCGATGAATCTGTTCGTCACAACACCTGCGTGCTCTTCAATGCCCACGGTGATCTCGTCGCGACCTATCGCAAGATCCATCTCTTCGGCTTTGCCGATGGCGAGCGCACCGTGATGTCGGGTGGTGATGAGCTTGTGGTCATTGACAGTCCGCTGGGCACCACCGGTCTCGCCACCTGCTACGACCTTCGTTTCCCTGAGCTCTTCCGAGCGCTCACCGCTGCAGGTGCCACGGCTTTTCTGGTGTCATCCGGGTGGCCGTTGTCGCGCATCGAGCATTGGGACATCCTTGCGCGCGCGAGAGCAATCGAGGATCAGGCCTGGGTAATCGCGTGCAATGAAGTCGGTACACAGGGCGCTGACGGGGTCGTACTCGGAGGCCATTCCGTGGTGATCGATCCACGCGGCACGGTAATTGCTCAGGCAGGGGAGACCGAGGAGATCCTCTACGCCGAGATCGATTCTGAAGCGCCAGGACGCTGGCGCGCCGCATTCCCGGCTCTCGACGATATTCGCATCGGTACCGAATCCGTCTAGCTGAGGGCGAGTGCTTTCGCCTTGCCGATCACGATCACCGGATTGCGCTCGAGATCCAGCCAGTCCATCACTCGTCGCATCTCGCTCTTCTCGATTGAAATACACCCTGCCGTGGGCTCGCCCTTTGATACATGAAGAAAAATGCCACCGCCTGCTCGAGTATTCGCGGGTTCATCAGTGCGTCGGATTCCGCGCGCATCGGTCGTGATGGTGCCATCGGGAAGGTTGTAGTCCAGTACAGCTACGTAGTCGTATTGCCGGCCCATTTTCCACAGTCGTTCGACGTATCTGCCATATGACGCCCAGCTCACCGGCGCCGTCTGGAAGACGTTGTACGTGCCAGGCACCCTCGGGTTGTAGGTCCAGGCATCGTCTTGGTCGACCTTCACGTACGGCAGAGACGTACCGGGGTTTGACTTGCGACCGAAACCTGAAGTGATCGCATAGGTGCCTGCGGGAGTCGTATTCGTGCCCTGCCTTCGACTCGCACCCGGGACTATTCCGCGAGCACCCACGTATGCGGGTACATCAGTCACCACGGCGACCCAGCGACCATCAGGCTCCTTCTCGTACGCGCTGAGCAGCGCGCGAGTGGAACGGTAATCGGTGCTCGTGACGATGATGACTTGTTCTGCATCAGTTGCACCGGGAAGGTCACCAGGGGTAATGGCCGACGCGGTGGGAGAGAGTGCGACTGCAGCTGCAAGAACGATGAGTGCAGTGACTCCTCTAGCGATTGTCACGCTCGGCCAGACGCGCCAGTTGATCGTTGTATGCGTTCAGTTCGGCATCTCCGTCACGATCAGCCTGGCGATCCTTGCGCTTGGCCTCGCGGTCATCGCTGCGCGACCACTGGAAGGCGATCGCGAGCAGCACCATGACACTGGGAATCTCCGCGATACCCCAGGCCACCTGGCCACCATTCAGTGAATCTGCCAAGGGATCAGTGATCCAGTCCGGTCGCACGATCCCGTACCACTCGGCCGCGATCGGGGTCGTGCCCATCATCAAGATCACTGCGAAGAAGGCGTGAACTGACATCGACAGCAGGAGCAGGAGCAGCCTGCCCCAGTACGGCAGCGGTTTCGGCCTGGGATCGATGCCGATAAGGACCCAGTAGAAGAGGTAGCCGGAGAACAAGAAGTGCAGCTGCATCACGATGTGCCCGACGTGACTGCCCATCAGCCAGCCAAACGCTGGTGTCAGGTAAAGCCCGTACAGGCCAAGTACGTAGACGATGAACACATAGAACGGGTTCGTGAGAATTCTGGTAACCCAGCTATGCAGGAACCACATGAGCCATTCGCGCGGCCCTCGCTCGGGGCCGGTCGAGGGCTTGAGCGCACGCAGCGCCAAAGTGGCCGGGGCACCCATCACGAGCAGGATCGGCGCGAGCATGGTCAAGGTCATGTGCTGCAGCATGTGCATGCCCACACTGACGTTCGAGTAGATCGAGATTCCGCCATTGGTGCACCACAGCACGACGATCAAGCCGAGGAACCAGCTAATCGAACGCCCGATGGGCCATGCATCACCACGCTTGTGCAGGCGCAGTGCGCCACCCAGGTAGAGCGCACCCGCGATGAGGACCATGGTGAAGAAGAAGGGCTCAAGGCGGAAGCCGCCGAGCACTGACGAGACGGTGGGCGCTTCGGGATACCGGTATCCGAGTAGTGACTCGCCGTAACTGGGCAGCTCGACGTTCAGGCGTGGCGGTGCGGTCTGCGACAGGGCAACACCAAGACCGAGCGCGATAGCCATCACAGTGAGCTCGAGCCCGGCGATGCGCGCGAAGATCGATCTCCCTGATTTCGTGCCAGTGGTGGAGGTGATACGTCGACGGATCAGCAACGCGATCACGCCGAGTGCCACGATCAGTGAGGTCTTGATCAGCACTAACTGGCCGTAGCCGCTGCTGAGGATCTGGTCGAGAGTCTCGAGCCGCGTGTAAGCATTAGCGACTCCACTGACCGCGAGTAGTACCAAGCTGCTGCCAGCGATGATTCCGAAGCGTTGGATGGAACGGGTCAGTGGAATATCCCCGCGTACGGCATGCAGGGCAAGTGCGAGAAGCCCGCCGATCCACAAGGTTGCGGCAGCGATGTGAGCAGCGCCAGCGGTCATGGCAAGTGCGTGATCGCCGAGCCCCGCTGCATGCCCGCCGAGCGCCGGCAGTATCGCGGCGAGCAACGCCAGGATCAACCACGCAGCGCCTGAACCGACCGTGTACGTCGCTGCGCAGGCAGCCGAGACAACAAGAGCCAAGATCGCCATGCCGAACAGCGCGCGGGTGGTCGGAAGTTCTAAGCCGAAGGTCGTCAGTACCTCGGGGCTGATTGCTTCGGAGAGCTGAAGCCCGAGGACGTTGCCTACAACGAACACGCTCTGCGCGAGAGCGAGCAGCGCCCACACCAGGGCGGCAACCGCCGCTCGCATGAGATCACTGCGGCCTGCGCGCGAGACGGTGCCGTCCTTGCCGGAAGGATCGAGAACGACGGCGGCGAGCAGGAAGCCGATGGTGACGACAGCGGCGATATCGGTGAGGGTACGCAGTACGGGAGCACCCCAGCCGATCAGGCCACCGACGTCTGGGATACCTACCGGTGGTGCTTCATAGGCGCTGCCACCGATCACGAGACCAACAGCCATAGCCGCTACCGCCAGCACGATTAGTGCGGGGGCGAGCAGGCCGATCGGAGAGCGCTTCATCGCTTCCGATCATAGATCTCGCAATGAAACTGTCAGAAGGAGTCTTCGGCCAGTTCCATCACGTCGAGAGTCGTCGCCTCAGCCACTGAACGCTCACCTGCGATGAGGGGCAGGCGATTGCGTGCGAACCAACGCGCGGTCTCGATCTTGCCCTCGTAGAACAGGCGGTCACGCTCGGAGACCTCGCCCTTCAGCGCCGCGCTGGCAACCTCGGCCTGGCGCATCAGCAGCCAGCCGATCATGAGATCGCCGGAGCACATCAGTAGGCGTGTGGTGTTCAGGCCCACGCGATAGATCTCCTGCGGGCTGGCCTGCGCGGCCATGGCCCACTGACCCATGACGCCGACGATCGCCTGGACGTCTTCCAGCGCCTTGCCGAGTAGCTCGCGCTCGACGGCAAAGGCGCCGGAGCCGTCATCGCCCTTGACTGTCTCGGTGATCTGCGTGGCGATGTAGAACAACGCCTTGAACTGATCCTTGACCATCTTGCGGAAGAAGAAATCCAGACCCTGGATCGCCGTGGTGCCCTCGTAGAGGGTGTCGATCTTGGCATCGCGGATGTACTGCTCCGCCGGGTAATCCTGCAGGAACCCGCTTCCGCCGTATGTCTGTAGTGCGACCGCGAGCATCTCGTACGAGCGCTCAGAGCCCACACCCTTGACGATCGGCAGCATGAGGTCGTTGATGCGAACGGCCATGTCGAGATCGACGTCGGCATCGCCGGCTTCGGCCATCTCGACCATGTCCTGCCAGTAGGCGGTGTACGCAATGAGTGCGCGCATGCCCTCGGCGTACGACTTCTGCAGCATGAGGCTGCGGCGCACGTCGGGATGATGCGTGATGGTGACGCGCGGTGCGGTCTTGTCCATCTGCATGGTGAGATCGGCACCCTGCACGCGCGTCTTGGCGTAGTCGAGTGCGTTCAGGTAGCCAGTGGAGAGCGTGGCAATTGCTTTGGTACCGACCATCATTCGCGCGTACTCGATGACCTTGAACATCTGCGCAATGCCATCGTGCACATCACCGATGAGCCAGCCGATTGCCGGCTCCTTCTCACCGAAGGTCATCTCGCAGGTTGTTGAGACCTTGAGACCCATCTTCTTCTCGACGTTGGTGGCATAGACACCGTTGCGTCCGAGAATTTCGCCGGTCTCGAGATCAACGAAGTACTTCGGAACGAGGAAGAGCGAGAGTCCCTTCGTACCCGGGCCCGCGCCTTCCGGGCGTGCGAGAACGAGATGCACGATGTTGTCGGTCATGTCGTGCTCGCCTGAGGTGATGAAGCGCTTGACACCCTGAATGCTCCACGTGCCGTCGCCGTTGTCGATTGCCTTCGTGCGACCAACGCCGACATCGGAACCTGCGTCAGGCTCGGTGAGCACCATGGTGGCGCCCCAACCGTTGTCGATCATCAATTGCGCCCAGCGCTTCTGGTCGGCATTGCCGAGACTGTCGACGATGCTGGCGAAGCCAGGGCCCGACATGAACATGAATGCGGCGGGGTTGGCGCCGAGCAGGAGCTCACTTGCTGCCCAGCGCAGTGACGGCGGTGCGCCGGAGCCGCCGAGGTGCTCGGGGAGATCCAGTCGCCACCACTCGGAGTCCATCAATGCCTTGAAGCTCTTCTTGAAGCCCTCGGGCATGGTGACGGTTTTCGTGGCGGGGTCGTACACGGGAGGGGTGCGATCAGCCTCGGCGAAGGACTCAGCCAGGGGGCCGGTCGCCAAGCGGTCGACCTCATGGAGGATCTCGCGGGCGGTGTCGACATCCATCTCGGCATAGGGGCCGGAGCCCATGCGCTCACCGGCGCCGAACACCTCAAAGAGGTTGAACTCGAGATCGCGGACATTGCTCTTGTAGTGGGACATGGTCATTCCTCATTCGGGGTTACTCGCCAGTAACAACATGATGCCCCCCTTTGGTTGCCTTTGCAAGCACTATGGGGAAGGAGGGAACTGGCTTTGCCCCATGACTTCGGAACAATGTCCCCATGACCGCGTCGTGGAGCACCTCGGTGACCCCGGTGGCGCCGCCGCGCGCCGCGAACCCCCGGCTCCGCTTCCTTGTCTACGCAGCCACGGTGACCGGCATCTGGTCAGGCCTGCTCTGCCTGCTGGTTTTCGGAATCGGCCACCTGGCCAATGTGAGCTTTGTTGTCGAGCAGCCCGATGGCTCCATGGCCCCGATTCAGTGGTTTGCCGTGCTGCTCATGCCGCTGGTCATCGCACTCGTCGCCGCGCTGCTTGCCTCACTCATGCGCGGTCGGGCGCATGCCGGGCGCATCGTGTTCTGGCTGGGCACGGTGATCGCGATCGCAAGTGCCTACGGCCCGCTCGCGCAGCCGATCGGCTGGTCGTCACGCATCCTCCTTCTCCTCATGCACGCGATCACTTGGGCACTTGTCGTCCCGCAGCTCGCGCGCATCGTCGGGGATTCCGAACCGGGGGCCTCCGTTGACCGCAGTGAGTGAGATTCAGCATCGTTCCCTCGCCAAGGCCGCCATCGTTGCAATGCGACCGCGACAGTGGCTCAAGAACGTTCTTGTCTTCGCAGCTCCGCTTGCCGCCGGTTCGATTTTCGAGCCTGACGTACTCGTCCCGTCACTCATTGCCTTCGTCGCGTTCTGCTTGATCTCGAGTTCGACCTACATCATCAACGACCTGCGGGACATCGCTGCAGATCAGCAGCATCCGACCAAGCGCGCACGACCCATCCCTGCCGGACAACTTCCGCGAACGGCCGCCATTATCGAGGCCGTCGTTCTCGCTGTACTGGCGATCGCTATCTCTGCTGCAGCGCGGCCCGAACTCGTGGCTGTAGTTGTTGTCTACTTCGTCTTCACGCTCGCGTACTCGATGTTCCTCAAGCACGAACCCGTCATCGAGCTTGCACTGCTCGCCATGGGTTTCCTGCTGCGCGCGATTGCGGGCGGTGTGGCCTCGAATCTTCCGATCTCCCAGTGGTTCCTCATCGTGGCGGGCTTTGGCTCGCTGTTCATGGCGGCCGGAAAGCGTGCCAGCGAACTGCAGTCAGCGAATGCTGCTGGCGAGGGTGCGGCTGCAACACAGCGCAAGAGTTTGGCGGGCTACACCCCGGGCTACCTCCGATTCGTGTGGGGCACCGCAGCGGCAGTGACCATCAGCGCCTACTGCTTGTGGGCTTTTGACGTCGCAAGTCAGCCGGCCAGTTTTCCGTGGGCCGAATGGAGCATCGTGCCTTTCGTGCTCGCGATCTTGCGCTACGCAGTCGTAATCGACAATGGCGCGGGTGAGGCGCCGGAGGACGCCGTGCTCCGCGATCGAGTCCTGCTGTTACTCGGACTCGTGTGGATCATCCTCTTCGGCCTCGGCGCGCTGGGGGTCTGAGATGGCGAGCAAGCCGGTGAAGAAAGCCGCCGCACCCGTGAACCCGCTGAAGCGCGATGACGACGAGAGACTGCTGACCGGCTGGGGTCGCACGGCGCCGAGTATGGCGCATGTCGTCAAGCCGGGCTCCGTCGACGAACTGCGCGATCTCGTCGCCAAGGCCGGTGAACGCGGGATTCTTGCGCGCGGTCTCGGGCGTTCGTACGGCGATGCAGCGCAAGCCGGTGGTGGCACCGTGCTCGACATGAGTGCCTTCGACTCCATTGATCTCGACACAGTGCATGGCACGGCCACTACAGGTGCCGGAGTCAGCGTTGACTCCCTGCTGAAAACTCTGGTGCCGGCTGGCTATTTCGTGCCGGTCACTGCCGGAACTCGCATGATCACTGTCGGCGGTGCAATCGCCGCAGACGTGCACGGCAAGAACCATCACGTCGAGGGAAGCTTCGGCTCTCACGTGCACGCAATCGATCTCGTCACCGGACACGGGCGGGTCGAGGATCTCGCACCCACGCGTAAGGCCGAGCACTTCTGGGCAACCGTGGGTGGCATGGGCCTGACCGGGGTAATCACGAAGGCGACCTTCGATCTCATTCCGATCACCAGCTCGCTGATCAGCGTTGACACCGTTCGCTGCGCTGATCTCGACGCTGTCATGTCGAGCATGGTCGAGAACGATGATAAGTACCGCTACAGCGTCGCCTGGATCGACTCGGTCTCACCCTCCGGACGCGGTGTGATTACCCGCGGCGATCACGCACCGTCGTCGCAGCTCGACGCTAAGCAGGCCGAGTCACCGCTCGCTTACGAACCGAAGATCGTCGCGACTGCTCCGCCATTCGTGCCCTCGGGCTTGCTCAACAAGTTCACTGTGCGGGCATTCAACGAGGCGTGGTTCAGAAAGGCGCCGAAGAGTCGCCAGGGTGAACTGCAGCCGATCGGCGAGTTCTTCCATCCGCTTGATGGAGTGCAAGAGTGGAATCGCGTCTACGGCCCGGGCGGATTCATCCAGTACCAATTCGTCGTGCCCGACTCGGCCGGCTACCTCATCGATTACGCGCTGAAGCGACTGCGCGAGGTCGGTGCCCCGAGTTTCCTGACCGTGCTCAAGCGCTTTGGCGCTGCCAATCCCGCACCGCTCTCATTCCCGCAGCCGGGCTGGACCCTCGCGGCCGATGTGCCCGCGCGAGTCGACGGGCTGGGCGCAGTGCTCGATGAGATCGACGGCCTCGTGGCGGCAAGCGGCGGGCGCCTGTACTTCGCGAAGGATTCCCGCCAGTCACCGGAAATGGTCACGCAGACATACCCGCGCCTTGCCGAATGGCAGGGGCTTCGTGATCAGATGGACCCTCGCGGCATCTTTACCTCGGATCTCGCACGCCGCCTCTCGCTCTAATCGCACGAAGCTTCTCGGCACGACACAACAAGGCCTACATAGGGAGATCACATGATGGACGCACTCGGCGAGCCGCAGTCGGTTCTGGTACTCGGCGGCAGCAGTGAGATCGCCCTCGAGACCGTGAAGGCATTGCCGCGCAACCGCCTTCGCCGCGTACTTCTCGCTGGTCGTCCTAACGCGGCGCGTCATGCAGCGGTCGAGTCGCTCACTGCCCTCGGTATCGCCGGAGTCGAAGCAGTGGACTTCGATGCGAAGGACACGGCGTCGCACGGCAACATCATCGACGGTGTGTTCGATGCCGGTGATGTTGACCTCGTCATCCTCGCCTTCGGCGTGCTCGGTGATCAGGATGCCGCGGAGGCTGATCCGAGCCTCGCGGTCGAGGTGGCCACGACCAACTACACCGGTGCGGTCAGCGTCGGCCTGCATGTTGCTCGTCGCCTGCGGAAGCAGGGGCATGGCGCACTCGTTGTGCTCTCCAGCGTTGCAGCTGATCGTGCTCGCCGTGCCAACTATGTGTACGGCTCGACCAAGGCGGGTCTCGACGCATTCGCGCAAGGACTCGGTGACGCCCTGCACGGCTCAGGTGCATCAGTGCTCGTTGTGCGCCCCGGTTTCGTGCGCACTCGCATGACTGCCGGAAAGCCTGAGGCTCCGATGACGACCAACCCGCAGGATGTTGCCGAGATCATCGTCAAGGCGCTGCGTAAGGGCAAGGAAACCGTCTACGCACCCGGGCCCCTGATGTACGTCATGGGTGTCATGAAGAACTTGCCGCGCCCGGTGTTCCGCAAGATCAGCGAGAAGCAGGGCTAGTCGTTACTTGGCGCGCTGCTTGCGGTACGTATCGAGATCGAAGTAGTCGCGCCACAGGCAGATCTTCCCGTCACGCACCTTGAACAGTGCAGCAATCGGAATCTCGATCCAGGTGTCATTGACCAGGAAGCAGTCAATGCGCTCGTTCATGACGATGTCGCCCTGCTCGATCTGCTCGAGAATGCGCCACTCGATATCGGTGGCTTCTTGAGTGACGCCGGCACTGAGTACCTTGCGCACGCCGTCAGGGCCGTACACCTTGCCCATGGGGACGTTGTCGTACTCGATGTCGTCGGTGACCAGCGAGCAGACGCGATCGAGATCGCGAGCTTCGCAGGCACGCACCAGGGCAGTGACGAGTTCGCCTGGGGTCATCGGTGAACGACTCGTACGGGCAACTCGAGTAGGCCACGCAGCCCATAGCTCGGGCCGTAGCGAAGCTGCGAACGGTCGACGACCTCGAGTGCAGTGACATTCTCGGCAAGTGCGCGCAGAGCGGACGAAGCCTCGATGCGGGCGAGACCGGCGCCTACGCACACATGGATGCCGTGACCGAAGGAGAGATGCTCCTTCACGTTCTCGCGCAGCGGATCAAAGGTGTCTGCATCGGGGAACACTGACTCATCGCGGTTTGCCGAGCTGTAGGCAAGGAAAATGGTGCTCTCGGCAGGCAGGTGCACGCCGTGGAAGTCAACATCGCGCGTGACTCGCCGCCACAGACCCATCACCGGTGCCGCCATGCGAATGCCCTCTTCGACGACGCCCTTACGGAATGCCTCGTCATCACGTACGCGATCCCAGATCGCGGGATCAGTCGCACGCATGTCGTCGAGGTAGCACAGGATCTCGCTCATCGAGCGGATCGTGGTCTCGTTGCCGGCGACAATGAGTTCGCGTACCAACCAGACGAGTTCTTGATTGGTGAGGGGAGTCTCTCCCTCCACGGCCGTGACCAACTGGCCCAGGAGATCCTCGCGTGGATTCGCGCGACGATCGTCGAGGATTTCGCAGATCACGGTCTGGAACTCCAGGATGTCGTTCTCGACGTCGATCCAGCGGTCAGCAGTGAGCTTGCCGCCGAGGGAAGCGTTCGAGGAATCCGACCAGCGACGGAGATCATCGCGGTACTTATCCTCGATGCCGAGGATGCGCATGATCGCCCAGACCGGCAGCGGCACCGAGATGTTCTCGACTGCGTCAATTACTTCGCCATCAGTGAGTTGTGTGGCGATCTGATCAGCCACCTCGTCGACGAGGGGCTCCATCCAGTTCAGTGAGCGCACGGTGAAACTGCGATTGACCAGCTTGCGGTAGCGCGTGTGCTCCGGCGCATCGTTGTTGCCGAGAGCGGGGGTGTACGGGTAGCCCTTCGAGCGAATCTCTGCGACAGCATCGGCCACCTCGGCTGGCGGCTCGGTGCGGCGTGCATGCGGCATCAAGTTCGAGAACAGACCAGGATCCATGAGCGCCTCGCGCACATACGGCCAGGTCGTGACGAAGAACAGACCGGGCGTATCGGGGATCTCGTAGATGGGCGCCTCAGCGCGCAGCATCGAATACGAGGGGAAGGGATTCTGGTAGAACGAATCGTCATGGGGGTTCACGGCGGGGATCGTGGCTGACGTCATGTCGCCACGGTAGGGCAGAAACTGGAGTCTCTCAAGAGAAACTGGGAACTTAGACGGACCGGATTTAGGGTCGGGGCGCGGGACCACCCGACCACCTCGGGCTTCCGGCCCTGCGCTGCCCGCCAACGGGCAGAATCCTCCTGTGGCCATCAAGCAGCGCGTCGAGAAGCAGATAGAGCGGGGACTCGATACGTACCCCGGCGAGGTCGTGCGTCGATTCTTCGAATTGCAGATCATCGATAAGTCATTCGGGCTGTCTGCTCAGGCCTTCATTGCCCTACTGCCCATGCTCATTGTCGTCATTTCAGTAGTGCTGAAGTCCAATGGCGAGGTTGTTGGTGAATTCATCATCGATCGATTCGCACTCGCCGGCGTGAGCAAGCAGGCAGTCACCGCACTGTTCGCGACATCTACGGCCGTGGCGGCGGTCTCGTGGCTAGCGATCGTCGTGACGGTGCTCTCTGCTCTCTCACTGGCCCGACGACTCTCAGGGGTGTTTGCCTCGATCTTCGACGCGCCGAAGCTCCCCGGACGTCGTATCGGGCGAGCATTGCTCTGGATCCTGGTGCAGATGGTGATGATTACCGGGGCCGCCGAGCTTCGTGATCTGTGGCGTAGCGACGGCATTGTGCTCACCGTGCTGGCGGGAGTGCTGTTGCTCGTCCTGTGGGGATTCGGGGACGCGCTGGGGCTGAGCCTGCTCGTGCCCTCGGTACCGCGCGGACAGCTCGTGGCCGTGGGCGTGCTCAGCGGAGTAGGCCGCGTTGCTCTCTCGAGTTGGGCGATCTTCTACATGCCTCGGGCGCTTGAATCCGAGGCCGTGCAATACGGCGCAATTGGCGTGACCTTCGCGCTGTTCACGCTAATTCTCGTGGCTGTCGTCATCATGCTCGTCGCGCCATTGATGGTGTCGACGTGGGTGATGAGGAAAAACAGGAGTGCTTCGAGCGGGGGCTCTCACCCCCAACTTGGGTGACGGGAGCCGTCGCTCCGCTGACGCGAAGCTCCTCCCGATTCCCGACGTGTTTCCTGTTCATTGAAAATGACCCCCTCGGAACCTCGAGGGGGTCATTTTCAATGAGCGGGTGACGGGAATCGAACCCGCGCTCCAACCTTGGGAAGGTTGTGTGATGCCATTTCACTACACCCGCGAGGTGCAGGGAAATACTACCGAGAGGCGTTGATTGTCTTCGTCAGAGCGGTGATCTTCTTGCCCACGACGTCAAACTTCGCCAGCTCGGCATCGGCATCTCGCTTAGCGCCGAGTGCCTCGAACAGACCGAGCTTCGGCTGCAGAATTGGGGTGATCTGGTTCAGCGCCGCCAAGGCCTGAGCATTCGATGTCGCGAAGGCCTTCTCTGCGGCTTTCGAGGCCGCAAGTACCTGCGCCTTGCTCGCACCCTTCGCGGCCAGTGCAGCCGTGCGCGCGGTGGCGTTCTGCACGCCGTTCAGGCTCGAGTCGGCCTGAGCAATGAGTCCCTTGACTGTGCTGAGCTCACTGTCACTAAGCCGGTCGCCGTAGTCCCTGAGGTAATTGACAAGAACGGCATTCATCCCTGCCCGGAAGGTCACCACGGCCTGCGCGACATTGCGGGCTCCAGTGACAGAAGCGGCATTCACGCCCATGCGAATCGTGACCGTGGAGGTCGAGGCCGAAGCAGCGGTGGGCAGGATGGCCGCGAAAGCCAAACCGCTGAGAGACAGGGCACAGGTGGCCGCAAGGATTCTGCGCATGGGTCATTGGAACACGTGTGAAGCCAGTTTGACCAACTGCCCTAGGTAGACATTTCCGCTAACCTGCAGTCATGGAGCAGCGAAATGTCTTGGGCGGATCACTCGAGGTCTGCAGTCTCGAGCCGCTCACCGGTTTCTACCGCGATGGATACACGAACACTGGCCCCGACGATGTCGGCTCGCACACTGTCTGCGCTGTTGTCACCGCTGATTTTCTGGCCCATCAGGCGTTGATCGGTAACGACCTGTCGACTCCAATGCCGCAGTACGGATTTCCGGGGCTTCAGCCCGGTGACCAGTGGGGCGTATGCGCGGGGCGCTGGTTGCAGAGCTTCGAGGCCGGGGTGGCAGCGCCTGTTGTACTCAGGGCTACCAACGAAGCGGCCCTGCAATTCGTTCCCCTGGATTCCCTCGTGGAATCGGCGGCCGACGCCCCCGATGATCTTTCGGGCCTGTTGCCGTAACCCCGCTTCAGCCAGGCGAGTAATCTCGTCCCGTGCTGCTATCTGATCGCGATATCAAGGCCGAGATTTCCGCGGGCCGCGTTGCCCTCGAGCCCTACACCGAATCAATGATCCAGCCGTCGAGCATCGACGTGCGCCTGGATCGCTGGTTCCGGGTCTTCGAGAACCACAAGTACCCGTACATCGACCCGAGCCAGGAGCAGCCTGATCTCACTCGCATGATTGAGCCCGACGGTGACGAGCCCTTCGTGCTGCATCCGGGCGAGTTCGTGCTCGGCTCCACCTTCGAGGTAGTCAGCCTTCCTGATGACATCGCCGGTCGACTCGAAGGCAAGAGCTCACTTGGTCGTCTCGGCCTCCTTACGCACTCGACCGCGGGCTTTATCGATCCGGGCTTCTCTGGCCACGTCACCCTCGAACTCTCGAATGTCGCGAACCTGCCGATCGTGCTGTACCCGGGCATGAAGATCGGTCAGCTCTGCCTGTTCCGTCTGTCGTCGCCGGCTGAGCATCCCTACGGTTCTGAGAAGTACGGCTCGCGCTACCAGGGCCAGCGTGGCCCGACTCCGTCGCGCTCCTTCGCGAACTTCTACCGCACGCAGGTCTAGACCTGCACAGCGTCACTTGTTGGCGGAAGCCGGCAACGTGGCGAGCGCACGACTGAAGGTCGAGGCGAGCGCATTGGAGGCCGCGATGCTGATGTGTCCGTCATCGCGGTAGAGGTAATCGTCTCCCAGCTGAGTCGTACAGATGCCTTCTGCGCAGAAGAAGTCACGCAGGTCCAGCAGCGTGACGCCCAGACGATCAGCAACTGCGGTGAACGCATTTCGTGCGGGCGCCTGTGCCTTGTCAGCGATCTTGCGAGACATGGTCACCGCCAGATCATCATCTGTAGCAATTCGGATCGCGGAGAACTGCTGCGGATCGGCACTCAGTGGGGCGCCGAAGTACGGGACGTCCTGCACCAGCACGACCTGGTGCCCGGCCTTCTGCAACCGACTCAGACTCGACTCGAGCCCAACCTCGAGAGCCGCGTGCTTGATCTTCGGATCACGCGAGAGCGAATCGGGCGTTAGGCCGGCAGAGAAGACCCGTGAGTTCCAGTAGCTGCTTGACGACGTGACGATCACGATGCCGGGCGGCTGCTGGTCGAGGTAGTCCAAGGTGCCCTGAACGAACGACCGGCACGGCCACTGTCGCTTCGCCGTCGACTTCAGGTACACGTCAAAGAACGGGCACGCGTTCGCGGTGGCAATGCGCACCGGATGACCGGTTGCCTCACCTGCAGCAATGACTGCCTCACTGAGGTGATCTGCGTGTGAATCTCCGACAAGGTAGATCGTGGTGCCGCTCGCCGACTCATTCCAGAGGCATTCAGCCGCCTTCGGTGCATCGAAGGCCCGCGACTCGTTGCAGCCGGCTGCATTCGCCACATGCATGGGCGTTGCCGCAGCAGTGAAGTCACGAATGCGCTGATTCCAGAAGCCGTTGTCGGCAGCGACGATCAGTAGCAGTGAAATCACCATTGGCGGAACGAGGGTGAAGGAGACAATCCGAACCATGCGCGCCCGGCTGACCTTCCGAAGGTTGCGAATGGGCTGCTCGACGAATCGATACGAAAGTAGTGCCGGAAGCAATGAGGCGACCGCGGCAATGACGGCAATGCCCGGGGTTTGCGGGAAGAGCAGCAGTGCGAACACGATGAGCGGCCAATGCCAGAGGTACCACGAGTACGAGATATCGCCGACGGCCACGAAGGGCCGCGTGCCGAGTAGGCGGCTCACGGCATTCGCGCTCGTGCCAGCGGCAAGGAGTGCGAATGTGCTGACGACTGGCAGCAAGGTCATCGGACCAGGCCACGCAGTGGCTGGATCAATGAGCCACAGACTCGCGAGGATGCCGGCAACGCCCGCCACGGCGAGAATCAGGGCCGTCGTGGCACGAAGGGCGCGCATGCCTCCGGCGATCATCAGGGCAAGCAGGGCCCCGGCGGCGAATTCCCAGACTCGAGTGACTGGTCCGTAGAACCCGACGAGCCAGCTGGGGATGAGTGGGATTCGGTAGCCACCGGCCTGGAGGACGGCCATGAGGAACGACACGACGCCGACAAGCACCACGATCGAGATCACGGGTGTTTGTCGAGTACGCAGGCGCTTCATCAGCTTCCAGCCGATGAAGAGCAAAAGCGGGAAGATCAGGTAGAACTGCTCCTCGACCGACAGCGACCAGGTGTTGAGCAGCGGATTAGCTGCGGCAGGTGCATCGAAATAGCCACCGGTGTTGTTCGCGATGACGATATTTGCAGCCAGCAGAAGCGCACCGATCCCGGTCTCCGCGGTGATCTGCTGCGCACCGAGCGGAGACTGAATGAGCGCGGAGATAACGACGACCACCAGAACGAGCACTGCGAGAGCCGGCGTGAGCCGACGAAACCTGCGTGCGTAGAACGTACGGAAACGCAAAGTGCCGGTGCTCCGCCACTCGCGTGCGAGCATTGCGGTAATCACGAAGCCGGATATGACGAAGAAGATGTCCACGCCTGTGAAACCGCCGGGAACATTCAGCCCCGCGTGAAAAGCGACGACGACGAACACTGCGATGGCACGTAGACCCTGAACATCGAGCCGTCGTGCAGTGCCCTGAGCAGTCTCAGAGTCCACACGTGGCGCGTTCAATTCTCCTCCAAGAACATGATCGGCCCTCATGGATTGCAGTGGCGCGTATGCATCTTATGGGGGGTCAGGGCAGAGCCTTGAATGGCGTATTCTTATGGTCTGTAGTTGGCAGCCCTGCCGAATCCCGAGGAGTCAAACGCCGCATGAATCGCAAGCGACTTTCGGTGATCGCGGCGTCGAGCATGACTATCGTCTTCACCCTCGCGCTGTTCGGTGCGCTTTCACTCGCTTCCAGCGGAAGCGCGTCGGCAACCGCCACTCGTGAAGAGGTCAGCGCATCGCCGACCGAGTCCGCGAGTGAGACTCCTCTCCCGCAGACCGGCCAGATCAGCGACATCAAGAACGTCGTCCTGCTGCTCGCCGATGACCTTGACTGGGCGACCTTCAATGAGGTTCCCAGGCTCAAGAACTTGATGGCTGAGGGAACGACCCTCTCCAACTTCGTGGTGACCTCGTCGCTGTGCTGCCCGTCTCGTACCTCAATTCTGCGCAGCCAGTTCGTGCACAACCACAAGGTGCTCTCGAATGTGCCGGAGACCGGTGGTGGGTGGGCGAAGTTCAACGCCCAGCGTCTGCAGCGTGACTGCCTCCCGAACTGGCTGCAGTCGAACGGGATCTCAACCTCGCTGGTGGGCAAGTACCTCAACGGCTTCCCGAAGGGTGCGCCTGCACCAACCTACGTGCCGCCGGGATTCAACAACTTCATTACATCGATCTCGCTGAATCAATCCTACAAGGGCTACAACTACGTGCTCAATGAGAATGGCACGCTTCGCAAGTACGGAAATGCGCCCACGGACTTCATCAACGATGTGCTGACGGCGAAGGCCACGAACATCATCGCCGAAGCGACTACGCCCTTCTTCCTGGAATTCGCCTCATACTCTCCGCACACGCCTGCACCTGTGGCTGCGCGGAATGTCGGTTCGCATGTGGGCTCATTCATTCCGCGCACCCCTTCCTACAACTCGCGCGGAATCGACGAACCCGCCTGGTTGCGAAAGATCCCGTCTCTTTCGCCGAATCAACTCGCCAACCTCGATGGGATGTGGACCCGCCGCCTGGAGTCGAGCGAGAGTCTCGCGGATTCCTACGATGCGCTGGTTGCTCAGCTCAAGGCCAGCGGACATTCGCAGGACACCCTGATCATCGTGACGTCGGATAACGGCTACCACCTGGCCTCGCATCGATTGCCGTCGGGAAAGCAGACGCCCTATCGCGAGGATTCCGTCGTGCCGGCAGTTCTCATCGGGCCAGGTATCGAGCCAGGGCGCGTGATTAGCGAGATGACCTCGACCCTGGATCTCGCACCGACGATCGCTCAGATTCAAGGAGTTCAGCCGCCGGGTTGGATTGACGGGCGGAGCTTGCTGCCGTTACTCAACAAGAGCACCGATGTCGCGTGGCGCACTGGCGCCTTGACCGAAAGCCTGGCACGTGCGCGCCGCGGGGATCCGGACTTCGGACTGGGTGCCGCACCAACCTTCCGTGCGCTTCGTACCCAGTCGTGGCTGTATGTCGAGTACTCCGATCGCAGCGTGCAGTTGATCGATCTGGTCAATGATCCGTTCGAAGTCAACAACGTGATTCGCACGACCTCGCCGACCATTGTGCAGCAATTGCAGGCACAATTACGCGCCCTGAGCGTCTGTGCGGGCCCTTCGTGCTTGATCGCCGACAGCATGCCGACGCCCGAAGCCACGGGTGAACTGATCCCGGTCGAGACTCCGATTCCTGGTCCATCGGCCTCGTCGACGCTGAGCCCTTCGGCGAGCGCATCTGCGCTGCCTACGCCTACAGCATCACCTGTCGGATGACGTTTTCGGCGGCATGACCGTCGTCGAGTGAACAGAAGCGCTCACGGAAATCAGCGAGCAAACGTCGAGACTCATCATTCGAGTACCGGCGCTCGGCCAGAATCGTCGTGAGCTGGGCCTGGTTAACCGCCACGGCGCCGGGCGGCTGTGCCAGTAGATCGAAGTAGGTGCCCCGTGACTCGCGATAGGCATCCCAGTCATCGGCGTAGATGACGATGGGCCTGTCGAGGATCGCGAAGTCGAACATGACGGAGGAGTAATCGGTGATCAAGATGTCAGCCGCCAGGTAGCAGTCGACGATCGACGGCAGCCTCGATCCGTTGATGAGCCGCCCTTCGCGCTCGAGTCGATCGACTGCGGGGCCGAGCGAGGTCGTGTGATGCGCGCGCACCAGCAGAACGAAATCGTCTGGCAGTGCATCGATCAAGGACTCGAGATCGAGCCGAAGAGAGGTATCGCCGGCTGCCTCGCGGAAGGTGGGTGCGTAGAGCACCAGGGTGCGCTCCGAACCTACGCCCAGTGCGCTGCGGCAGCGCTCGACGTCATCAGCGGTCGAGCGCACCAGTACGTCATTTCGCGGGTATCCAAACTCGAGCCACGAATATGAGCACGGGTAGGCGTGGCTCCACATCTCAGTCGAATACGCATTCGAGCTGAGCGCGTAGTCCCAGCGGTCGCTGCGGCGCAGGAGGTCGACGAACTCCTGACGATTGCGTGCGGCATCCTGCGCAACTACCTGACCGTTCTGCCGAGGGGTCACCCGATTCGGATCTACGGCAGTGCCGGCAACTGCCTTGCCCATGACATCGAGGCCGCAGTATTTCAGTGGGGTGCCATGCATTGTCTGGATGTGCACCTGGCCTGGGCGTTTCACGTAGGCACCAGGGAAGTTCACGTTGTTGACGAAGTACTTCGCGCGCGCGAAGGCCGCCCACTGCTTGACCCCATTGGGTTCAATCGCTTTCACGCCAGGCGGCAGGAGCCCTTGCTTGGACTTATCGAGAATCCACACCGCAGTGAGGTCGGGCGCAATCCGCTGCATTTCCTCGAAGATTGCCCGCGGATTGCAGCCGAAGCCGGTGCCCCAGTACTCGGAGAACACCACTAGCTTCGGGTTAATCGGGAGAAGTCGCATGAAGCCGTAGTACAGGCGGCCCAGGGCACGCACCTTGCGAACGGCCCGGCGCACGGGCCAGTAGATCTTGCCGAGGCGGCGTCGGGTAGGCACCCGTCGAACATCGATCCAACTGTAAGCAGCGAATGCGCGGTAGTCATGCTCGCGAAAGAGACGCCCGCGGATATTGCTGGGTAGGTTCGCGGTCTGCGAATCATCAGCAGGCGGATACAAGCTCTTGGCCATGATGGCTGCCTGCTCAAAGAAGCGCTTCTTGTCTCTCTTCGCCAGGCGTCCCTTGTGTTGCAGGATCGTGACGAAGTGATTGATCATGATGTCGTAGAGATGCTTGCGAGTGCGTGGGTCGATACCAAGGCGATCGGCTTCGGCGAACACGAGCTCGTACTGCGCGAAGATGTCGAAATGCTTGGGGCTAGTGGTCGACAGGATGCTGCCGCCTTCACGACGCTGCCGGTAAAGGAGAACCACGCGATTGATCGTCACTGCGCTACTGGCGTTCAGAAGCACTGTGTAGGTGAACGAGACATCCTCATAGAAGCCGGTACGGAAGCTCACGCCGAGACGTTCGAGGAAGTCTCGGCGGTACGCCTTGTTGCAGGCGATGGGGAGCAAGTTGAAGAGCGCGAGGTGATCACTGGGAACGAAGACACCGGGCGACAGGCGGGCCAAGAGCTCGGCGCCCCAGCTGACCGCCTGCTTGCCGTCCCACCAGACGCGTGCGTAGTTGTAGACGAGCAGCTCGGGAAGTGAGTTGGCCTGCAATTTCGCCGCAATGGCGGAGAGTGAACCGGGTGCGAGGGTGTCGTCACCATCTAGAAAGAGCACGTACTCGCCGGTTGCTGCAGCAACGCCAGCATTGCGTGCGAGGCCGAGTCCGACGTTCTGGGTCAGATGCAGGGGCTTGATGCGCGAGTCGGCGCGAGCCATCTCGTCAGCGATTTCGCCACTGTGATCGGGTGTGCAGTCATCGACGACAACAATCTCGTAGTCATCGAAATCCTGATCGAGAACAGAAGTGATGCATTCGCGCAAGTAGGACTGGACGTTATAGATCGGCACGATGATCGAGAAGAACGCCACGGAAATGAGGATACAGGTCTGTGATTAGCGCGGAATCGCAGGAAACGCCTCACGATCGCATTCATGGCGCTGTAGTAGGGTTTTCGAGTGACTTCTTCTGCGAACGATTGCCTCAATCCCATTCTCGTTGGCGGCACCGGTCGTAGCGGATCCACCATCTTGGGCCGCCTTCTAGGGCAGCACCCCGATCTCCTCCTGACCAACCCCGAGGAAGTCCGCTTCATCGCGAATGACCACGGCATGGCCGAGGCACTCGCCATGAAGCTTGGCCCGTGGCCGCGCCGCATGCGTGCGAAGCGCGAGGCGAAGCTGGCCGTGCAGCGCACGAAGGGTCTGTGGTACTTCCGCAATAAGAAGACCGGCCTGCATACCTCCATGACCTTGGAGGAAATCGACGAGATCGCCGCCCCCTACTTCGCTGGATTCGGATCAACACCTGTCGAGGCAACCCGTGCATTCGTCTATGCAGTGATGGCCAAGGTGACCGATGGCCGTGATGGTCGTCGCTGGGTTGATGGCACGCCCGCAAACGCGCGCATCACTGACTTCATCGAACCGATCTACCCCGACTGCCAGGTCGTGGCCATGATCCGCGACGGTCGCGATGTCGCTGCCTCATTCGTAGCGCAGAAGTTCGGGCCGACCGAGATCTTCGCGTCACTTCGCCAATGGGAGACCCGCACGCTGCGCATGCGTCAAGCCGAATTGGCCTGCGCGCCCGGCCGAATCCTGACCATCGACATGCTCAACCTTGTCGATGTCGATCGCGACGGAACCCTCCAGCGCATCTGCGACTTCCTGAACCTCCCGATCACCCCCGAGTTCCGCGCTTGGTTCAACGAGAACGTGCGACTCGAGGATGCCAATGTCGGGCGCTGGCGCACGCAGTTCGATGCCGAGACCGTGAAGAAGATCGATTCGGTGTACGCCGAGATGGTCGAGCGGGTAGCCGCCGCGGGCGCGCAGGTTCCGCTGCCCTCCTGACCGTGATTGTTGTGGGCTAGGTCCCGAAGCCGCCGGTCGCTGACACCACGGAACCGTTGAGAGCTGCGCCCTCGATGGAGCAGCAGAAGGCGATCGTCGATGCGATCTCGCTGGGGGAAATCAGCCTTCGAATGAGCTGCGATGAAGCGAAATCATTGACATCGCTGAGCTCGTAGAGATCAGCGGTCGCCCGCAGCATGTCGGTATCTGTTGAGCCTGGCGACACGGCAACCGCGGTGACTCCCGTTCCGACAAGATCGGCCGCGAGCCCTTTGACGATGCCGATAACGGCGTGCTTGGCGGCGTTATAGGCCGCGAGCCTAAAGAGACCTTGTGTACCCGCGGCGGAAGCGACTGCCACGAATCGACAGCCGCTGGGATTCGAGGATGCCAGCATGTGCGGTACGCATGCGCTAGCGGTGTTCCAGACGCCGATGACGTCAACGTCGAGAAGCGTTTGCAAGTGCTCCGACGGTGTCTCCCACAAAGGTTTTCCGCCGATAATGACGGCCGCCGCCGCGACTGCTGCATCGAGTCTTCCGAATTCAGTGATCGCGAATTGCGCCGCTTTACGAAGACCTTCGGGATTGCGCACGTCAATGATCATCGGTATCACTCGGTCGCCGTACTTTGTCGCAACCTCATTGAGTTGAACAGCGGTGCCAAGGTCGTAGGCGATGCCGGCGCTGCCTTCCCGATCAGCAGATGCGCACGAGTCGATCGCGATGATCGTGTAATCACGTTGCACCAGTGCATCAACTGTTGCTGCCCCGATTCCGCGCGCTGCCCCGGTGACCAGGGCGACTCGACGTTCGGTCATGAGTGAACTCCGCTCGCCGTTGGTATCAACTGCCCGTGGGTATTCACGAGGTTTCCCTTCACGAACTCTGACACGTCGCGAGCCATTTCCTTAAGGCAGCGTGCACCTTCTGCCGCGGTGGCCCCAGCCGGATCACCGAGTACTCCGTTGGACGTGACTGCTGATACTCCTCCGGCGATGATCTCGGGAAGCAGATCGCGAATACTCGCAGTATTGCCAATTTCCGCCAGGTCTAGACGTACCCGGTGCGGCGCCAAATGAAGCATGATCGAGGTTTCCGTGTAGCCGGCGTGAGCATCGACATCCTCCGTTGCACAGGCCACCCAGGCGCAGTCGTGGCCCTCGTACCGAAGCTGGTTGACAGCCTCGGCGAGTGCGGTGATGTTCCCTCCATGCGCATTGACGAAGATGACTCGATCTGTCCAGTGCGCGGCTGAGCGAACGAACTCGATCAGTACGTGGACCAGCGCTTGACGGCCGATCGATACCGTGCCTGGGAACGATTGATGTTCACCGCTGGATCCGTAGACAAGTGGCGGGAGCACCACTGCATCGGGACCAATGAGCAAGGCCGCGACTTTCGCTACTTCTTCCGCAATGACAACGTCGGTGTCGAAAGGCAAATGTGGACCATGCTGCTCGAACGATCCCGTAGGCACTAGGGCAAGAGGCCGCGTGGGCATCGTTGACCAGGTGAGGTTCGCGAGCGATTGCATGATCGTCGCTGCTTCAGACTCGGACGGTTGCGCCGGCGGTGCGCGTGAATCCGTCGGGAATGATCACGTCGGCGGGTGAGAGATCGTGGATCGATGAATGGCCAAGTCCGTAGACCGCGGAGTCGATACCACCGCGCAGCACGTCAAGAACATTCTCGACACCGGCCTGCCCGTTCGCCGCGAGTCCCCACAGGTATGCCCGCCCGATCATGACCGCCCGTGCGCCAAGAGCCAGAGCCTTGACCACGTCACTTCCGCGACGGATGCCGCTGTCGAGAACGATCTCGACCTGATCACCGACCGCCTCACTCACTCCGGGAAGGAATCGGATAGGTGCCGGTGTCGAATCGAGATTGTTGCCGCCGTGGTTGGACACGGAGATAGCAGTGACTCCGGCATCGACCGCGCGCCTGGCATCGTCGATGCGTGAGATTCCCTTGAGCATGAAGGGCCCGCCCCATTCACGTGCGAGCCAGGCGATGTCAGCCCAGGTAGCCGGCGGGGTCTGCATCCACTCGAAATAGGCACCGAAGAAAGTCGGTGCTACGCCGGCATCGTTCGCGAGATTGGGCGTCGTGAGATCCGGGAATCCGCCGCTGCGAGCGAAGTCGAGGAACCAGCGCGGGTGAGTGAGCACCTCGGGTGCCATCCGGAGCCGCGTCTTCATGTTGACCGATTCCGGGATAACTGGGCTTCCCCAGTCGCGACCGTTGGAGAAGGACCAGTCCAGGGTGAGAATCAATCCCTTCGCACCAGCTGCGCGTGCTCGATCCAGTCGCTTGACCATCGTCTCGCGCGTACCCATCCAGTACACCTGCATGAAGACGCTCTGATTCACCGCGCATACGTCTTCTACCGATTTGCTCGCGAATGAGCTGAGCCCCATCACTGTTCCTCGTGCAGCGGCAGCGCGGGCTACGGCGACCTCGCCTTCGGGGTGAACGGCCTGCACTCCGGTTGGAGAGATGATCACGGGCAGCGAGATCTCTTGCCCCATTACGGAAGTTGTGAGATTTCGCTCCGCCGAAAGCTCGGCAACATGCGGGGCAAAGCCGAGTTGTCCGAAGGCATCCATGTTGTCTGCGTACGAGATGCCCTTCTCCGAGCCCGCGAGCAGTGCACTGTAAACCGAACCGGGCAGCCTCTTCTGCGCCCGACGCTGTGCCTCAGCGACACTCTCGAACCAGGAATTTCCCACGAGATGAACCTCTCGAATCAGACGTGTGACGAATGGGACGTTGGTCGGCCAATGCTGAGCACCGGGCTCTCATTGCAGGAACGAGATGGCATGCGCTCCGGAGTTACGCGGCTGTGATCTTGGCTCGGCGCAGGAATGGTGCGACCGATTTGGATAAGCGCCTTCTCGCTGTGTCCTTGGACGCACTCGGGATCGGGACCATCAAGCGGAAGACCGGTGAAGAACTTCGCCGCCATGCAACCGCCACGACAGGCATCGAAGAAGTTACAACTGGCGCATGCTCCCGCGCTTTGTGGTGAGCGCAATTCGGTGAAAAGCTCACTCGACTTCCACACTTTGTCGAACCCGCCCGGTGCCAGCACGTTGCCCGCGAGGAAGGTGTCATGAATTGCGAAAGGGCAGGCATAGACATCACCGATGGGATCGATGAGGCACACAACGCGGCCTGCACCGCAAAGGTTCAGACCGGGGAGGCTCTCGCCGAACGCAGCTAGGTGAAAGAACGAGTCACCCGTGAGGACGTTCTCGCCCTCCCTGACGAGCCAGTCGTAGAGCACTCGCTGCTGATCCGCAGTGGGGTGAAGGTCGTCCCACACATCCGCGCCGCGGCCGGAAGGACGAAGTCTGGTGAGTCGAAGCGTGGCGCCGTGCTCATCGGCAAGGGCCTTGAACTCATCGAGCTGGGTCACGTTCTCTCGCGTGATGACGACCGAGATCTTCGCATTGGAGAACCCCTCGGCAGACAGATTCCTCAGCGCCGCGATGGCCATATCGAATGAGCCCTCGCCACGAATTCTGTCATTTACCTCTGCGGTCGCGCCATCGAGGGAGATCTGGATGTCGACGTAGTCATTGGCGGCAAGCTGTTTTGCGCGCTCGCGATTAATGCGCACGCCATTGGTCGAGAACTTCACCCCAACCTGATGTGCGACGGCGTAATCGAGCAGGTGCCAGAAATCCGGACGTACCGTCGGCTCACCTCCACCGATGTTGACGTAGAACACCTGCATGCGCTGAAGCTCATCGATGATTGCCTCGCATTGCTCCGTCGTGAGCTCACGCGGATCGCGGCGGCCGGAGGAGGACAGGCAGTGCACGCAGGAGAGATTGCATGCATAGGTGAGTTCCCAGGTCAGACAGATCGGAGCGTCGAGTCCGAGCTCAAACTGCTGGATGAGCGAGCCACCCTGGGGTCGAGGCGCAGCGGTGACGTCAGGCATGTGCGGGCTCCCGTGTTCTCGTGATGAGTTCAGCAGAGGCAAGTGCCTCAAGTGCCTGGACGTAGACCGGCCACTGGGTTGCGGGAATTCCCTGATCGGCGAGAGCTTCTCGCACCGTGGGGCTGGTGGATAGTGCTTGTACGACCGCTACTAGCTCCGGGCGTTTGAGGAAGGTGAGGCGCCGATTATCGAAGTTGTACGCCAGGGCACCGAAGGGCTCCGGCCGAATCGCAACTGCGGGGGCAAGTTCCCAGGATTCGTCGAGCATGTTTAGTAGACGCCGCACATGCCGTCGATGGAGACGTCCTCGATAAGGGTCTCGACGGTGATCTCTTGCTCGGATGCGTTCGGATCCATGGTTTCCTCCATAAGACTCAACGAAACGGTGGGTTATGCGTACTGTGGACAATAATGGCACCGAGAGCCATAAAACAAGGGTTTCAAGAGATTCGTTGATGAGGTGGTCATAGTGCAGGTCACGGCGGTCACGCGCGGTCGCCCCCTCACGACTACGCATGCCGACATCGAGGCCGCGGCATTCAGTTTGTTTGCTCGACACGGATTTGATGCCACCACTGTCGACGAGATCGCACAGGCGGTGGGGATCGGCCGCAGAACCCTCTTCCGGTACTTCCCGTCAAAGAACGACATCCCCTGGGGAAGATTCGATGCGAGTCTCGAAGACTTTGCCGCCAAGCTTGACGCTTCTGATCCACAATTGCCACTGTCGACAGCCGTGAGCAATGCCATCATCGCCTTCAACGACGTACCTCCGGAAGCAATCAGCCAGCATCGACAGCGGATGTCCCTGATCTTGCACACGGAAACGCTGCAAGCACATTCCGCTCTGCGATACCGACAGTGGCGTCACGTGGTGGCGGAGTACGTTGCGAAACGTCTTGGCGAGAAAACAACTGATCTTGTTCCGCGCACTATCGGTCACATCGCGCTCGCGGTCGCCGTGTCTGCCTATGAACAATGGCTGGTGGACCCAGATCAGCCGTTGGAATCGCTGCTCAGGGAGGCGATGAACTCACTGAATCTCTTCCTTGCCCAATCAGAAAGTGCCGGGCATCGCGTGTGATTCCTCTGTACGAAGTCTCCGTGAAGTCACGTCCCCCGGAAGCCATCAGAATTCATCCGCGGACAACAGTGCTCTCGCAAGGAGAGATTGTGCTCGGAGGCTCGCCATGGCGAATAAGTCGCATTCCCGACGGGTTCCGAATGGTGTTACGAAGGCTGGCTGCCGGCGAGGCCGTACCCGTCGATGAACTAAATGCAAAGATCGCCCTCGAATTGATTGACCGGGGACTCGCGCTACCGAGATACGCGGAGGAGTCCGCACGTGAGTGCACGATTATCATCCCCGTTTTCGAGAACCCCACTCAATTAGATAAATGCCTGAAGGCCTTGGGGAAACGACACATTGTCATCGTGGTCGACGACGCATCGGTGAACGCACAATCGATCCGCGAGGTCTGCGACAGGCATGGGGCTCAGCTACTGGTGAACACGATCAATGTAGGCCCGGCCGGTGCTCGAAATCGTGGGCTCGCGGAAGTGACCACCGAGTTCGTGGCTTTCATCGACTCAGATTGCATCGCTGAGGCGTCCGCGATTGACACTTTGCTTGAATCAATGAACGAGCAGCGACTCGCGATCGTTGCACCCCGGGTAATGCCTGAGCGTGCTGCGACGATCATCGACAGGTTCGAGAGAACTGATTCCGCTCTCGACATGGGAGCGACTCCAGAGCTCGTCAGGCCAGGTGCGCATCTTGGTTACGTGCCGTCGGCAGCAATGGTGGCGCGACGTGCCACTCTCGGCGATCAACCATTTGATCCGAATCTCCGCACGGGCGAAGATGTTGATGCAGTGTGGCGGATCACCGAAGCGGGATGGCTGGTGCGCTTCGAGCCCTCGGTGAGAGTCCATCACGCAAGTAGGCACAGTCTGCGCGAACTTCTCGGTCGACGAGTGGAATACGGTCTCTCGTCCAGGGAGTTGAGTAGGCGGTACCCCGCGAATCTCGTGCCCGCTCGGGTGGCTCCCTCCTCACTACTCATCGGAACTGCAATCGCGGTCAGGAAACCTACGTTGGCTGTTCTCGCAGCTGTCGTGACTGCTGCAGTCGTGGCACGGAAAGTCAGACAACTTCCCGAACCCTCTTCGCTGACGGCGCGACTGACGGCACTGTCGTTGAACTCCGACACGCGTGCAGCGGGATCCCTCCTTCGGCGTGAGTGGTGGCCCGTCGGGGCGGCCTGTCTGGCATTCGCGCCGAAGAGTCAGGTCGCCCGTGTCGGCTTCGTGCTGATGCTCGCCCCGATTCTGGCCGACTGGAGATCGCGACGATCAACGCTGGACCCACTGACCTATTCGGCCCTGCGATTACTGGCCGACGCGGCCTACGGAACCGGGGTCATCGCGGGTGCTGTCTCGTCGCGTAACTCCGACGCCCTGCGTCCCAGATTACGGATAACGAGACGACATACACGCTGGTCAAACCGCAAAAACCGGTGACAGCGGGGCAATTTCCTCGAAGAAGGAGGATCCCGACACGAGAGAAGCCGCCGACCTAGGCAGGTGGCGGCTTCTCTACGGAAAGCGGGACCTACCTCTTGCTGGCCTGAAGGAGCAGCGTGGCGACGTCGATAACCTCAACGCCCTGAGCAACACCCTCGGACTGGCGGGCGGTCACTGCGTCGTTGAGCATGACCGAGCAGAACGGGCATCCGACGGCAATCTTCGAAGCACCGGTGGCGATGGCCTCGTCGCCACGGTTCTTGTTGATCTGAGTGCCGGTCTTCTCCTCCATCCACATGCGCGCGCCACCGGCGCCGCAGCAGAAGGACTTGTCACCGTGGCGAGGCATCTCGACCTTTTCCGCACCGGTCGACTCGATGAGATCGCGCGGGGGAACGTACACATTGTTGTGACGGCCCAGGTAGCACGGATCGTGATACGTGACAGTGGTGCCGACCTCGGAGACCGGAGTGAGTCGGCCTTCCTTGACCAGCTGGTTCAGCAGCTCGGTGTGATGCACGACCTCGTAGTTGCCGCCAAGCTGCGGGTACTCGCGCTTGAGAGTGTTAAGGCAATGCGGGCAGGTCACGACGATCTTGGTTGCCTTGATCTCGTTGAGCACCTCGACGTTCTGCATGCCCTGCATCTGGAAGAGGAACTCGTTACCGGCGCGACGTGCGGGGTCGCCGGTGCAGGTCTCGCCCTCACCAAGGACCATGAAGTTCACGCCCGCGATGTTTAGCAGTTCAGCAACGTTCTTCGTGGTGCGCTTGGCGCGATCCTCGAATGCGCCGGCGCAGCCGACCCAGAAGAGGTAGTCGACGTCGGCGGGGATGACATCCTCGCCTTCCATGCCGAACACGCGCACGTCGAAGTCAACCTCGGAAATCCAGGCATTGCGATCGCTCGCGTTCATGCCCCACGGGTTGCCCTTGTTCTCGATGTTCTTGAACAGGCCGTTGAGCTCGCTCGGGAAGTCGCTTGCCACCATGACCTGGTTACGGCGCATGTCAGCGATGTGATCAATGTGCTCGATGTCGACCGGGCACTGGTTGACACACGCGCCGCACATCGTGCACGCCCAGAGAACATCGTCGGAGATGATCGCGAGGTCTGAGCCGGTTGAGCGGTGACCGTCAAAGGTGTAACCGTCGTCGGCCTCATGCTCACTGCCCTCGCGTGAACCGATGAACGGACGCATGACCTCGGTCTGCACGCTCTCGGGTAGCTTCGCGAGAACTTCCTCGTTCACTTCG
The DNA here is from genome assembly GCA_044374195.1 of Candidatus Nanopelagicales bacterium. Taxonomy (GTDB): domain Bacteria; phylum Actinomycetota; class Actinomycetes; order S36-B12; family S36-B12; genus CAIKZY01. Next base: position 36,736 of record JBILOY010000005.1, read on the forward strand.
CCGAGGCCGGGATGAGTTCCCTTGGCAGCCTTGAGGTACGGAGCCTGCGCGAACATCGTGTCTCGAAGATCCATGATGAGCAACTTGGGCGACAGCGGCTTCTCGGTGTTCCAGGCCGGGCACTGCGACTGGCAGCGACCGCACTCGGTGCACGCCATGAAGTCGACGTAGTTCTTCCAGGTGAAGTCAGCGATATGACCCTTGCCGAATGATGCGTCGTCCGGCGGATCCTCGAAGTTGACCGGCTCGCCCTTGTAGTAGATAGGCAGCAGTGGGCCGAGTGCGTTCGGACGACGCGAGGTGTAGACGTTCACCGGTGCAGCACCGATGTGCAGGTGCTTGGAGTTCAGCACGATGAGCAGGAAGCTGAGGATGACGAGGATCTGCAGCCAGATACCGATCGTCTCGATGGTGACGAGGGCGCTCTCGGAGAGTCCGCTCATCCACGAGCCCACCCAGTCGGAGACGAATGCGCCGCTTTCGAATGGAAGGTTGCCGAGTGCGGCCTGTGCACCGCGGTACAAGAACAAAGTCCAGACCACATTGAAGATCATGAAGAGGATGAGCCAGGCACCCTTGGTGTGCGAGCCGAAGAATCGCGAGCTACGTCCGTCCTTGGAAGGCTCATTGCGCAGTCGGATCACGCCGAACATGACAACGCCCACGAGCACCAACAGCGCAAAGAGATCTTCCGCGAAGCCGACCACCGCCCAGGTACCCACGATGGGTACGCCGTAGTCCTCCACGAAGAGGGCGCCGAAGCACTCCAGGATTGTCAGGCCCAGGACAAGGAAACCCCAGAACGAGAACACGTGGGCGATGCCCGGAATGGTCCACTTGAGCAGCTTGCGCTGGCCCAGGACCTCGAAGGCCTCGGCCTCGACCCGCTTCGGAATCCCCTTCAGGCGGCCGTAGGCGGGCTTGCCACTGCCGGCCAAGGTGATCAGGAAGAGGGTCCGGCGCGCCGCGAAGGCAAGAAGGACGACTGTGAGGGCGATGCCGACGACGGCACGAAGAACCATGGAATCCACGAGGCGACCCTACTGCCGTCGTGGGGCCAGCAATAGGTGAGCAGACACCAGATCCCCCCATATAAGCGTGAGTCTGACCACATGCCGGGCGAACCGACCGGGCTGAAGGGGTGGGCCGCAAGGACAAGATTCCCGAAGATTTCTTGAAATTTCGGCCGGAAAGCGGAATATCCAAGGCAATGCCCTGGTTGGAATTGATATGAGTCCACCCGACTCAAGGAATATGCGCCATCGGTTGCATGGAGTCTTGAGGAGGGGAAGACTCGAACCAGACGATCCGGCACCCGCCGGCAGAACAAAAGGAGTACGAACACCATGGCGAGAGCAGTGGGAATTGACCTGGGCACGACGAACTCGGTTGTCTCGGTCCTCGAAGGCGGCGAGCCCGTCGTCATCGCAAACGCTGAGGGCGCCCGGACTACCCCGTCCATCGTCGCCTTCGCGAAGAACGGCGAGGTGCTGGTCGGCGAAGTCGCCAAGCGCCAGGCCGTGACCAACGTAGAGCGCACCATCCGCTCGGTCAAGCGTCACATGGGTACCACCTGGACCCAGGACATCGACGGCAAGGCATACACCGCGCAGGAGATCAGCGCTCGCACGCTGATGAAGCTCAAGCGCGATGCAGAGGCCTACCTCGGCGAGAGCGTTACCGACGCCGTCATCACCGTGCCTGCGTACTTCAGCGACGCTGAGCGCCAGGCCACCAAGGAGGCCGGTGAGATCGCAGGCCTGAACGTCCTGCGCATCATCAACGAGCCGACCGCGGCAGCACTTGCCTACGGTCTCGACAAGGGCGACATCGAGCAGACGATCCTCGTCTTCGACCTCGGTGGCGGAACGTTCGACGTCTCGCTGCTCGAAATCGGCGACGGTGTCGTCGAGGTCAAGGCCACCAGTGGTGACAACCACCTCGGCGGCGACGACTGGGATCAGGCTGTCGTTGACTGGATGGTCACCTCGTTCAAGAACGCACATGGTGTCGATCTGTCGAAGGACAAGATGGCCATGCAGCGTCTGCGTGAGGCCGCCGAGAAGGCGAAGATCGAGCTGTCCAGCTCGATGCAGTCGTCGATCAACCTTCCGTACATCACCGCGAGCGCTGACGGACCCCTCCACCTGGAGGAGAACCTGACGCGTGCGCAGTTCGAGCAGATGACCGCATCACTTCTCGAGCGCACCAAGGCACCGTTCAAGGCAGTGCTCAAGGATGCCGGCATCGCACTCGACAAGATCGACCAGGTCGTTCTCGTCGGTGGCTCGACTCGTATGCCCGCTGTTGCAGAGCTCGTGAAGTCCGAGACGGGCAAGGACGCCAACAAGGGCGTCAACCCCGACGAGGTCGTCGCGATCGGCGCTGCACTGCAGGCCGGCGTGCTGAAGGGCGAGGTCAAGGACGTTCTTCTTCTCGATGTCACTCCGCTGTCGCTGGGTATCGAGACCAAGGGCGGCATCATGACCAAGCTCATCGAGCGCAACACCACGATCCCGACCAAGCGCTCGGAGATCTTCACCACCGCTGACGACAACCAGCCGTCGGTTCTCATCCAGGTGTACCAGGGTGAGCGCGAGATGGCTGCGTACAACAAGCGTCTGGGCACCTTCGAGCTCACGGGTCTGCCGCCGGCACCCCGTGGCGTCCCGCAGGTTGAGGTCACCTTCGACATCGATGCCAACGGCATCGTCCATGTCACCGCGACCGACAAGGCCACGGGCAAGGAGCAGTCGATGACCATCTCCGGTGGTTCGGCCCTGAACAAGGACGACATCGACCGCATGATGCGCGAGGCCGAGCAGCACGCTGAGGAAGACAAGCAGCGTCGCGAGGAGGTCGAGGTACGCAACAACGCCGAGGCACTCGTCTACCAGACGGAGAAGTTCCTGAAGGACAACGAGGACAAGGTCCCCGCAGATGCGAAGGCCAATGTTGAAGGTCCGCTCGATGAGCTGAAGAAGGCCATCGAGGCCAACGACCTGCCGGGCATGCGCACCGCGACTGACAAGGTCGCCGAGGCAAGCCAGGCACTTGGTGCGGCCATGTACGAAACGGCTCAGGCAGCCGGTGGCGACATGGGCGGAGCAGAGGCAGCAGCCGATGCAGCCGAGGATGACGTTGTCGACGCAGAGATCGTTGACGAGGGCGAGTCCAAGTGACCAACCCAGAGAACTCCGAGGATCAAGGCGTCCGGGTAACCGACAAGCGCCGCATCGATCCGGAGACTCTGACACTTCGCGACGGTGACCAGCCGGCAACCCCGGCTGGCACCGACGCGGAGGGCGCAGCCGTTGAGTCAGAAGTAGCCGAGATCGAGGTGAAGATCGCTGAACTCACGAACGACCTGCAGCGGGTGCACGCGGAATACGCGAACTACCGTAAGCGCGTCGATCGCGATCGCGACCTCATCAAGGAGATGGCAGTCGGTTCGGTCATGGCCGAACTCCTGCCTGTTCTCGATGACATCGAGAGAGCACGTGAGCATGGCGAACTCGAGGGTGCGTTCAAGTCCGTAGGTGAGAGCCTCGAGGGCGCACTGGCCAAGATGGGCCTGGAGAAGTTCGGTTCTGCACCGGAGCCGTTCGACCCCATGGTGCACGAGGCACTGACAACTGAATCGCGCGATGAGGTCAGCGAGCCGACGGTAGTGAACGTCTACCAGCCCGGTTACCGCTACGCATCGCGGGTGCTGCGCGCTGCGCGGGTGGCTGTTGCAGGAACCGACTAGCTCGGTTCCGAAAAGTGCATCGCAGGAACCGACTTGTTCGGTTCCGAAGTAAGAAGCGCAGGCACTGACTAGGTGTCGGCACGCAGTAAAGAGAGCATGAAGGAAGAGACGTGAACAAGGATTGGCTTGAGAAGGACTTCTACGCTCTTCTCGGTGTGTCCAAGGACGCCACTGGCGATGAGATCAAGAAGAAGTACCGCAAGCTCGCGCGCGAATTGCACCCTGACAAGAACCCGGGTGACAAGGCTGCCGAGGAGAAGTTCAAGTCCGTATCCGAGGCCTACGACGTTCTCTCCGATGATGCCAAGCGCAAGGAGTACGACGAAGCACGCACGCTGTTCGCCTCCGGTGGCTATAGCCCCGGAGGGTTCGGCGGCGGTCAGGGATTCGGTGGTGGGCGCGGCGGCAGTTACAACGTCAACATGGAAGACCTCTTCGGAGGCGACGGCTACGGCGACTTCCTCGGCGGCATCTTCAACTCCCGTGCACGCGGCGGGCGAGCCCAGCAGCCGCGTCGCGGCGGTGACATCGAGAGTGAGCTGACGCTCTCCTTCGATGACGCTCTCGATGGCGCGACCATTCCGTTATCGCTGCGCACTGATGGCACGTGCGGCAGTTGCCGTGGCAGCGGTGCGCAGGCAGGCAGTGCAACCTCGACCTGCCCCACCTGTGGTGGTCAAGGTCAGGTGGCGCGCAATGCCGGTGGCTTCGCCATTCCCGAGCCCTGCCCGTCGTGCAAGGGTCGCGGTGTTCTCATCGAGAACCCGTGCTCGAGCTGCCGTGGCTCCGGCCATGGTGTGAGCACTCGCACTGTCCAGGCCCGCATCCCCGCTGGTGTCAAAGACGGCGCGAAGATCAAGCTCAAGGGCAAGGGAACTCCCGGCACCTCGGGTGGCCCCGCTGGTGACCTGTACATCAACGTGCATGTCACCTCAGACCCCGTGTTCGGTCGTAAGGGCGACAGCATCACTATCGAGGTACCGATCACGTTCACCGAGGCAGCCCTCGGTGGCGAGATCACCGTGCCAACCCCGCGTGGTGGCACGGTCACTCTCAAGGTGCCAGCCGGCACGACCAATGGCCGGACCTTCCGCGTTCGTGAGAAGGGGTTGGCGAAGAAAGACGGCACCTATGGCGATCTGCATGTCACTGTCGAGGTCGCGGTTCCGCAGAACCTGAGCAGCGAGGCAAAGGCGGCGCTCGAGGAGTATGCGAAGCAGACCCTCGACCATGATCCCCGCAGCGACCTGCTGAAGATGGCCGGGAGCAACTAATGAGCGCGAATCGGGTTCCGTTCCGCGTACCCGACGACACACCGGTCTACGCGATCAGCGTGGCCGCATCACTTGCTGGGCTGCATCCGCAGACCCTGCGTCAGTACGACCGCCTGGGCCTGGTGTCGCCCACGCGGGTGGCCGGCCGCAATCGGCTCTATTCCGCGCAGGACATCGCGCGCCTGCGCGAGATCGCAGAGCTGTCCTCCGAGGGCCTAAGTCTCGAAGGCATCAAGCGCGTGCTGGTGTTGCAGGAGGAAGTTCTTCACCTGCGCGGCCGGCTCGCGGAATTCCACCGCGAGAAATCATCAACCTCACTGGTGGTCTGGCGACCTGAGCGCCGAGCACCGAGATCGAATTCTTAGAACGAAGGCAGGACAACATGGATATTCAGCTAACAACCAAGAGCCAGGAGGCCCTGGGCGCAGCGGTACGCATGGCTGCATCGAAGGGCAACGCACAGGTCGATCCCGTGCATCTTCTCGACTCTTTGCTCCAACAGGGCGAGGGCATTGCCACCGCGCTGCTCGATGCCGTCGGAGCGAACGTCCAGGTGCTCACCCGAGAGGTGCGCGCTGAGGTCGATGCACTCCCGGCTGCGACCGGTAGCTCTGTTGTCGAGCCACGCCTCTCGCAGGCCATGCACAAGGTGCTCACCGCGGCTAAGGATCTTGCCAAGGAGCGCGGCGATGATTACGTCAGCACTGAGCACCTCCTCATCGGCCTGTCGAAGACCGGTGGCGTCGGTGTCACCGATCGTCTCGTCGACCAGGGCGCTACCCCGGTCGCTCTCATGGACGCACTCGCGAAAGTGCGCGGCAGTGCGCGCGTGACGACTGCTGATCCGGAGCAGACCTTCCAGGCACTCGAGAAGTACGGCATCGATCTCACCGCGCGTGCACGTGAGGGCAAGATCGATCCGGTCATCGGTCGTGACGAGGAAGTTCGTCGCACCATCCAGGTGCTCTCGCGCCGCACCAAGAACAACCCCGTTCTCATTGGTGAGCCCGGTGTTGGCAAGACCGCTGTCGTCGAAGGCCTGGCTCGACGCATTGTCGAGGGTGATGTGCCCACGTCACTGCAGGGCAAGACTCTCTACTCCCTCGATCTCGGTGCAATGGTCGCCGGTGCGAAGTACCGCGGCGAGTTCGAGGAGCGCCTGAAGGCGGTTCTCGACGAGATCAAGGGCTCTGACGGCCAGATCATCACCTTCATCGATGAGCTGCACACCGTTGTCGGCGCGGGCGCCGGCGGCGAAGGTGCGATGGATGCCGGCAACATGCTCAAGCCGATGCTCGCCCGCGGCGAACTGCGCATGATCGGTGCGACCACCCTCGACGAGTACCGCGAGTACGTCGAGAAAGATGCAGCGCTCGAGCGCCGATTCCAGCAGGTGCTGGTCAACCAGCCGTCGGTGGAAGACACGATCTCGATCCTGCGCGGTATCAAGGAGAAGTACGAGGCCCATCACAAGGTCGTGATCTCCGATGGCGCACTCGTGGCGGCGGCGACCCTCTCGGATCGCTACATCACCTCGCGCTTCCTGCCCGATAAAGCCATCGACCTGATGGATGAGTCGGCATCGCGCCTGCGCATGGAGATCGACTCCTCGCCCGTCGAGATCGATGTGCTCCAGCGTCAGGTTGACCGCCTGCGCATGGAGGAGATGGCGGTTGCCAAGGAGACCGACGATGCGTCGAAGGCACGTCTCGAGGCAATTCGCGTCGAGATCGCCGACAAGGACGAAGAGCTTCGCGGCCTTCGTGCTCGTTGGGATGCCGAGAAGTCTGGTCTTGATCGCATTGGTGAACTCAAGGTGGCCATCGACGAACTCCGCGCTACCGCAGATCGTGCGCAGCGCGCGGGTGATTTCGAGCAGGCCTCGCGCATCATCTACGCAGACCTGCCCGCTCTCGAGGCTGATCTCGAGAAGGTGACCGCCGAGACCAATAACCGCGCAGCCATGGTGAAGGAAGAAGTCACCGCCGATGACATCGCTGAGGTTGTCGCAGCCTGGACTGGCATTCCTGCCGGCCGTCTGCTCGAAGGCGAAAGCCAGAAGCTGCTGCGCATGGAAGACGAACTCGGCAAGCGTGTCGTCGGTCAGCATGAGGCAGTTCGTGAGGTTAGCGATGCCGTGCGTCGTGCACGTGCCGGCATTTCCGATCCGAATCGTCCGACAGGCTCCTTCTTGTTCCTCGGCCCGACCGGTGTAGGCAAGACCGAGCTCGCCAAGGCACTCGCAGAGTTCTTGTTCGATGACGAGCGGGCAATGATCCGTATCGACATGAGCGAGTACTCCGAGAAGCACTCGGTCTCACGCCTTGTCGGTGCTCCTCCCGGATACGTCGGTTACGAAGAGGGCGGTCAGCTCACTGAGGCTGTCCGTCGTCGTCCGTACTCGGTTGTTCTTCTCGACGAGGTCGAGAAGGCGCACCCCGAGGTCTTCGACATCTTGCTGCAGGTTCTCGACGATGGTCGCCTGACTGATGGCCAGGGTCGCACGGTCGACTTCCGCAATGTCATCTTGATCTTGACCTCGAACACCGGTTCGCAGTACCTGATCGACATGACAATCCCGTTCGAGGAGCGAAAGGAACAGGCACTGGCGCTGGTACGCCAGCAGTTCAGGCCCGAATTCCTGAACCGACTCGATGGCATGGTGACCTTCGAGCCCCTCGATCATGCGGTGCTCACGCGGGTTGCTGATATCCAGATCGATCAGCTGCAGTCACGTCTTGACGATCGCCGCATCACCCTTGATGTCAGCGATGCGGCAAAGCGCTGGCTTGTTGATCGCGGTTTCGACCCGATCTACGGCGCGCGCCCGTTGCGCCGACTCGTGCAGACCGCCATTGGCGATCAGCTCGCGAAGGCAATTCTCAGCGGCGAGGTTCCCGATGGCAGCACGGTTCATGTGGATGCTGACGGAGAGCACCTGTCGTTGAAGAGCTAGGCATTGCGAAGCGAGGGGCGCTGTCGTTGTCCTGATGCGTAGAGAGCGGTCACGATCTCACGCGCGGTGACAGGGATAGCGCCCTTTGCTATTGCCTGATCCCGATACTCATCGGGGATGTCGTAGTGATCGCCCTCGAAGCCGCGTTCTGGAATCCCGAGCTCGCGTGCGAAATCATGCAGTTCGTCTACTGATGTGTCACTGATTAGATGGCACCAGAATCGATCGTGCGCTGGCCAGATAGCAGTGTCGACCAAAATGGCCATCAGTTGCTGAACCCGGTGCGCAGCCGCTGCAGCGCCTCGTTGAGCACTGCTGGTTGCTTGCAGAAAGCCCAGCGCACATAGGGGCGACCCACCTCGGGGTTATCGCAGAAGACTTCGTGCGGAATGGCAACGACACCAGCCTTCTCCGGCAGATCGCGACAGAACTGCAGGCCGCTCTCGTAGCCGAGTGGGCGAACATCGGTAGTCGCGAAGTAGGTGCCCTGCGGGCGGATCACGCGCAGCCCGATCTCTTCGAGGCCATTGCAGAGCAGGTCGCGCTTGGCGCTCAGATCCATCCGGAACTCGCGGAAGTATTCGTCGGGCAAGCGAAGCCCGGCCGCAATCGCGTACTGGAAAGGTCCGCCTGATACGTACGAGAGATGCTGCCGCACGACTCGCACTGCGCCGATGAGATCGGCAGGCCCGGTTGCCCATCCGACCTTCCAGCCGGTGAACGAGAATGACTTGCCCCCCGAGCCGACCGTGATGGTGCGCTCGAACATGCCCGGCAGTGTCGAGATCGGAATGTGCTGATGATCGTCGAACCACAAATGCTCGTACGCCTCGTCGGAGATCACGATGAGGTCGTTGTCGATGGCGATCCGCGCGATGCCCTCGAGTTCGTGACGGGTGAAGACGATGCCGGTCGGGTTATGCGGGGAATTGATCAGGAGGATGCGAGTGCGCGGCGTTATTGCGGCACGCAAGACATCAATATCGGGTCGATAGTCGTCGCCACCGAGCGGAACGCTGACGCGCGTGCCTCGTGCGAGAGAGATACCGGCGGCATAGATGTCGAACCATGGCTCGAACATCACCACTTCATCACCTGGCTCAATGAGCGCAAGCAATGCCGACTGCAGGGCCTCAGATGCCCCGGTGGTGACCACGACGTCAGTGACCGGATTCAGCTGAATGCCGTAGAAGCGCTGCTGGTGGAAGGCGACCGCCTCACGCAACTCAGGAAGTCCGTGGGCGGGCGGATACTGATTGCCACGGCCCTCGTCGATGGCAGTCTCGGCAACGACCTTGAGCTCCTGCGGGCCATCGGTATCGGGGAATCCCTGACCGAGGTTGATCGCACCCACACGTGCAGCCAGCGCTGACATCTCGCCGAAGATCGAAGTCGAATGCTCGGCCATGCGCGGCACCAGCAGGGGATCTCGACGACTCATGCCTTCACGCTAGCAAGCCATAATTGACTCGTGGACATAGTCGGGTCAGCAAGTGCGGCACTTCCGCAGATTGAGGCCCTCATCGACGAGGTGCTGGTGCCGGGTGCTGAGCTCGTCGATCAATTCGGAGTTCAGCGCGTCGCACTCGACCACCTTGCCGACGCAGGCTTACTGGGAACCACTCTTGCCACTCCGGAGCAGCGTGAGCTTTCTGAGCTCATCGCTCGCGCTGACGCATCGACATGGTTCTGCTGGACTCAGCACCAGGCACCCATGGTGATTCTCCGGAACTTCGCCCTGCCGGAAGCGGAGGCAGCCCACGCGCAGTTGTTGGACGACCTTGCCTCGGGCGAACGTCTTGCGGGTGTCGCCTTTGCCCATGTGCGCCGCCCCGGGCCGCCGAATCCCTCAGCAACGCGCGTCGATGGTGGTTGGCTGATCAACGGCACCTTGGACTGGGTCACGAGTTGGGATATTGCTGACGTCGTCTTGGTGATGGTGGCGACCGAAACTTCGTATCTGTGCTTCTTTCTCACTGGGGGAGAAGTCCCCTCCACGCGACCAGGAGTTGACGTGGGTGAACCGCTGCACCTGCTTGCCATGGGTGGCACGCACACACGCCCTGTGCGCTTCGACGACTGCTTTGTTTCCGACGCGGAAGCCATCACGATTCCTGACGTCGATGCCTGGCGGCGTGCGGATGATGCAAAGACTGCCAACGTGAACCCGGCGATCTTCGGAATCGCGCGCGGAGCCATCAGCGAGCTCGATGATCTTGCGACGGCGCGCGATGATTCGAGAGTGCGAGCATTGGCGTTGAAGCTCGCAGCGGAATGCATCGATATCCGCCAACGCGGTTATGCAGCGATCGATCAGGATCTCGACGTCGACCTGCGTCTCACGATCCGCGCTGAGGCACTCGATCTCCTGATGCGTGCCTGCCTGGCAGTTGTCACTGCACGGGCAGGTGCATCAATGATGAGTGGGTGCTCTGCCGAGAGGCGTGTTCGCGAGGCCCTGTTTATGCAGGTGCAAGCTCAAACAGCCGCTACGCGTGCCGCAATGCAAGATCTCGCACTGGAGCGCTAGATCACCGCTTAGCGAGAACGGCCTTCGGCGAGGAATCTGCCGAGCCAGCGTTGTTCGTCGTGCGGTGCACGCACGAGTAGAGCACGGGTTTGAGCTTGGTCACGACCGCAACCTGGTTCTTTACGGTGCCGATACGGGCCGGGCCGCCGGCAATCGGAGTGCATCGCACGATGTCGCGCGTGACGGCAGATCCGCCGCGCTTGCCCTTGGCCACGATGAAGGTGATGACGCCCTTCTTCTGCGGAACGGCCTTGGTGATTTCGCCGGACGTGGGGACAGGTTGAGGGGTCGCGCTCACGGGAGCAGACTCCGGTGAGCTACCCGCAACGTTTCTGCCCACGGCAGTAATCGAGTACGTGGTGCCGTTGACAAGACCAGCGATTGTGCAGTGCGGGTTGAGCCCGTCCGGATGAGGGACGCTAGAGCACTCATACGCATTGCCTACTGCATCAAGAGCACGTGCGGTGAAGTCCGTCATCGCCGACGTAGGTGCAGGGTCAGCGAAGGTGACACGAAGTGCACCCGAGAGTGTTCCGACAGAAATTGCCGGTGCTGCTGGCGGAGGATCCATCTGAATGGCCCCCTCTTTCAGCAAGAAGTCGTACATCGCCGAGACCCGTGTGTAGACGCCCGGGTACTTGCTCGCACAGTCATCTCCCCAGCTGACGACACCGATAAGTCGCGCGGGGCCACCGAGAGCAGATACGAGGGGTCCACCGGAGTCGCCATAACACGCATCGATCATCCGACCGGAAGTATCAGCAGCTCCGGCGCAGAGCATCGTGCTGGCGTCTGCCTCGGAAGCACTGAAACCCTGGAAGGTCACGCCGTTCATGGCATACGTTCCACGTGCCCCGCACATCGAATCGGGGAAGGTGACCAGATTCGCGATTCGGAAGACGTCGGGGAAGGCCTTGCTGCCAGCGAGAGCGGTGGTGTTTCCCCACCCACCGACGCGCACTGCGCCGCCGCTGGTCACGTACGTGGCCATCTCTGCGGGGCTGAGTGGCGTCACCGTGGGCACGCCGTCGAGCGGCGAGGCCAAGGTGAGAACGGCAATATCGCTGTCAGACGAGTCGATGTCGTAGTTGGGATGCACGATGACCGAGGTGACCGGGACCGGTGCAATGACCGGAGTCTTGAGACTCGGGCCAAGCAGCACCTGGATATCGGCGGCCACGGAAGTTTGCCGAGTCGACGGATCGACAACGCAATGCGCTGCCGTCACGACCTTGGTGGGAGTCACGAGCGCTCCGCCGCAGAACTGCGCCTGATAGCCGCCACTCTGCGACATCTGCGAGGTGTCGACCAGGGCCACCAGATACGGCATTTCGGCGGCCGAGCCCTGTGCACCGTTGATGACGCGCGGGGTAAGGGTCGCGGCCTGGCTCGGTGAAGCGGCAGCGAACCCGGTGATGAGCATGCCCAGCACAGCGAGTGCGGCAACGAGTCGGCGTCTCATATCCCCAGATTACGTCGGCAGGCGGCAGCAAGTTCCCGACCACCGGCGGTGATCAGGGGTTTGACTGAAGCATCGGAGCGTTGGTTCCCTAATGCCGAGTGGAGATTTCCAGGATCAGGTCTCGTAAGCCCGTGACAGGGCCAGTCTCCCAACCTCGGAGTTCGGCTGTGCGGAGGTCGACCCCCGCAGAGCCCAGCACGTGGACCCGGGCATCGGGCCATCCCTCGCTGACGACCGGGTAATCCGGGTCGATCAACACGTAGGCCATCACCTGTCTGCGGGCAGCTCGCTGGGCCAGGGCCACGGCCGGCAGTAGGGCGGCAAGATCTCCGACCGCCACGATCACCAAGGGCGGTGTCGGGGCCAAACGGGTGATCTCGGCGCAGACTCGAGCGGCCAGCGGTGCCTCGCCGGCCGGCGCCAGCACCCTCGTCACCGCCAGGTCGTCAAGGCCTGGCGCATCGCCGAGCACCATCACGTTCGTCACGGCGCTGAGCATAGGGTTGGGGCATGCCTAGCGACGCGTGGAATCAGCTCCGTGACCAGATCATCGAGAAGGCCGTGGTGCGCGGCAAGGTAATTCTCTCCAGCGGACGAGAGGCCGACTACTACGTTGACCTGCGGCGCGTGACCCTCGACAGCGTTGCAGCGCCTCTTATCGGCCAGGTCATGCGCGAATTGACCGCTGATCTCGACTTCGATGCCGTCGGCGGTCTCACCCTAGGCGCTGACCCGGTCGCGACCGCGATGATGCATGACGCCGCCAGCCATGGCGAGCAGCTCAACGCCTTCGTCGTGCGCAAGTCGGAGAAGGCACATGGTCTGCAGCGCCGCATCGAAGGCCCCTCAGTGGCCGGCAAGCGCGTGCTGGCAGTCGAGGACACCTCGACCACTGGCTCCTCCGTACTCACCGCAGTCGATGCACTCGCGGAGGATGGCGCGACCACCATTGCCTGCGCCGTGATCGTGGACCGCGGCGCGCGAGCGGCTGTCGAGGAGCGCGGATTCGAGTACCGGGCCGCCTACTCGCTGGCTGATCTCGGCCTCGAGTAGTCACGCGGGCTGAAGAATTCGGCCTAATGAACAGCGTTGCCCATGTTTTTCCTGGTAACTGGTGCTTTTTCGGTCTCCGCTTAGTCTTAGTGGAGCGCGCATGAGGATCGTGCGATGCCGATCAGCAGAGGAGGTCGTGACATGACCGCAGAAGATGTCGACCTGACACCGACCGAGGGCTCGCCCGTCGGCCGGCGGATCGTGCTGGGCATGGTGGGGGTCGGTGCTGTCGGTGTCGTTCTCGGCAAGCAGCTGACCAGCATGACCTCGAGCGCTGTCGGAGCCGTGGCTCCACAGCTCCAGAGCGTTATCCCTGCCACCGGCGGGTTCCGCATCTACACCGTCACCAACGGATACCCGGAGATGACGAAGGAGGCGTACCGACTGAAGATCACCTCAGGCCCGAAAGTCACGACGCTCACCTTTGCCGATCTTGCCGCGATGCCGCAGACGTCAATGACCAAGGACTTCCAGTGCGTCACCGGCTGGCGAGTTGAGGATGTCCCGTGGGCGGGCGTTCTGCTCAGCGACATCATCACCGAATTCGGTCTCGATGAGCATGGCACCGCCCTCGCCTTCACTTCCTTCGATGGCGCTTACACCGAGTCGCTCACGATGGAGCAGGGGATGCGTCCCGATGTTCTCGTGGCCTCGTCGATGTACGGCGCACCCATTTCGCGGGAGCACGGTGGCCCGGTCCGCCTGCTCGTCGCGCCCATGTATGCCTACAAGTCGATCAAGTGGCTCGATGGCATTGAGGCGACACCTGTCGTCGAGCCCGGTTACTGGGAACTCCGCGGTTACGACATCGATGCCTGGGTGGGCAAGTCGAATGGGCGCAGTGATGCTCCGGTCGTCTGAGGCCATGCTGCGCCGATTCTCCACGGCCGAGCGATGGACTCATCGACTGATCGCGCTCGACGTCACTCTGCTAATCGTGACTGCTGCATTCCTCTACATCCCGGATATCAGCGCACTCGTGGGTAATCGGTACTTCTTCAAGATCTCGCACGTCATCCTGGGATTCGCGCTTCCGATACCGATCATCATCGCCTTCTTCTTCCTTGCCTTCCGCCTTGATGTTCGCAGGCTCAACCGATTCACGAAGGTCGACCGGCAGTGGCTGCGCCCGGGCAATCGCCAGCGGCGAGAACTCGAGGTGGGTAAGTTCAATGCTGGCCAGAAGCTCAACTCTGCATTCCAATTCGGCGCGATCATCGTCATGCTCGTGACGGGAGCGATGCTCTGGTTTAACGGACTGTTCTCTGTCGATATCCGCACCGGAGCCACCTTCGTGCATGACTGGCTTGCGTTGATCGTCACCGTCGTCGTGATCGGCCACGTCTACATGGCCATGCGTGACCCCTATGCGCGTCAGGGCCTGCGTACGGGCTTTGTGCCTCGAGAGTGGGCCGAGCGCGAGCACCGCGGCTGGGCACGAGCGATGACTGGCGAAGAGTCGAGCGGCGCGCGCGTCGACTAAGCACGCTGGCGACGGTGCTTGATCCACTCGATCACGACCGGGATCACGCTGACAAAAATGACCAGGAGCAGGATCAACTCGATGTTCTTCTTGACGAATTCGATGTTGCCGAGAAAGTAGCCGAGGATCGTGATGCCTCCGGCCCAGATCACGCCGCCGATGGCGCTGAAGGTGATGAAGCGTCGGAAATTCATGCCGCCCATGCCCGCCATGGCCGTGATGAATGTGCGGACAATCGGCACGAACCGTGCCATGACGATCGCGCGAGCACCGTACTTCTCGAAGAAGTGGCCGGTCTTCTCCACGTACACGCGTTTGAACAGCTTCGAGTCAGGCTTTCGAAATAGCGCTGGTCCGGCCTTCTTGCCGATCCAATAGCCCACGGCGTTGCCGACAATCGCGGCGATCGTCAGCAGGATTGCGCCAAGCCAGATGTTCATCGAGATGAAGCCCTGGGCGATGAAGAGTCCGGTGACGAAGAGCAGTGAGTCGCCGGGCAGGAAGAAGCCGATCAGCAGGCCGCACTCAGCGAAGATGATCCCCAGCACGACCCAGAAGGCGATGTCGCCGAAGTTGGTAAGGATGGTCTCGGGGTTCAACCAGGATGGGCCAAGTGCAGTCACAGCGCTAAGTACGGGGGTCACGCCCACCAGGCTATCGTCGGCGTGTGGATGAGCCTGACCCCCGCGCCGACGATGATCTCGAGCTGAACGGCGTAGGCCCGCATCCGATTCCTTGGCCAAACGATGATCGACTTGATCCTGAACTGCTGGGCAACGGCGACCGCAGAAATGTCGTCGACGAATATCGATACTGGCGACTCGAGGCGATCGTCGAGGATCTCGACGCCAGGCGACATCCGTTCCACGTGGCCATCGAGAATTTCAACCACGACTTCAATATCGGCTCCGTCGTGCGTACCGCGAATGCCTTCTTGGCGAAGGAAGTTCACATCGTGGGCCGCAAGCGCTGGAATCGTCGCGGAGCCATGGTCACCGACAGATATCAGCATGTGCGTCATCACGAGAGCGCATTGGAGCTCGCCGCATGGTGCCGTGCTAATGACGTTGTGCTGATCGGTATCGACAACCTGCCTGGTTGCGTGCCGATTGAGACGTTCGATCTGCCCGCGAATTCGATGCTGCTGTTCGGTCAGGAAGGAGAAGGTCTGACTGAAGAGGCGAGGGCTGAGGTCACCGCCGTTCTCTCCATCGCTCAGTACGGCTCTACCCGCTCCATTAATGCAGGGGCAGCCGCGGCTATCGCCATGCACGCCTGGGTGAGACGACACGCATTCGGGCAGATCCCTTCGACGTAACGTCGCGCCAATAGACTCACGCGGCAATGTCTAACCGGAAATCACCTCTGCGCCTATGGCAGCAGCAGGCTCTCGCCCAGTACATCGAGGCGAACCCGAAGGATTACTTAGTCACGGCAACTCCGGGAGCAGGAAAGACGACTTTCGCACTCGCCCTTGCCCTTCATCTGATGAACAAGCGTGCGATCGATCGCGTGATCGTCGTCGTACCAACGGATCACCTGCGCACGCAGTGGGCCGATGCTGCTAGTGCGGTCTCGCTCGTGCTTGACCCGAAGCTCGCGAATGCCGACGGCCCGGTGCGCGGTGACACGAGCGGTTACATCACGACCTATGCACAGGTCGCCTCGCATCCGATGCTGCATCGCGCACGAGCAACAGCGAAGCGAACATTGGTGATTCTCGATGAGATCCACCATGCGGGTGACAGCCTGTCGTGGGGCGATGCCGTGCAGAACGCGTTCAGCGAGGCGCAGCGGCGTCTTTGCCTGACAGGCACACCGTTTCGCACCAAGCCCGAAGAGCGGATCCCGTTCGTGCAGTACTCATCGCCCTCGTCCGACGAGATCATGTCAATGGCCGATTACACGTATGGCTATCGCGAGGCTCTCGCCGACGCGGTCGTACGGCCCGTTGTCTTCGCCGCCTACTCAGGCACGAGCCGTTGGATGAACTCAGCGGGTGATGTCCTGAGTGCCTCGCTTTCCGATGCAGGAACCAAGCGTCGCGAGGAAACCGCGTGGCGCACGGCGCTCAACCCCGAGGGCAAGTGGATCCCGCATGTGATTGCCGCGGCTGATCGGCGTCTGTCGGATGTACGTGACTCCGGGATGCCCGACGCCGCCGCCCTGATGCTCGCGACAGATCAGGAGACCGCGCGCGCGTATGCGAAGTTGGTCAAGAAGATCACGGGTCACACGCCGGTGCTGGTTCTCTCCGATGATCCGAAGTCGAGCAAGAAGATCGAGGAGTTCAATCGCAGTCAGGACCGGTGGATGGTCGCCGTTCGACAGGTCTCTGAGGGCGTCGACATCGTCCGGCTGAACGTGTGTGTCTGGACGACTAGTTACCGAACGCCGCTGTTCTTCGCGCAGGCAGTGGGCCGCGTGGTGCGCGCCCGCAACTCACGGGAAACGGCGACCGTGTTCATCCCCGCGGTTCGCCCTTTGTTAGCACTCGCTGCCGAACTCGAAGAGCAGCGCAACCACGTCGTCAAGTTCCCGTCAGGCGCGGCTCTCGATGACTCGCAGATTGAGCGCCTCATCTCAGAGCCCGGTCTGCCTGAGTTCACCGCACTGGACTCTGAGGCCGAGTTCGCCCACGTACTGCACGGTGGCCGCGCCCACACTGCAGAGGTAGCTCCCGAGGATGCCGACTTCCTCGGACTTCCCGGCCTGCTCACGCCGGAGCAAACTGCGACTCTTCTTGCCGTGCGCGATGCGGATATTCGCAAGAGCGGAACTCTCTTCGATGAGCTCGACGTAGCCGGTAACGGCACGCATTGGCGCGATGTTGATGCGCTGCGCAAGGAGGTCGCCGGATTGGTGCGTCAGTGGTCGGCTCGCACCTCTCGTAACCATGCCGAGATCCACGGTGAACTTCGTAAGGTCGCGCCCGGCCCGCCCAGTGCGGCTGCGCCAGTCGAGGTGCTCATGGCACGCCGCGATTACCTGCTCAGCAAGGTTGGCTGAGCCTGTCGAATGCGAGGGAGCCGGCGATCGGTGACCACCGGCTCCCGCCTAGACAGACCTCTGCAGACGCATTCTTCGCGTGTTTGAAACCGAGCAGTGCCAGAGCCAGGAGCACTAACGCGGCGGCAAACGCTACCCAGGCGGCAATGATCGCGACGGTACCGATCGTCCAGAACGCGTAGGCATTGAGCAGCATTCCGCGGATCGACTCGCCCATGAATAGCGTGGTGCGAGCTTGTGCGAGCTCGGGATCCTTCATTCCGCCCGCTATCCATTCGCCGCTTACCTCGGAGTAGGTCTTCCCTCCGCCGATGCCTTGCATGTGCGCGGCGACGAGGTCGCTGTAGGCCTGTGCGGTCGGGCCATCGACGACAGCAACGCCGGCATATGAGACGAGTTCAGCTGGCAATTCGGCAGAGTCAGCAGCAAAGGTGATCTTCTGCGTGGTGAGCTCTTCGGTAACGGTGTTGTGTGCGAATGACCCACCCCAAAGAAGTAAGGCACCGGCCGCGGCAATGACAACTGCCATGACAAGACCACTGATCGATACGACGCGATCAACCTTTTGACGACCCATGATGCTTACTCCTCTTTCCCCCGCGCCCTCGTGAGGCACGTCGTGCGTGACCACTTGTCACCTGTTCAACTATCGCGCCGATGACTAGGCCCGCAGGTTGCCGAAAGTCGTGGGTATGCGGGACGTAGGTCCTGCGCGAGTGATCAGGGTTGGAGCGTTCCCACTTATGTGGGCGTCCAGGTACCCGAGCCTGGTGCGACATGTCACATTCGCGAGTGGGATGATGACTACGCGTACATCCACCCATCTTCAGGAGTAATCAGATGCCCATTGCATCCCCCGAGGTCTACGCCGAGATGCTCGACCGAGCGAAGGCCGGCAAGTTCGCATACCCCGCGATCAACTGCACCTCTTCACAGTCCATTGTCGCCGCTATCCGCGGATTCGCCGAGGCAGAGTCCGATGGCATCGTCCAGCTCTCCTGGGGCGGCGCGGAATTCGCCTCCGGCCAAATGGTCAAGAGCATGGTCGCCGGCGCAGTCGCCCTCGCCGAGTTCGCGCACTCCATTGCAAAGAGCTACGACGTCAACATCGCACTGCACACCGATCACTGCCCCAAGGACAAGCTCGAGGGCTTCATGGAGCCGCTCATCGTGATCTCGCAGGAGCGCGTAGCCAAGGGCCTGGAGCCGCTGTTCCAGTCGCACATGTGGGACGGCTCGGCCGTCCCGCTGAAGGAGAACCTCGAGATCTCCCAGCGCCTGCTCGAAGCATCAGTGAAGGCTCGCACAATTCTCGAGATCGAGATCGGCGTTGTCGGCGGCGAGGAAGACGGCATCGAGGCATCGCATGACGCCAAACTGTTCTCCACTGTCGAGGACGGCCTGGCCACCGCAGAGGTACTCGGCCTCGGCGAGCGCGGTCGCTACATGGTCGCCGCGACCTTCGGCAACGTGCACGGTGTCTACAAGCCCGGCAACGTGGTTCTTACTCCGTCGATCCTCAATGACATCCAGACCGCAGTCGGTGCGAAGTACGGCGTCGAGAAGCCGTTCGACCTCGTCTTCCATGGTGGTTCGGGCTCACTGCTCAGTGAGATCCGCGAGGCACTCGACTACGGCGTCGTGAAGATGAACATCGACACCGACACCCAGTACGCCTTCACTCGCCCGATCGTCGATCACATGTTCAAGAACTACGACGGCGTGCTGAAGATCGACGGTGAGGTCGGAAACAAGAAGCAGTACGACCCCCGCACCTACGGCAAGCTGGCTGAGGCGGGCATGGCCGCACGCGTCACCAAGGGCTGCGAGGATCTCCGCTCGGTCGGTACCCGCATTAAGTAGTCACACGCGGTATTCGAAGGAGCCGGGCGGTTGCCTCGGCTCCTTCGCTTTTCTCGGAGCCAAGTCGCCACGCGCCTGGCCGAGTGAGAGGGTTACGGCATGAGCATTGGCAAGGATCTCCTCGACGGCCCCCCGCCCACCCTGCTTCCTGCCGACAATGCGGCTGTTGCTGCATTCGCCGCAGGTGCGGATGCCGAGCAGGTGGTGCGCGATAACCCGACCAGCTCGTTGGCCTGGGCTGTTCTCTCCGATCAGGCGTGGGCCGATGGCCAGGTGGTGCAGTCGTACGCGTTCGCTCGCGTGGGCTACCACCGCGGCCTTGACTCACTGCGCCGCAACGGCTGGAAGGGACACGGCCCGGTGCCGTGGTCGCATGAGCCCAACCAGGGATTCCTGCGCTGCTTGCGCTCGCTTCAGCGTGCCGCAGCGTCGATCAACGAGACCGAAGAAGCCGAGCGCATCACGGCATTCCTCAATGACTGCGATCCGCTGATTCCGCATTCATGAGTGGAGCACTCGTGGTCGGCGCAGGCATCAGCGGAATCGCCTGCGCGACTGCGATGGCCGAGGCAGGTGTCATCCCGGTCGTCGTAGATCGCGGTCGTTCTGTCGGAGGCCGCATGGCTTCGCGGACCCTGCGCGATACCGGCACGTCGTTCGACGGTCGCGTCGTCGACATTGGTGCCTCCTACTTCACTGTCTCGAATCCCGAGTTCCGCGTTGTCGTTGATGACTGGGTCACCCGCGGTCTCGCGCGCCCGTGGACAGATTCCTTTCACGTGGCCAGCAGCGACGGTGTCGAGGCAGTGCGCACCGGTCCTGTGAGATATGCGGCTAATGGCGGTCTGCGTTCGTTGATTGCTGATTTGGCATCGAAGCTTCCGCAGGTGTGGTCAAGCATTGATGTCACGTCAGTGAACGCTGATGACACGTCACTCATCGTCGATGGTGAACGTCGATCGGCGGTTGCGCTGTGCATGCCCAATGCTCAGGCCCACCGACTTCTTGATGCGTCGCTGATGACCGATTCACTCGAGACGGCACTAACGGGCATCACGTATGAACCCGTCATCGCTGTCACTGCTGTCTTCGATGAGCAGTGCTGGGAGGACTTCGACGGCATGTTCGTCAATGACGATCCGGTGATCACCTGGATCGCGAACGATGGCTCGCGTCGCGGCGACGATGCTCCTGTGCTGGTGGCGCACGTGAACCCGGTTCTGTCTGCTCGCCATCTCGAGGATCCGACCGCGGTTCTTCCGGTCGTGTTGGCGACTTTGCGTCGCGTGCTCTCCCTACCCGCTCAGCCCACCTGGGTCGATGCCCATCGGTGGACGTTCGCGAAGCCAATGACAGCGCATCTCGAGCCCTTTTATCTCGATGAAGGCAGAGCGCTTGGCCTGGCCGGTGATGCCTGGGCTGACGGCCCCAAGGTCGAAACCGCCTGGTTATCGGGCCACCTGCTCGGGGCGGAATTGGGCCGCCGCCTTCTCGATTCGGACTGATCCGCGAGGTCCGATAACCTTCACCCCATGCCAGCGATCGTCCTTGTAGGCGCCCAGTGGGGCGATGAAGGCAAGGGAAAAGCCACTGACCTCCTCGGAGGACGCGTTGATTACGTTGTCCGCTACCAAGGCGGCAACAATGCCGGCCACACGGTGGTCATCGGAGATCGCAAGTTCGCCCTCCATCTGCTGCCCAGCGGCATCTTGACTCCCGAGGTCGTGCCGGTCATCGGCAACGGCGTCGTGATCGACCCCGAGGTCCTCATCCACGAGATGAAGGGGCTGAACGAGAAGGGCATCGATACCTCGAAGCTCGTGATCAGTGCCAACGCGCACTTGATCACGCCGTATCACGTCACCCTCGACAAGGTCTCCGAGCGTTTCCTCGGTAAGTCGAAGATCGGTACCACCGGTCGCGGCATTGGCCCCACCTACAGCGACAAGATCGCCCGCCTCGGCATTCGCGTGCAGGATCTCTTTGATCCGTCGATCCTTCGCCAGAAGGTCGAAGGCGCACTGCTCGCCAAGAACCAGGTTCTGGTCAAGGTCTATAACCGCCGCGCACTCGAGGTCGATGCGATCTCTGACGCGCTGCTTGAGTACGCCGAGATCCTGCGCCCGTACGTCGCTGACACCTCTCTGCTCTTGAACAACGCACTCGACGACAACAAGGTCGTGCTTCTCGAAGGCGGGCAAGGCACGTTGCTCGACGTCGATCACGGCACCTACCCGTTCGTCACCTCGAGCAACCCGACCGCCGGCGGTGCGAGCACTGGTTCCGGCATTGGCCCAACTCGCATCACGCGCGTCTGCGGCATCCTCAAGGCGTACACCACGCGCGTTGGTTCGGGCCCGTTCCCGACCGAGCTGCTCGACGAAGACGGCGAGCGTCTGCGCGTGATCGGCGGAGAGCGGGGTGTCACCACCGGCCGTCCGCGTCGTTGCGGCTGGTTCGATGCGCCGATCGCACGTTTCGCGACCCGCGTCAACGGTCTCACCGACATCTTCTTGACCAAGCTTGACGTCCTGACCGGCTTCGAGCAGATTCCGGTGTGCGTGGCCTACGACATCGACGGCGTCCGCTCCGACGAAGTGCCGATGACCCAGACCGAGTTCCATCACGCGAAGCCGATCTACGAGTACCTGCCCGGCTGGACCGAGGACATTTCTGGCGCCCAGACCCTGGCTGACCTGCCGCAGAATGCCCGTGACTACGTGGCATTCCTCGAGGAGGTTTCCAAGACTCGCATCAGCGCAGTGGGCGTGGGCCAGGACCGCAACGCAACGATTGCGATTCACGACCTCATCAATTAGTCACCCCGATATGTGGTGAACATTCGCTGTTCTAGTCTTCTCAACACTGGCGCGTTAGATTTGCGCGACCACGATTAGAGGAGTCTCGATGGAATACACGGCAGATCCCGCCTACGGCAAGACCGTCTACGACATGGATCGCGAATACGTCTTCCATTCCTGGAGTGCGCAGAAGGCTCTGAAGCCGATGTGCATTGCGGCAGCCGAGGGCAGCTACTTCTGGGATTACGACGGCAACAAGTTCCTCGACTTCTCCTCGCAGCTGGTCAACGTCAATATCGGCCACCAGCACCCCAAGGTCGTCAAGGCGATTCAGGATCAAGCAGCACTGCTGTCGACCGTCGCTCCGCAGCACGCAAACGATGCTCGTAACAATGCCGCGAAGCGCATTGTCGAGCTCTCATCGCCGAATATGTCGAAGGTGTTCTTCACCAATGGCGGCGCAGATGCAGTCGAGAATGCCATCCGCATGGCGCGCATTCACACACACAAGCACAAGGTGCTCTCTGCCTATCGCTCGTACCACGGCAACACCGGTGCCGCGATCGCCGCCACCGGTGATCCCCGCCGCTGGCCGAATGAGTACGCCTCGCAGCACGTACACTTCTTCGGGCCGTATGCCTACCGTTCCTCCTTCTGGTCCGACAGCGAGATCCAGGAATCCGAGCGCGCACTGCAGCACCTCGAGCAGGTCATTCAGTTCGAAGGCCCCAACACCATCGCGTGCATCATCCTCGAGTCGGTTGTCGGCACCGCGGGCATCTTGGTTCCGCCGCCCTGCTACCTCGAGGGCGTGCGCGCACTCTGCGATAAGTACGGAATCATCTACATCGCTGACGAAACAATGTCGGGCTTTGCCCGCACCGGTAAGTGGTTCGCCTACCAGAACTGGGAAGTCCAGCCCGACCTCATCGTCTTCGCCAAGGGCTCGAACTCCGGCTACGTGCCGGTCGGCGGCGTCGTCATCAGCGCCGAGATCGCGGCGACCTTTGACGAGCGCGTCTTCCCGGGCGGCCTGACCTATTCCGGTCACCCGCTCGCCACGGCTTCTATCGTCGCGTCCATCGATGCGATGAAGGAAGAGGGAATCGTCGAGAACGCCGCCATGATTGGCGAGAAGGTTCTTGGCCCGGGCCTGCGCGCCCTGCAGGAGAAGCACCCGGTCATCGGCGAGGTGCGAGGTCTGGGTGTCTTCTGGGCACTCGATCTCGTCACCAACCGCGCGACCCGCGCACCTCTCGCACCGTACGGCGGAACCTCGCAGGCGATGACTGACCTCGTTGTTGAGTGCAAGGCACGAGGCCTCATGCCGTTCACCAACTTCAACCGCATGCATGTCGTACCGCCGTGCACTGTCACGGTCGAAGAGGCCGAAGCCGGTCTCGCCATTCTCGATGACGTCTTTACCATCATCGACAAGTACTACGAGGGCTGATTCGCTCTCGCTCAACGGCCCCGCCTCGGCGGGGCCGTTGTCATGTGCGGGCTCGATAGGCTGATGCTGTGAAGATCTTGGTCATCGGCTCCGGTGCTCGCGAGCACGCTCTCGTCACCGCACTTCTTGCGGACGAATCAGTCACGTCGGTGATCTGCGCGCCGGGCAACGCGGGTATCGCGCGCGAGATCGATGTTCTTCCTGTCGACGTCAATAATGCGAACGCGATCGGAGAATTGGCCTACGAGCTCGAGGCCGATCTCGTCGTGATCGGCCCTGAAGTTCCGCTGGTTGCCGGTGCTGCTGATGCAGTGCGTGATCGTGGCATCGCATGCTTTGGTCCTTCTGCCGAAGCTGCGCAACTCGAGGGCAGCAAGGCCTTCGCCAAGCTGGTCATGGCAGAGGCCGGTGTTCCAACCGCAATGGCGCGGGTGTGCGCAAACCTTGATGACGTTGCGTCAGCGCTCGATCAGTTCGGTGCACCGCATGTAGTCAAGGACGATGGACTCGCAGCAGGCAAGGGCGTTGTTGTCACCAATGATCGCGACGAAGCGCTCGCGCATGCCGCTGTATGCCTCTCTCGCGGGGGAGATGCTCGCGTCGTGATCGAGGAATACCTCGACGGGCCCGAAGTCTCGCTCTTCGGCATCACTGATGGCACGACAATCATTCCGTTGCAGCCTGCTCAGGATTTCAAGCGTGCGCATGATGGTGATGCCGGCCCCAACACGGGCGGTATGGGTGCGTACTCGCCGCTGCCCTGGGCACCGGCTGGTCTCGTCGACGATGTCACCGCTCGCGTTCTTCAGCCGATGATCGACACGATGGCCAAGCGCGGCACCCCGTTCAGCGGCTTGCTCTACGCCGGTCTCGCACTGTCCTCGCGCGGAGTTCGTGTCATCGAGTTCAATGCGCGTTTCGGTGATCCCGAGACTCAGGTCGTCCTCGCCTGTCTGAAGACCCCGCTCGCTGGTGTTCTGCTGGCCTCGGCCACCGGTCGACTCGCCGAACTTCCCCCACTGCAGTGGCGTGACGGTTCAGCGGTCACCGTCGTCGTGGCAGCCAAGGGCTACCCCGAGAGCCCGGTCACCGGCGATGTCATCAGCGGTCTCGAACAGGCCGGCGAGGTGGCCGGCGTCTCGATCTTGCATGCCGGCACCAAGATCACTGACGAGGGCATCACCTCCAATGGCGGACGGGTTCTCTCGGTCACCGCCCACGGCGGATCCCTCCATGAGGCGCGTGAGCGGGCCTATGCCGCACTCGACCTGATCAGCCTCGAGGGCTCACATCACCGCCGCGACATCGCCCTGGCAGCCAGCGCATCCCAGTGATGGAAGAATGAGGTCGTGACCTCATCGATCCCCAATGTCCTCGCCGGCCGCTATGCCTCCGGGGCCATGACTGACCTGTGGTCGCCTGAAGCCAAGATCGTCATGGAGCGCCAGCTCTGGCTGGCCGTCATGGCCGCACAGGCTGAGCTCGGCCTGGCCATTCCAGTCGGTGCCCTTGAGGCCTATCGCGCTGTGATCAATCAGGTCGATGTTGCTTCCATCGCCGCTCGCGAACGTGTGACCAAGCACGACGTCAAGGCCCGTATCGAGGAGTTCAACGATCTCGCCGGCTTTGAGTCCATTCACTTGGGGCTTACCTCGCGCGATCTCACCGAGAACGTCGAGCAACTCCAGATCCGCGACTCACTGCTGCTCGTGCGCGTGAAAGTGATCGCGGCTCTCGAGCGTCTCGCGTCTTTGGCTGTCGCATACTCCGACACCGCGATCACCGGTCGCTCGCACAACGTGCCTGCTCAGACCACAACCCTGGGCAAGCGCTTTGCTTCTGCTGCCGATGAATTGCTCGTCGCGTATGACCGACTCAACGATCTGATTGCGCGCTACCCGTTGCGCGGCATTAAGGGCCCGGTGGGCACCGCGCAAGACATGCTCGACCTTCTCGGTTCCTCCGAGCGTCTCGCGCAGCTTGAAGAAGGCGTTGCTCGCCACCTCGGTTTCCAGAACGTGCTCAGCAGCGTTGGCCAGGTGTACCCGCGTTCACTCGACTTCGATGTTGTCGCTGCACTCGTGCAGGTTGCTGCAGCGCCGTCGAGTCTTGCTACCACGATTCGGCTGATGGCCGGCCATGATCTTGTTACCGAGGGCTTCCGTCCCGGTCAGGTGGGTTCGTCAGCCATGCCACACAAGATGAACACGCGTTCGTGTGAGCGCGTCAACGGCTTTGCGATCATCCTCAAGGGCTACCTCACCATGACCGCGGAACTGTCGGGCACGCAGTGGAATGAAGGTGACGTCTCCTGCTCGGTGGTGCGCCGTGTGGCACTACCGGATTCCTTCTTCGCCCTCGACGGACTCTTCGAGACATTCTTGACCGTGCTCGATGACTTCGGTGCCTTCCCCGCTGTCATTGATCGCGAGCTCGAGCGTTACCTGCCGTTCCTGTCGACCACGAAGGTGCTCATGGCCTCGGTGCGCAAGGGCGTTGGCCGCGAGACTGCGCATGAGGCGATCAAGGAGCATGCCGTCTCTGTTGCATTGCAGATGCGTGAGGCCGGTCTTTCCGAGAATGACCTGCTGATGCGCTTGTCGAATGATGCGCGTCTTGAACTTTCAGTCGATGAGCTCACTGCACTCATCGCTGATCCGCTCGACTTCACCGGCGCCGCCGGCGATCAGGTGAAGGCCATCGCGCTTCGCGTCGAGGCGATCGTGAATGAGCATCCGGATGCCGCCGGATACAAGCCCGGAGACATTCTGTGACCAATATCCCCGTGACTGACTACGGGCTGCCCGAGGGCTACACCCACGTCTATTCGGGCAAGGTGCGCGATCTCTATCGCACGCCTGAGGATCGCTTGCTCTTCATTGCCAGCGATCGCATCTCGGCCTACGACTGGGTGCTGCCCACGACCATTCCCGACAAGGGTCGCATCCTCACCAAGTTGTCGCTGTGGTGGTTCCAGACGCTCGAGGGCGTGGTGCCCAACCACCTCGAGACCACTGCTGTTCCGAAGGTTGTTGCCGGTCGCGCGATGATCTGCGAGCCGCTCGAAATGCTGCCGGTCGAGTGCGTCGTGCGCGGTTACCTCGCTGGCTCTGGCCTTGCCGACTACAACGCGACTCGGCAGATCTGCGGCAACGGGTTGCCCCCGGGCTTGGTTGACGGTTCCCTGCTTCCGAAGCCGCTGTTCACCCCGGCGACCAAGGCGGCGATCGGCGATCACGATGAGAACGTCACCTTCGATGAGGTGGTGATCAGCATCGGCCAGGAGGAAGCTCAGGAGCTCAAGCGCCTCTCACTCGACATCTACCGTCGTGCCGATGCTCTTGCGCATCAGCGCGGATTGATTCTCGCTGACACCAAGTTCGAATTCGGCTTCGGCACCAATGGCAAGAACAAGGGCAAGATCGTGCTCGCCGACGAGGTGCTCACCCCCGACTCCTCGCGCTACTGGCCCCTCGATCAGTGGGAGCCCGGTCACGCGCAGCCGTCATTCGATAAGCAGTTCGTGCGTGACTGGCTCACGTCACCCGCTTCGGGTTGGGATAAGAACTCCGACACTCCGCCCCCGCCGCTCCCTGAAGAAATCGTCGAGAAGACTCGTGCCAAGTACATCGAGGCCTACGAGATCATGACGGGGGAGAAGTTCGAATGACCACCTGGCTGCTGACCGGAGGCGCCGGTTACATCGGTGCGCACGTGATTCGTGAACTCCAGTCAAGTGGCCGCAGTGTTGTCGTTCTTGATGATCTCTCCTCGGGCGTTCGCGAGAACGTTCCTTCCGACGTTCCGTTGATCATCGCATCCGTCTCCAATCGCGATGCTGTCATCGCTGCACTGCGCGAGTACAAGGTTGATGGCGTTATCCACTTTGCTGCCAAGAAGGCGGCCGGCGAGTCAGTTCACATGCCGCTGTACTACTACGACGAGAACGTCAACGGCACGCAGTCACTACTCGCTGCCATGAACGATGCCGGAGTTACGAATTTCGTCTACTCATCCTCGGCAGCCGTCTACGGAACACCGGAAGCGAATCCCATCTCCGAGGATTCCCCGCTGAACCCTGAGTCTCCCTACGGTGAGACCAAGGTCGTGGGGGAGTGGCTCGCGCGCGGCATGGGCATCGCTCACGGTTTCTCCTGGGTAGCGCTGCGCTACTTCAATGTCGCCGGTGCCGGCAGCGACGCCCTCGGTGATCGCAGCGTGAACAACCTCGTGCCGATGGTCTTCCGAGCGCTGAGCATCGGCGAACGTCCGAAGGTCTTCGGTGACGACTACCCGACCCCCGACGGCTCATGCATTCGTGACTACATCCACGTCGCTGATCTTGCTAGCGCGCATGTCGCAGCAGCCGCACGTTGTGAGTCCGGCGGTCGCGCGGAGTCCTTCAACGTTGGCCGTGGGCAGGGCGCATCAGTGCTCGAGGTCATGGGCATGATCAGCGAGGTCATAGGCACCGATATCAACCCCGAGATTGTCGGCCGTCGCGCCGGTGACCCGCCTGCTTCCTTCGCGGCCACAGGGAAGATCGAGCGCGAGCTCGGCTGGAAGGCCACCCGCGATCTGCGCGACATGGTGAGTTCTGCCTGGTCGGCCTGGCAGTCGAATCACTCGCAGTAATTGCTGACTTCCGTTACATTGCGGCCATGCTGAAGACCCTGCGCCGCGGAGCGCTCACTGCCCTTACCGTTTCACTCGCTGCCGTCTCGGTGTCGCCCGTGGCTCACGCAGCGAAGGCGCCCCAGCCAGACCTGGTCTGGTACCTCGGCAGTCCGGATCGCAGCGTCGTTGACCTGCCGCCGACCGGGCCAAGTCTCGGCGACATCACCGTGACCAATGGCGATATCACCGAGCTGCCGGGCAAGATCGCGATTGGTTTCTACTCGACCAACCAGACCACGGTTCGCGTGAACATCCCGGGTGGTCGCGAAATCCGCGATATCGATCTCGCGATGTCGGCGCCAGGTGGCTTCATCTACGCCACGGCGCTCATCCGCGCGAACTCGGGCACCCCGCCGACCAAGACCCAGACCTTCGCCATTGTGGGCGGCACGGGCAAGTACTCCGGTGTGTCTGGCCAGGCGATCCATAGCGGCTTCACCGCTCAGGGCTCCAAGATCGAGTTCTTCTTCGTCAACTAGCCGTTGCCTGGACGACCTCTTGCGAGATTTTCACGGCTAACCGTCGTGTTCGACGTGCCACGGTCGCCGATAGACTGGAGCCCTTCCCCAGCCTTCTGCCTGCACTAGCAATGGAGAGCCCGTGGCCCGCGTCGTCGTCGACGTCATGCTCAAGCCAGAGATCCTCGACCCCCAGGGGCGAGCTGTTCAAGGAGCCCTAGGGCGCCTGGGCCTGTCGGGGGTCGCTGACGTCCGCCAGGGCAAGCAGTTCGTGATCCAGGTCGACGGTGACCTCACCGGTGATCGCCTGGCGCTGATGCACAAGCTGGCCGAGGAACTCCTGTCGAACCCGGTGATCGAGAACTACTCGCTCACGGTTGAGGCTGACGCGTGAGCGCTCGCATCGGAGTCGTGACCTTCCCGGGCACCCTCGACGATCGCGATGCGGCCCGCGCAGTGCGCATTGCCGGTGGCGTGCCTGTTGAGCTATGGCACGGCGACGATGACATCAAGGGCGTCGACGCGGTCATCCTGCCCGGCGGATTCTCGTACGGCGATTACCTGCGCTGCGGCGCGATCTCGCGCTTCGCACCGGTGATGAACTCGATTGTTGACGGCGCCAAGGGTGGTCTGCCGGTGCTCGGTATCTGCAATGGCTTTCAGATCCTGGTCGAGTCGCATTTGCTGCCCGGCGCGCTGATGCGCAATGAGTCACGCCACTTCATCTGCCGAGACCAGAAGCTGCGCATCGAGAATGCTGACTCGATGTGGACCCGCGATTACTTCAAGAACCAAGAGATCGTCGTGCCGCTCAAGAACGGCGAGGGCAACTACTTCGCTGATCCGGCCACCCTCGACATGCTCGAGGGCGAAGGCCGCGTCGTAGCGCGCTATCTTGACGTGAATCCCAATGGCAGTGCACGCGATATCGCGGGTATTCGCAATGAGCGCGGCAATGTTGTCGGTCTCATGCCGCACCCCGAGCACGCCGTCGAGTCGTTGACAGGCCCGACCACTGAAGGACTTCCGTTCTTCACGAGCGTCCTGACCTCACTAGTGAGTGCCTGATGGCCGACACCGTCTCCGCCGCCCAGGCGAACCCCGAGGCATTGCAGCCGTTCGCAGAGCTTGGATTGAAGCCCGATGAGTACGAGCGCATTCGCGAGATTCTGGGTCGTCGTCCCACGTCCTCTGAACTCGCGATGTATTCGGTGATGTGGAGCGAGCACTGCTCGTACAAGTCTTCCAAGGTGCACTTGCGCCAGTTCGGCGAGAAGGCCCCGAAGACCGATGCACTTCTCGTTGGCATCGGCGAGAACGCCGGCGTCGTCGATATCGGCGACGGCTGGGCCGTCACCTTCAAGGTTGAGAGCCACAATCATCCGTCCTACGTCGAGCCGTATCAGGGTGCGGCAACGGGCATCGGCGGCATCGTGCGCGACATCATCTCGATGGGGGCCCGCCCGCTTGCGGTCATGGATCCGCTTCGCTTTGGCCCGCTCGATGCGCCCGATACCCGGCGCGTGCTGCCCGGCATCGTCAGCGGTATCGGTGGTTACGGCAACTGCCTGGGCCTGCCGAATATCGGTGGCGAGGTTGTGTTCGATGCCAGTTACCTTGGCAATCCGCTAGTGAATGCCCTCTGCGTCGGTTCGATGCGTCACGAAGATATTCACCTGGCAAGTGCGAAGGGCGTCGGAAATCTCGTTGTCCTGTATGGCGCGCGCACCGGTGGCGATGGCATTGGCGGTGTTTCTGTTCTCGCCTCCGAGACCTTTGACGCCGACGGCCCCGCCAAGCGCCCGAGCGTTCAGGTCGGCGATCCGTTCATGGAAAAACTGCTTATTGAGGCCACCCTCGAGGTCCTACACGCCGGCCTCGTCGAGGGCATTCAGGATCTCGGCGGCGCCGGAATCTCCTGCGCGACCAGCGAGCTTGCGTCGAATGGTGATGGCGGAATGCACGTGTGGCTCGATCGTGTGCTGCTGCGCGATCAAACCCTTTCACCCGAAGAAATCTTGATGAGCGAGTCGCAGGAGCGCATGTGCGCGATCGTGACCCCCGCCAAGCTCGATGAGTTCATGGCACTGATCAAGAAGTGGGATGTCGAAGCCGTTGTCATCGGTGAGGTGAATGCCTCAGGTCGTCTCACTGTCGACTGGCATGGAGAGCAGATCGTCGACGTGCCGCCGCGCAGTGTTGCGCACGATGGTCCGGTCTACGAGCGCCCGTATCACCGGCCTTCGTGGCAAGACGCCTTGCAGGCCGACACTCCTGACTCGTTGCCGCGCCCGACCGATGGTGAGCAACTGCGCGCCACGCTGATCAACCTCATCGGCGCACCGAATCTCGCATCAAAGGCGTGGATCACCGATCAGTACGACCGTTACGTGCTTGGTAACACGGTGCTTGCACAGCCCGAGGATGCCGGCATGATTCGTGTCGACGAGAACACTGGCCTTGGCGTCGCGATCTCGACTGACTGCAATGGTCGTTACGCGAAATTGGATCCGTACAACGGTGCGAAGCTCGCACTTGCTGAGTCGTACCGCAATGTGTCGGTCGCAGGCGCAAAGCCGCTTGCTGTGACCAACTGCCTTAACTTCGGTTCACCTGAAGACCCAGAGGTTATGTGGCAGTTCTCCGAGGCCTGCCGTGGTCTTGCCGATGGTTGTCTCGAACTCGGCGTCCCGGTGACCGGTGGCAACGTGTCGTTCTACAACCAAACAGGCGACACCGCGATCTTGCCGACGCCCGTCGTTGGTGTGCTCGCGGTAATCGAGAATGTTGATAAGCGCACCCCGATGGCCTGGGCGGCCCCCGGCCAGATCGTCTACCTGCTCGGCGATACCCGCGATGAGTTTGGCGGCAGCGAGTGGGCGCATCATGTGCATGGTCACCTCGGCGGTTTGCCACCCATCGTCGATCTTCAGCGCGAGCGCGTGCTCTCGGAGGTTCTCGTTGCTGCGTCAATCGACGGCACCATTGCTGCAGCTCACGACATCTCTGACGGCGGCATTGCGATCACGCTCACTGAAATGGCGATGAAGTCAGGCATCGGAGTGAAGGTCTCCGTCCCGGCCGATCTCAACCCATTCATCTTCTGCTTCGCGGAGTCCACTGGTCGTGCGATAGCCGTAGTCACTGCTGCCCATGAAGCGGCGTTCGTCGCTTCATGCTCCGCGGCAGGTTTGCCGACGACGCGCCTCGGTGAGACCGGAGGCGACGTCGTCGAGATCATCAGCCAGTTCAGCGCGCCGATCTCCGAACTTCGCCGCTCGCACGAGGCCACAATCCCGGCGACCTTCGCGAGCTGACGTGATCCCCGATGAGGTGGCGGCAGCTCGCACTGCCTACCTCGCGGGGCAGACCCCTGATCGGCTCGAGGCAAAAGCGGCCGTGAAGATGGCCCTTGCTGCTCTTGTCGAGAGGGCACCGGGGCGCAGCGTCGAAGTGCGGATTCCACCTTTCGCGGCCGTGCAGGCCGTCGCCGGGCACACCCACCGCCGTGGAACTCCGGCCGCAGTCGTGGAGATGGACGCCGCCACTTGGCTGGCCCTGGCATGCGGCGATCTCACCTGGCAGCAAGGGGTTTCCGCCGGTCGTGTGCACGCCAGCGGGGAGCGTTCCGATTTATCTGAATGGCTGCCATTGTTCGGGTGATGTGAATTGCCCGGTAGCAAGGCTTGAGTCTGCCGATACACCTGCGTAGGTGCCTTTCCGAGGGAGCATGAATGAGAAGACGGTCTGTGCCAGGTGGCGTGTTGGCCATCACTGCGGGGCTGCTCGTGCTCTCGGCGTGCGGAGGCAGCCCAAGTGTGAATGCGAGCGGTTCACCATCGCCTGCTGAATCCGGTTCGCCGAACGCTCTTCCGGGAGGTTTAGCAAAGAGCTCACCAGTGGGCCAAGGTGAAGGGCAACTCAATGTCCTCGCATGGCCCGGCTACGCAGAGAATGGTTCGAACAATCCTTCTGTCGATTGGGTAACGGATTTCGAGAAGAGCACGGGCTGCAAGCTCAACGTCCAGACGATCGGGAACTCGGATGATGCGGTCGCCCTGATGAAGGCGGGTGGCTGGGATGTCGTGTCGGCTTCAGGGGATGTGGCCTTGCGGTTGATCAACGATGGCGTCATTGCGCCTCTGAACACCGATTTGGTTCCGAACTATGCGGACGTCTACGCGGATCTCAAGGGAAGGTCCTTCAACACGATCGACGCAGTCCCCTATGGAGTTCCTCAGGGTCGCGGCGCCAACATCTTGATGTGGAACACGCAGAAGGTCTCCATCCCGCCGGACTCCTGGTCGGTCATCTTCGACGAGGACTCCCCGTACGGGGGTGCGATAACCGCATACGACTCGCCCATCTACATCGCTGACGCAGCCGTCTATCTGATGGCGACTCGCCCCGAACTCGGCATCACGAATCCATACTCATTGGACACGGAACAATTCGATGCGGCCATCTCGTTGTTGGAGCAACAGAAGGAACTCGTGGGTGAGTACTGGTCGGATTACGCCAGGACAGTAGGCAACTTCGTGTCAGGGACAAGCGCAGTCGGATCTGCATGGCAGGTGATTCTCTCGCTGGCAGAGAGCCAGGGCGGGCAGGTAGCCGCGATCAAGCCGAAGGAAGGCGCTACTGGGTGGTCGGATACCTGGATGATCGCAAAGGACAGTTCTCACGTGAACTGCGCTTATCTGTGGCTCGACCACGTGATCTCTCCTGAAGTCAATGCGGTGGCTTCGGAGTGGTTCGGTCAGGCGCCGGCAAACTCCAAGGCTTGTGCACTCACCACGGACAAGAACTTTTGCGACATCTTTCATGCAAGCGACAGCGAGTATTGGAAGGACGTGTACTACTGGACCACTCCGACTTTCACCTGTCTCGATGGGCGAACGGATACCCAGTGCGTGCCCTGGAGCGAGTGGGTCGGTGCGTGGAGCCGGCTTCGGTCCTAGGCCTCGGCGTGCTTTGCCCGACGCCGCGACGTGGAATAAATCTCGAGGTCTCACGGGCACAGCATTCTGGCGGTAATCCGCGCGAAAACCTGGCGTGATCGCGAGCGTGCTGGCGGAGTCATCTGATCTATCCCGTATCCTTAAGTCGTGGCACGAGGCGATGGACTCCTGAACCATGACCTCCTACCCGGAGACAAAGGCCCCCAGGACGCCTGTGGCGTATTCGGGGTCTGGGCCCCTGGCGATGAGGTCGCCAAACTCACGTACTTCGGCCTGTATGCACTCCAGCATCGCGGCCAGGAATCCGCCGGAATCGCGGTCAGCGACGGCAGCCACATCCTCGTCTACAAGGACATGGGCCTTGTCTCGCAGGTGTTCACCGAAGCGAGCCTTGAGTCACTGAAGGGCCACGTCGCTATCGGTCACACGCGCTACTCGACCACCGGGGCCAGCGTCTGGGAGAACGCTCAGCCGATCCTGCGCTCTACTGCGACCGGACACCTTGCCCTCGGACACAACGGCAACATCACCAATACGCGCGAGCTCGCTACTCGGCTGGCGAGCTTGGCTACAGGTTCGGGTGAGCTGCCTCTTGGCGAGGCCGTCGCAACCAACGACACCGACGTCTTGACTGCACTCCTTGCCGTGCACCCCGATCTCAGCATCGAGGCTGCCGCGATGCTCGAACTGCCGCATGTGCGTGGTGCGTTCTCGCTCGTGTTCATGGATGACGATGCTCTGTACGGCGCCCGTGATCCGCAAGGCATTCGCCCACTAGTGCTCGGTCGCCTCGAGCGTGGCTGGGTCATCGCCAGTGAGACCGCAGCTCTCGACATCGTCGGTGCGGCCTTCGTGCGCGAGGTCGAACCGGGTGAGCTCATCTGCATCGACGAGCATGGCCTGCGCTCTCAGCGCTTTGCGGAAGCCAAGCCCAAGGGATGTCTCTTCGAGTACGTGTACCTGGCGCGCCCGGATACCTCCATCGCAGGCCGCAGCGTGCAGGTGTCGCGAGTCGAGATCGGTCGCGAACTTGCACGCGAGCATCCGGTCGAGGCCGACCTCGTGATTCCGGTACCGGAGTCCGGCCGTTATGCCGCGATCGGCTACGCGCAGGAGTCGGGCATCCCGTTCGCCGAAGGCCTGGTCAAGAACGCTTATGTCGGCCGCACCTTTATCCAGCCCTCGCAGACCATTCGGCAGCTAGGCATCCGGCTCAAGCTGAATCCACTTCGCGAGGTCATTGCCGGTCAGCGCCTAGTCGTTGTCGACGACTCGATCGTCCGCGGCAATACTCAGCGCGCACTCGTGCGCATGCTGCGTGAGGCCGGTGCGAAGGAAGTACACGTACGCATCAGCAGCCCGCCGGTCAAGTGGCCGTGCTTCTACGGCATCGACTTCGCCACGCGCGCCGAGCTGGTAGCCAATGGCCTCACGATCGACGAGATCTGCACATCTATCGGTGCTGATTCACTTGGGTATGTCGATCTCGACATGCTGATCAAGACAACGACCATTCCCAAGGACAACCTCTGCCGCGCCTGCTTCGACGGCATCTACCCGGTGCAGATCCCCGAAGCCCAGCAAGCCGTGGGTAAGCAAGTTCTCGATGGCATCGAGCGACGCGTCTTCGATGCCGAAGGCGTCACCAACACTGTGGCCGGCGGGGCACTTGATGCCCTGGATCGCCCATGAGTGGTGCGTCCTACGCAGCGGCCGGTGTCGATGTTGAGGCAGGTGAGCGCGCGGTTGCGTTGATGCGCGCCTCCGTAGCCGCTGCACAGCGACCTGAGACCGTCGGAAGTTTCGGTGGTTTCGCGGGGCTCTTCGATGCCTCGGCGCTGACTAAGTACCGCAAGCCACTGCTCGCGACCTCTACCGATGGTGTCGGTACCAAGGTGGCCGTTGCTCAGGCGCTCGATATCCACAACACCGTCGGTATCGACCTCGTCGCAATGATCGTCGATGACCTC
Organism: Candidatus Nanopelagicales bacterium; assembly: GCA_044374195.1. Classification (GTDB taxonomy): domain Bacteria; phylum Actinomycetota; class Actinomycetes; order S36-B12; family S36-B12; genus CAIKZY01. The sequence continues at coordinate 72,437 of JBILOY010000005.1, forward strand.
GTGGTCTGCGGCGCCGAGCCGCTCTTCCTCACCGATTACATTGCGACAGGGTCCGTCGTCCCCGAGCGCATCGCGAGCATCGTGTCGGGTATCGCCGAGGGCTGCCGTCAGGCTGGCTGCGCGCTGCTGGGTGGTGAGACCGCCGAGCATCCTGGCCTACTCGGCCCGAACGAGTACGACATGGCAGGTGCTGGTACCGGCGTGGTGGAGGCCGATCGTCTGCTGAGTGCGGATCTCGTGCGAGCTGGCGATGTCGTGATCGCGATGAAGTCATCTGGTCTGCATTCCAATGGTTACTCGCTCGCACGTTTTGTGCTGCTCGGCGATGGCGGCCCCGGCCTTTCCGCAACATTTGAGGAACTCGGACACACGGTCGGCGAGGAGCTCATCATCCCGACCCGCATCTATGCCAAGGACTGCCTGGCACTTGCCGATGCAGTTGAGGTTCACGCGATGAGCCACATCACAGGTGGTGGAATTGCCGCGAATATCGCCCGAGTGCTGCCCCAGCATCTTGCTGCCGACATCGATCGCTCGAGCTGGACTCCTCAGCCGGTGTTCACCTTGATTGGCCGCTTGGGCAAGGTCGAGCAGATAGAACTCGAGCGCACCTTCAACATGGGCATGGGCATGATCGCGATCGTTCCAGCCGCCGCGGCTGATGCAGCGCTTCGCGTGCTCCAGGAGCGCGGTGTGCCGTCATGGGTGTGCGGGGCGATTCGCGATCGCCGCGAGGGTGAGCATGGCGATGCTGAAGCCAAGGGTGGCAAGGGTGGCGCTACGAGCTTGATGGGTGCATACGCGATCTAAGCGCGATTGCCCGATCTACTTCTCGTCGTCGTTGAGGTACTTGGCGTAAGGATCGTCTTCTTCGACCTCGTCAGTTTCAACGGTCGTGCTCGTGTATGTGCTGCTGCCTCCACCGAGCTCGGCCTGCAGACGATCGAAATCAGTCTGCGGACCACCGTACTTAAGCTCGCGGGCAACCTTGGTCTGCTTCGCCTTGGCCCGGCCGCGCCCCATGGCTCGACCCCCTTATTCGGGGCCATCGCCCCGGTACGTGTTGGACGGAACTCGCGCAGTAGCCCAGGGGCTCCCGCGCGTCAATAGTTCGAAGTCTACCTGCCGCCCCTGGCAGCGGCTATCCGGTCTGGTCAGGCGGGAACGGACATTTCGGACTCCAGCCACTGAGCTGTCGGAAATCAGCTCGAAAGCGGCGGAAAAACACAATGTTTCGGCCATTTAGGCTTGCCGCGCCCCCACCAGGGTGGGACAGTACGACGGTTCACGCAGGAATGTGAGCCGCCAATCCGAACGGGGAGGAATGCATGGCCGGGCCAGAGTCCGAGCAATTGCTCACCCCATCTGAGGTCGCAGCCCTCTTCCGTGTTGACCCGAAAACGGTGACCCGGTGGGCCAAGGCCGGCAAGCTCGCCAGTATTCGAACCCTCGGCGGCCATCGTCGCTACCGCGCCAGCGAGGTGTACGCGCTCCTCGAGAGCCACGCCCCGGGCCGCAGCTCCGAGCTCTGACTTACTCGCTCGTGAGCAGGCTCGCTGCGTAGTCCGGGACGTAACTACTCAAGTCCCGTGGTGGACGCACATACCCACTCGACTTCGGTCGGTGCGGAAGTTCCAGCGGTGGTCGCATGACTTGCTCGTACGGAATTGTCGACAGCAGGTGATGGATCATGTTCAGACGTGCTCGTCGCTTGTCGTCCGCCTCTACCACGAACCACGGAGACTCCGCAGTGTCGGTGTGCACCAGCATCTCGTCCTTCGCGCGTGAGTAATCCTCCCAGCGCGTAATGGAATCCAGATCCATCGGCGAGAGTTTCCATTGCCGCATCGGATCCTCGAGGCGTGACTTGAAGCGACGTTCCTGCTCCTCATCGCTGACGCTGAACCAGTACTTGCGCAAGATGATGCCGTCCTCGATCAACAGGTTTTCGAAGATTGGTGCTTGATACAGGAATCGGTCGTACTCAGCAGGAGTGCAGAAGTTCATTACATGCTCGACACCTGCACGGTTGTACCAGGATCGATCGAAGAGCCTGATCTCACCCGCAGCCGGTAAGTGGTCGACGTAGCGCTGGAAATACCACTGCGTGCGCTGACGCTCAGTCGGAGTAGGCAGCGCAACGATCTGGGCGACGCGGGGATTGAGGTACTCGGCCACGCGCTTGATCGCTGATCCCTTGCCTGCCGCATCGCGACCTTCGAAGATCACGACAACGCGAAGGCCCTCAAGGCGTACCCACTCCTGCAACTTCACCAACTCCGCCTGCAGGCGGTAAAGCTCGTCTTCGTAGATCTTCTTGGGGATGCGTTCGCCTTGCGAATCCGTCGTCGTGTCCTTGGATCCCACTGGGGTGCCCTTCGTCAGGCGACCTCAGCGGATCGCATTGCCAGACCGCAAAAGTATCGGTCTCTAGGTCGCGCCGCCGCAGAAGGCCGGGGGTCAATAGCCATAACACGCGTGTTCGCACACCTAGTTGAGTTGTCAGGAAGTGGTGGAGCGGGCCGGATGCTCGAATGACTGATGTGGGGCGAATCGAGCCACGATCGGTAGGAAGAGCTTCAAGAACAGGGGAATGGCGAGCATTAAGCCCACTGTTCCCAGGCCCCACGCTCCGCCGATCAGGAAGGCAATCAGAAGCATGGCGCCGTCGATGATGACTCGGGCGACCGGAATCGAGAGATGGAAGCGGCCAAGCGACTGCACGAAGAGGTCATACGGGCTAGCGCCGAGCCCGCTCGAGTACATGCACGCTGCGGCGAACCCGAGGAGCGGGGCCGCAATCAACCAGACAAGCAGGCGGACCTGCCAGGCGTTGTCGCTCACGCTCCACCCGGTCGCCTCGAGGACCCACGTCGTGGCGTCGACCGCCAGACCGATCCCGAAGAAGGAGATCACCGTGCCCAGGCCTGGCTTGACCCCAAGTGCCCAGGCCATCAGCACCAGCACGATGCAGGCTGCGATCAAGGCGGTGCCCACGCTGATCCCGGTCATGCGGCTGATGCCCGAAAACACCGCGTCGACTGGCGCCACCCCAAACGCAGAATCCAGGAGCAAGGCCACCGCGATACCGGCGCAGACCGTGCCCAGGACCAAGATTCCCCAGCTGCGGGGGCTTCTCAGAGGGGACGACTGCACCCACTCAGTCTGCACCTGCCTGTACGCTCAGGGTTACGCGCACACGACCAAGAGGTGAACAAATGCTGAAGACCGTCGGGTACATCGATGCCGGAACAGGTTCGTACCTGCTGGCAGCCATCGCCAGCGGCGCAGCCGGCATCTGGTTCTTCCTTCGTTCCAAGTGGGCATCTATCCGCGGCCGCGGTCCGGCCAAGGATGCCGCACTGCCAGCTGAGTCTGCTCCGACCGAGCAGTGACATCGCAGCCCACGGCTAGCTTCCGCGATCCCGAGAACGCTGCCTTCTTCCACGATGGCACCTGGTATCGCATCGCGAGCCCGGCGTCTGCCGCGGCGATCAATGCTCTTCTCGACTCGGCTCTTTATGCCTCGCTGATCGCTGAACGTGCGCTCGTTCCCTTCGATCGGGTCGAGGGCGAGCAGGCCGCCCGAGTACTCACCGCGTTCGCACAGAGTTCCGGCCGCGAACCCAAGACAGACTCCCGCGTATTTCGTGTCGACACTGTCGCGGTCATCACCTACCCCTGGGAGTGGCCGAACTCTCTGCTTGAGTCTGCCGCCCAACTCACCCTGAACCTGCGCATGCGCTTACTCGACATTGGTCTTGATCTCAAGGACGCATCAGCGTTTAACGTTCAGTTCGACGGACTCAATCCGTGCTTCATTGATATTGGTTCTATCGAGACCTGGCGACCGAACCCGTCGTGGAACGCTTCACGCCAATTCATCGAGCACTTCATCAATCCGCTTGCCGTCGGCTCCGGCGATCACGTCACGGCCGCCGATGCGTGGCAGCTTTCGCGACATCGCGGACTGAAGTCCGACGCCGCGCGTCAGCTCATACCGAAACACAAGCGACGCAGCCTTTCCCTGCTGCTCCTGCAGGCCACGACTCGTCCGACCTCCAAGGCACCGAGCGAAACCCAATTCGCGGGCGAGGCGAACAAGCACCGTGACCTCGCCCTTTCGGCAACCAAGGGCCTCACCAAGCGGCTGGGCAAGCAGATCACCAAGCTGCACGGCAAGGCGCATGCCACGACCTGGGTCGGATACGGCTCTCGTGAGCACTACGAGGAGAGCGATCTCACTCGAAAGTCAGCATTCGCCGCCGAGTTCATCAACGCCTACCCGGGGCGTGAGCGCTTGGTACTCGACGTCGGCGGCAACGACGGCTTTACGGCATCGCGTCTCGTGCGTGATGCGAATGCCAACGTCATCGTGATGGACGCTGACTCGGGTGCCCTCGATGTTCTGTATGCAGGTGTCTCGTCGAATCCTGATCTCGCAGGGCGCGTTACGCCGATTCTCGGCGACATCACGAATCTCAGCCCCGCGTCAGGCCTGCTCGATGCGGAGTTTGCTTCCTATCTGTCTCGCGTGCGCCCCACTGCTGTCATTTGCCAAGCGGTGCTCCATCACGTCGTGATAACCCAGGGCACCCCGATGCCTTTTGCCATCGAGGCCCTCGCACGATTCGGCGCGCCGGTGCAGATCGAATTCGCCACCGAAGCTGACGAGAAGGTGCGCCTACTTCTCAGCCAGATCCCGAACTGGAGCGGTGATTACTCGACCTCGGTGCTCCTCGACGCACTCCGTGCACGTTTCGCTCACGTCGACGAGGTCGGTACCACCTCGGCTACTCGCGTCGTCGTCAACGCCTGGAACTGACATGCTCCGTGAACGGCGCAATCTAAGCGCACGCGATACCGCTGCGTGGATCCTTGCCCCCTTCATCCTGGTCATCGTCATTCCCTCGAATGAGAAAATCGCGAGCAATCAGGTCTTCTTCGCGGCTCACGGGGTGTCCGCCATCGCCTGGCTTGCGGTTCTTCTCGTCGCGATCATCGGTCTGTGGCTGATTCTCTTCGGCATATTCACCCTGATCCGCCGAAAGGCGAGCGCGCGTGTCTTCGACATCACGGCGTCAACAATCATGCTGCTCTCTACTTGGTTTCTGATCGGCAATCTGCTGTCGCGCTCCCTACTCTCGTCAGTTCCAATCCTCGGCCCGATCGTGGGTCTCCTCGCGGCGCTAGTGCTCACCGAGCTCTCCCGCCGCATCACCATGGGTCTCATCCTGATGCTCTTCGCGGCGGGTGCCGCGGCGTTGCCGCTGATTCTCACGCTGGTCGGGGGAGTGCCGTCCACCGCGAATGAGCTGACCTTCAGCGCCAACGCCGAGCGACCGAATGTGGTCTGGGTGATCTCGGATGAGCTGCAATACCCGCTCGTCATGGATCAAGCGGGCGCAGTAAGGCCTGAGTTCCCGAATCTGCAGCGTTTGCAGGAGGTATCGACGACGTATACCCACGCCTACGCGGCGGCGAACTACACCGACTACGCCGTGCCTGCGCAACTCAACGGCATTGCGGATGTGCCTGCGGTTGACAGGGATCGCATGGACAAGGTGCGTTCCGGAATCGGCATCGTGCCCGGGCTTGGCTCTGAGTACTCGGTGGTGATGGAGTCACCGATCTATCACTTCGAGTGTGACACCACGGACTGCGCCAGCGTCGGCAACGACCAAGAGACCGGTGTCGTCTCGCGTTATCTGAATTTCGCGAAGGACACCGCAGCCGTCGCTGGTCGTGTGGCGTTGGCGCCTCCGTTCAGCAACGCTTTCCCGGAACTTGACGGTAAGTGGCGCGACTTCTGGAGTCGCGGTGACGAGTTCGGTGACAATGCGGAAGGCAACACCGTCGGCAAGGCCATCAGCGGGATCGACTCAGCGCGCACGACGAGCCCCGATGCTCCCTTCTTCGCCATGTGGCACACCATTCGTACTCATGCGCCCTGGGCCGTCGACCGTGAGGGCAAGCAGATCTACCCCGCGACCTTGCCCGTTGTCGAGGGGGCGCACATGGTTGGTAGTGACAAGGATGGGTTCTACAGCTCACCCGAACTCATGTCGATGGAACGGCGCCTATGGGCGAATGCCACGGTCGATATGGATCGCCAGCTAGGTCAGCTGCTTGACTATCTCGAGAAGAACGGCCTGATGAGTTCCACGATGATCGTGTTCACTGCTGATCACGGTGCGGCCATGACGACGTCAATTGACAGAAGAGCGGGTGACACTCTCGAGCAGCGCTGGTCGGAGGTCGCACATGTGCCGCTCATGGTGAAGGCCCCGGGCCAGTCGAACGCGAAGATCGTCACGGCACCGCGATCCACGGGTCAGATTGCTCGCACCGTGCTCGATTCGGTCGGTGCAACTCCTTCCGAGAACCTCTCGCTGGCGCCAAGCCTGAACGATGACCTCGCCAGCCCTCCGGTGTTCAGCACCGTGGCAGGCGGAGTGGCGAAGCCGTGGGTGTACTCGGGAGCCCCGGAACGAGATCCCTGGACTCAGGAGGATCTCTCGCCCACTGATCCACAGAATCCCTTTGCCATTGGCATCGGGCCAGGGGTGCTGGGCAAGCCCGTGCCCGCGGGATACGCGAGTGTCGATGTGCTCGAGGTCCAAGCCTTACCCGGCGAGTCGGCCCTGCAACTGCTCGTGGTGGACCGTGCCACCCCAGGTTGCGATGCAACACAGCCGGGGCTCGTGACCGGTAATTCAATCGTGAGCGGCTCGATGCTGTGGGAGCAAGCGAGAACGACGCCTGGATCCAGCACCCGCGGCTGGGCGATAGTCCCGAAGTCGGACGATTACGCATTCTTCTGCGCAGTCCAAACTTCCTGACCTTTCTTTAACCTTCACGAGGGTATTCGCTGATCTTCGTTGGCAATAGTGGTGTCACAACCTTCCTACACGAGGAGAACCACACATGGCCGAGAACGACAATGACATGACCACTCCGCAGGATCCGATTGCGTCTCCGGTGAGTGAGCCGATTGCACCCGCTACGCCGCTACCGGCGACGGCAGTTACCACCGAGAAGGACAAGAGCGTGCGCAACTACGTGCTCGCTGGTGTTTCCGGTGTCGTCGGTGTTCTCCTGTTTCTAGGCGCCGGCGTTATCGGTTACGCCATCGGCCAGCACGACAGCGACGAATATCGCGGTGACGAGTACTCCTACGCAGTCGAGCACGACGGCCAGAAGGGCGAGGGTTACGGCGAGGGCTCAGAAGAGGGTTACGAAGAGGGCTCAGAAAAGGGTTACGAAGAGGGTTACGGCGAGGGCTCAGAAAAGGCTTACGAAGAGGGTTACGGCGAGGGTCCGATGAGGGGCTACGACGATGAGTACGGCATGAATGGCGGCATGGGCGGCAATCGCAACGACGGGATGATGCAGGGCAACGGGATTGAGGATTTCTTGAATCAGCTGCAGGGCGGCGAGGGCCTCACTCCTGATCAGCAGCAATTCCTCGATCAGCTCAAGGGCTTTGTCGGAGGCATGCGCAATCAGATGAGCTGACGCTCATCACATGAGGCGAAGCTAAGAGGGAGAGGCGAATCCGCCTCTCCCTCTTAGTTCTTGTAAGTAACTATGCGGGTGGTGATGTTGAGCCAGGTGCCGGATCGGATTTGTCATTGAGCCGAGCTTCGAGATTCGCGACCATCGACTTGAGTTCGGCAAGCTGATCGAGGATCGCCTGTTGCGGTGATTCGGGCTGCGCTGCACCGGTGTTGCCCTTTTTCACGAGGGTCGAGGCGAAGCTTGCCGACACGACACCGAGCACGCTGATGCCGACGAACATGACCATCACGGCAAAAGCGCGCCCTTGCATGGTCACGGGAACGAAGTCGCCGTAACCGACAGTCGTGATCGTCTCGAATCCCCACCACACTGCGTCACCGAGGCTGGTGATCTCTGCGCCGGGGGCGCCGCGCTCAGCGTTGAGCACCATCAGTCCGCCGACCCAGACGATCAAGAACACGGCGACGATGCCTGAGGCGATGGCACTTCCGGAAAGGAAGCCCTTGCTGGAGATGATGCCGCCGCCCATGAAGGCCCGCAGGGCGCGAAGTGCACGAAGCTGCGGAATCAGGACGGTGATGGTGTCGAGCCAGTTGTTTCGGAAGAACCGCTTCTTCGGTGAGGTCATCAGGTAGCGAAACGCGAGGTCAATGGCGAAGAGCAGCCACAGAAACTTTCCGAAGAGGTCGAGCCAGAAAAACCAGGTCTGCCCGGGGTCGTGCCAGATCGACTGGACCGAGTACGTGACCAGGTAGACGAGGGCCAGCGTGGAGAGAAGACCACTTGTACGAGCCGTGTAGGCCTTCAGCCAGATTTGCCGACGGGAGGTGGCGGTGTCAGTCGTGGACATACGGGAATCGTAGAGGTCGACCTCGGGATACTCGTCAGAAACTCAGTCTGTCGGGCTGACGTGCATTACGAGGGAATGCGAATCTTGAAGACGTGAGTCCAGCCCTTGGCGCCGAGGTTTGTCGAGATCGCCTGGCCGGCCGCGCCTGCGTACTTGCCGGATCCACCGATGACCGGGCGCACGACGCGTGCACCGTCAGCCAAGGTGGCGCCAGCGGCCGGATAGATGGCAATTCCGCCGACGACTAACTGGTCGTCCGATGAGCCGAAGACGAAGATCAGGTTCGAACCACGGATCTCCTGGCCGCCGGGAATGCCGACGTCGAGAGTTGTGAGGGTGCCGGTCAGATACTGGCCATTCGCGGCCACGCCATTAACGGCCATCGGGACTGAGAAGTAGCGCACTGTGCCGATGCCTGAGCCGGTGACAGCCGTCGGCACCACTGGCTGGTGGTAGACCGTGACCGTGGTGATGCCCGACTTAGGCGCTGCCTGCGCGGGGGTTGCGAGACCTACGAGAGCCATGAGGCCGATAAGAAGGGCTGAGAGGGAGCGCGTGATCTTCATGTCCGCAGGGTAACGGGATGAGAAACAGGCGGCTCGCGCAAGTCCCGTGTTCCGAAGGGGCTCTCCGCGTGGTGGGATACGCCCATGACCTCTGCGCCCGCTGTCCGTCGTCCAATTCCGGCCATGCTCATCGCTGGGGTCATCAGCCTCGCGCTGGGCTATCTCGTCCTGGAGATCGTCAACGCCGGCATCATTGTGATCTGGGAGACAATCCCGGAGACCTGGACGACGACTCCGGCGTGGTACGTCATCGCGATCTTGCTGATCGCGGCGGTTCTGGTCTTCGTGATTCGAAAGTTCGTAGGCGATGCGGGGCACTCGCCGATCGGCGGTATCAAGGTCAGCAGCATCACGCCGAAGGAGTATGTCGGGGTGATCCTCGCGATCCTGGCCTCGCTTTGGGGCGGTGTGGTGCTTGGCCCGGAGGTCGCTCTTGTCGCGACTGGCTCCATGATCGGCGGGATCGTTGCAAAGCGAATGCGCTTCACCGATGCGAAGGATCAGAAGAAGGTTGTGGGTTTCGGAGCACTCGGCGCGATTCTCGCTCTCTTCGTCGGACCGATTCTCTCCGGCAGTCTGCAGCTCGGAAGCACCCCCGACGCCATCGAGGTTGATCAACTCGGCTGGGCCATCGTTGTCGCGATCATCGTTGCCGTTGTTGTCACTCTTGCCCGCACAGTGGCAGCCGTTCTCGCACGCGCTACAGGTGGCGGACCCCATTTACCCATCCTGATCGCCGCCGCATTGATCGTCGGAATCAGCGCGCTCATCGTGCAGAGCCGCACCGGTGAAAGCATTGTCTTTATCGTGACCTCGGGCGAGGAATTCATCACCAAGCTTCCTGCGCTGACGTCAGCATCGACAGTTCTCGCAATCATCATCTTCAAGGCGATCGCTTACGCGGTGTCGCTTGGCTCCGGCTTCCGCGGCGGTCCGTTCTTCCCGGCCATGTTCATCGGAGCAGCGGTCGGTCTGCTCATCTCGCTCGCAATGGGTGATTCAGGGCCTTCGGTGCCGGCCGCGATTGTCGTGGGCGTCATCGCGTCACTTATTGCGACTGCCCCGATGAAGTGGCCGATCGTGATCATTTTGGGTGTGGTTCTCGGCCTGATGATGGGCACCTGGACCCTGGTGCCGGCCGCGCTGGTCGGTGCTGTCGTGGCGCGGCTCATCCCGCGTTGGGGTGATCGGGTCGTGCCCCGACCCGATCTAGCTGCCCACTGACCACCAGGCTCGCCGAGGGAAGGCACCTAAGTGGCTATTCCCTACTAAATAGATAGACTAACTACATGGGACCCCTCTTCCTCATCGCCCTGGCCGGTTTCGGCGCTCAGCTCGTCGATGGCTCGCTCGGCATGGGTTACGGGCTCACCTCGTCGACCCTGCTCGTCGCCATTGGCCTCACACCCGCCATCGCCTCGGCGTCTGTCCATCTCGCCGAGATCGGCACCTCAGCCGCCAGTGCCATTTCGCACGGCAAGCTCGGCAACGTCGACAAGAAGGTGCTCAAGCGCATCGCGATCCCCGGCGGCATCGGCGCCTTCGTGGGAGCAACCGTTCTCTCGGGTTTGTCGACGCAGGCAGCTCGCCCTTGGGCCAGCACCCTGCTGCTGATCCTTGGCGTCTACGTGCTCATCAGGTTCCTCGTTCAGCGCACTGTCACACTGCGCAAGGGACGCCCTGGCCAAAGGCTGCTCATCCCGCTCGGACTAGTCGGCGGATTCGTTGATGCCACTGGCGGTGGCGGGTGGGGACCGGTAACCACGCCGGCACTGCTGGCGAACGGCCGCATGGCACCCAATCGAGTCATCGGCACGATGAATGCTGCGGAATTCGTGGTTGCTGTGTGCGCAAGTGTTGGCTTCATCGTCGGTCTCGGCTTCTCGGCCATTCGCTGGGACATCCTGCTGCCCCTGCTTATCGGCGGCGTGATCGCTGCTCCGTTCGCCGCCTGGATCGCTCACCGACTTCCGATGCGCATCATGGGTGTCACCGTCGGAGGCATGATCATCTTCACGAACTCCTTCACTCTGACGCGCGCCTTCGAGGTCAACGCTGCAGTGCAGGCCACCCTGCTGATCGTTGAGGCCGTCGTCTGGGCCGGGCTCGTCGCCTACGTGACAGCTGCGTATCTTCGGGGTCGACGCGTAACGGGTGAACCGCAACTCGTGAAATCAGCAGCAAGCTAGTTCACGATAATCTGGAGTAATGCGAGGTCGGCTAGACCCTCGCATTGTGTGCCTGCGTGGCAGCCTTCTGCTCAACGCCTAAACGCTGCTGTGAGTCGAGCTTGCGCTTCGCCAGCACAGCCTGAATCTGAGGCAGGCCTCGTGCGCGCGGCCTGTCCTCCGGAGAATCCGACAAGTGCCGGGAAGCCGACAAGAGGCGTCAGGGAGTAGAACTCCGTCCAGCGCAGGGCCGCGGGTGATCCATCGGGAGCTCCGGGCACGCCTCCGCCGACAATCCCGACGACCTCGGAGTCTCCCCACCACTGCTCGTCGTATCTGAGAATGACCTTTTCAAGGTTGCCCGTGGTCAGGCCTCGAAGAGCGCGGCTGGTGCCGGTGGACATACCCGTGATTGATGGTTGACCTGCTTGGACAAGTGACAGCGGTACTGCGACGACGACGGCATCGGCCGTGAGGGTCTCTTGTGAAGTGCGTGTCTTCACTTGCCCGGCCGAGGGTTCGACGCGCGTCACCGGCTGCCCAAATCTCACTTCGATTCCGTCAAGCAAGTAATGCGGAATCGCGTCGTAACCGCCCTTGACGAAAGCGTCACCACCGGAACCCTCTGCGCCCTCCTGAAGCGCGGCAACACTGAGAGAGGACGGGTCAAGACCGTATTCCTGCGTGATGCTTACAGCCTGCGCCCATCGACCGAATCGATTCGGTCGCCAGCCGTTCGAGTTCAACCACGATGTGACGGAGAGCGATGGCGAATTGGATTCCTCTGACAGTTGGTCGGTGAGATCGGAGAGGCGGGCATCGGCAGCATCGGCCCGACTACTTTCGCGGCCAGTCACTGTGTCACGTGTGATGGCGTTCTCGTAATCAGTAGGCACAAGGGTCAGCCCGGCAGGTGCAGCCAGACTGGTGAGCGGATTGCCCTTGCGTGAATGCACCCACGCCGCGCCCAGTTCAACGGGAGCACCCCACTGGGTCGACGAATGGATACGTCCACCGATGCGGTCACTGGCCTCAAGTACCTGAACGTCAATCCCGGCATTCTTCAAGGTGCGTGCCGCGGCGGCTCCGGCGATACCTGCACCGATCACGATCACCCGATTTGGCTCAACCTCGCTGATCAGTTGACGCGCCGCTCGAACTCCTGACTGATACGCACCATTCGTGGTCGACGGAAAATCAACGCTCGTGTACTCGCCGGCGAGTACGACACGATCACCGATCAGGGCTTCACTGAGTACTTCGCGTGCAGCGGGATCACTTCGGGTGCTGAGGGCTGAGTAGGAGCCGCGTGCCCAGGGGTTGGAATCCCAGCGGGTAGCCATGAATCCGGTGGGTCGAGGGACCGACATAGCCCGCGCGGCAGAAGCAGACGTGCCGACAAAGGCCAGGGAGGCCGTTGCTCCTGCAGTCAGCGCAAGGAAATGCCGTCTATGCACGGGCGTCATCTTCCCAGATAAGCAACCTCGGACTCAGGGAGTGCGGGTCTTCTCCTCGGCCAGGATCTTGAGCTGCACGAGCGACTTCATGATTGCCTTCTGGTTGTTCTCGTAGGCGTTGATGATTTTCAGCGCCGGCGGGAACAGTGCAGTGCTGCCATCGAATGTCTCGGTGACTAGTGTCGACGAGTCGCTGAGGGATTCCAATTCGTAACGCCAACGGTGACGACCCAGGTGTCTCCATGCGATGCGCGTCGGCTCCTCGAACTCCTCGACTGTGTTCGTGATCGTGTAAGGGAACTTGACCCGCATAGCCATCCCGAAGGTGGCCCCCTTCGAAAGACGATCAGGCCCCTTGATCTGACGTTGCACTGTGCCGGAGCCATCAAACTCGGCGTGCATGCGCGGATCAGCGATCAATTCGAACACGTCGGCAATTGGGGCGTTCACCTCGATGCGACCAGCTCGTTTCCACTCGTGGTTCGTGGGGACGATCTCTGCACGCGGCTTCTCGGTGGACATAAGCCCACGGTAACCGAGGGTGTGCGTGGCTGCAGGTCGGCTAGCCAGCGAGCAAGTGCTGCAGTGTGGCACCACGTGCGTAGCCGCACTCATTGCACAACACGATGAATCCGTGCACGTCATTACGAGTCACCTCGAAGTCATCGGCATGACATACGGGGCAGACCAGATCTGCGTTAATCATGATTACTCCCCATCCATAGTCGTCAGGCTGTCTCGTGCTTTCAGCCAGCCTCGTGGGGAAGTGGTCTCAGGGTCCGATAGCAGGGTTTCCGGAGGGCTATCACTACGCGACGGTCACGCGAATGGAATGTGAACTGTGGTGGAGCGGGTCAGCAGTATTCGGCAGGTTGGGGCCGACGTGCCCCGAGTTTGCCCCCAGGGTCGTCCCTGTGCTTAGGTAAGCCTTAGTTAGGCAACCCTAACCTTGATCCTCTGGAAGGCATTCATGATTCGCATCACCCGTCGGGCGGCACTCGTCGCAGTCAGCATCCTCGCCGCGAGCTCTGCCCTCACGGCCTGCTCCTCTGGCTCCGCGGGTGCGTCCGATGAGCCTGCTGACGGTCTGGTCGTCTACTCCGGCCGCAGTGAGGAGCTCGTCGGCGCCCTCTTCACCCAGTTCACCGCGGAGACGGGCATCCCGATCCAGGCCCGATACGGCGACACCGCCGAACTCGCCGCGCAGATGATCGAAGAGGGTGACGCGACCCCCGCTCAGGTCTACTTCGCGCAGGACGCCGGCGCACTCAGCGCTGTCTCCGCCGAGGGACTTCTCACCACATTGCCCGACGACGTCATCAACTCCGTACCGGCCAACTATCGCGCCGCTGATGGCACCTGGGTAGGAGTAAGTGGCCGCGCACGCGTCATCGCATATGACTCCCAGCAGCTCACCGCCGCGCAGGTGCCCACGTCAATCTTCGACCTGACCGACCCGGCCTGGAAAGGCCAGGTCGCGATCGCACCGACCAACGCCAGTTTCCAGTCCTTCGTCACAGCGCTTCGCGTGACCGATGGCGACGAGAAAGCCCGCGCCTGGCTTGAGGGCCTCGTGGCCAATGGTGTGCAGAAGTTCGAGAAGAACGGTCTCATCCTCGACGCTGTTGATGCAGGCCAGGCGAAGCTCGGCCTGATCAATCACTACTACTGGTACGAAAAGGCTGCCGAAGTAGGCGCCGAGGCGATGCGAGCGCAGATTGCGTTCACCGCACCAAAGGATCCTGGGTCTTTGGTCAACGTCGCGGGCGTGGGCATCACCACGAAGGCCGCGGAAAGCAAGAACGCGAAGGCTTTCGTTGAGTGGCTGCTCACGCCGCAGGCCCAGCAGTACTTTGTTGACACCACCTTTGAGTACCCAGTCATCGAGTCGATCGCTGCGGCAGACGGACTTCCTCCGCTCTCCTCGCTCCGTGGACCCGATATTCAATTGGCTGAACTTGCCGATCTGCCCGGCACGCTCGCGATGCTGGAGGATGTCGGACTCCTGTGATCAGACGCTTGGTAACTGGACCACCGAGGCCGCTCATTGCGGCCGCGGTGGTTTCTGCATGCCTGGCATTGATTCCGCTGGTGTACCTGATCGTGCGCGTGGCCTCAGCTGGTCTGGCCAAGATCGCCGAGAGCCTGTTGCGCGCACGCACGTGGGAGACAACACTCACGAGCCTTGCGCTGATGGTCGTTGTCGTCCTGGGTTGCCTGATCATCGCGATCCCTGCCGCGTCTCTTGTCACGCGCACCGACCTGCCCGGACGGCGGATCTGGCTGACCGTTCTCGCGCTTCCACTCGCGATCCCGTCCTATGTGGCCGCCTACGCGTGGCTCGCGCAATTCCCGTCGATGTCCGGATTCTGGGCAGCGGCGCTCATCCTGATCGCGGTCTCTTATCCATATGTCCTGCTTCCGGTTGTCGCCGCGCTGCGGTCGACTGATCCGGCGCTCGAGGAAGTCGCCCGATCCTTAGGCCGATCCCCATTCGCTGCATTCCGATCCACGACGCTGCCGCAGGCAATCCCGGCTGCAGCGGCAGGGTCACTGCTCGTCGGGCTGTATGTGCTCTCCGACTTCGGTGCGGTATCCCTGTTCCGCGTCGATGCATTCACGCGAGTCATCTACGCCTCGTACCGCGCAAGCTTCGATCGAACTTCGGCTGCGGTGCTGGCCAGTGTTTTGGTGCTGCTCGCACTCGTACTTGTCTTCGCCGAGCGCAAGCTTCGTGGCAGGTCGCTTCAGTACCGGACTGCAACAGGAACCCAGCGCATCGCACTCCTGAGCCGTCTGCCAACGCGCCTGAAACTGGCGGGGCTTGTCTTCACCACGTCCATCGTCGTCATCGCGATCGGCGTTCCGGTCGTGTCCCTCCTGCTGCGTCTCAGCGAGGGAAGTAGGCGACCGCTAGACATCGGTGAACTCCTCAACGCGACGCTGAACTCTGCTGGGGCTGCTGCGATGGGTGCAGTGGTTGCCGTTGCGTTGGCGTTGCCCATCGGGCTGATCACCGCGCGCTATCGATCAGCCTGGAGCACCGGCACCGAGAGCGCAGCATTCGCGGGGCACGCCCTGCCGGGTGTAGTTACCGGATTGTCACTCGTGTATTTCACGATCAACGCTGTGCCGATTCTGTACCAGACCCTTTTCACACTCGCCTTTGCGTACGCGGTGCTATTTCTGCCCAAGTCAATTGGTGCTACCCGAACATCGATTGCCGCAGTGCCACCTGTGCTCGAGCAGACCGCTCGTACCCTCGGGCGTAGTCCGTTCAGGGCCTGGACCCAGACGACGTTCCGACTCGCGTGGCCGGGTATCGCGGCGGGCGGCCTGCTGGTGCTACTCACGGCGATGAAGGAGCTACCCGCGACCTTGATGCTGCGTCCTACCGGCTTCGACACTCTTGCCACCGAGCTATGGAGTCGTACCGAGGTGGCGGCCTACGGCGCTGCCGCACCCTATGCACTCGCACTGATTGCTCTGGCTGCCATCCCTGCGTTCGTACTGTCCATGGCAATGTCGCGGGGCGGCAACAAAGAGTCGACGTCGATTGACGCTCAGAGGTCTGCCTCAGAACTGGATACGGTGGGGGCGTGACGAGCATTCAGGTGGAGTCGGTCAGCGCTGGATACGGCGGTGACCCAGTTCTTGTTGATCTCAGTCTGTCCGTGAATTCGGGCGAGTTTGTCGCGGTGCTCGGATCGAGTGGATCAGGCAAGACAACACTGCTGCGCGTGCTCGCTGGATTCCTGAGGCCCTCGTCGGGATCCGTGATCTTTGGCGAGACAGTGATGTCGAGTGCCAACGCGTGGATTCCGCCGGAGCATCGGCACCTGGGCATCGTGCCGCAGGAGGGTGCACTGTTCCCGCATCTGGACGTCCGTCGCAATGTGGGGTTCGGCCTCGATCGCTCGCCCGAAAGTTCGTGCAGGATCGACGAGGTGCTCGAGATGGTGGGCATGCAAGACTTCTCGGATGCTCGCCCTCAGGAACTCTCCGGCGGCCAGCAGCAGCGGGTCGCTCTTGCGCGTGCGCTTGCGCCCCGCCCCGATCTGCTTTTGCTGGATGAGCCCTTCTCCGCCCTCGATGCGAGCATGCGCGTCTCATTGCGCGCCGAGGTGCGTGAACTCCTGAAGTCCCTCGGCACCACCTCGGTCATGGTCACCCACGACCAAGAGGAGGCGCTGTCCATCGCCGACAAGGTTGCTGTCATGCGTGATGGCCGCCTGGTGCAGATGGCAACGCCCGCGCATCTTTACCAGCATCCCGCGGATATCGCCGTCGCGCGGTTCGTGGGTGATGCGGTGGAGCTTCCCGCAGTGTGGAACGGCATCGACAGCGTTGACACACCGCTGGGCCCTGTCGCTGCGCGGAGCTCATCGAACGCCGGCAGCGGCGCAGTGGTCGCGGTTCTGCGCCCTGAGCAGTTAACAGTGATTGATCCCCGCTCGGTCGATGATGCGCATGCGCGTGGTGGTCTCGGCACCGTGATCAGCGTGTCATATCACGGTCACGACAGTCTGCTGCACGTGCGTCTGGCAACGGGTGTGGAGATCGCTATTCGCGTTTCGGGTGAGTCAGTGGCGTTGCCGGGCGAGACCGTGCGTGTTGTCGCCAAAGGTGTAGCGAGTATCTTTCCCGCCTAGCATCTAGGCCGCACGTCGTTGTGTTTCCGAGGCGGAATGTTGCCTACTAGTTAAAGGTCGCGCGCCAGCGATCGCCGAGCGAATCGGTCAAGCGATCCATGAGGCGAATCTGCTGGGCAGAAATCTTCTGCGCCGAGGCTCCTTCACTTTCTACCTGGAGGATCTGAATAGATGAGCCAACGTGACGCACCGTCCTGTAGTCATGTTCGAAGACCCCGACTGAGCTGGCGATAGACGCTGTTGAGCTCACCCACAAGAAGGTGTCGCCGTCAGCAGACTTCTTGGTTCCGTTCATCAAGTTCCTTGTGGAGCCTGAGGCATCATCAATCTCAGCGGGTTGTCCGTCGTTGGCAGTAGGCCGGTGCACGCCCTCACACTGCTTGATGTCCTTGACAATGCGGTCGTAGGCAAGTTTTGCCTGCTTCGCAGTCGAGTACACAAAGATTTCCTGCAAAGCTGCGCTCATGTCCGGACCCTTCTCCGACAAGAACTCCATCGTGACAACGTCCCCGCCACCTTTGCCCTCGACCTCGTCAGAACCTGAGAGGTCGCACAACCATGGGGCGTCGGCGGGTCCGGAGTCAGCGCTGAGCACAAGAAACTCGCGCACCATGTTCTTGCCACCCACGAGCGACTTTCCTTCACCTTTGCTCATCATGATCGAGTAGGCCTTTGCCACATCCTGGCTGGCGAGAGTTTCCGCACCAGCCGGCGCCGCAGCAGTGATAGTCAGTGCGCCGCACGCCGCCGCAATCAAGATTGAACGTCGCATTTCAAAACTCCTCATGACGATCCATTGATGGATGAGTGTGCAGATGGTCTAGGCCTTTAAGTCTACGTCTCGCTTGATCCGTCGTGCCTGTACCAGGAGCGCTGGGCACACGGGCATTGAGCATCGCCACGCCCCGCAGCGAAGTTCCAACGGAAGACTTTGCTGAATGTGGTCCTCCCTTATGTGGGCAGGTCCTACTCCGAGGTGTTGTGGGTTGACCGACCTGCTGTCCGTTCGCGACGCAGCCACCAGAGGCCCACGATCGGCAGGATAAGCGGAATCAGGAGATAGCCGATACCGAAGCCTGACCACACAGTTGCTCGAGGGAACCACGAGCTCTCGATGAGGCTCAGTGTTCCGACGACGAGAACACCGATCAGCTCGAATGTGATCGCCGCTCGTGCGACTCTCGTGCCGCGTTCCCCGAGGCCCAGGGCGATGGTTGCAACGATGTAGACGACGGCGGCCAGTGCCGAGAGCAGGTAGGCAACCGGTGCCTCATCGAAACGTGTCGTGAGTTGAATGACTGAACGAGCTGTCGCAGCGATGGCGAAAATCGCGTAGACCACCACAAGAAGCCGGCCAAATCCCGATGCGTGACTTCCCGTTCGTGCGTTAGCCAATGGGTGCTCCTGACCAGACCTGCTGAATTCGCAAGACGAGTACGGGCATCACGAGCCCGACGACCATGACGATTGCTGAGCCGATCCGCGTCGTGTCGCCGCGAGTCCACAACCACGAGCCAATCGGAATCATGGGGCTGAGCAGGAGATAGCCCACAAACTCAATCCGAGCAAAGTCACGATCAGTGCCAATCATCTGCACGATTCCGCCCACGGCGAGCACGATGAACATCCCAGCGATGACAAGTTGGCTCGAATGGAGCCACCGGCTCATTGGCCTTGAGATGAGCAGGTGTACTAATGCCCACGCGGCCATGACCAAAGAGGCGATGATGGTTGCGTTAGCAAAGGCACCGGTCACACCTGAATCCTGCCAATGACCTGATCAGGTCGAGCAGGGTCCCCTCCACAAGCGCCCATCGTTGGCCTCAGGACGGGCCCTGAACGGCGTAGAGCTGGTCTCGGTACTGATCGACAAGGCTGTCCGTCACCCGTTGCATGCGCATCGGGGTGCGGGTCTTGTCCTTGGCGACCACCCAAGCTAGCGGGGCGGTCGTCGCGGATGCGCGGGAGTAATCGACCAGGATCTCCGCGGCAGCAGGCACGGGGACACGCAGTGCGACCCAGCTTGCCTCGCCGCTGTCGCGGACGCCGGTCACTTGGACGTTCCACGAGAGGGTCCGCTTCGCGCTGCTGCTGTACCGCACCTTCTTGGCTGATCGGTCCCAGTCCTGGTTGACCTTGACCTCCTTGGGCAGCAGGAGCGGATGTCCATTCACGTCATAGCTTGTAGTTCGGCCGTCATAGAGCTGCTGGATCCGCGGGCTTGATGCCTTAGTGGATTGGAAGGTAGCCGCATCTTCACCGACTCCGAACACGATGGTGCTGTCGGAGGTGACCTCATCGAGTAGCAGGTATGACGATGCACCGTTGCTCAGCGCGTAGACCTCAATCGGCTGGGATGCAGCAAGCTTCCCCGCTGCAACCCCGACGAGGAAGTCCACGCCCGGATCCACGAAGATCAGCGGCGCGCTCTGCTGGCTTTCTGTGGGTGGGTTGAGTGGCTGGAGAGTTCGGTAGAGGTCGCTCGCAAGAGGCTGACCCTCGGGGGTCAGCAGGACGATAGTAATTTCCTCAGCATTCGCCGATGGGAATGAACTGAACGCGAGCAGCGTCCCTTGGTCCTTGCCGCGACACACGGGGCAGGGCTGCTGTGCCAGGACATCGCCGATGTCGACGAGGGCAATGGTGGACTTGTTCGCCGTGCTCCAGGTGTAGGAAGCGGAGTTCGGGTTTACGGCGGAGGTGTAAAGGAAGCTGTCAGTATTCGTGTCGACGGTGACCGCCAATGCGCGGAATGGGAAGTTGTTGTCGTAGACAGCGATGTCGTACACGCCATTCCCGCGATCGAGAACCGCATAGGGAGTAATGGCGTGACCGCCGGACTCGCCGAATACGGTCAGGACGAATGGAACCGTGCCCCCGGGGAGCGTTCTTTTCAGAGTCTCGACAAGCTCGGTCGGTGACTGACCTGCTACGGCTGCGGGGAGTAAGTCGGGGGCGAGGAACTGCGCCCCGAACAGGCGCGTGATGGTCTGGATCGCCGGATCGCCCATCGGATTCGCGGCGTTGATACCCAAGCCCGAGGCCCCGACCTGATTCGCCGGGAGCTGCCCGTTGTATAGGGCGGCCGCGGCGGCCGCAAGGCCAAAGCAGTGACCGCCCTGCGCCCCGGTCTCGATCATTTGGGCGAGCAGCTCGGCCCCGAGGATCAGGTCGCATTTACCCGTCTTCGGGTCAATACTCCGAGGATCGCGGCAGACACCGTTGCCGAGGCTTCGCCGAAGCGAAAGGGCGTTCAACGGTGCCGGGCTCTGGTACTTGTCGCTATCAAGTTGCTCGAGTGTGACCCGAGTGGGCATGCCATAGACCAGGGCGTTCTGGGCGAAGTCCAGGTTCGTTCCCCAGTTGGGCATCGGGAATCCGTGGGGGTACGGCCGGAAGCCCGAGTCGGCAACGACCCTCCCCTGGGGTGCGCCTACCCCGACTCCGCCAAAGATCGACTGGTAGACCGACGGATCCACGATCCAGCCGCCCGGCGGCTTGCCGCCGCTCGCCAGGTTGGTGTCAGGCGACCCAGAGGCGGGGACGGCGATACCGACGAGGACCACGGACAAGGAGATGGCCATGATCATGGAGCGTTGCAGGCGTGGACGCATGTGGAGAATGTAACCGCAAGCTCGAGCGGGGGACTGGCGTTTCCGCCAAGAGTTGCACGACCTGATGGCGATAATCATGACGACGACCTAGAGGCCGTCCTGGTCATTGACGTAGGTGAGGAACTGCATGCCGGCGGCCCGACTGGAGGCCCTAGACATGCCGACATCGCACTGCGGTCGACGATTCGTGATGTGATTCAGCATTAGGCTCGCGACCCGGAGCGGAGAGAAGGGGCCACGGATGAGCTCGCATCCTGACCCCAATCGCGTGGGTGGACCCGGATGGCTGGACGCGACGGGCGGCCGGCTCTCGAGGTCGCAGCGAAGGAAGATGCTCGGCATCTCGATCGCGACGCAGCGCACGCTGCTCGTGCAACGCATGAGCCCTCGTCGGAAGTCTCAGCGAGACCTGTCCGAAGCGATGCTGGTTCCGGATACCGCGCTGGTCGCTGAGGCCGTGGACGTTGCTCGCACTCAGTGTCCCGAGATCCTCGGGCACGCTTATCGCACGGCTGTTTTCGCTCGTGCCCTCGCGCTCATCGATGGTGCGGACGTCGACCCTGAGCTCCTCTTCGTCTCCGGACTCCTTCATGACGTCGGCCTCGAGAGCCCGGTGGTGGGCGAGGACTTCACTGTGCGCAGCGCCGTCGCCGCGGTGGATGTGGCGGCGCGTGCAGGGCGCCTGGATGCCGCCGGAAGTCTGCGGGACGCGATCGTCGTGCACACGACGGTCGGCATCGACCCGGTCCGCGATGGTGCCCTCGGCTTCTACACGCAGGCTGGGGCGATGGTCGACCTCGTAGGCCTGCGGGAGCGGCAATTACCGCACGATCTCGTCGCCCGCGCGGTCACTGAGCATCCGAGGTCGGGCCTCGCCCGGACGATCACGCGCGCCATCGCCGCCGAGGCTCGCGCAGTGCCGGAAGGCCGGTTCGCTTTCCTCCGCCGAGTGGGGATGGGCCCTGCGATCCGCGTCGCGGCCGTCCCGAGTCGGCCCTAGACGCACTGATGGTGTTCAGGCCGCGCCACGAGGGCTGTTGACCAGGGGAAACGACTGGCGGCCAGGGGCGGGGTCGAACCGCCGACCTTCCGATTGTCAGCGGCCCTGAAGTGCATTCAGAACGGAGACCGTCATTACTTATGATGAAGCAGCGCTCAGCATCGTCGCATTCGTAGAAGAGATTGGGGTATCTGCGTGAATGTCACCCGTCGGGCGGGACTCGCGATAACCGTCGTCACTGCTTTCTCACTAATCTCTCCGGCAGTGGCTAACGCATGCACTCGCGTCCTGTGGAATGACAACGCGATCGCAGTGATGGCCAGCCGGAGTATGGACTGGGTTGGCTCATCAAAGCCCCGTCTTGTGGTCTTGCCCCGAGGCATGGAGCGCGATGGGGGCAAGCTCGCAGGGAGACAGGTCGTCACAGAAAACCCCGCTAAGTGGACCTCACGGCATGGCAGTCTTGTCGTGACCGCACTCAACGCGGGAACGCCGGATGGAATGAACGAGCGTGGACTCGCAGTGCATGGGCTCTGGCTCAATGCCACGGACTACGGGCCCCGTGACACGACGAAGGCGGGTTTGGAGGTGGCCAGGGACGGGGTCGAACCGTCGACCTTCCGATTTTCAGTCGGACGCTCGTACCAACTGAGCTACCTGGCCCAACAATCGAAGGCCAGCTTTCGCTGACCTTCGATTTGGCGACCCCGACCGGGCTCGAACCGGCGACCTCCGCCGTGACAGGGCGGCGCGCTAACCGACTGCGCTACGGGGCCTTGCTGATGCTGCTGACGTGCGTATCCCCAACGGGATTCGAACCCGTGCTACCGCCGTGAAAGGGCGGTGTCCTAGGCCACTAGACGATGGGGACCTGTGTCTCCGTCGACCTAATGCCGCTGGCGACCGCATAAGCATAGGGCAGCCCTCTCGAGGAGCCAAAATGGGGCCATGGATCCCCGTGAGATGACCCGAGACGAGTTCGAGGGGTTGGTGGCGGAGGCGCTTGACTCGATCCCGGCCGATCTCGCCCGCCTGATGAGCAACGTCGTGGTGGTCGTGGAGGACTTCGCTCCGGCCGATGATCCCGACCTCCTGGGTCTGTATTCGGGGATCCCGCTCACCGAGCGCGATGGAAGCTATGCCGGGTTCTTGCCCGATCAGGTCACCATCTTCATGGAGCCGATCTTGTCGATGTGTGAAACGAGGGATGAAGTGGTGGAAGAAGTGCGCATCACGGTGGTGCATGAGATCGCGCACCACTTCGGCATCGATGATGCCCGCCTGGAAGAGCTCGGCTACGAGTGAGCTGCTCGCTTCAGTCGATCAATGACAGCAGCGCCTAACCCCGAATCATCGGGGAGTACTGCAAGCACGGTGGTGAGCTGCAGGGCATCGGCCTCGCGCAGAGCTGCATAGAGAACGTGGGCGAACTCGTCATTAGACGCTGGAGCCGACAGGCGCACCATGCCGACCGGGGTTTCGATCGATGCGAGTGCGAGCACGCCGACGCGAGCAACATAGGTCACGTGACTTGCCGCGAGGCCTTCGTGATCGGTGATCACGACATCAGCAACCGGCGCATAATGCGACTCCAGGGTTCCCGATGCGCGCACTGTCGAAGTCATGCCGGGCCTGATACCAGTCACGCGTTCGATGTCATCGACAGTGATTGCTCCCGCGCGAAGCAGTCGCGGAATCTCATCAGTGCAGTCAACGATCGTCGACTCCACGCCAACCGCACTTTCTCCGCCATCGAGGATGTAGTCGTCATCGCCGATGATGTTGGCGAACTCATCGTGCACGTGCTGCGCGCTCGTGGGGCTCACCCTTCCGAATCTGTTCGCGCTGGGTGCAGCAATGCCGATTGATGGATCGTCGGTGAGCTGGATCAGCGCGCGCAGCGTTTCGTCCATCAAAGGGTGCGAGGAAACACGCACCGCAACTGAATCCTGGCCGCCAGTGATGAAGTCGCCGGCGCGATCGCTGCGCTTGACGACCAGGGTCATCGGGCCAGGCCAGAACACGTCAGCGAGTGCGCGCGCGTAATCGGGGATTGACGCTGCCCAGTGATCAAGGGCAGAGGCATCTGCGACATGCACGATCAACGGATGATCAGCGGGCCGCCCCTTGGCGTCGTAGATACGTGCCACTGCGTGGGGATCGTCAGCTCGTGCTGCAAGGCCGTAGACAGTTTCGGTGGGCACTGCCACCAATCCGCCGTCGCGAAGGCGAAGTGCTGCCACTCGAGGGTCGGTGGTGAACTGCATGAGGCCATTCAACCGCACGGCCGCGCGGGTGAGTCAGCGACGAGGAGCAGTGATTTGCATGGGTTGCGTGCGCGAGACTGGTTTACCCGACTTGCTGAGCATGACTGTGTAGGCACCGGAGGCAGGGGCCACTCCACTGAAGGACACAGTGCCGGTCTTGGTGACCTTGCCACTGCCCATCTTCTTGCCGGCCTTGTACAGCGTTACCTGCTGGCCCTTGGTTGCTCCGGCCACCTTCATCGAGACAGTCATCGTGCCGTTGGTGGCCATTCGCACTGAACTGACACTCGCCTTGGTGACAGGGACAGAGGAGGTCACGGCTGCAGGCACGGCTGACGGAGTCGGCGTGGACTGAATTACGACCTGACCGGGCGGTGGCGTGACAGGGGCCTCGTAGCGGTAACCGCCGAGGGCCACGGCGCGACCGACGGCCAGCGTGACGATGACGTCCTGCCAGCCGGCGATGCCCGGGGGAGTGACGACCTCGATGTTGGCAGCGTTGATGACCTTGTAGCTGGCTGCCTTGCCGCCGATGGTCACGCCGCTGGTGCCCCAGAAGCCGTAGCCGAGGATGTTGATGGTGTTGCCGCCAGTTGTCGGACCGAAGGCCGGGCGAACCTCAGTGATGTCAGCGTCACTACCGCCGCCGCCACCACCACCGCCCGATGAACCGCCGCCGCCGGAGCTACCGCCACCGCCGGAAGAGCCGGAGCCACCGCCGACTGATCCACCGCTAGAGGCGGAGGGGCTCGCGGTGTTCGTGACGAATGAGCGCGCGTACAGAAGGAGATCGGGGCTGCCTGTACCGGCACTCGTGACGCCGGTCGAGGCGCTCGCGGTCAGAGCAGCAACGACCTGCGCGGGAGTCGCACTGCTATTGAGGCCCAGGTAGACAGCTGCTGCGCCGGCAACGTGCGGCGCCGCCATCGAGGTGCCGCTCATGGTCGCCGTTGAAGTCGGGCTCGAGATCCAGTCTGAGGTGATTGCAACGCCGGGCGCAAAGATATCGACGCAGGTGCCGTAGTTGGAGAACGAAGCACGCGCATCAGCGCTATCGGTTGCACCCACGGTGATGGCAGTGACTTCGCGCGCTGGGCTGGCGGTGCAGGCATCGGCATTGCTGTTGCCTGCGGCCACGACCATGGTGATGCCTGCTGCGACGGCGGCTGCAACGGCGTCGTCCATCGACTTGTTCGCCCCGCCACCAAGGCTCATGTTCGCCACGGCCGGAGCCGAGGGGTTGTTCAGGTGATCGGTGATGGCCCAGTTGATACCCGCGATCACATCGCTGGTGTATCCGCTTCCGCTGCAGTCGAGCACGCGTACTGGAACCACGGTTGCGCTCTTCGCGACTCCGTAGGTAGTACCGGCGACAGTGCCCGCCACGTGGGTGCCGTGACCTTGGCAGTCAGTCGCATTCGTGTCGTTGTCGACGAAGTCGTATCCGGTTACCAGACGACTGGAGAAGTCATTGCTGGCATAAACGCCGGTATCGATGATGTAAGTGCGCACGCCCGAGCCAGTGCCGGCAGGCGTGAACGTGGTGCTGAGAGGCAAGGAGCGCTGATCGATGCGGTCGAGGCCCCAGGGCGCGCAGCCTTGCGTACCGGAGGGAGTGCTTGAGCTGCATGAAGTCGGTGTAGTCGCAGTGGGGGTTGCTGAGGCCGTAGGTGTAGGAGTCGCCGTGGGCGCTGCGCCGGGACGAATCTCGTAGGCGTAACGGCCATTGACTGCGGGAATTGTCGAGCCGGACGGAATCACCTGACTCGAGATCAGCGCAGAACTACCGCCGTTGACGTAGGGGTTGGGTGTTGTTCCGCTCGAAGTGAAGCGACGGTCATTGCCCGAGGAGTTCGGATCGGCGTACCCGATCTCAAGGCTGCTCGAAGAAGTGGCGGCATCGATGTTGTTGTAGTTGAAGACGATGTCGACATCACCGGTGGAGCCACGCTGGAGAATCAGGAGCTGAGCTGAGTAGTAGGGGGCACTCCGGTCGTAGCGGCCAACGTTGACCCAGTTGACGCAGTAGCCGTTGGTGCCATCAAAACTTGAAATGGGGCCGTACGTCACCTGACTGGTCAGCGTGTTGCGAGTGTCGAGGTCGGTGAACACCGGAAGCACGAGCGGACGGTTCGTCGTGCGGAGATCAATTCCCTGGTAGTTAGTAAAGCTTCCGCCACCGTCATTGAACGAGATGCCGCCATTGTTATTGATCAGGATCTGGTTGTAGCTGGTGCCGAACCAATTGACATTGAAGCCGAGTGACACTGCAGAGGTGCCGTTGTCGTCACCGCGCGGAAGGCTGCTGGCGGTGCATCCCGAATCGGTGATCACCGCGCCACTCGAGATAGCAACTGGCTGATCGACCTCCACCCTCACCACGTTGGTGTCGGCGCGCAGCGCAGTGGCGTCTGCGGCGGTCATCTCCACTGCCAGACCGTCGATCGCCTTGTCATACGTAGCGGTGACGATTCCGCCGGCATCGGTCACCGTATTCGCGACAGCGGTTTGCTTGCCCGGATCGACCGTGACGATGTATCGACCTACGCCGGCCGGCAACGACTCGCTCGAAGTCGCTGAAGGTTCTGCTGCCGGAAGAGGCGCGGTGCTCGAAGAAGGACTCGCACTGGGGGAGGCGCTCGCGGGAACCGAGGGATCGACGATCGTGTCAGCCGCAGCGGAACTTGCCCAGAAGGAAGCGGCGACCACGGTCAGCGACACCAGGGCAGCGGAGATGCCCTTGGCAGTTCGATTTCGCATGCCGCTCCCTGTACGCACCTTCTAAGGATGCCTTACCTGTGCTCGGTCAGTTGACCATCTGCTTGGACTCCGCCGCCACTCGACGGGTTCCCGTCGATTCTGACGCGTGACTGCTTCCCGTCAGGCACATTCCACTGGTTCCCGTCAGCCCTATGTAAAGGGAGGGTTAGGTCTGCTCCAAAGGGGGTTTGAGGGCAAGACGTGGGGGTAGATCTGGGTTCGAATAGATGTAGCCGGCACGGGTCGGCACAGAAGGAGACGATCATGACCACCCCCATGACCCCCGCGGGCATGCCTCTGGCCGACCAGGCACCGATGGCGCAGCCCGCCCCCCAGTACTTCTCTCCCTCTCCCAAGAAGTCTCGCCTCGGAGCAGCCGTCATCGGCGGCGCTGCCGTGACCGCGCTGCTTGGCGGCGCAGTCGGTGGAGCCGTGGGCTACACAGTGGCGAGCAACAACTCCACGCCTACCGTCGCGATCGCATCGTCGGAGTCGGGCTCGGTCGGCGCGAACCTCGCGGCCGCGACCGGCAACACCGTTGTGGATCTCGCAGCCGCCGTTCAGCCGGCAGTGGTTCAGCTCGACGTGTCAGGCGGGAGTGGTTCTGGCACCGGCTCCGGCTTCGTCATCAGCCCCGATGGCTACATCGTGACCAACAATCACGTGGCCGGCCCCGCGGGCAAGGATGGCAGCATCAATGTCACCTTCGCTGACGGCAAGACGGCGACGGGCAAGCTCGTGGGCGCCAGCCCTGACTACGACCTCGCGGTCGTGAAGGTTGATCGCACTGGTCTCGACTCCGTGCCGATGGGCGCCTCTCGTGATCTCAAGGTCGGGCAGAGCGTTATCGCCATCGGTTCGCCTCTCGGACTGCAGGGCACGGTCACGACCGGCATCGTCAGCGCACTCGATCGACCGGTCACTGCCGGCGAGGCACAGGGCGACACCTCATTCATCAATGCAATCCAGACTGATGCGGCGATCAATCCCGGTAACTCCGGTGGTCCGCTCATCAACGCAGCCGGAGAGGTTATCGGCGTGAACTCTGCGATTGCCAGCATGGGTTCTTCGGCCGGGCAGGCCGGTTCCATCGGTCTCGGCTTCGCCATTCCGATCGACACCGTCAAGCGCATTACGAATGAGCTGATTAAGAATGGTTCCGCGAGCACTCCGGTCATCGGCGTGCAGCTCGACACCGGCTACACCGGTGACGGCGCCAAGATCGGAGAGGTCACTTCAGGTGGCGCAGCTGAGGCCGCAGGAATGCAGTCCGGTGACGTCATCACCAAGATCGATGGCAAGAAGGTTGTCG
The DNA here is from genome assembly GCA_044374195.1 of Candidatus Nanopelagicales bacterium. GTDB lineage: Bacteria > Actinomycetota > Actinomycetes > S36-B12 > S36-B12 > CAIKZY01. The sequence continues at coordinate 100,604 of JBILOY010000005.1, forward strand.
ACTCCACCGCACTGGTCGTGGCCATCCGCTCCAATGCGCCTGGCGACACCATCACCTTGACGGTCGTCCGCGACGGCGACCAGGTGATCCAGCTCCCGCTGACTCTCAAGTCGGCTCCAAAGAGCTAATCCCGCAAGCCAGCAGCGCGCCCCGGTCGGTCCTCCTCCCGACCTGGGCGCGCTGCTTCATGTTCAGGCGTGTCCAAGATGCGTGAACAGTCGTGCGAGGGCAGGCTTAGAGGGTGCTGCCGTCTCTTCCTTCCCTTCCGTCTCCGCGTGGTGCTCTCGATTCCACGCGTGAGCAGATTGCGGCAGGATTTCGCCGCATCGTTTCCGGCGATCCGACAGGCGCACCCGACTGGGTACGCGGGATGGCCGATGGCGATGACGTCGGCTACTTCGGCCCTGGCTCAGCCGCTTGGGCGGTCCACGGTTCATTGCCGACGATCGTGGGTGGAATTCGCGCGCTTCTGATGCAGGCCCTTCACCCGGGCGCCCTGGCCGGTGTCATGCAGCACTCACGTTACGAAGCTGATGCGCTCGGTCGGCTTGCAGGCACGACCCAGTGGCTCACTGTTGTCACGTTCGGCGATACGACCGCGGCCGATCGCGAATGCGCTCGCGTGCGCGGCATGCACCGCAAGGTGTCCGGCACGTATGACGCGGACGGCGCAGAACGCGTCTACTCCGCGATGGATCCTGATCTGCTGCGGTGGGTGCATGTGGCCTTCACTGACTCCTTTCTTGCCACGCACCGCGTCTGGGGTGGCGCTATTCCCGGTGGCGAGGATGCCTACGTGCGCGAGTGGGCGAAGGCCGGTGAGCTCGTCGGTGTTGTAAACCCGCCGAGGTCTGTAGCCGAACTCGAGCAGCAACTGCGTGACTTTCTTCCAGATCTGCGCGGAGGGAAAGCAGCCGACAAAACCGTGGACTTCATCCGCCATGTGCCGATGCCCGTGCCTGCCCGTCCGGCCTATGCATTGCTCTTCGCCGGCGCAGTGGCCACCATGCCCGCTGAGCACCGCGCCCTTCTGAAGCTGCCGAGTGTGCCGTTGACTCTCGCCAAGCCCGCAGTGGGCGCAATGCTGGGCACCTTGGGCCTCGTGCTGGGCCCCCAGTCCCCGAGCATGCAGTCCGCTTTCACCCGGATCAACCGACTCGCCGAGGTTTCGCCGATTTGACCCAGCCCCCGTATGTCGGGTGATGATGGAACGCATGTGGCTGGTGAGGCGTTCTACGGGTTCCGCTCTGACGGGCGTTGTGGGCGCCGTTGTCGGTGCCGGCATCGTGATGTCTGGCCTCGCGGCACCGGCAGGTGCGGTGGCACCGGCCGCTGACCCGACTTCTTCTGCTTCTGCCTCGGCTACGGCTACGGCATCTGCTTCACCTTCGGCCTCATCGTCTGCGTCGCCGTCTGCCTCAACCACCGCGAGCCCGAGTGCATCCGCGAGTGCGTCTTCGAGTGGATCTGCATCTGCCTCGGCTACAGCATCTGCATCACCGGCGGCATCGGCGACTGCCTCAAGCACTCCAGCAGCCCCCGTCGCACCCTCGCCGGCGACAACTCCTGTGCCGTTGCCGAAGGAGCTCGGCAGTTGGTGTCGAGCACTTCTGCCACCGGGTGCCACGAACTCGGTCAAGAACGCCGCATGGAATTTGATGGGCGGTAAGGCGACGATGTCGCAGGGTGGCACCTACCTACTTGCTGAGCACCCGAATTGGCAGCCGCAGGCAGGCACCGATACCTCTGGCGATCGCCATGTGAACTCACTGAACTGGGCGCTGCCGCTGCTCTACCGCGGCGTTCAGGTGCAGAGCCAACCGATGATCGATCGCTTTCGCACTCTCATCACGTACTGGATCAATGATCATCAAGGTAAGCGCGCCTATTGGGTCGATGGCTCGATCTACGGCGGCCTACGCACTCAAACGTTGCTCTGCGCTGCGCAGACTCTCGGTGACCCGCTAATTGCCAACGCCGCCTTGCGCGATGCACGCACCATGATCGGCTCGCGCAACTCGCAGGGCAATGCCGTCATCGGAGCGAACAACACCGATCTCATTCGCCAGACCGGAGCTCTCGGAGTGTTCTGCTCCATCGGAGATATTGCGAACCGGGATCGCGCGTGGGGCAATGTTCTTGGAGTGACTCGCGGAATCGTCCAGGCCGATGGCAGTGACGTTGAGGGATCTCCGGGCTACGCGATCTACTTTGAGAACATCCTGAAAGATGTCGAACGCGCTGCCGCGACCTGCGCGATTCCGGCGGGTGAGGTCACTGAACTCAAGGCTCGGCTTTACGACTTCGTGGCCACGGCCACTCGACCGGACTACAAGCTCGTCTCGATCGGCGACACGATCAATCAGCGGCTCTCGAATACATTCGCGCCGGGGGATCCTCGCGCTGACTGGCTGCGCAGCTCCGGAACAGCGGGGGTACCGCCATCGATGCTCTACTCGTACTACGACGGCGGCTACGTCTTCGCCCGCGCTGGATGGAACCCGCAGCCCGGTGGAGCCGACACCTTCTATTCAGTTCGCTATTCGTCAAAGCGTCCCAACACGCCGCATGCCCACGATGACGGTGGTTCGATGACTCTGTACTCGCGCGGAGTCGAGTGGATCGGCGATCCCGGCCCGTATCGATACGAGAACGGCAGTGCACTTCGCGGATTCCTCAAGACCCGCAACGCGCACTCTTCCTTCACTGTCAGCAACGTCGCGCGAACGAAGGCCAGCAAGGTCAACACACTCGTGACCACCTCTAGCTGGCCGCAGGGGGGCAATGACAACACCTGTGTGCGCGACAGCACTTGGAGCAACGTCATCGTGACCCGTTGCGTCACTTACGTGCGCTCGATCGATGCGGTCGTGGTGACCGACTACGTCAACGCAGGCAAGAGCAAGAGTCGCAAGCGAGTCGTGACCCAGCGGTGGCAGTTGCCGCCCGGCATCGGTGCTGAGCAGGTCAACGGAGGCTTCGCCTTGGCCAAGGGTGATCAGCGCCTTGACGTCACGAAGTCAGGTGACGGCGGGTGGTCGGTCAAGACAGCCAAGCTCGGTTCGAGTGTCGGCTGGTTTACCGGCAACTGGGGTGAGCGACTTCAGGGCGCGGTCTTGATGCGAGAACTGCGCCTGCCCAAGGGTGCCTCCACGAGCACTCAGGTCACTGTCTTCACGCCACGAACCTCTGCAGAAGCCGTCACGACCACCATCAACGCCGACTCAGTGACGATTTCACGCGGTTCGAGGACGATCACCACCGCGCTGCCGCGCCCGTAACCTCGCTGCGATCAGGTGTTCAGCAGCGCGAGGAGTTCGACTCGAGTAGGCAGTGAGGGCACGGCACCGGCCTTTGTCGTGGCAAGGCCACCTGCTGCGGCTGCCCACCGCAACGCCTCCGACAACTCGTGTCCTTCGGCAAGTGCTGCGACGAGCCCGCCGCAAAATGCATCTCCGGCGGCAACGGTGTCGATAGGCGTGACAGGAAACACGGGAATGCTTCCGGACGATTCAGAGGTAGCCCAAATTGCTCCGTCACCGCCACGAGTGATGATCGCGCAGACGACACCGAGTGACACCAGGTGGTTCGCCGCTGCCTGAGCGCCTTCGAGAGTCGAGGTGTCAAGGCCGGTGAGTTGCGCAGCCTCATGCTCATTGGGCAACACGATGTCGACAGCACGCAGTAGATCTACGGGGTAGTCGAGCGCAGGTGCCGGATTCAAGATCGTGCGCGCACCCTTCGCCTTGCCGACGACCATTGCGGCCTCAATTGATGCGAGCGGCACTTCGCCTTGCGTCAGCACGATCGCAATGTCATCGATGTCGGACAGTGCGGCTGCGACATCGTCAGATGTGACCTTGCCGTTGGCACCGGGCACGACCACGATGCGGTTCATTCCACCGCCATCGACCTCAATCAGTGCCGTGCCTGACGGGCCGTCTACGGTGCGCACCCCGGAGTCGCCGATTCCCTCACTTGTCACGATCCCGCGCAGCCACGCACCTGTGTCATCGTTGCCAACCGCGCCGATCATCTCGACGCGAGCACCCAGCCGAGCCGCCGCCACTGCTTGATTCAGGCCTTTGCCGCCGGGGTGCTGGTCGAGAGTGCGGCCCATCACCGTCTCACCGGGGTTGGGCATTCGATCGAGACCGACGACGAGATCGACATTGAGGCTGCCTACAACCACGACTGTTCCCATAGAGCAAGTATTGCGCCCGACGCAGGGAGTCGGCGGTGATCCCTGGCCGATGCTGCGCCACAATGAGGTGACGGTCTAGAGAGGAACCCCATGAGAATCGCCATCGGCAGTGATCACGCGGGCTTCGTGCTTAAGTCAGCGCTCAAGGAGTGGCTCGAGGCGCAGGGCTACGACGTCAACGACTGTGGTGCCTACAGCGACGAACGCGTCGACTATCCGGTCTTCGGCGCGAAGGTCGGCGAGGTGGTCTCCGCCGGGAATGCTGACTTCGGCGTATTGGTCTGCGGGAGTGGCCAGGGCATCTGCATGGCCGCCAACAAGATTGCTGGCATCCGCGCGGGCGTTATTCGCGATGACTGGGATGCCGAGATGACCCGTCGGCACAATGACGCGAACATCGCCTGCTTTGGCGAGCGCGCCACTGATCCTGCGACGGCAATTGCGGCGCTGCGCATCTTCTTGACCACTGAGTTCGAAGGCGGGCGCCACGAGAGTCGGGTCGAGCTGCTGGCCGCGCTCGATGAGGGTGCCGAGATCTAGCTCAGCGATTTCATGTCGCCCATGACCAGTGGGCGACGCGGGCATGAGCATATGCGCCACGCTGGCCGCAGGTTTAGGCAGGCGGCCCACGGGGTAGATAACCTCTAGTCGCTGGGGAGATGCCCTGGCACTGAAGGAGTTCACCATGACCCGCACCGGCCGCATCGTCGCCGCGAGCGCAACCGCACTGCTCGGCATCGCCGTCCTCGCCGGCTGCTCGGCTTCCACCTCATCGACCCCTGACGCTCCGGCTTCCGACGCTGCGGCATCCGCTGGCGTTATTGGTGGCGACGTGCTGCCCCCCGTCATCGTCGAGCCCACTGCCACCACTGCTGAGGCCAAGGTTGGCGACACAGTCGTCTTTAATGTCGACAAGCTTGCAGGTACCACGATCTCGACCACCACTCCCGATCTGGTGGAGCTCACCCAAGGGGGCGAGCAGGATGGTGCCGAGTTCAACCCTGGTGCCAAGGCACTCGCAGCCGGCACCGCAATCGTGACTGTTACAAACCCCGACAGCTCGATGCGCGATGTCACCATCACCATCAGCGAGTAATCACGCGCTACTTCAACGAGGGACCGGCCAGCGGCCGGTCCCTCGTTCTGTGTCGTCAATAGGATCCGCACATGACGTCGATCGCCTTGGTGACCTGTGCCGCGCTGCCCGATCTCGACCCTGACGAACTGCTGCTCAAGAGCGCGCTTGAGGTAGAGGGCCTGAACGTCAGCTCGTGTATCTGGACTGACGCCGGCGTCGACTGGGCTGCTTTCGACCTCGTTGTCGTGCGGTCGCCCTGGGACTACACAGACTTCCACGAGGATTTCATCGCCTGGGCGAAGCGTGTGGATGCCGTGACTACGTTGCTCAATCCCGCTGACGTCGTCGAATGGAATACCGATAAGCGCTACTTGCGTGATCTCCTGGAGGCCGGCGTCCCTGTCGTGCCGACTGTGTTCTTGGAACCAGGCGGCCTCACTGGTTGGGAGCCCCCGGTCGGTTTCGCTGAGTACGTCGTCAAGCCTGCTGTGTCAGCGGGCTCACGCGACACCATGCGCTACATCGCTGCCGAGTCGATGGATGTCCCTCGAGCCCATGCGCAGCGGTTGCTCGACGAAAATCGCGTTGTGATGATTCAGCCGTATCTCGATGCTGTCGACACCGTGGGAGAAACAGCTGTCATCTATATGGGCGGCGAGTTCTCACATTCAATTCGCAAGGGACCGATGCTCGCCGCGAATACCGAGGGCGAGCGGGTAGAGGGTTTGTACGTGGTCGAAACCATTGATCCCCGCACCCCGAGCGAGGCCGAGCACGAGGTGGCGCGCCAGGTGCTCGCCGCGATTCCTGGCGGCTTCGCTCGCGTGCTCTACGCGCGCGTTGACCTGATTCCCGGCTCGAACGGAGAGCCGCTGCTTCTCGAGCTCGAGCTCACTGAGCCTTCGCTCTTCTTCGCCAAGCACGAGTCGGCTGCTGCCAACATGGTGAAGGCAATCAAGGCGCGCCTCTAATCACTTCGTGCCTGTGGATAGTGAGTTTCGGAGGGTACTAAGTAAATCTAGCCTCATCGGATGCCTACGGCCGCCTCCCTCGCTTCATGAGCGAACTGGGGCTGCACGCCTTTCTGGATGAGTCACGAAAACCGATTCGAGACGGTGCGACCTGGGGCGTCTCGCCGCGGGGCGACCATTACGTCATTAGTGCGTGTGTCGTTCTCGAGGGAACGGTGGACGAGTCTCGGCAACATCTAAAGGCCCTTCGACGGCAGTTGGGATTTCCGTTTCACTTCTCTCAGCTGGGCGAACGTCGGCAGCATCTCGTCGTTGAGAGATTGATGTCGTTGGATTCCTGGGACGGTTACGTCTACGAGTCTTCACAACCCTTGCGTCGATCAACGCCTGAACGACGAATGCGCGATCGAATCCTTAGGGCCGCATTCCAAGACCTTGCCCTCGGTCACGGTGTCCGGGAATTCACGCTCGAAAGTCGCGCCACTCCGAAACGAGGTCAATGGACGCTGAACCGACACGATCACTCCACCCTCACGAAAGCAATGGCGAAGGGACTCGTGCCGAAGGGCAGGTCGATTTCTCACGCGACGAAGAGTGAGCCAATTCTGTGGATCGCGGATGTAATCGCCAGCTGCAGAAGCGACTACTTGTGCGGTAGAGATAGATCCGTCTTCCCATTGCTCGCTCATCGAGTGCGCAAGATCCACGGAGTCGACTTCTGACCAAGAAACGCAGAGGCCCCGGGACGCTGATCCAGCGCCGATCCGGGGCGTACTTCTAATCAGACTTTCGTTACTGACTAGCAACTGAATTATGTGATGTGTAGCCGTGATCGCGCAAGCGTGGACGTGAAAATCTGAGTGCCAGGGGCCAAAGCGACTAGCTGCGCACTCCGCGCCAGGCCAGCATGCCGCCATCGATCGGGATCGCCACTCCGGTGATGAACGACGACTGATCAGAAGCCAGGAAGCACACCAGATCAGCGACTTCGGAGGGCTCACCCATGCGCGGCAATAGATGCGCCCCGGTCATCCGGCTCAAGGTGTCCTCGCGGTTCGATGAGGCCTCAAGGTGGCCGAGTGACATGGGCGTTTCGATCGTGCCCGGCAGGTAGCAGTTCACCCGCACGTCGGGCGCAAGGTACAGAGCGCTGGACTTCGTGAACTGAATGACCCCGGCCTTGCTTGCCCCGTAGGCAACACCGGCCTTCGTTCCGTTGATGCCTGATACGGAAGCAGAGTTGATGATCGTTGCCCCACGGCCGGACGCACGTAGATGCGGTGCCGCGTACTTGGTCATCAGCCAGATCGCCTTGAGATTGACGTCCATCACGAGATCCCAAGTTGCTTCGTCGAGCCCCTCGATCGTGGCGTCATCGGCAATCTGCGAATCGATGACGCCGGCGTTGTTCACGAGGCAGTCGAGGCCGCCCATGAATGTCACTGCACCATCGATCAGCGACTCAATGTCGGTACCGCTACGAAGATCGGCCTTGATGAAGGTTGCTTTGACACCGATCTCTCGGACGGCCGCCGAAATTGCCTCCCCATTCGCGGCGTTCACGTCAGTCACGACAATGGCCTCGGCACCAGCTGCCGCCATTCCCAATGCAATGGCCTGGCCCATGCCCTGGCCGGCACCCGTGACGAGGATGCGCTTTCTTGCAAGCTGCGTCACGCGGTAGCCCAACCCGCGCGTGAATCAGCATTCATGCTGATGATGATGGTCTTCTCGGCGATGAAGCCGACGCCGTCGATAACTTCGATGTGGTCGATGTACGTGCCCCAGCCGAGAGTGGACTTGTCGGGGCCGCTGGCGGTGAAGAGCAAGTAAGACGTCATGTCGGCGTGTCCGGGCGAGGTCCAGGTCACGTCATTGTTGACGATGAAGTGCTTTTGCGTCTGACTCGGATCAAGGCGCCCGCGGTAGAAGTCGACAATCGCCTCGCGTCCAGTGAACTCCCGGCCACCTCCTAGGTGGAGCGTGGCGTCAGCGGTGAACACCGTCCCCATGAGGTCGAAATCCTGGGTATCGACTGCGAGCGCATAACGGTTGCTTGCGCGTCGGGCTTCCTCGATCGTTTCTAGCCGCTCGAGCCGGGCGTACACATCCTCATTTGTCATGCGGGAAGTATTCCCGCGCTGAGCCCCGTGGGCGGGGTGTTCGGGAAAGTCATATAGATGAATTCGGTCAAAGCCGTTGACAGCCTCGATCGAGGATGGTGCACTGCCGCTACCGACGAATGAGGGAGTGCAATGACCACCGCGGAGATCGAGGGAACACTGCTGGATCCGGCCGTTCAGGCCTGCCCATTCGCCTACCACCAGCAGCTGCGGGAGAAGGCACCTGTCTATCGGATGCCCGAGACAGGCTTCTATGTGATCTCGAACTACGAGGACCTCAAGACGGTGCTCTCAGACCCCGCCACCTTCTCCAATGACATCGAGATCGAACAGCTCGCCGGTGAAGCCGCTGCCGATCTAGGCCGGATGTTCGACGATCACCTCGCCGAGGTCGGTTGGGGTCACGTGCAGACCCTGCAGCGCACTGATCCGCCCGTGCATGGGCGATACCGTCGCCTGATCAATCGCACGCTGACTCCTCCGATGGTCAAGGCAATGCTGCCCAGCCTCAATCGGATCGCTGACGACCTGATCGACGCCTTTATCGATAAGGGCGAATGCGACTTCGTCCAGGCGTTCGCCTTCCCGCTGCCCGGCTTGATCATCGCCGAGCAGATCGGCCTCGATGCCGCTCAGATCAACACGTTCAAGGCATGGAGCGACGGCATGCTGGCCCCCGCGATGGGCTTGCTGGTTGACGAGGCTTCCGCGAAGAAGTACTCAGAGGTCGAGGCAGAGGCACAGCATTACCTGGCCAAGCTCTTCGAGGAGCGTCGCGCCAACCCGACCGATGACATGCTCTCGGCTCTTCTCGCCGATTCCACCGAGGGCGACGAGCCGCTCACAATGCCCGAACTGCAAAACCTGATGAACCAGCTGATCACCGGTGGCTACACCACCACGGCCGATTCGATCGCCAACGCGATGCTCCTGTTGATCGAGAATCCCGATCAGATGGAGTTGCTGCGCAACGACCGTTCGCTTCTTCGTAACTTTGCCGAGGAGGCACTTCGCCACTCGAGTTCCGTGCAGGGCCTGTTCCGTCGCACGACTGTAGAGACCGAGCTCAGTGGCGTGACTATCCCCGCGAACAGCATCATTCACACTCGCTACGGCTCTGCCAACTGGGATGAAAGCGTCTTCCCTGAGCCGGAGAAGTTTGACATCACGCGTGAGAATGCAAGTAAGCACCTCGCCTTCTCGCGCGGCCCGCACTTCTGCGTTGGGCAGCCGTTGGCGATTCAGGAGCTCATGATCGGGTTCGATCGAATCCTCGACCGACTCGACAACATCCAGCTCGCGCCCGGAGCCACCATTCAGCGCACCGGTGGATTGATCTTCTACTCGCTCGTCGATCTTCCGATTACCTTCACCAAGATCAAGTAGGCACGAGCAGTCAGTACGGCGAAGGCCGCAGTATCGAGCTACGGCTGGCTAGGCTTGCGTCACCATGAACGAACTCAGCCACTTGCCAGACGAGACCACGAGGGCGATCCTCTTCGACTGCGATGGCACCCTCGTCGACACAATGCCGGTCCATCGTGAAGTCTGGCATCAGCTGTTCCTGCGCTACGACTTCGTCATCACTGACGAGTGGTGGGAGAAGTGGGCGAATCTGCCGCTTCTGCCGATGGTGCTGTATGCCATCCCCGACGCGACTCCCGAGCTTGCCGATCAGCTCAACGTGGAAGCCATGGCTATGTATAACCAGATGCTCCACAAGATCGCGCCTCTCGAGCACGTGATTGACGTGGCTCGGCAGTATCACGGGAGACTGCCGATGGCTGTAGTCACCGGTGGCTACCGTGATGTCGTGGTTCCGTCACTCGATGCAGCCGGGGTTACGCACCTGTTCGACTACATCGTGACCGCGGATGAGGTCATTCATTCAAAGCCAGCACCCGATCTCTACTCGCTCGCGATGCGCAAGCTCGGTGTCGAACCCGAGGCTTGCCTGGTGTACGAGGACAGTGAGATTGGCATGACCTCGGCAAGGGGCGCCGGCGCCTGGAAAATCGTTGATATCCGAAACTGGCCCGAGGCCTGAAGCTTCCCTCACAGGTCGTGACCACTGTCGGAACCAAAGCCCTGAACACGTAGTGTTCGTTGCGCCCGATCTCCAGCAGTCGGGCACGGGTCGCTGGGACTGGCCTGAAATTCAAATCCCCATACAAAACTGAGCCCCGAAAGTAGCCTCGGGAACGCGAAGACCCCTTCTTGGAAACGTCCAAGAGGTGTTTTGGAAACGCGCAATACGGACATCCTTCTACCGCCAGAGTTAGCAACCATGACGTCAGACCAATGGCGGTCCATACGCGCACTTCATCGACGATCCCAGCGGCGAGATCACGATCATGCTGTCAGAGCTCAACGCCCGACAGCGCGTGCTCTACGAGAGGGCCATCCAGCGCGGCATCGATGACGGAGTCTTCACGCCGAATCAGGATCCGGGCGCGATCGCTGCTATCGCGCTGTGCATGGAGGACGCGCACTCCCTGTGTGCGATGCGTGACTACGGCGGCAGCATGAGGCGAGCACGATCGGCACTGCGCCAGTAACTTGCAGCTGCACTGGGTGTGCACCTCTAGCCTGTCGCTTCCGGACGCTTGTTGAATAAGAGCGGCATACGCTTGCGCTCCCTTTTTCGTGAGGTGGATGCGGTCAGCGACGAAACATTCAGGGTGGTCCTATGAAGACCCACGCCAGTTGGCAATCACCCGTGAGCCCTCCATCCATTATGGTTCTGCACCATTTCGCATCGAAAATGAGCACTCCATTCATGTTCACGCCGGTCATGTTCGTGTCGGTCAGGTTCACGCCTTGCATCCACGCCAGGCCTAAGACCGCGCGGGTCAGGTTCGCGCCTTCCAAGTTCGAGAAGGCGAGCTTCGCGCCCCCAAGGTTCGCGCGGGTCAGGTTCGCATAGGTCAGGTCCGCATAGGTCACGTTCGCATACGGCAAGATCGCGCCGGTCAGGTCCGCGCCACTCAGGTTCACACCTCGCATGTCTGAGAAGGGAAGGCGCGCTCCGCGCAGGTCCGCGCCTCTCAGGTTCGCGCGGCGCAGGTCAGCGTCAATGAGATTGGCGTCACTGAGGTCAGCGTCAGTGAGGTTCGCGCCGCGCAGGTCAGCGTCACTGAGATTGGCGTCACTGAGGTCAGCGCCGCGCAACACGGCATTTCTGAAATTGGCACCGTCTAGGCGCGCTCCCTGCAGGTCAGCTCCGTGCAGTTTCGCCCGTCTGAAGTTTGCTTCCCGCAGGTCACCGTTGTGGTCAAACTTCCACTTGTGGACCACATCGCTGCAGTTCGCCTCGGGTCCCGGTCGGCAGGTAACCTCTCCGGCTCCGATCGACGTATCGTTGTCTGCCGCCGCCGACGGCGCCATGAGCACCCCGGCCGCCAAGATCCCCACCATCGCCAGTGATCGCCACATGCTGGGAACAATAGTGCCGGATTCTCGTGCTGAGCCCGCCTGGCCACTCAGCGACGGGCAGGAATCCCATCAGCACACACAAGGCCTCTGGCCGAGGCATACCCGCACTGCCTTTCAAGGCCGCTTCTACTGTGATGTCTTGATCGACGTCACGATCGGTGATCACCTAAACACTCAAACTGACCCCACCAGTAACCTTGCCGAGGGTACTGGCAATTTCAGACCAAGTTACGGTCCAAAAATCAGACCAGTCCCTGGGTCGCTAGCTCAATGGTTAGAGCTGCGGACTTTTAATCCGTAGGTTCCGGGTTCGAGCCCCGGGCGACCCACCACGATGCACTCGTCAGGATTTAGTCGGCGCTCCAAGAGCGAAAGAGCTTGCGCCCTGTGCGAGCCAGAAAACCCGTTCGCGGCTTGTTGCGCGATGATCGTGTGCCCATTGCTCCCAGCACCGAGGCCACGGCAGCATCGATCGGCAGTCGATCCACGCTCGAGTAGTCAATCTCCTCAGGCCCGGTGAGTCTCGCCTCAAGGACGCCAAGATCACCGATGACATTCACGCCGAGTTCGCGAATCACCGTGACATACGTGCGGGCGAGTTCGGCTGCACGATCGAGTGCCCACTGCGGAGTCTCGATTCGCAATTCGCCTGCCGGGGCGGAGCGGCCCTCGGTCATTGCCTTGATGAGTCCGTCGTGTTGCTTATGGCTGTAGGGCTTCCAGCCCTTGCCACCACCGACCGCGATATTTAGTGCCCGAAGGAACTGAGCTTCAGGAACCGTCATCGATCGGTTGTTCGACTCATCCCTGAACGCCGCCAGCTCGCCGGCAGGAATACCCAGCAACTGCTCGAACGCGGAGTAGATACCCGTGCGATCAGAGTCGTCGACTACGACGACGGTAACTCGCTCGGGGCCGACAAGATCTGCCCAGCGACGCACCACAGTGTCGTGGCGATGACGGATCCAGAAGTTACGTGACTTCGCGTGTAGCTCAGGTTCAACAGCGTTGAAGGCATTATCGAGCCAGTCGGCGTAATCGACCTCATAGCCCGACTTGAGAAGTTGCTGCCACGCGGAGGGCAGGATCTTGCCGAGATTGCGAAGGGTGATGACGACGTGAACATTGTCGACGCCGATTGCGTCGATGATGGACTTCGCGGTGGCATCGTCGGACTCGGCGAAGAACTCGCTCGAGCACACGGTCACTCCCGCGAATGACCGTGAGTCTCGGACGAACTCCTGCCAAGCCGCCGGCTCGGGGTCAGGGGCTCCTCCCGGCCGCCAGCCCAGGCGGCGATTCATCGCGGAAGAGGCGATAGACCGGTGGGCCTGATGCGAACCCGGGTACTGGACTGCGTAGGTGCTCAGTTTGGGTCGGGCATTCGCGAGCGCGGCCTGGATCGCCGTGGTTCCGGTCTTATGGACCCCGATATGAAGGAGAATTCCTCCTGCGGGCGCGACCGAGGTCGACGGTGAAGCGTTCTGCATGGACTAATCGTAGTGCGGAGCAGGCGAGGAAATTCGGGGTGCTTCGAGCCCAATTACCTGCTTAGCGCCTCTTGCCGCACGGAATCTGGAAGGCTGAGAGCAAGGTAAGTGGTGGGTTCGGTCCTCGACTGGTTGATGCGACGAGGCAGTGACCGAAAGCGCCACGAAATGAGCAAGAGTCGTAGTGAACGAGGAGAGTCATCATGATGTACGCAGTTGTCGACCCGGCCACCGGCGAGCAGATCAAGGCCTACCCGACCGCCACCGACGCCGAGATTCGCTCAGCCGTCGCGAGCAATTCCGCGGCGCATGCCGCTTGGTCCGCTCGCCCCGTTTCTGAGCGTGCCGCGATCGTGAAGCGCATCGGTGAACTGCACACTGAGCGTGCCGAAGAGCTCGGCGCCATCATCGTGCGCGAGATGGGCAAGCCTCTCGCTGACGCAGTCGGCGAGATCGAGTTCAGCGGGATGATTTACGACTACTACGCGGAGAATGCCGAGCGTCTGCTTGCCGACCAGCCGATTGCCATGGCTGATGGCGAAGGAACTGCCGTGATCCGCCCGTCGTCAGTCGGCACGATTCTTGGCATCATGCCCTGGAACTTCCCGGCCTATCAGGTCGCGCGTTTCGCCGGCCCGAACCTTGCACTCGGCAACACCGTGCTTCTGAAGCACGCACCGCAGTGCCCGGAGTCGGCAGCGTTCATCGCACAGATCTTCGTCGACGCTGGAGTCCCGGCAGGCGTGTATACGAACATCTACGCGACTAACGAGCAGGTTGCCGACATCATCGCTGATCCGACCGTTCGCGGCGTTTCGCTTACCGGCTCCGAGCGTGCGGGTGCTGCCGTCGCGGAGATTGCCGGCCGCAATCTCAAGAAGGTAGTTCTGGAGTTGGGCGGATCTGATCCGTTCATCCTGCTGAGCACCGATGATCTTGATGCCACTGTCGATTCTGCGATTTTCGCTCGCACCGATAACACCGGCCAAGCCTGCAATGCAGCGAAGCGCTTCGTCATCATCGATTCGCTCTACGACTCATTCGTGTCGGCTTTTACCGAGAAGATGCTGGCAATGGAGGCTGAAACCCCGCTGTCGTCTGCTGCGGCTGCCGCAAATCTTGGCGGTCAGGTTGATCGTGCAGTCGCGGCTGGTGCGTCACTCGCAACCGCCGGGGAGCGAAATGGCTGCTTCTTCCCGACCGGTGTGCTGACGAATGTCGCGTCGGATAACCCGGCTTACCGCGAGGAGCTCTTCGGCCCCGTGGCGCAGGTCTACCGTGCGAAGGACGAGGCCGATGCGATCCGCATCGCGAACGACACTCCCTATGGCCTCGGTTCCTACGTCTTCACCACGGATCAGGCCCAGGCAATTCGAGTCGCCAATGCACTCGACACCGGCATGGTCTTTATCAACGGCGTTGGCCTTGATGCACCCGACCTACCCTTCGGTGGAACCAAGCGCTCGGGCTTCGGCCGTGAGCTGGGCACCTTGGGTATCGAGGAGTTCATCAATAAGAAGTTGATCCGTTCGGTCACCTGAGTCTTTCTCTGTGAGCGGAGGAATTTCTCCGCCATCCGTCCGGGGGAATGGCTGCCCCGAATTCCACGTTCTCACGTTGCCAAATCGTTATCGACCGACACCGATTTGTGACCGTATTCGCCTTGCGAAGCGCGAGATGCATGCATATGTTGTGGCTCGCAACATATTGCGCTGATGTACTCGATGCCCCTAAGGGCGAGCGGAGATTCAATGTCGGATGATTTGACCCCCAAGCCCGAACACAAGTTCGCCTTCGGCCTGTGGACCATCGGTCACCCCGGGCGCGACCCCTTCGGTGACGCGACTCGCCCGCCCATCGATCCAGTCGACTTCATTCGTGGCCTTGCGGACATCGGTGCCTGGGGCGTCAGCTTCCATGACGACGACTTGATGACCTTCGGCGCTCCTGAGTCGCAGCGTCGCGCGGAACTTGATCGCTTCAAGAAGGGTCTTGAGGAGACGGGCATCGTCTGCTCGATGGCCACCACGAATTTGTTCTGGCACCCGATGTTCAAGGACGGCGCGTTCACCTCGAATGACCGTGATGTGCGGCGTCTCGCGATTCAGAAGACCCTGCGCAATCTTGATGTCGCTGCGGAGCTCGGCGCCCCGACCTACGTGCTGTGGGGCGGGCGTGAAGGTGTCGAGTCAGCGGCGAGCAAGGAGCCGGGCGATGCACTCTCGCGTTACAAGGAGGCCATGGACTTCCTCTGCGGGTATGTAGTGGACAAGGGTTATGACATTCGCTTTGCCATCGAGCCAAAGCCCAATGAGCCCCGCGGCGATACGTTCCTGCCGACCATTGGTCACGCAATGGCCTTCATCGAAATGCTCGAGCACCCCGAACTCGTCGGCCTGAACCCCGAGGTCGCCCACGAGACCATGGCAGGACTCAGCTTCTACCAGGGTGTCGCACAGGCCCTGTGGCAAAAGAAGCTGTTCCACATTGACTTGAACGATCAGAAGATCGGGCGTTACGACCAAGACCTCCGCTTCGGTTCCGAAGGCATCAAGGACAACTTCTTCTTGGTCCGACTTCTCGAGAACTCGGGCTACGACGGTCCCAAGCACTTCGATGCCCGTCCGTACCGCAATGAGGGCGGCGACGGAATCTGGGACTTCGCCCGCGGGTGCATGCGCACATACCTCGCACTCGCGGCCAAGGCCCGCGAGTTCGACCAAGATCCCCGAGTTGCGAAGGCAATGGCAAATGCCGGCGTTCCGGAACTCGCGGTACCGACTGTCGGTCCGTACTCCACGGCAGCCGCGTCGGCATTGCTGAACGAGAGCTTCGATCCTCAATCCCTCGCAACCCGGGGGTACGGGAACGAAGCGCTGGATCAACTCGTTATTGACCGGATCCTCGGCATATAGCAACGACAGCGTTTCACGCACCACATCATGGATCGACCCACACAATGAAGGGAAACACCTTTATGTCACGCAAGATCATCGGAGCAGTGGCCGGCCTCGCGGTTGCGTCACTTCTCATCACCGCCTGCGGCGGTTCCTCGAGCAGCAGCTCGGAGAGCGCAGCACCGGCAGAGTCCGCAGCCGCCTCGGCACCCGCAGCAGGCGGCAAGGTCGGCGTCATCCTCCCCGACGCAGCATCGTCTGCTCGCTGGGAGACCGCAGACCGTCCGTTCCTGGCTGACGCATTCGCGGCTGCCGGCATTGAGGCCGACATCCAGAACGCCAATGGTGACAAGGCAAAGTTCGCCACCATCGCTGACCAGATGCTGGCTGAGGGCGTGGGCGCACTGCTCATCGTCGGTCTCGACAGCCCGTCGGCTGCCGCAGTCATCGCCAAGGCCGCCGCACAGGGCGTCCCGGTTATCGACTACGACCGCCTGACCCTTGGTGGCAACGCCAACTACTACGTGTCCTTCGACAACGTTGCAGTCGGCACCGCAATCGGTGAAGGTCTCGTTGGCTGCCTCCAGGGCGCCGGCATCACCGAAGGCCCCGTTGCACTCCTGAACGGCTCGCCGACCGATAACAACGCCACGCTGTTCAAGCAGGGCTACGAGGCAGTTGTCACCGGCGCCGGTTACACCGTTGCCGCTGATCAGGCTGTTCCGGACTGGGACAACACCAAGGCCGGCACGATCTTCGAGCAGATGTTCACCAAGGCAAACGGTGACTTCGTCGGCGTCGCAGCCGCAAACGATGGTCTCGGCGGAGCTGCAATCGCAGTCCTCGAGCGCAACGGCCAGGCCGGCAAGATCCCGGTTACCGGCCAGGATGCAACTGACGAGGGCCTGCAGCGCGTGCTGCTCGGCACCCAGTGCATGACGGTCTACAAGGCCATCAAGAAGGAGGCCGAGGCTGCAGCTGCACTCGCCATCGCCCTCATCAATGGTGACCAGGCCGCTGCTGACGCACTGGCAACCGGCGCAACCGCCGACAGCGAGACCGGCATGGACGTCCCCAGCGTTCTCCTGGTTCCGCAGGGCATCACCAAGGACACCGTCAAGGATGTCGTTGCTGATGGCTTCACCACGGCCGAGCGCCTGTGCACCACCGACGAGCTGAAGAAGGCCTGCGCTGAGGCCGGCATTCAGTAGTTAGTCGCGGGAAGGGGGCGGCCCGAAA
>JBILOY010000039.1:0-11663 GCA_044374195.1 Candidatus Nanopelagicales bacterium
GGTGGGGTTTCGCGCTACGGGCAGATTGCGCTTGCCTCGTCACTCGATCAGCCCGGCCCGTGTGCGCGCAGCGTGCTCGACACCGCGTTGCTTCATGCCGCAATCGCGGGGCATGACCCGCGTGACTCCACTTCGATCAATGCTCCGGTTCCCGATGTCGTGGCAGCCGCGAAGAGGGCTGACGTGCGCGGCATGCGCATTGGCGTGGTGACCGAGCTCATGGGCGACGGTTATCAGTCCGGTGTTTCGCAGCGTTACTCCGAGGCTCTCGACATCCTGCGTGAACTCGGTGCCGAGATCGTCGAGGTCTCGTGCCCGCACTTCGAGTATGCCCTCGGCGCCTACTACCTGATCCTTCCGTCGGAGGCCTCGAGCAACCTGGCCCGTTTCGACGGCATGCGTTATGGCCTGCGCGCCGGTGACGATGGCAAGAACTCGGTCGAGCAGGTCATGGCGATCACGCGCGAGGCCGGCTTTGGCCCCGAGGTCAAGCGCCGGATCATGCTCGGCACTTACGCCCTCTCGAGTGGCTACTACGACGCGTATTACGGCCAGGCGCAGAAGGTGCGCACACTTATCACGCGCGACTTCAATGAGGCCTTCGAGAAGGTCGATGTGCTCGTGTCACCGACAGCGCCAACAACGGCATTCAAGCTGGGCGAGAAGCTCGATGATCCGCTCGCGATGTACCTCAACGATGTCGCGACCATCCCCGTGAATCTCGCCGGCATCGGCGCGATGAGCCTGCCGATCGGCCTGGCTCCCGAGGATGGCCTGCCCGTGGGTATGCAGATTATGGCTCCGGCCATGGCTGATGACCGTCTCTACCTCGCCGGCGGTGCGCTCGAAGCAGCGCTCACTGACAAGTGGGGTCACCTGCTGATCGAGGAGGCACCCGCACTATGAGCACTCAGAACATGACCAATGGCGAGGTCGATGTCTACCTCGATTACGACGAGGCCATCAGTGGTTACGACCCGGTAATCGGTCTCGAGACTCACGTCGAGCTCGGCACCAATTCGAAGATGTGGTGCGGTTGCTCGACGAACTTCGGAGCTGACTCCAACACCCAGGTGTGCCCGGTGTGCCTCGGGCTGCCGGGCTCCATGCCCGTCGTCAACCGTTCTGCCGTCGAGTCGACCATCCGCATCGGACTCGCACTGAACTGCACCATCGCCGAGTGGTGCCGTTTCGCTCGCAAGAACTACTTCTATCCCGACATGCCTAAGGATTACCAGATCAGCCAGTACGACGAGCCATTGTGTTTCGACGGCTATCTCGATGTCACGGTCGAGACCCCCGACGGCCCGCAGGTCGTGCGTGTCGAGATCGAGCGCGTGCACATGGAGGAGGACACCGGCAAGCTCACGCACGCAGGCGGCGCCACCGGCCGCATCCACGGCGCCGACTACTCGCTCGTTGACTACAACCGTGCCGGTATTCCGCTGATCGAGATCGTCACCAAGCCGGTCACGGGAACCGGTCGTCTCGCACCCGAGGTTGCGCGCGCGTATGTCACCGAACTACGCAATGTCATCATCGCCCTCGGAGTCTCCGACGCGCGAATGGAGGAAGGCTCGATGCGCTGCGACGTCAACCTCTCGATTGCCGTGCCTGGTGCCGAATGGGGCACGCGGTCGGAGACCAAGAACGTCAACTCACTTCGTTCGGTCGAGCGTGCGGTGCGCAGTGAGATCGAACGACAGGCGTCGGTGCTGAACAACGGTGGCCGCATCATTCAGGAGACCCGCCACTTCCACGAGGACACCGGTCGATCCACTAGTGGTCGCTCGAAGGAGCAAGCCGAGGACTACCGCTATTTCCCCGAGCCCGATCTCGTGCCCGTTGCTCCGAGCCGCGAGTGGGTAGAAGAGCTTCGTGCCACCATGCCGGAGATGCCCGCAGTAAAGCGTGCTCGCCTCCAGGCCGAGTGGAACATCAATGAGTTCGAATTGCAGTCGCTTGCCAATGCTGGTGCGATCGAACTCGTCGAGGCCACTATCGCCGCAGGTGTCGATGCTGCTGCCGCCCGTAAGTGGTGGACAGGTGAACTGCTGCGAGTGGCTAATGACACCGGCGTTGAGCTCGACTCCCTGAGTGTTACTCCTGCTGACATCAAGCAGGTTGAGGCCCTCATCTCTGCCGGAAGCCTGAACGACAAGCTGGCCCGCCAGGTATTCGACGGCCTCATCAATGGCGAGGGCACGGTCGACGAAGTCGTGTCCAACCGAGGGCTAGCGGTCGTCAGTGACGACGGTGCACTTCTTGCGGCGATCGACGAGGCACTGGCCGCGTCACCCGATGTCGCCGAGAAGATCAAGAGCGGCAAGATCCAGGCCGCTGGTGCCATCGTCGGCGCGGTCATGAAAACCACCAAGGGCCAGGCCGATGCCGCCAAGGTGCGCACGCTCCTCCTGGAGCGGCTCGGGGTGTCGGAGTAGCCGTGCGGGGCGCGATGCTCCCCAGTGACGTGCGTCCGGCGGATCCGCCTTTCCCACTGACCGAGCGGTTAGACGAAGTCGTCTTCTACGTCCCGGCGTACATGGGCCCAGTTGACGACCTCGCACTGATGGAGCGCATGCCTGAGCTTCAGGTGGTGCAGTTGCTCACCGCCGGTTTCGAGTCGGCCCTTAAGTACCTGCCACCTGGAGTGACGCTGTGCAATGCCGGCGGAGTCCACGATGCCAGCACCGCGGAGCTCGGGGTCGGGCTGATCTTGGCTTCGCTCAGGGGCATCGATGACTTCGCGCGTGCGATGCCCAGCGGAGAGTGGCGGCACTCCCGACGTGAAGCGCTGGTCGACAAGAAGGTCCTGATCGTCGGGGCCGGAGGCGTCGGCACGGCTCTGCGGGACCGCCTCCTGCCATTCGAGGCCGATGTCGTCATGGTGGGCCGTGCGGCTCGTCCGGGAGTTCATTCGGTTGACGATCTGCTCGGCCTGCTGCCGGATGCCGACATCGTGGTGCTGGCTCTTCCGCTGGATGAGCGCACCCGTGGCCTCGTCGATGCGGGTTTCCTGGCTCGACTGGCCGAGGGCGCCCTGCTCGTGAACCTTTCCCGTGGCCCGGTCGTCGATACAGACGCGCTCGTTGCGGCGGTGGGCTCGGGTCGAATTCGGGCAGCCCTTGATGTCACCGATCCTGAGCCCCTTCCGCTCGGGCACCCGCTGTGGACCTTGCCCGGGGTACTCATCAGTCCGCACGTGGGAGGCAATTCCACGGCGTTCTTGCCCCGCGCGCGCCGACTCGTTGCTGATCAGCTGACGCGGTTTGCCCTGGGGCAGCCGTTGATGTCCGTCGTCGTGTCGTGACTGCGTAGGCCAACCGAGCGGCTGTCGAGGGTGCCTTTATGCTGTTGGAATGACCAACATGAAGCCGCGCAGCGTAGACGTCACCGAGGGCCTTGAGCGATCCGCAGCGCGTGGAATGCTGCGCGCGGTCGGCATGACCGATGACGACTTCTCGAAGCCGCAGATCGGAATTGCCTCGAGCTGGAACGAGATCACGCCCTGCAATCTCTCGCTAGCCCGGCTGGCGATTGCCGCCAAGGAAGGCGTGCACGCCGGTGGTGGCTTCCCGATGCAGTTCGGAACCATCTCGGTCTCCGACGGCATCTCGATGGGACATGAGGGCATGCACTTCTCACTCGTGTCGCGCGAGATCATCGCTGATTCGGTCGAAGCCGTCATGCAGGCCGAGCGCCTCGACGGAATGGTCACGTTCGCCGGTTGCGATAAGTCTCTGCCCGGCATGCTCATGGCAGCGGCTCGGATCGACCTCGCGTCGGTCTTCGTCTACGCAGGCTCGATCCTGCCCGGGCACGTGAAGCTCTCGGACGGCACGGAGAAGGACGTCACCATCATCGATGCCTTCGAGGCGGTCGGTGCATGTGCGCGTGGCCTGATGTCGCGTGAGGATGTCGACACCATCGAGCGGGCGATCTGCCCGGGTGAAGGCGCATGCGGTGGCATGTACACCGCCAACACGATGGCCAGCGCTGCCGAGGCAATGGGTATGTCACTTCCTGGCTCTGCAGCGCCGCCGGCCGTCGATCGTCGCCGTGACGGCTTCGCCCGTAAGTCGGGTGAAGCAGTGGTCGAACTCATCCGCCAGGGCATCACCACCCGCGACATCATCACCCGGCAGTCACTCGAGAATGCGATCGCGGTCGTGATGGCCTTCGGAGGTTCGACGAATGCCGTGCTGCACCTCCTCGCGATCGCCCACGAGGCGCATGTCGAGTTGGAGATCGAGGACTTCCATCGCATCGGCTCCAAGGTCCCGTTGCTCGCCGACGTGAAGCCCTTCGGTCAATACGTCATGAGTGACGTCGATCGCGTCGGTGGCGTACCAGTGGTCATGCGGGCCCTGCTGGATGCCGGACTCCTGCACGGTGACTGCCTGACCGTCACCGGCCGCACCATGGCCGAGAACCTTGCCATGATCGACCCTCCGGATCCCGATGGGATGATCCTGAAGGCCTCTGCCAACGCCATCGCGCCGACCGGCGGGATCACGATTCTCTCCGGATCCTTGTGCCCCGAGGGAGCCGTCGTGAAGAACGCTGGCGTCCCCGTCGATCAGTTCGAGGGGCCCGCGCGGGTATTCGAGCGCGAGCAGGCAGCCATGGATGCCCTTGAGGACGGCACGATTCAGGCCGGTGACGTGATCATCATTCGGTACGAGGGCCCCAAGGGCGGCCCCGGAATGCGAGAGATGCTCATGGTCACCGCGGCCATTAAGGGGGCGGGTCTGGGCAAGGATGTCTTGCTGATCACCGATGGCCGGTTCTCGGGCGGAACCACCGGCCTGTGCGTCGGGCACGTGGCCCCGGAGGCAGTCGATGGCGGTCCGATCGGACTCGTTCGAGACGGCGACCGGATCCGAATCCATATCGGTGAGCGCACGTTGGACCTCCTGGTCGATGAGGCCGAGCTGGAGGCACGCCGGGCCGCTTTCGTGCCCTTGCCCCAGCGGTACGTGCGGGGCGTCCTGTCCAAGTACGCCAAGCTCGTGGGCTCAGCGAGCAAGGGAGCCGTCTGCGACTAGGGGACGAGAATCCCCATTACGTGACGCAGGAGGCCAGGATGCGGTAATCTCCTGCCATGGCTTTGGTTGTAGTAGTTATCGAGCGCGTGGGCTAAGCAGCATCCCCACGCGCGCCCTCCGTTACCCAGCCGGGTCGGGGGGTTTTTCATTGAGCAGGCACGGACAAAGAAGGAATTGATGAGCGAGCAGATCACCGGAGCGCAGAGCCTGGTGCATTCCCTGGAGGCGGCAGGGGTGACCGACATCTTCGGCATCCCCGGCGGGGCGATCCTGCCCCTGTACGACCCCCTGATGGACTCGAGCCAGATTCGGCACATCCTGGTGCGCCACGAGCAAGGCGCCGGGCATGCGGCTGAGGGCTACGCGTACACCAGCGGCAAGGTCGGCGTCTGCATGGCGACCTCGGGCCCAGGTGCCACGAACCTGGTGACCCCGATCGCCGACGCCAACATGGACTCCGTCCCGATGGTGGCGATTACCGGTCAGGTCTCCTCATCCTTCATCGGCACCGACGCCTTTCAGGAAGCTGATATCCGCGGCATCACGATGCCGATTACCAAGCACAGCTTCCTGGTCACCAAGGCTGATGACATTCCGCGTGCCATCGCCGAGGCCTTCTACCTTGCCTCGTCCGGACGCCCCGGCCCGGTGCTCGTCGATGTCGCCAAGGACGCCCTGCAGGCCATGACCACCTTCGACTGGCCCGCGAGCATTGATCTGCCGGGCTACCACCCGGTCACGCGGCCACACGCCAAGCAGGTGCGTGAAGCCGCTCGCATGATCGTCGATGCCAAGGCACCGGTGCTCTACATCGGCGGCGGCGTGATTCGCGCCGGCGCCTCGGAGTCACTGCGCAAGCTGGCCGAGATTGCCGGCCTGCCGGTAGTCACCACGCTGATGGCGCGTGGTGCATTCCCCGACACGCATCCCCAGCACATGGGCATGCCCGGCATGCACGGCTCAGTGTCAGCTGTCGGCGCCCTTCAGAACTCTGACCTGCTCATCACCTTGGGGGCACGTTTCGACGATCGCGTCACCGGCAAGCTCTCGACATTCGCACCGAATGCCTCGGTCATCCATGCCGATATCGATCCTGCCGAGATCGGCAAGAACCGTCATGCCGATGTGCCGATCGTGGGCGATCTCTCCGAGATCATCCCCGAGCTCATCGTGGCGCTCGAGGCCGAGTTCGAGGCCGGTCGCCGTGGTGACTACGGAGCCTGGTGGCAGCAGCTGACGCGAATGAAGGAGACCTACCCGCTGGGGTACGAGACTCCCGACGACGGTTCACTCGCGCCGCAGTACGTCATTAAGCGGCTGGGCGAGATCTCCGGCACTGACTCGATCTTCACCGCAGGAGTCGGCCAGCACCAGATGTGGGCTGCACAATTCATCAATTACGAGAAGCCGAATACGTGGATCAACTCTGGCGGTCTCGGCACGATGGGCTTCGCGGTCCCTGCTGCGATGGGCGCAAAGGTCGGAGCCCCGGATAAGACCGTCTGGGCAGTTGACGGTGACGGCTGCTTCCAGATGACCAACCAGGAGCTCGTCACCTGCACCATCAACGAGATCCCGATCAAGGTCGCGCTCATGAACAACTCAAGCCTTGGCATGGTGCGCCAGTGGCAGACCTTGTTCTACAACTCGCGCTACTCCAACACCGACCTCCACTCGTACCGCATCCCCGACTTCGTGAAGCTGGCAGATGCCTACGGATGCCACGGACTGCGTTGCGAATCGCCTGAAGAGGTGGATGCCACGATCGAGAAGGCGATGAGCCTGAACGATGCTCCGGTGGTTATCGACTTCATCGTGCACCGCGACGCGATGGTGTGGCCGATGGTGGCTGCCGGCGCAAGCAACGATGACATCCAGATTGCGCGCGACTTGGCGCCCGAGTGGGGAAGTGACGACTGATGTCCAGGCACACACTGTCAGTTCTGGTAGAGAACAAGCCGGGCGTGCTCGCGCGCGTGGCCTCGTTGTTCTCCCGTCGTGGGTTCAACATCGAGTCCTTGGCCGTTGGTCCGACCGAGATTGCCGACATCTCTCGTATGACCATCGTGGTCAACGTCGAGGATTCCCCGCTCGAGCAGGTGACGAAGCAGCTGAACAAGCTGATCAACGTGCTCAAGATCGTCGAACTCGATACCGAGTCCTCTGTCCAGCGCGAGATCATGCTGGTCAAGGTGCGCTCAGACAACGAGTCGCGCTCGAGCATCCTGGAGACCGTCCAGATGTTCCGCGCCAAGGTGGTCGACGTGGCCCCCGACGCTTTGACCATCGAGGCCACGGGCAACAACGACAAACTAACCGCCCTGCTCAAGGTTCTCGAGCCCTTCGGGGTCAAGGAGCTCGTGCAGTCGGGCATGGTCGCCGTGGGTCGTGGCGCACGATCCATCACCGATCGGGCTGCCCGCCCGGCCGAGAAGGGAGCCTGAGCCCGAGGGCTCAGTTACCCGGATACCTGCCGATCTACCCGCCGCTGAGTCGGGCAGATACCCTCAACCCTTAGTTAGCACGAACCAAAATCCAAAGGAGTGCCCCCGTGGCCGAGTTGTTCTACGACGGCGATGCCGATCTGTCCATTATCCAAAGTCGCGTCGTTGCCATCATCGGCTTCGGCAGCCAGGGCCACGCCCATGCCATGAGCCTGCGCGACTCCGGCGTTGACGTTCGCGTCGGGCTGCGCCCGGGTTCGGCCAGCGCCAAGAAGGCGGAAGAAGCCGGCCTGCGTGTCGTCGATCCTGCGACGGCAGCCGCGGAAGCTGACGTCATCATGATTCTCGCGCCCGATCATGTTCAGGCCGGGCTCTACAAGGAGTCCATTGAGCCGAACCTGCAGGCAGGCGACGCACTCTTCTTCGCCCATGGCTTCAACATTCGCTTCGGCTACATCACCCCGCCGGCCAATGTCGATGTATGCATGGTCGCCCCGAAGGGCCCCGGCCACCTGGTTCGTCGCGAGTACGCGGCCGGCCGTGGCGTCCCCGCAATCGTTGCCGTCGAGCAGGATGCCACGGGCAATGCCTGGCCGCTGGCGCTCTCGTACGCCAAGGCCATTGGCTGCCTGCGTGCGGGTGGCATCAAGACCACGTTCACCGAGGAATGCGAGACCGATCTCTTCGGCGAGCAGGCTGTTCTCTGCGGTGGCGCATCGCAGCTGGTCATGTACGGCTTCGAGACTCTCGTCGAAGCCGGCTACCAGCCCGAGGTTGCCTACTTCGAGTGCCTGCATGAGCTCAAGCTCATCGTCGACCTCATGTACGAAGGCGGTATTGCCAAGCAGCGCTGGAGCGTCTCCGACACCGCTGAGTACGGTGACTACGTTTCCGGCCCGCGTGTCATCGACCCGAGTGTCAAAGAGAACATGAAGGCCGTTCTCGCCGACATCCAAAACGGTTCATTCGCCGAGCGCTTCGTCAATGACCAGCTCTCCGGTGCCAATGAGTTCAAGGAACTTCGCGCCAAGGGCGAGAAGCACCAGATTGAGGGAGTCGGCCGCGAGCTTCGCAAGCTGATGAGCTGGGTCGAGAATAAGAACGACGACTACGTCGAGGGCACCGCAGCCCGCTAGCACTCCCCGAATGGCCCGCCGTTTGTCGGCGGGCCATTCGCATGCCAGGGGTGACGAAAAGGGAGGAAGGTGACCTCGTTCACAGCCCTGACTGCTCAGTCGGCGCCCCTCATGGCCCCCGATAGGATTCTGGGGTGACTAAGCCCCGCGTACTCATTGCCGAAGAGCTCTCTCCCGCCACCGTCGAGGCCCTGGGCCCTGATTTCGAGATTGTGACCTGTGACGGCGCTAACCGCGCTGAACTGCTTCCTGCGATCGCCGATGTCGATGCCATCCTCGTTCGCTCGGCAACCCAGGTCGACGCCGAGGCGATTGCCGCGGCGAAGAACCTCAAGGTGATCGCCCGAGCTGGTGTCGGCCTGGACAATGTCGACGTCAAGGCGGCCACCCAGGCCGGTGTCATGGTCGTGAACGCGCCCACCTCGAACATCGTCTCAGCCGCCGAGCTGGCTGTAGCGCTCCTGCTCGCCTCAGCGCGCAATGTGGTGCCCGCGGCTGCCGCCCTCGCCAATGGCGAGTGGAAGCGCTCGAAGTACACCGGTGTCGAGGTGGCCGACAAGGTCGTGGGTGTCGTGGGCCTCGGACGCATCGGCGTCCTCGTGGCCCAGCGCCTCTCGGCATTCGGCGTCAAGCTCATCGCCTATGACCCCTACGTGCAGCCCGCTCGCGCCGCGCAGCTGGGCGTCCGCATGGTCAGCCTCGATGACCTGCTCGCCGAGGCTGACTTCATTACCGTGCACCTTCCCAAGACCCCCGAGACCGTGGGCCTGATCGGCGACGAGGCCCTGCACAAGGTCAAGCCGACTGTGCACATCATCAACGCGGCTCGCGGCGGCATTGTCGACGAGGCTGCTTTGTATCAGGCGCTCGTTGACGGCCGCGTGGCTGGCGCGGGCCTTGATGTGTTCAACAAGGAGCCCTGCACCGATTCGCCACTGTTCACCCTCGAACAGGTTGTCGCTACCCCTCATCTGGGCGCATCCACCGATGAGGCTCAGGAGAAAGCCGGTATCGCCGTGGCACGTTCGGTGCGCCTCGCGCTCGCCGGCGAGCTCGTTCCCGACGCCGTAAACGTCCAGGGCGGCCAGCTCGCACAGATCATCAAGCCGCTGCTGCCGCTTACCGAACAGCTCGGGTCCATCGCTTGCGGACTGGCCACTGATGCCGTCGTGCGCGTTGATGTTCAGGTACTCGGCGAGGCTGCCACTGAGGATGTTCGAGTGCTCGAGCTCTCGGCACTCAAGGGTGTCTTCCAGGTTCTCGTTAACGACCCCGTCTCGTTCGTCAACGCCCCGGTGCTCGCTCAGCAGCGTGGGGTCGAGGTTGCGTTGACCTCCGACACGGTCAGCCCCGATCACCGCTCATTGGTTCGTGTCACGCTGACCCTGACCAACGGCAAGTCCGTGAGCGTGGCTGGCACCGTTGCCGGACCGCGCAACATTGCCAAGCTGGTCGAGGTCGATGGTCACGATGTCGACGTTCAGGTCAGCGATCACCTGATCTTCCTGAGCTACAGCGATCGCCCCGGCGTGGTGGGCACCATCGGCCAAAAGCTCGGCGAGGCCGGCATCAATATCGGTGGCATGCAGGTCAGCCCCGACAACGCCGGTTCTGCCCTCGTGGTGCTTACCGTTGATTCCGCTGTCGATAAGGCCACCCTTGATGGCATCTCGACTGCGATCGGCGCGAATTGGGCAGAGTCGGTCGACCTCGTCGGATAGTCACTAGGCATGACGAAGGGCCGCGGTGATTGACCGCGGCCCTTCGTCATGCCTGTGAGTTAGGCGCTACGGACAGCCCGGTTCACCGCGGAGATGATCGCCTTGAGCGATGAGGTCGTGATCGACGGATCAATGCCGACACCCCAGAGCACGGTGCCGTCGACTGCGCACTCGAGATACGAAGCAGCCTTGGCGTCGCCGCCTGCACTCATGGCGTGCTCGGCGTAGTCGAGAACCCGCACATCAACGCCGTGCTTGCCCAGGGCGTCGCAGAATGCTGCGATTGGTCCATTACCGGTGCCAGTGAGCCTGGCCTCCGTTGCGTTATCGATGATGACAGCGTCGATGCTGGTCTCGCCGTCGACATCGGAGTCTTGCTTAACCGACTTGAGCGAGAAGCGACCCCACGGCGCAGCCGGGTCAGGCAGGTACTCCGCGGAGAAGATGTTCCACATCTCTGCACCACTGATCTCGCCGCCTTCATCATCAGTCACGCGCTGGATGACGGAGGAGAACTCGATTTGCAGGCGACGCGGCAGGTCGAGCTTGTGCTCGGTCCGCATGATGTAGGTGACGCCACCCTTGCCTGACTGCGAGTTCACGCGAATGACGGCCTCGTAGGTGCGGCCGACATCCTTGGGATCAATCGGCAGGTACGGCACAGCCCAGACGTGATCGTCGACACTGATGCCGAGTTCGGCAGCCTCAGCCTCCATCACCTTCAGACCCTTGTTGATGGCGTCCTGATGTGAGCCCGAGAACGCGGTGTAGACCAGGTCGCCGCCGTAGGGGTGGCGCTCATTGACCGGGATCTGGTTGCAGTACTCGACCGTGCGGCGGATTTCATCGATATCGCTGAAGTCGATCTGCGGGTCGACTCCCTGGCTGAACAGGTTCAGGCCCAAGGTCACCAGGCACACATTGCCGGTGCGCTCACCATTTCCGAACAGGCAGCCCTCGATGCGGTCTGCGCCTGCCATGTATCCGAGTTCCGCGGCGGCCACGGCGGTGCCGCGGTCATTGTGGGGGTGCAGGCTCAGCACGAGGGAATCGCGTCGGGCCAGATTGCGTGACATCCACTCGATCGAATCGGCGTAGACATTTGGCGTTGCCATCTCGACCGTGGCCGGCAGGTTGATGATCATCTTGCGATCAGGTGTGGGGGCGAAGACTGCGGTGACCGCATCGCAGACCTCGACGGCGAATTCGAGCTCGGTTCCGGTGTAGGACTCGGGGGAGTACTCGAAGAAGACGTCAGTTTCGTCGGCCATCTCGTCGGCGTACTTCTTGCACAGTTGCGCGCCGTGCACCGCG
>JBILOY010000055.1:0-2969 GCA_044374195.1 Candidatus Nanopelagicales bacterium
GACCGGAACGACTGCGGTCGTGCCCGCGGGAATCGGGGCGCCGGTCATGATGCGGATGGCGGTGCCGGGGCGTACGGCCAGGTCAGTGGTGAACCCGGCCGCGAGGTCGGCGATGACCTCGAGGGCAGCGGGTGAGTCGGCGGTGGCGCCGGCGACATCGGCGGCCAGCACGGCGTAGCCGTCCATCGAGGAGTTGTCGAAGTTAGGCAACGACCAGGGGGCCACGACGTCCGCGGCCAGGGCGCAGCCCAGGCAGTCGGTCAGCGGCAGGCTGACGACCTCCGTGGTGCTCACGAGGGAGAGCACGCGGGCCAGATAGTCGTCGACGCTCATCAAGGGGGGCACCCCCCAAGGCTAGGGGGGGTCCTGGTTCTCTGCCTGCGGGTTTGCCCAGGCGTTGCTACCCTTCCTAAGAGAAGGAGAGGCCCATCATGAGCAGCGACACCGAGCGTCCCACCGAGGCACTTCGCCATATCTGGCAAGGCACCCCTGGCGCCATGCAGGAACTCGATGAGGAGTGCAACCCGAACAAGGCGTGCCGCAACATGAAAGAGGTCAACTTCGACGGCTTCGGCGAAGAGGGCGTCCCGGTGCCCGACGCGTGGCGCAACAAGCTTGAGCGTGAGGGCAAGCGCACGGGCCAATCGCTCGGCGCCATGCTGAACAACGGCTGAACCTGTGGCCTCTGAATTCGACGGCACCACCGTCGACTCTCTTACTGACGACCTGCGCGGCCAGGGCTACATCGCCGATCGCGGTCTCGCCACGACTCTGCTGCTCGCACTGAAGCTCGGCCGCCCGATCCTGCTCGAGGGCGAGGTGGGCGTCGGCAAGACCGAACTGGCCCGCACTCTGGCCACGATGCTCGGACGCGATCTGATTCGCCTGCAGTGCTACGAAGGCATCGACATGAACCACGCCCTGTATGAGTGGGATTACGCGCGGCAGATGCTGTTCGTGCGTTCGCTCAGCCAGGCCGAGGTAGCCAGCACCGATGAGGATCTCTTCGGCGAGCGCTTCCTGGTCGAGCGCCCGCTGCTGAAGGCCGTGCGTGCCGGTGATCGCTGCGTTCTGCTGATCGACGAAGTCGATCGTGCCGACGATGAGTTCGAAGCTTTCCTGCTCGAGCTGCTCAGCGACTTCCAGGTCACCATCCCCGAGGTCGGCACCATCGCTGCCGAAACTCGCCCGATCGTGATCCTCACCTCGAACCGCACGCGCGAGCTTCACGATGCACTCAAGCGCCGCTGCCTCTACACCTGGATCGGCTTCCCCGAGCAGGAGCGAGAGGTCCAGATCGTCCGCTCGCGCCTGCCGCATGTCACTGATTCCCTTGCAGCGCAGGTGGTTTCGGCCGTCAACAAGCTGCGCGCCATGGAGCTCGAGAAGCTGCCCGGCGTCGCCGAGACCATCGACTGGGCCGAGAGCCTCGACGCCCTCGGCGTGCAGTCACTGACACCCGAGGCCGCGATCGACACCCTCGGTGCCGTCATCAAGGATCGCGACGATCTTGACTACACGACCAAGAGCGTCCTGGATGTCGTCTCCTGACGCGATCGATGCCGTCTTCGTCGAATTCGGTCACGCACTGCGCGACGTCGGATTGCCGATCGGCACCGACGACATCCTGACCTTCTGCGCCGGGGTCAACGAACTCGATGTCACTGACGTCATGGACGTCTACTGGGCCGGTCGCGCGACTCTCGTGCGCAGGCGTGAGCACGTGCCGATCTACAACGAGATCTTCCAGCGCTTCTTCTTCGACAACGGAACAACCGGTTCCGAAGAGGTCAAGAAGATGATGCGGTCATCATCGAATGCCGGCGCAACTATCGAGGTGCCGAACACCGAGGAGGGCCTGCCGGGCGAGATCAGCCCCGATGAGGTCAAGCTCGGTTACGTGGCGAGTACTTCGGAGATCTACCGTCACAAGGCGTTCGCCGATTGCACCGACGAGGAAGTGCGCCAACTGCGCCGACTCATGTCGCGCATGCGCGTTACTCCGCCCAAGCGCCGCACGCATCGCATGACCCGTGCCCGCAGGCCCGGCACGGTCGATATGCGCCGCATGGTGCGCGAGTCGATGCGCGCCCTCGGCGAGCCGCGTGAGCTCAGCTTCCGCACGCGTAAGGAGAAGCTGCGTCCGCTCGTTCTCATCCTCGACGTCTCAGGCTCGATGGCTGACTACTCGCGCAACCTGCTGCAGTTCGCCTATTCGGCCAGGCGTGCGAACGCCAAGGTCGATGTCTTCTGCTTCGGTACCCGCCTGACCCGGATCACGAAATCCCTCGACCGCCGCAGCCCCGATGAGGCCATGCGCCGCGCGGGCGAGTCGGTTCTCGACTGGGACGGAGGCACTCGGATCGGTGACTCCCTGCGTGCATTCACCCGCGAGGCCCGGCGCTCACGCCTCGGCCGCGGCGCCATCGTGGTGATCTGCTCCGACGGCCTCGATCGCGGTGAGCCCCAGGCGCTTTCGGAGTCCATGGAGGCCCTCTCGCGCATCGCGCACCGGGTGATCTGGGTGAATCCGCACCGCGGTGACGCGGTCGTCTACGTGCCCGCATCCCTCGGAATGATCGTCGCGGATCCTTACATCGACGAGGTGCACTCCGGCCATAACCTCGCTAGCCTCGAGCGTCTGGCCAACCGACTAGCGAAGGTGGGGTAACCCATGCGATACAGCATTTCCCTGCAGGCCGAAGGTGACCGCGAGTTCACCCTCGAAGAGACCATCGTGCTCGCCGACGCTGTCGCCCCGCTCGAGGGCATTGCGACCGGCATGGGCACCTGGGGCTACGGCGCCCAGATCGTTGTCGAGGCCGAGAACTCCGATCTCGCTGTCGAGAAGGCACTCGTCGTGTTCGCCGAGGCCATCGCGAAGACTGACCTGCCCGTGTGGCCGGTCGCGCGCGCTGAGTCACTGGCCGAGGACGACGACTACGCCGAGCTCGAAGACCTCATTCCGT
>JBILOY010000006.1:0-114563 GCA_044374195.1 Candidatus Nanopelagicales bacterium
GGTCGTACGACGTCCACTGCATCCCGGGCGCTGACTATCGCGAAGCGCCTGCCGCGCCTAAGCCACGCCGCTAGTCGCGCTGCTCGCCGGATTGTCGGCACCGACACGGTTCCCTTGTGGGATTCCGGGCTTCCTACCGGCGGCCGCCGACGCACACCGCGACCAGCCGATGATGCGGTGGCGGTGTTCATGCCCGCCTGTGTCGGGTCGATGTTCGGGCCCGAACCCGGCTACCCCGGGGCGGCAGCGGCGTTGCTGACCTTGTGCGAGAAGGCCGGGGTAAAGATTCTGGTACCCGAAGGCATTGCGGATGCGTGCTGCGGCACGCCTTTTGCCTCCAAGGGCATAACCGATGCCTACGCTCAGATGCGCGATCGAATGCAGTCGTGGCTGTGGCATGCCACCGACCGGGCCCGACTGCCGGTCATCGTCGATGCTGCTTCCTGCACGGAAGGCCTCACGAGCCTGCTGGACTCCGTCGAGGCAGCACGTGGTCGGAGGATCACCGTGATCGACGCGATCACTTTTGCCCGTGACACGTTACTTCCGTTACTTCCGGTCCTGCCCGAGTCGGCGCGGTTGCCTTCACTCGCCCTGCACCCGACCTGCTCGACGACGCGGCTCGGAATCACCCCCGACCTACTCGCCTTGGCCAGCACGGTCGCCAGCCGCGTCGAAATACCCACGGCATGGGGGTGCTGCGGATTCGCCGGTGATCGCGGACTGCTTCACCCCGAACTGACGGCATCGGCGACCGCGGCCCAGGCCGCACAGGTCCGTGACTTCGATGTGGTTGCCCACGCAAGCGCCAACCGGACCTGCGAGATCGGCATGACCCGAGCGACCGACCGGCCCTACGCCCACGTCCTGGAGTACCTGGCCTGTGCTCACGATCTTTTCCCTGCACCGCAATTGACCGAACCCGACAAGGAGCACAGATGAGAATCGCCCGCATCGGCCAGCTAGGCCGTGAGATCCCCGCCGTGATGGTGTCCGATGACGCTTACGTCGACATCTCCGAGATCACCGCTGACATCGACGGTGATTTCCTGGCCCGGCTCGACCTCACTGCCGTGTCCGCGTTCGTGGAGCAGCAGGTCGCCGCCGGTCGGGCAGTGCCGCTAGGTGTCCAGCGGATCGGTGCGCCGATTACCCGACCGCAGCAGGTGGTGTGCATCGGGCTGAACTACGCGGATCACGCCGCAGAGTCGGGCATGCCCATCCCCGACGAGCCGATCGTCTTCACCAAGGCCCCCAACACTGTCATCGGTCCCAACGATGACGTGATCATTCCGCGCGCATCATCGAAGACCGACTGGGAGATCGAGCTGGGAATCGTCATCGGTGCACGCGCCCGATACCTGGCCTCGCCCGAAGACGCCTGGGCACATATCGCCGGGTTCACGCTGGTCAACGACGTCTCGGAGCGGGAGTTCCAGCTCGAGCGCGGAGGTCAGTGGAGCAAGGGGAAGTCCTGCGAGACGTTCAACCCGTGTGGTCCATGGCTCGTCACCCCTGACGAGATTGCCGATGTTCATGACCTGAGCATGTGGCTCGATGTCAACGGCCAGCGCCGGCAGACAGGCACGACCAAGACGATGGTTTTCAATGTTCCGCATCTGGTCTGGTATCTCAGCCAATTCATGGTCCTCGAGCCCGGTGACCTCATCAACACGGGCACTCCGCCTGGAGTTGGCCTGGGCATGAAGCCGCCGACCTACCTATCGGTCGGAGACGTCATGGAACTAGGCATGGACGCTCTTGGCGTTCAACGCCAACGCCTGATCGCATGCGACTGATCGCACCCTCTGCTCCGCGTTCCTACTGATTCCCGCTCACCGTTTCTGCTTTATCTCGAGGAGTTTTGTCGTGCGCAAGGTACTGATTGCCAATCGTGGAGAGATCGCGATCCGGGCTGCACGCGCTGCACGAGAGCTGGGCGTGAGTTCTGTAGCCGTCTTCAGTTACGAGGACAGATCTGCATTGCATCGGCAGGTGGCGGATGAGGCTTACCAGATCGGGGAGCCTGGGCATCCGGTCCGTTCATACCTAGATATCGATGCGCTGATCGGCATCGCGCGAACTGCGGGTGCGGATGCGGTGTATCCGGGGTACGGGTTCTTGTCGGAGTCGGCGGTGTTCGCGCAAGCAGTCGTTGATGCCGGCCTGACGTGGGTAGGCCCATCGCCCACGACACTCGTGCTGACCGGCGACAAGGTGCGAGCACGAGAGTCCGCCGAGCGGGCGGGAGTGGCCGTTCTAGCAGCGTCGGGCCCGGTGTCGACGGCCGAGGAGGCGGTTGCACAAGCGGAGACGATCGGATTCCCGGTATTCGTGAAGGCTTCCGGTGGTGGCGGCGGACGCGGCTTGCGCCGGGTCGAGTCTGCCGACGAGGTGCGCGCGGTGTTCGAGGTAGCCCGCCGCGAGGCTGAGGCCGCTTTCGGTGACGACACGTTGTTCGTTGAGCAGGCGGTGATTCGGCCACGCCATGTGGAGGTGCAGATTCTCGCTGACGCTGCGGGCAATGTCGTGCACCTGTTCGAGCGAGATTGCTCCGTGCAGCGCCGTCACCAGAAAGTGGTGGAGATCGCCCCCGCGCCCGGCCTCCCGCGGCAGCTCATCGATGCCTTGTGCGCGGATGCGGTGGCTTTCGCTCGAGAGGTGGACTATCGGTCCGCCGGCACAGTTGAGTTCTTGGTGTGGGCTGATCCGAGTGGGCGTGCAGCGCGCAGCGTGTCGGGGTTCGGCTATGCATTCATCGAGATGAATCCGCGGATTCAGGTGGAGCACACGGTTACTGAGGAAGTTACCGGCGCTGCCCTGGGCTCGCTGCGCGGCGTGTTGTCATTAACGATCTACGCGGTCGCCGGAGTCCTCGGAATTCCGTGGTTTGCCGAGGGTTCCAGTGGGTTCTCCTCACCCAGCTTCGGATACATCATCGGATTCATTCTGGCTGCCCTCATCGTGGGGCGCATAGCTGAGCACGGCGCCACGCAATCGGTCGCCCGCAGCGCGGGATTGATGCTTGTCGGAAATTTAGTCATCTATGCGGTCGGTGTGTGCTGGCTGAAGTTCGCAATCGACGCTGACTGGGCTACGGCGATCGCCCTTGGCCTCACTCCGTTCGTTGTCGGCGATGCCATCAAGATCGCTGCTGCGGCCGGTCTCCTGCCCATCGCCTGGAGCTGCTTGCGCAAGGTCGGCCTCGTCACGTAATCACGTGCATTCCCCTGACTTGAGGATTCACCGACGGGGTTTTCTCAAGCACCGAACCCTTGATGCCTAGTCCGGACATTCTCTACGAAACTGTCAGCGGTTCGCTAAGGAGGAGCTTCCGGCAGGCACTCGATGTCGCCTTGGCCATGAACTGTGCAAGCGAGATTCGCACGAGCTCGCCGCAGTTGGGCACCTACGCGCTTACGATGGGGCACACGACACGGATGGAGACATAGATGCGCACCAAGGTGGCAGTAGTCGCCGCGATCACGATCGCAGCGGGCGTGGCTCTTGCCGGATCGCCGGTGCAGGCGGCTCCGGCCGATGGGCTGACAATCTGGGCTGATCAGACCCGCGCCAATGTGCTGACGACCTCGTTCCCCAAGGGTTTCGGCGGTAAGCCGCTCAATATCGTCGTCAAGGATTTCGCTGCCATTAAGTCCGAGTTGCCCACGGTGGCAGTCAAGGACGCTCCTGACGTGATCGCGATGGAGCACGAGTGGGTCGGCGGGCTGGTGAATGCCGAGTTGCTCGCGCCCACCAAGCTCACTAACGAGCAGCGTGCATTGTTCCCCGCGAACGTGCTCTCCGGTTTCACCTACGCAGGCAAGGGCTACGGCGTGCCTGTCTCGTACGAGAACGTTGCGCTGATTACCAATGCCAAGTTGATCAAGACCTCGCCGAAGACATTCGATGCGCTCGCGAAGCGGGCACTGAAGCTCAAGAAGGCTGGCACGATCAGCGTGCCGTTCGCGGTCGGTCAGGGCGCTAGTGGTGATGCGTACCGCATGTATCCGTTGTTCGCCGGACTCGGCGGTTACGTGTTCGGCACTGATGCTGCCGGCGCCGTTGACGTCGACAACGTCGGCGTGAACAACAGTGTGTTCAAGGCCAATCAAGGTCGCATCGATAACTGGAACAAGACCACGCTCATTGACTCAGCGCTTACCGCGGATGCGGCCAAGGATGCCTTCGTCAATGGTGACGCCCCGTTCTGGATCACCGGCCCGTGGGATGCCGCGACTTTGGCGAGCCTGAAGTTCAAGTACCGCGTCTCGCCCGTGCCGAATATCGTCGCTGGGCTCGCACCCTCGCCGCTGCTGGGCATGAAGGGCTTCGCGGTGACGTCATTTGCTGCCCAGCACAAGCGCGGCCCGCTGGCCAAGGAGTTCTTGCGCACCGGGCTCACGACCTTGCCCGTGCAGTCAGCCTTCGGCGCTGCCGCCGGTCGGATGCCTGCCGCCACGACCGGCACCCCGGCCTCCACCTTGATCAAGGCCTTCGGGGTCGCCGGCACGGGCGGTATACCGGTGCCAAATGTGCCCGAGATGAGCTCGGTCTGGGCTCCTCTGGGCAAGGCCTGGGCCACCTCGACCTCAGGCGCGGTCGCCGTGCCGGCCAAGGATGCCTTCGCTGAGGCTGAGCTGACCATTACGACCGCGATCGGGTAATCCACGACCGGCTGGGGCTGCGATCGCGGTCCTGCTGGGCCGTTTGCACTCACCAGGGGAGAGTGCTAATTTTGGGTTAGCACTCGAGCCCTGAGAGTGACAACTCCTAGGGCCGTCCGTACTGATGTTCCGGGAGGAACTACCCCATGGCAAAGATGATCGCATTTGATGAAGAGGCTCGTCGTTCGCTTGAGCGCGGCATGAACGTGCTCGCAGACGCAGTCAAGGTCACCCTCGGCCCCAAGGGCCGCAACGTCGTCTTGGAGAAGAAGTGGGGCGCCCCCACGATCACCAACGATGGTGTCTCCATCGCGAAGGAGATCGACCTCGAAGATCCCTACGAGAAGATCGGCGCCGAGCTGGTCAAGGAAGTTGCCAAGAAGACCGATGACGTCGCAGGCGACGGCACCACCACGGCAACTGTTCTCGCCCAGGCACTCGTGCGCGAGGGCCTGCGCAACGTTGCTGCCGGTGCAAACCCGATGGCACTGAAGAAGGGCATCGACCGCGCGGTTGCAATCGTGTGCGACGAACTCCTTCTCATGGCCAAGGATGTCGAGACCAAGGAGCAGATCGCTTCGACCGCAGCAATCTCCGCAGGCGGCGACGCTGAGGTCGGCGGCCTCATTGCCGAGGCAATGGACAAGGTCGGCAAGGAAGGCGTCATCACTGTTGAGGAGAGCAACACCTTCGGCCTCGAGCTCGAGCTCACCGAGGGCATGCGCTTCGACAAGGGTTACATTTCGCCCTACTTCGTCACTGACCCCGAGCGCATGGAAGCAGTGCTCGAGGACGCCTACATTCTCATCGTCAACTCGAAGATCTCTGCCGTGAAGGACGTTCTTCCGGTTCTCGAGAAGGTCATGCAGAGCGGCAAGCCGCTGCTGATCCTCGCCGAAGATGTCGAGGGCGAGGCCCTGTCGACTCTCGTCGTGAACAAGATCCGCGGCACCTTCCGCTCGGTCTGCGTCAAGGCACCGGGCTTCGGCGATCGCCGCAAGGCGATGCTGCAGGACATCGCGATCCTCACCGGCGGCCAGGTCATCTCCGAGGAGGTCGGTCTCAAGCTCGAGAACACCTCACTCGACCTGCTCGGCCGTGCACGCAAGGTTGTCGTCTCCAAGGACGAGACCACCATCGTCGAGGGTTCGGGTGACCAGGAGCAGATCGCCGGTCGCGTGAACCAGATCCGCGCCGAGATCGAGAAGTCTGACAGCGACTACGACCGCGAGAAGCTGCAGGAGCGCCTGGCCAAGCTGGCCGGTGGCGTTGCAGTCATCAAGGTCGGCGCAGCCACCGAGGTTGAGCTCAAGGAGCGCAAGCACCGCATCGAAGACGCAGTGCGCAACGCCAAGGCAGCAGTCGAAGAGGGCATCGTCGCCGGCGGCGGCGTCGCACTCATCCAGGCGATGAAGGCAGCTGGCCCGAAGATCGACGCACTCGGCCTCACCGATGAGCAGGCAGTCGGCGCGAACATCGTTCGCGTTGCCGTCAGCGCACCGCTGAAGCAGATCGCCGAGAATGCTGGCCTCGAGGGCGGCGTCGTGGCAGAGAAGGTTCGCGAGCTCACCCCGGGTCATGGCCTCGATGCCAGCAACGGCGAGTACGTCGACATGATCGCCATGGGCATCATCGACCCGGCCAAGGTCACCCGTTCGGCACTGCAGAACGCAGCGTCGATCGCCGGCCTCTTCCTCACCACTGAGGTTGTCGTCGCTGAGAAGCCCGAGAAGTCAGCACCGGCAATGCCCGGTGGCGACATGGGCGGCATGGACTTCTAAGGAGTCCAGCTTCACCTTTTCGAAGGGCGGTTCCCCTACGGGGGAGCCGCCCTTCGCTTGTACTTCGAAATGCTTTTTGCGCCAGCGAGTTCACGTCCTTGGTGAAACCGTCGGTGAGACGGGGTAGGTGAATGTCTGCAGTCGAATGCATTCAGCTCACACGACTAGGCCATAGTTACCCCATGCAGGGCACCTGGAACATTCCGTCAGCTCGTGGAGCAGAGGTTCGGCTGAAGAGCGGCAGCCTCGGCCTGATGTCGGCCGAGGCAAATGCGCCGGTGCGACACGGCTCGCTGACCATCGATGACTCGGGCGTGATTCTTGATCTCGTAATCGCTCTCGAGAAGATGAAGATGAGCAACTTCCTGCTTCAGACTGCCGCGCGCAGCATGATCACGATGCACAAGGTGCACGACCTGACCTATCGAGGCATCGGTCAGTCGCTCGACAGTGTTAATGGAATAGCTCGAGCGGGTGATATCGAGATTCCGCTCGCCCTCGCGCTCACGATCACCGGCACTCAGCTTGAGTTCATCGGAAGCGCGAACATTGGCACGGTGCACATCCCACTGCCGGGCATGGGCAAGATCGAAGACTTCTCCTTCGATGTTGATGCGAAGGTCGTGCTCGAGCCGCGGTAAGGCCCTACGCCTCGAAACTGTGAAGGTCGTCGGCGTCGAGAATCTTGTAGGCGTAGCCCTGCTCGGCCAAAAAGCGCTGGCGGTGCTGGGCGAAGTCGGCGTCGACCGTGTCGCGGGTGACGATCGAATAGAAGTGCGCCGTGCGGCCGTCGGCCTTGGGGCGCAGGATTCGACCTAGGCGCTGGGCCTCCTCCTGGCGTGAGCCGAAGGTGCCGCTGACCTGGATCGCCACCGATGCCTCGGGCAGATCGACACTGAAGTTGGCCACCTTGCTCACGACGAGCACGCGGATCATGCCGTGCCGGAAGTCGCTGAACAGTCGCTCGCGCTCCTTGATGCTCGAGGCTCCGGTGATGATTGGCGCATCGAGGTGCTCGCCGAGCTCTGCGAGTTGATCGAGGTACTGGCCGATGACGAGGATCTGGTCGTCAGGGTGCTTGTTGACGAGTTCTTCGACAAGCCGGATCTTCTCGTGCGCGCATGAGGCGAGACGGTACTTGTCTTCCGGCTCAGCCATGGCATACGTCATACGGTCGGAGTCGGGCAGGCTGACACGTACCTCGACGCAGTTCGCCGGGGCGATGTAGCCCTGGGTCTCGATGTCCTTCCACGGAGCGTCGTAGCGCTTCGGGCCGATCAACGAGAACACCTCGCCTTCCTGGCCGTCCTCGCGCACGAGAGTTGCGGTGAGACCGAGGCGACGACGCGACTGGATATCGGCGGTGAAGCGGAAGATCGGTGCGGGCAGAAGATGCACCTCGTCATAGATGATCAAGCCCCAGTCGCGGGAGTCGAAGACTTCGAGGTGGGGATAGATGCCCTGCCGCTTGGTGGTCATCACTTGGTACGTGGCAATAGTGACCGGACGGATCTCCTTGCGGGCGCCGCTGTACTCACCGATCTCGTCGGGGGTGAGCGTCGTGCGACGCAGAAGTTCTTCGCGCCACTGGCGTGCGCTCACAGTGTTGGTGACGAGGATGAGCGTCGTGGCCTGAGCGAGTGCCATGGCGAGTGCGCCGACGATGGTCTTGCCTGCGCCGCAGGGGAGTACGACGACACCGGAACCACCGTGCCAAAAGCCCTCGGCCGCCTCGGTCTGATACGGCCGCGGCTGCCAATCAGTGGCATCGAGCCCGATGGCATGACGCTCACCATCGACGTAACCGGCGATGTCCTCCGCCGGCCAGCCGAGCTTCACGAGCGCCTGCTTCACGTGACCGCGCTCGCTGGCATGTACGCCGATAGTGGTGTCATCGAAGCGGGTACCGAGCAATGGCGCGATCTTCTTGCTGCGAATGACCTCTTCGAGCACGGCGGTGTCGATGGCTTGCA
The DNA here is from genome assembly GCA_044374195.1 of Candidatus Nanopelagicales bacterium. GTDB lineage: Bacteria > Actinomycetota > Actinomycetes > S36-B12 > S36-B12 > CAIKZY01. The sequence continues at coordinate 8,422 of JBILOY010000006.1, forward strand.
GTACTAGGCCGTGCACCGGATGGTTGGCCAATTGCAGACGTCCGTAGCGCGACATCGTGTCGGCGACATCGATCAGTAGCGCATGCGGAACGGGGTAACGCGAGTAGCGAATGAGAGTGTCGATGACCTGCTCGGCGTCGTGACCTGCGGCCCGCGCATTCCACAGGCCCAGGGGAGTCAGGCGATAGGTGTGAATGTGCTCAGGCGCCCGCTCGAGTTCGGCGAATGGGGCAATGGCGCGGCGGCAGTCAGCGGCCTGCGCATGGTCGACCTCGAGCAGCAGCGTCTTGTCGCTTTGCACGATCAGGGGGCCGTCGGCCACGCTCTCACTCCTCAGTAGGCGCCGATATCCGAATCGGCGACCCTCCAGGCTACCGCTACGGTGGAGACATGCCGAATGCACTGAATTCCGCCCTCGTGCAGGCGCAGCGCCAGGCCCAAGCAGATGCCGATGCGGCGGGTGTTCGGGTTGCCCTGGTCGACGGAAATGATGGCTACAGCGATGTTCGGCACGTATTCGACGCAGTCTGGGGCGACTACGACGGCACCCAGGTGCAACCCGATGTGCTGCGCGCGATCACCTTCGCCGGTGGCTACGCCTGCGTCGCCTATGCCGGCGACCAGGCCGTGGGCTCCTGCTTCGGAGTCGTCGGTCGATCGCAGGTAGGCGGCCGCTGGCATGACCACCTGCACTCGCACTCGGCCGCGGTGATCGAGGAGTACCGCAATCGCAGTGTCGGCAAGGCGATGAAGAGCCATCAACGAGCGTGGGCTCTCAGTCAGGGCCTCGACTCGATTCAGTGGACCTTCGACCCGCTGATGCGGCGTAATGCGCGGTTGAACCTGCTCAAGCTCGGCGCCCAGGCCATCGCTTACGAAGTGAATATGTACGGATCGCTAGGTGATCTCGTCAATCTCGATGATCCGACTGATCGACTCCTGCTGAACTGGGATCTCCCGAGTGATCGCGCCGCTGCGGCGCTGCGTGCCGAGCTTGAACCTTTGTCACTCGATGACTTTCCGGGAGCTACTTTGATCGAGACACCCGAGGACATTGCCGCCCTGCGTGCGAGCGATTCGAGTGCCGCGCATGAATGGCGCTTGCAAATGCGTGAGCAGATGCTCGACGCGTTCGGGCGAGGCATGACCATGCAGGGCATTACCGAAACAGGAACGTATGTCTTCACTGAAGGAGCAGCATGACCAGCATTGATCTCATCCGGCTGCATCGAATGGCGCTGCCGCTCATCAAGCCCTTCCGTACCTCGATGGCAATCGAGACCCACCGCGATCTCTACCTCGTCGAGGCCGTGACTGACTCCGGCATCAGCGGCTGGGGCGAATGCGTCTCGATGGACTGGCCCGGGTACACGCACGAGTACACCGATGGCGCCTGGGACGTCACCCTCGAATTCCTGCTACCTCGACTGGCTGAGGTACGTCATGACCCGAATCCCGAGGCGGTGCGGCGCAAGCTCGAGGAGGTCAAGGGCAATGAGATGGCCCGCACCGCCGTCTCGACAGCAGTGCTCGATGCGTGGCTGCGTGAAGAGGGCCGCTCACTCGGTGAATTCCTTGGCGCGAACAAGTCAGCAGTCGATGCGGGAGTCTCGGTAGGCATTCCTGAGCACGAGACGATTGACGAATTACTCGAGGAAGTCTCGGGCTATGTCGATGCCGGCTACAAGCGCATCAAGTTGAAGATCCAGCCCGGCTGGGATCTGGAGCCGATCCGCGCCGTTCATGCCGCCTGGCCGAATATGCCTCTGCAAGTGGATGCGAACCAGGCCTATGAGCGCAGCGATGTTCGTCACCTCCAGTCATTTGACGAGTTCGGAATGCTGCTCATTGAGCAGCCACTGCCGGAGTACGACTGGGTCGGTCACGTCGAGATCGCCGCAGCATGCGATACCCCGATCTGCCTTGACGAGTCGATCCTGTCGCTGGGGCACACCGAGGCGGCGCTGGACTTCAAGGCCGCAGACATCATCAACATCAAGCCCGCCCGAGTGGGTGGCCTACTCGAGTCTGTCGATATTCACGACATGTGCGTCTCGCGCAGCATTCCGGTCTGGTGCGGCGGCATGCTCGAGACCGGTATTGGCCGCGCGGCGAACGTGGCGCTTGCCGCGATGCCTGGCTTCATCCTGCCGGGTGACACGTCTGCGTCGGCTCGATACTTCGCGGTCGACATCACCGAACCATTCGTGCTCGAGAATGGCCAACTGCGTGTGCCCACCGGACCGGGCATCGGTGTGGATCCGATTCCGGCGTACCTGGAGGAACTCACCAGCGAAGTCGCCGAGATCGAGTTCGCGAACTGACCCGCGCCTAGCTCTCGAGCGGAGCTACCCCGCTCACGCGTGCAATCGTGAAGGTGCGTACTTGCTCAGTGCGGTGATCGAAGGCCGTCATCGTGCCGCTGCCCAGACGAATCGGATCAACGATCTGGTCGGTATTCGTTCCGTCAGTATCGGCATAACTGATCCACATGGGCGAGTTATCGCTGATCGCGACCTTGAGTGCGGCAATGATCGCGGCGCTGCTGCTGCGCGGGATTGCTCCTGCGCTTGCCGGCCCGGCGACCATGGCGCCGCGAGGCGCTGACTGTGACCGTTCGCTTGCGCGCAATGCCTTGAGTGCGGCGGTAATCAAGGTCTCGGGGTTACGGCGGCTGGCCACTGACTTGGTGGCCTTGGGAGTCGCGGTGCGGCGTTCATCTGAGCGGCGCACGACAACACTGCCATCGGGTGCTTCGGCAGCGGGGGCGAAGCCGTTATCGCGCAGCGTGGCAATCACTTCGGAGGCGGGCGCCTGGCTGACGAGCACGGTGCTGGCAATTCGATGCAGCACGAGTGACTTCATGCGCCGATCGCCGAGCAGCGTGGCAAGAGTGCTCGGCTCATCGCAGCGGATGTATGACATTGCGGTGCCTACGCGTACGGCACCGTGACGACGAGCCGTGTCGTCGATGAGATAGACGAGCGCCTGCGGAAGCTTTGTAGCGGAAGCCGCAGTCAGCAACTCCTGGATTCCCTCGGAATCCCAGCCGATATCGAGCGCCCGGCGAATGGAATCCGGGGTAATGCGATACGCGGTGGCATGACCGCGTGATTCGATATCAGCGAGTACGCGGAGCTGTCGCGACAGCGATGCGGTGAGTGGCCCGGGCGCGATCATGGTCATATCGCCCTGAAGCAGCACATGATCGATCTCAGCGGGGAGCCACGAGGTGATTGCTGCAACAGGATCACTGCTGCCCAGAAGGGCCCGACCTGCGGTGGTGAGTGAGCCTGCGGCGACGACTCCGAGCGCGGTGCCTTCGTTGATCGTTGCATCGAGTGCCTGGTCGCGTAGTGCACCCTGACGCCGTGGGTGTCGATCATCGAGCACGGCGCGAAGCGAGTTGATGTCGATCGACTTACCGACCGGAACCTCGGACATCAGTTCGAGCACGCTACGACGCACCAGCACGACGGCTCGGCGGTCGGCGTCTGCAGTGAGCAGGTTTGTTCGATCATCGGCGCGTGACGAGAGCCGCGGCATGGTGAGCCACGCCTGTGCCAGTGCAGACCATTGTTGTGCGCTGCTCAGTACGAGCCAGCGGTCATAGGCATCTGTGGGAACCCAGCACGGGTTCTCCTCTTGATCATCGGCAAGCAAGCCGGCGGCATGCGCGAGCTCGATCCACAGAGCGGACTGCGAGGCGTCGACACCGAGCATTCGAGTGATGGCCGCGAAGTCACGAATGCTCAGGCCGCCGGAGCGCAGCACCTGCGGCGGCTCGGTGGCCCAGGCATCGAGAACTTCGCGCACATGTGCCACGGTCTCCAGCGCGTTGAGCCCCGACTGTTCGTCGACGAATGTGGCGTCCTCCTCAGAGATGATGATCGGTTCCGGACGTGGCCAGGTCACTTCAGCGTCACCGACGAGATCGCGCACGGCGGAGATCGCGCGTACCGAATCGGCAGGCCCCCAGATCAGGCCCAGTGTGCGAATCTCCGCGAGGCAGGCGGCGATCACCTGTTTATCGGAGATGCGCTCGGCCGCAGCCTTGGTCACGGCTGCTGAGGTAGCCGGGGCGTCAGCGGAGAGCCGGGCGACTAGGCCAAGTACGTACAAGTCGGGCGCCCCCAGCTGATCGAGACAGCGGGCGACCGAAGGGCCGGTGGTGGCCCGAGCGGCCAGGGAAGTGATGTCGGAGGCGACCGGTTGGAGGAGATCGGGGCGCCGGCGCAAGAGTTCGGCGAGATCTACGTCAGATCGGCCACGCAGATCATCAGCCAGGCTGCGGGGAGGGGCAGCTTTGGCAGGGGTCACCCGAACAAGCCTATGCGCCACGAGCCCAGTACCCTTCTACGCATGCCTACGGGAACAGTGAAGTGGTACGACGCCGACAAGGGATTCGGCTTCGTGACGTCCGATGAGGGCGAGGACGTCTTCGTCCACGTCTCGACCCTGCCCGCAGGCGTGCCCGCGCTCAAGCCCGGCACCAAGATCGAATTCGGTGTTGTCGACGGACGCCGCGGCAAGCAGGCTCTCTCAGTCACCGTGCTCAGCGCACCCGCATCGGTGGTCAAGGGCTCGCGTAAGCCTGCCGGCGATCTTGCGGGCCAGATCGAAGACCTGATCAAGGTTCTCGATTCAGTCTCCGGTGACCTCCAGCGCGGCAAATACCCCGTAGATGCGAAGTCGCAGAAGATCGCTGCGGTGCTGCGCGCGGTCGCAAACGACCTCGACGTCTAAGCGTTAACAAACTCGACGATCGTCCAGACGCACAAGGCTGCCAGAACAACGCCTGACACCAGGCGAATTCGCCACAGCGGTATGCGCGTCTGCAACCAGCGTCCGAGGATCACGGCAATGGCCGCAACGGTGATGACAGCACCCCACGAACCGAGAAAGACCGAGACCGGCGAGCCGGTTCGCGCGGCGAGACCCGCGGTGAACAACTGAGACAGGTCGCCCCACTCAGCAGCGAAGATCACCAGGAAGCTGGTGAGAAAGGCGCGCTTCGGAGAGTTCGACTCCTGCTGTCGCACCTTCGCGAGGACTTCGTCCTCCTCTTCACGTTCGGTGGCCTTCTCGCTGGCTCGGGAGCTGAGGCCGCCCTTGATGAGCAGCACTGAGCCCACACCGAACAGCAGCGCTGTGATGGCCATGACCGGCCGTTGAGGCAACAGTGCGAGCACGCCGCCGACCGTGACGGCGATGAGCATCTGAACGCCGAAAGCCGCGCACACCCCGAGCCAGACTGGCAGGTGCTTGTAACGGGTGGCTAGCACGAGGGTTGCAATGAGCGTCTTGTCGGGCAATTCGGCGGGGAAGATGAGGATGAAGGTGCCGGCGATGATTGCGAGGTCCAGGCCCATAACGCGTTCGAGACTACCCACTGAAGCGGTCTCATTCCGTGCTGGGAGACAATGGTGACGTGAACACCGCCCCTGACCTGACCGACGGCCTGCTGACGGCTGCCGTCGACCTGGCTCGTGACGCTGCGAACGTCGAGGCCGGCGGCGACTGGGTGGGCGATCACCTTGAGGTTGCCATGGAAGGCGAGCGCCTGGCCACCCATCTGTTTGCCTGCACAAACCCTGGCTATCGCGGCTGGCGCTGGGCCGTCACGGTCACTCGTGCCGATGGCTTCGACGAGGTCACCATCACCGATGCCGTGTTGCTGCCCGGCGCTGAGTCTTTGATCGCGCCGGCCTGGGTGCCGTGGGCCGAGCGCGTGCGCCCGGGTGATCTCGGGCCTGGTGATGTGCTGCCGACCGCCGCGAATGATCTGCGCCTTGTTCCCGGCTTCACCGATGAAGATTCCCTCGAAGGTCTGTCGTCACTTGCCCCGCTGTCGCCGGGCATGTGGGAGCTCGGCCTCGGTCGCGCACGAGTTCTTTCAGTTCTCGGACGCGACGAGGCGACTGAGCGCTGGGAGGAAGGTGACTTCGGTGCGGAGTCCCCGATGGCCAAGGCTGCCGGCCAGCCGTGCGGCACCTGCGGCTTCCTGATCGTTCTCGGCGGCGCACTCGGTCAGGCCTTTGGTGTCTGCGCCAATGCGTTTGCTCCGGCCGACGGTCGCGTTGTCGCGCTCAACTACGGATGCGGTGCGCACTCTGAGGTCGAGAGTGGCGAGAGCGAGAACATTGCAGTCGTTGTCACCGATGAGGAGAGTTGGGATCACGTTGATCTCTCCGAGGTCGACGATCTTCCCGAGCCGGTTGCAGTTGATGACATCTCGAACGATGCCGACCTTGACGCCGATAGTCAGACCAATGACGTCGCTGACAACGAATCAGCATCGGACGAAGTCGTCGTCGAGGTCGTGGCTGAGGAGAACTTAGTCGCTGAAGACCTCGATAACCCCGACGAGGCCTGAGCGCCTTTCGCGCTAGCGCGCAGCGCCACCCTCGCGGCGGCGTCGATACAGCACGTAGGCGATTCCGCCCAGCCCGCTTATTACCCCGATCGCACATGCCCCGAACCACCAGGTGGTGTCGGCGTCGCTGAGTGAATCGCGGAGGAACAGCAGAAGGACACCAGCGCACAACCAAGCAACCGTGCCGAAAAAAATCGGCACAAGTGCATCACCAGTCACAAGGGACCCAGACACCTTGCCATTCGCGGGAGTTGACGGACTACGCATGCTGCTTACGCTACCTTCGCGCCATGTGGCGCCCCCCGCGCCCACACCTTGAGGAGGGTGAATGTCTGTCACAACCGAGAACGCCAGCGGAGTAGACCGTTGGTTCAGTATGTCGGCCCGAGGGTCGAACTACACCCGCGAAATCCGTGGTGGCGTTGTCACCTTCTTCACGATGGCCTACATCGTGGTGCTCAACCCGCTCATCATCGGCACCGCAAAGGACATGAACGGCAACTTTGTCGGCGGCGGAACTGATGTCGTCAAGGCCATCACCATGGTGGCCGCAGCCACGGCCCTGGTCGCCGGACTCCTCTCCATCATCATGGGCATCGTCGGTCGTTTCCCGGTGGCGCTCGCTGCCGGCCTAGGCCTCAACGGCTTCGTCGCTTTCACCCTTGCACCGCAGATGACCTGGGCAGACGCCATGGGCCTGGTGGTCATCGAAGGCATCATCATGCTGCTTCTGGTCCTGACAGGCTTCCGCTCTGCGGTATTCAAGGCGGTTCCTGAACAGTTGAAGTACGCCATCGGCGTCGGCATCGGTCTGTTCATCACCATCATCGGCCTGGTCGATGCTGGCGTCGTGCGCTCGGGTGTGCCGCTGATCAGCTTCGGCGTCTTCGGCGAGCTCAAGGGCTGGCCGATGTTCACCTTCGTGTTCGGCCTGCTTCTGACCATCGTCCTGGTCGTGCGCAAGGTCAAGGGCGCGATCCTGATCGGCCTGGTGGGCACCACGATCCTCGCGATCATCATCGAGGCCGTTGCTGGCGTTGGACCGAAGACCGGCGCCGACGGCGCGGTAGCGAACCTGGTCGGTTGGGGCCTCAATGTCCCGAAGGTGCCCGACGCCATCGTGGCCACTCCTGATCTCGGCCTGCTCGGCCAGTTCAACCTGTTCGGCTCGTTCCAGATCGTCGGCGTTATCGCAGCCATCATCGCGATCTTCGCGCTGCTGCTCTCGGACTTCTTCGACACCATGGGCACGGTCTTCGGACTGTCCACCGAAGCCGACCTTCTCGACAAGGACGGCGAGGTCCCCCACCTGCAGAGCATCCTGATCGTCGACTCCATCGCAGCCGCGGCAGGTGGTGCAGCATCGACGTCGAGCAACACCGCCTATATCGAATCTGCCTCGGGTATCGGTGACGGTGCGCGCACCGGCATCGCGTCGGTCGTAACGGGCGTTCTCTTCCTAGTGGCGATGTTCTTCACGCCTCTGGTGCAGATCGTTCCTTACGAGGCAGCTGCTCCGGCACTGGTCGTGGTCGGCTTCTTGATGATGACCCAGATTCGCCATATCGACTTCACCAACCTGGAGATCGGTATCCCGGCGTTCCTCATCATCGTCTTGATGCCATTCACCTACTCAATCACCATCGGTATCGGAGCAGGTTTCATCGCCTGGGTCGTTATCAAGATCTTCCTGGGCAAGGCCCGTGAGATCAACTGGCTGATGTGGGTCATTGCGATTGCGTTTGTGCTGTACTTCGCAGTCGATCCGATCCGGCAGGGTCTGGGTGTCTCCTAGTCATCTAGGCTGACCCCATGAGTCCGCGCGCCCGTCGCTTCGTCACGCTTGCAGTGCTTTTTGCCGTCGTGGCGGCGGTGGCGTTACCCGTGCTGATTCGCTGAACAGATTGCTGACTAGGGCCGCACTCCTTCTAGGGAGTGCGGCCCTAGTCGTGTCCGCAGCCCCGGTCAGTGCAGCGGCCGAGAATGTGGTCTGCCGCTTTACCGACAAGCGCTTTACCGAGATCAGCGGCCTGACCACCTCCCTGCTCCATCCGGGAGTGCTGTACCTGCATAACGACTCCGGTGATGGCCCGTACATCTACGCAGTGGACTCGTCGTCCTGCACAACTCTTGCGACCTTGACCGTTCGGGGAATCGATCCCCGCGACGTCGAGGCGATCTCCATTGGGCGCGATGCCCAAGGACGCCCGGTGATCTGGTTCGCCGACATCGGTGACAACCTCGACTCCTGGCCAGATGTCAGGCTCCATCAGATTCGCGAGCCGAAGCGACTTCGAGACAAGACTGTCTCTGCCACGACCTTCCGGTTCACCTATGGCGATATGCCGCACAACGCCGAAGCGCTGCTTGCGAACCCCGCGAGACCAGAGCTCTGGATCGTGACCAAACAATTGGCGCACGGCTCGCTCTACAGGCTTCCGGTCCCTCCTCGAGCCGGCGTCGTGAACATCGCGCGCAAAATCCGGCAGGAGGGTGGGCTCGTGACTGACGGCGCAGTATCGACTGACGGCCGTCGCTACGTGCTTCGCGATTATGACGATGCCTACGTGTATGCCGGGCTTCCGCCCGGGCGTCTCATTGCGACGGTGCCGCTGCCCTTCCAACTGCAGGGCGAGGCAATCACCTGGTCGCCCGATGGTCGTTCACTGCTCATCGCGAGCGAGAGAGATAAGCGGCTGCTGCGCGTGACGTTGCCGATCAGCGCGCTGGCCGTGAGCTAGACGCGCGACGGAACGACGTCGGCAACGGGCTTTGCGAACACCAGGATGATCTGCACGACAAGCAGGATCGGCACGACGACGAATGCTGTGTGAATCGAGAGGCTTGAAGCGAGGGCACCAAGGATGAAGGGCGCGATGGCAATCGCGCCGGTAGCAAAAGCCAAGGTGGTACCGGAGGCACGGTCTGTCAGGCCGGGAGCGGTGCGCAGGATGCGCGCCATGCTGAGCGGCCAGATGAGCGAGAAGCTTGCTCCGGTCAGAAAGAGAAAAGTCAGCACCACGGCGGGTGATGTGGTCAGCCAGGTGATCATGAAGGTCACCAATGAGGCGAAGAGCGAGATGCGGAGCAGTGTCTCGGAGTTCACTCGTTGAGCCAGGCGTGATCCGAAGGCTCGACCGATGAAGATGCCGCCGGTCAGTGCGGCGAGGCCTGCAGCGGCTGCGCCCGCGCTCAAGCCTGCTTGCTCGCGCAGGAGATCTACTCCCCACAGGCTCAAGCAGAACTCGGTGCCCATGTAGCACGTGCCGGCCATGATCGACCAGTAGGTCAGGCCGGTCAGCTTGCCGTGAGTCTTGCGAGTGGCGGCGCCTCCCGCCACGCCGTACTCAGCGGTTCGCCGCCCTCGAATGATCTCGATGACGAAGAAGGCGATCACGGCAACCACAGCGCCGCCGCGCCAGCCGAGCACGGTCGTCGTGGCGAATCCGACCGCGAGAGGCGCGAGGAGTCCCATCAGTGCCGCGACAGCTGTGCTCTCTGTCAGCGCGCTCGGGGTCGCCTTGCCTTGGTGAACGCCGATGAAGGCGTTCGCGCCGACCACGAGCAGGTTGCCGAAGAAGCAGGCGATGAAGGCCATCGCGAGAGTTCCGATGACCTGCAACCCGGGAAGGATGTAGATGAGGATCGAGACCGCTGCGCCCACGGAGGAAAGCCGCATCAGGTTTCCGCGGCCGATGCGATTGGAGAGCGCGGGCGCGATAGAGGCTCCGATCACGCCTCCGATAGCCAGTGCGGTTCCATGAAGCCCGCCGACAGTCGTGCTGGTGCCCTGGTCGTCACGCAGAAGGGCAAGTGATGCGCCGAAGGCGTAGACGAACCATGCCCACGCCGACATCGACGCGTAGGAGATGAGAGTCGGTCGGTCGTGGACCGGCTTCGAGTCGTCGGTTACCGGTGCATCGCCCTGGCTCATGCGAGCTGGGAGACGACGTAGTCGATGCTCGCGATCAGCTTGCGTACGTCGGTGGGCTCGACTGCCGGGAACACCGAGACGCGCAGCTGGTTGCGGCCGAGCTTGCGGTACGGGTCGGTGTCGACGATTCCGTTGGCGCGAAGTGCCTTGGCGATGGCGGTGGCGTCGATCGAGTCGTCGAAGTCGATAGTGGCGACAACCTTGGAGCGCTTGGCGGGGTCAGTCACGAAGGGGGTCGTGATCGGGTTGGCCTCGGCCCAGTCGTAGATCGCCTTTGAGGATTCCTCGGTGCGCGCGGTTGTCCAGGCCATACCGCCATTTGCGTTGAACCAGTCGACTTGCTCGGCCATCAGGTAGATGGTCGCGAGCGCCGGGGTGTTGTAGGTCTGGTCGAGGCGTGAGTTGTCGACTGCAGTCTGCAGATCAAGGAACGGCGGGATCCAGCGACCGCCGCCCGAGATCTTCGCAACGCGCTCGATGGCTGCAGGTGACATCAGTGCCAGCCACAGGCCACCGTCGGAGCCGAAGTTCTTCTGAGGTGCAAAGTAGTAGGTGTCGAACTCCGTGGCGTCGACGGCCAGGCCACCGGCACCGGAGGTGGCGTCAATGATCATGAGCGAGTTCGGGTCAGCGCCGGCCACGCGCTTGGGCGTGACCGCAACGCCGGTTGAGGTCTCGTTGTGTGGGGTGCAATAAGCATCGATGCCGGCCTCTGCCGAGAACGAAGGAGCATCGCCCGGCTCGCTCGTGATGATCGTCGGATCACCGAGATGCGGTGCCTTCTTGACACCATCGGCGAACTTCGCACCGAACTCGCCGAAGGTCAGGAACTGAGCGCGATCCTCGATCAGCCCGAATGCCGCGGCATCCCAGAAGCAGGTCGAGCCGCCATTGCCGAGCACGACCTCGTATCCGTCGGGCAGCGAGAAGAGATCAGCGAGACCGGCACGCAGGCGACCGACCTGAGACTTCACGGTCTTCTGTCGGTGCGAGGTACCGAGGTAGCTCTGCCACACCGAGGCAAGTGCAGTGACCTGCTCCTCGCGGACCTTTGAAGGCCCTGCACCGAAGCGGCCATCGGACGGCAGCAGTTCGGCGGGGATGCGAATCTCGGTGGACTCAGTCACTTCTTCTCCAATGTGGTGTGGGCAGTGCAGTGGTGCTTGTATTCGAGTTGTCGTGGGCTATCCGCGCGGCGTGTAGCCGGTCGGAGCGACCATCTCGGCATCCCAGCCCGGAACCTGCTCGGGCTTGCGGGGCGCCGGACCGATGTACTTCGCCGACGGGCGAACGAGACGACCGGTCTTCTTCTGCTCCAGGATGTGTGCGCTCCAGCCGGCGAGACGGGCGCAGGTGAACATCGAGGTGAACAGGTGCGCGGGTACCTCGGCGAAGTCGAGCACGATCGCTGCCCAGAACTCAACGTTGGTCTCGAGTGCCCGATCGGGACGACGCGAGCGCAATTCTGTGAGCGCGGCCTGCTCAAGCGCCACGGCGACCTCATAGCGCTCTGCGTCGAGTTCCTTCGCAGTGCGACGCAACACGCGCGCGCGAGGATCCTCGGCGCGGTAGACCCGGTGACCGAAGCCCATGAGTCGTTCGCCGCGATCGAGGACGCCCTTGACGTAGGCGTCGGCATCGCCGGAGCGCTCGACTTCTTCGATCATGTGCAGAACGCGGGAGGGTGCGCCACCGTGCAGCGGGCCACTCATGGCGCCGATGGCGCCGGAAATTGCGGCAGCGACGTCTGCGCCGGTCGAGGCGATCACGCGGCCAGTGAACGTGGAGGCATTCATGCCGTGCTCGGCAGCGGAGACGAAGTAGGCGTCGATGGCCTGAATGTGTCGGGGGTCAGGCTCGCCGCGCCAGCGGATCATGAACCGCTCGACGATGGTGTTGGCCTGATCGATCTGCTTCTGCGGCACCATCGGCTGGCCGAGACCGCGCGCAGCCTGGGCGACGAACGACAACGCCATGACAGACACGTGCGCGAGGTTTTCGCGTGCGGTGTCGTCGTCGATGTCGAGCAGCTGCTTGAGACCCCAAGCCGGCGCGAGCATCGCGATCGCCGACTGAACGTCGACGCGCACATCGCCGGAGTGAATCGGAATCGGGTAGGGCTCGGCGGGCGGCAGACCGGGATTGAACTCGTTGTCGACGAGTAGGCCCCAGACATTTCCGTACGAGACGCGACCTACGAGGTCCTCGATATCAACGCCGCGATAGCGCAGGGCGCCGCCGTCGCGATCGGGTTCTGCGATCTCGGTCTGGAAGGCGATGACGCCCTCAAGTCCCGGTACGAACTCGCCCATGGGGTCTCCTCACGTGGAATGTGGCCATTCTTCCGTCCCGACCCCCGTCGTGCGCCATGGGGGCGTGAGAAGTGACGAGACTCTCGTCAGGGCGCACCTGAGCCCTCTGAGTGATGGAATGGGGGCATGAGCCTGTGGACCCCGCCCCCTGAGGACACCCCTCGCCGGCTGGCCGATCTGCGGGTCTCCTATGACCTCGGCACTTTGGCTCCCGAGGATCTCCCGGCCAACCCGCTCGATGCCTTTCACGGCTGGTTTGCCGATACCGAGGCGGCCGGGCTGCCCGAGCCCAACGCGATGGTCGTGTCGACTGCCGATGCCTCGGGTGCGCCGAGTTCGCGCACCGTGCTGCTCAAGGATGCCGATTCCCGTGGTTTCGTCTTCTATACGAACCTGGAATCTCGCAAGAGTCGTGAGCTCGCCGAGAATCCCCACGCCTCGCTCGTGTTCCCCTGGTTTGCGATTCATCGCCAGGTCACCGTGGTCGGCACCGCGGAGCTCATCGGTCGCGACGAGGTCGAGGCCTACTACCGATCACGCCCGCGCGGCTCTCAACTCGGCGCCTGGGCGAGTGCGCAGTCGACCGTGATCGACGGGCGCGAACCTCTGGAGGCCCGTTACGCCGAACTGGTCGAGAAGTACGGCGATGACATCGAGATTCCGGAGCCCGAGTTCTGGGGAGGCTGGCTCATTCGGCCGTCAGCGGTCGAGTTCTGGCAGGGGCGTCCGTCGCGTCTGCATGATCGCCTTCGTTTCCGGGCGAGCGTCGAGCGGGCAGAACTTTCGCACTCCGATGAATGGGTGCTCGAGCGACTATCGCCTTAGTTTCCGCGGTTGCGCAGGTAGAGCGTGACGAGTGCGTCGAGGGTCATGCCCTGCTCTTCTGCTTTCTTCCGCAGTTCCTTGCGAAGTGACTTCGGGATTTCAACCGACAGTTCGACCAGCTTGTCCTTGGCCGGCGGGCGCATGGTGTCAGATGCCGAGGAGCCCGCTCGAGTCGAAAGGTCCTCATTCGACTGGGTGGCGGGCGCGGGAAGCGTGGGATGCACATCGGCATCAGCGGCCTTGCGCAGTGCCGGGCGCGGTGTCGGATCGAAGGTGCTCATGGGTACTCCCTGACTGCTCGGCCGAACGGATAGAGCAAATTCTCGAGAAGCTGATCGAAGATGGCGCTCAGCTCGCGACCTGCCGGTGAATCCCAGGCATGAATAGGAATGCCAGCACCCTCGGACTGCGGGATCGCATTGCGCTCCGGCACCATCACGGGGCTGACGAGCGGCCCGAAGGCGTCCTGCAGTTCCTGAATGCGCATCCGATGATCGGCAACCGTGGTGCGAGCGCGATTCATCAAGATCGTGGACGTGCGAATGGCCGGGTTGGTCGAGCTGCGGATGACATCGACGGCCTCGACGGCCTGCTGCGCGCCGTGCAGAGCGAAGTATCCGGGCTCCGTGACGACGAGTGCGGCGTCAGAGGCGCTGAGTGCATTGCGAGTGAGCTCGCCGAGTGATGGCGGGCAGTCGATCAGCACGATGTCGTAGGAGCGCGGCACGTTGGCAAGTGCTGACTTCATGCGCAGCTCGCTGTACGCGCCTTCGCGTGCATTGCGATGCTCGAGTGAGCGCTCAGAGGCGATGACGTGAACGTTCGCGCCCCACGGAGTCGGCAGGATCGCGTCGACGGCGATGCCCGGGCGAGCATCGGCGAGGACGTCATTGGTCGTGAACGGAGGGTTGTCGACCCCAAGGCCCATAGTGGCGTTGGCCTGCGGATCCAGATCGATGACGAGCACCTTGAGGCCGCGATTCCACGCTGCGCTGGCGATGCCCAAGGTGACGGTCGTCTTGCCGACTCCACCCTTCATCGAGACAACGGAGATGGTGGGCACGTACCCCATCGTAAGGCTCGGTGCCCGAGTGGCCGGTCCCGTGTCATGGACCAAGTCGACCCTGCGAATCCCTTGAGTTAAAATACCCCTAGGGGTATAATCGCGGAGTGTCGACTCTTGTCTCTGCTCTGCGCATGTGGTCACCACGTCAGTGGCAGGTGGCCGCAGGTGGCGGAATTCTCGTGGCCCTGATCGTTGCCCTTCCGACGGCAGTGATTCCCAACCCGATCTTCGGGCGCGCCATCGGTGTTACCTGGTGGTCATATCCGGTGGTGGTGATCACCGGAATTCTTGGAGGCATGCTCATTGCGACATACGTGAGGCCGACTGGAATGTCTTTGCCTGCAACCGAGAAGATCGATCGTGAGTCGAAAATGGGAGTGGCGGGCGCCGCGATCACTTTCTTCGCCGTCGGTTGCCCGGTGTGCAACAAGCTCGTGCTTCTTGCTCTGGGTGCAAGTGGCGCAATCAGCTGGTTCGCACCGATTCAGCCATTTCTCGCCGTTGCGTCCGTCGTGCTAATGGCCATCGCACTCGTGGTTCGCCTGAGGAATCAGGTCACATGTCAGGTGAACTCGAAGCCCAGTGAGGCAACTGCCCTCAGCGAGTAAGGGCTCAGCCGAAGAGTCGGCTGAAGAAACCGCCTTGCTTCTTGGCTGCTGCCTTCTGCTCGGCGGTGCAGGTGCACCACTGGCCCTTGGGAACGCCGCTCTTGACCTGAGAGATGTGCTGGCCGCAGCCGGCCCAGGTGGTCTTGGAGCAGGCCTTGCAGGTGACGGGGCGACACATGGTGATTCCTCTCGATCAGTGAAGGATCGAACTATACCCCAGGGGGTATAGGAATGCCTAGCCGGCCAGTAGTTCGCGCAGGTGCATGAGATCGCGGATCCCCACCGTGGCCACATGGCCATTGAGGGCGGCCGTCACGGCGCCCGAGGCAAGGCCGGCCTGCACGCCTGCCGGTGCGTCCTCGACGACCACGCATTCGGTGATGTCGATTCCGATCATCGAGGCGCCGAGAAGGAACGGCTCAGGGTGCGGCTTGCCATAGGTGATGTCGTCGCAAGTCACGAGGATCGCAGGCGTGATGCCGGCCGCGCCAAGTCGTGCGCGGGCAAGTAGCATGTCAGCGCTCGTGACGACAGCCCACGGGATCTCATTCGCTTCGAGGAATGCGAAGAGCTCACGTGCGCCGGGCAATGCCACGACCCCGTCGAGATCCTCGCGCTCCGCAACTGTCTGGTCAGCGCACAGATCGGCGAGTTCTTGGGGAGTGGCATCGGGGAAAAGAGCGCGGACTGTCTCAACGGCGGGCTGGCCATGAAGGATCTCCAGGCGATCTCCCATGCCCATGCGCTCGGCCCACTGGGTCCAGGAGCGCTCGGTGGCCGCACCGGAGTCGACGATGGTGCCGTCCATGTCGAACAGGACTCCGCGAATGGTGCGCACACTGCCGTCGTCGACACGAATCTCCATGCGGGCATCCTGCCGCATGCGGGGATCAGGCGTTCTTCATCTCCTTGAGCACGGAGTAATCGGAGAGCGCGACCTCGCGCTCGGCCTTGTGATCGACGATGCGCTCGGGATAGCCCAGCGCATAGCCATCCGGCTGCTCCCAGGGTTCGTGCGCGCGTGCGCCGTCGAGATGAGCGAGTTCGGGAATGTATCGACGGACGTAGTCGCCCTCAGGGTCAAACTTCAGGCCCTGCATCACGGGATTGAAGACGCGATAGAACGGCGAGGCATCAGTGCCGCACCCTGCTGTCCACTGCCAGCCGTGCGTATTGCTCGCGATATCGCCATCGTGTAGCCACGACATGAACTCGCGGGCGCCGCGCTGCCACGGCAGATGGAGATCCTTGACCAGGAAGCTCGCCACCACCATGCGCACTCGGTTGTGCATCCAGCCCTCTGCGCGTAGTTGGCGCATGCCGGCATCGACAAACGGGTAGCCGGTGCGCCCTTCGGCCCAGGCTGCGAATGCTTCGTCGTCGTCGGCCCACTTCATTCGATCGAAGCGATTGTCGAGCGAATCACGAACAGAGCTCGGAGCCTGGCGAAGTACATCGGCGTAAAACTCACGCCAGCAGATCTCCTTGCGGTACACCTCATCGCTCTCGCCGAGATCGGCAAGCAGGCTGCGCGGGTGAATCTCGCCCCACTTGAGGTGATGGCTCAGGAAA
This sequence comes from Candidatus Nanopelagicales bacterium, assembly GCA_044374195.1. GTDB lineage: Bacteria > Actinomycetota > Actinomycetes > S36-B12 > S36-B12 > CAIKZY01. Next base: position 25,115 of record JBILOY010000006.1, read on the forward strand.
CTGGTGCCGTCGACGTCAGGTCGGTTGCGCGCCTCGGCGTAATCGGCGAGCGAATTCGCACGAAATTCCTCCCAACGATCCCAGGCGGCTGACTCGCCCGCTGTGGGAAGAGCAACGCCTGCTGGTGCAGCGTGCTCCGGCAGTGGGTCTGAGCCGATCCCCTTCAGTACCCAGTTGAGAGATGTGTCTGGTGCATCCGCCGGAGCTCGCCATCCGTGGCGGAACCACGTGCGGTAGAACGGCGTGAAGACGCGATACGCGGTGCCGTCGTCCTTTGTCACTCGACCGGGCGATACCGCGTAAGGCGAGCCAGTGCGCACCAGTGCAACGTCGCCCAGTGCTGATTCAACCGCCTCATCCCGCTGCATCCCGTAAGGAGCAAAGTCGGCTGAGATGTGAACGCTTGTCGCTCCCGCTTCCGCGCACAGGGCAGGCAAGACCTCAACCGGGTTTCCGCGGCGAATGACCAGATTTCCATCGAGACTGTCATGGAGTGAGCGCAGCGATGCGCAGAGGTAGGCGAGGCGCACATCGCCGGCGGCATCCCACAGTCGTGGGTCAATGACGAAGACCGGGATAACTGGTCCATCAGCGATCGCGGCACTCAAGGCAGGATTGTCGAGCAGGCGCAGATCTCGGCGAAACCACATGACACTCGACATGACTCCAGGGTAGGGGCGTGCGCCTGACCCTGCATGAGCCGAGTGACACACTGGCGACATGTGGCTGGCGGCGTTCTACGGCGGACTCGCCTCCGCGACCTTGATCATCGGCACGGCGCTCGCCTATGTGTTCAAGCCCTCGCCTCGCCTCACGGCGATCGTGATGGCCCTGGGAGCCGGTCTGCTCATCGGATCGGTCGCCTACGACCTCGTCGCTGAGGCCAAGATCAATCTTTCGCTTGCGTGGCTCGCGGTCTCGCTCATGGCCGGCGCGATGGTGTTCGTGCTTGGCAGTCGGATGATCGAAAGACGCGGCGTCAAGAATGCGCGTGCATCTCACGCTGCGCATCGCAAGAGCCCGGCGCCCAACAAGGAAGCCGAGAGCAATCCACTCTCGATCGTGCTGGGTAGCGGGCTTGACGGCATCCCCGAGTCGTTTGTCCTCGGGCTCAGCGTCCTGACCGGAGGCGTGAGCATGCCACTCCTCCTTGGGATCTCGCTCTCGAACATCCCCGAAGGCATGGCGGCCGGCTCAGGCTTGCGCTCGCGCGGCTGGCCGGCGAAGAAGGTCATCGGGATGTGGCTGGTAGTCGTCGCGGTCTCGGCCGCCTCCGCTGCGCTTGGCCACGAGATCCTGGCCAACGACGACGGCACCTGGGCCGGACTGGCTCAGACCTTCGCTGCTGGAGCACTCCTGGCGATGCTCGCCGACACGATGCTGCCCGAGTCTTATGCGGTGGAGCGGACCTGGACGGGCGCGCTCGTCGTGGCCGGATTCGCTGGCTCCCTGCTCATTGCCGGCCTGGTCGCCTGAACTCGCTCATTGCCGGCCTGACTGCCTTCGGCATTGGATAGATTGGGGTTCCTGGCCAAGGCTCGACGTAGAGGACATCGTGAGCGATCTGATCGACACCACGGAGATGTACCTGCGCACCATCTTCGAGCTGGAAGAAGAGGGCGTCATCCCGATGCGCGCGCGTATCGCCGAGCGCCTGAGCCAAAGTGGCCCGACCGTTTCTCAGACCGTGGCTCGGATGGAACGCGATGGGCTTGTCGTCGTCACCGACGACCGTTCCCTCGCTCTCACTCAGGGTGGACGCGAGACAGCAATGCGCGTGATGCGCAAGCACCGCATTGCCGAGTGCATGCTTGTCGACCTGCTCAAGGTGGAGTGGGAGGACGTCCACGCCGAGGCGTGCCGCTGGGAGCACGTCATGAGCACCGCGGTCGAGCTCAAGATCCTCAACGCGCTCGGGAATCCGACTCTCTCGCCCTTCGGCAATCCGATTCCGGGTATCGAAGAGCTCTTGCCCGGACAAGCCGTGCAGACCACGGGCCCCTCAGTGCCGCTCTCGCAGGTCGCGACCGCGGACGTCGCTCGAGTGATCGTGCGCCGCATCGCCGAGCCTATTCAGACCCATGGCGCGACCATGACGCGCCTGCGCCGGGTTGGGGCTGTGCCGGGTGCTTCGGTGAAGGTGCACACCGCCGCGGGCGGAGTGATGATCGGGAGTGCGGGCGAATACACCGAGCTCTCCATGGATGACGCACATCACGTGCTCGTGCAGCCAGGGGATCTTGCCGAGTGATGAGGCGCAATCGCAAAAATTAGGTTAGGCTTACCTAAATTTTGGGCCAGCCCGCACTCGGAAACTTCATGAATCAGAACAAGTTTTCCCTTCACCACGAGTGGGGGACCATGCGGTTTGGTGAGCAGACTCCCCCGACAGGTGCTTTACTTCAGCACTCACCCCCGCGGGCAGCCCACGGGCGCTCGACACAGAAAGAGGCGTCATGTCACTCGTTCTCAAGGCCGGAACCAGCTGGGCCGAGACCTACGCGCAGTGCGTTTCGGTGGCCCCCGAGGCCTTCGACCCTGATCGCATCCGCAACCTGATCAACGGCGAGTGGGTGCGCGCCGGCGTTCCGGGCGAGCATCAGAACCCCGTCGACGGTGCCCAGATCGAGGGCCCGCCGCGCATCAACCATGACGAGGCCGTGGCTGCAGTCGATGGCGCTGTGCGCGAGCACGCGGCGTGGTCGAAGGTTGATCTCGAGGAGCGCAAGGTGCGCGTTGCGCGGGCCGTCGCGGCCATGCGCGAGCATCGGGGCCTGCTGGCATTGCTGCTCGTCTGGGAGATCGGCAAGCCGTGGCGCCTCGCCTGCGCCGACGTTGATCGCGCCCTCGATGGTGTCGACTGGTACCTCGCCGAGGCTGATCGCCAGCTGGCAGGCCGCAAGCCGCTGCCCGGCCCGGTGAGCAACATCGCCAGCTGGAACTACCCGATGAGCGTGCAGGTGCATGCCGAGCTCGTCCAGATGCTCGCAGGCAACGCAGTCGTCGCCAAGACTCCGAGCCAAGGTGGCTTCCACTGTCTCACCCTCGCCCACGCGCTCATGCGTCGCGAGGGTCTGCCCGTCACTCTCGTCTCCGGTATGGGTTCGTCACTCGGCGACATCCTCATCCGCGGCGAGGGCATCGGTGCTCTCGCCTTCGTCGGTGGCCGTGCCAACGGCCGCAAGGCCGCTACGACCCTCGCTGACACCGGTCGTCGTCACTTCCTCGAGCAAGAGGGATTGAACACCTGGGGTATCTGGGGATTCACCCAGTGGGATCTCCTCGCAGGGCATCTGAAGAAGGGCTACGAGTACGGCAAGCAGCGCTGCACGGCTTACCCACGCTTCGTTGTTCAACGCGGCATGTTCGCCGACTTCCTTCAGTCCTACTTGCCGGTTGTCGAGAGCCTGCGCTTTGGCAACCCACTCGCTGTTGAGAACCCCGCAGATCCGTTCCCCGAGCTCGACTTCGGTCCGGTGATCAGCGCGGCCAAGGCAACAGAGCTGCGTCAGAACTTCGACGAAGCCGTGCGTGGCGGCGGTATCCCGCTCGTGCACCGCAGCCTTCGCGAAGGAAGTTTCTTGCCGCATCAGGACACCAGTGCTTACGTGGCGCCTGCCTGTGTGCTTCAGCCGCCGTCATCGTGGGCGCTGCATCACAAGGAGCCATTCGGCCCGCTCGACTCCATTGTCATCGTCGATACCGAGGCTGAGTTCCTCGCGGCCATGAATGCCAGCAACGGCTCGCTCGTTGGTTCGATTGCCACCGATGACAATGAGTTTGCTCATCGCGTTGCGGATGAACTGCAGTCCTTCAAGATCGGCATCAACGCACCGCGTTCGCGCGGCGACCGCGATGAGATCTTCGGTGGCAAGGGTGCCTCGTGGAAGGGCGCATTCGTCGGTGGCGACCTGCTTGTTCAGGCAGTCACTGAGCCGGCTGATGGTTCCGAAGATCGCCTGTACGGCAACTTCCCGTCGTACTCGCTGTACCCGCCGACCGCAGGACTGCAGGGCTAATTGCGGCTAGAACGCAGCGGGGATCGCGGCCCCGCGGTACGGGAACCCGCTGACTCCACCGTCGCCGAGTTTCACGCCGAGGGTCTGGTGCAGCTGGATCGTGTTGAGGTCGAAGCCCAGACGCGATGCGGCCATGTAGAGGCGCCACACACGCGCGGTGCCTAGGCCGGCTTCGGCGACTGCCTCGTCCCAGTGGTTCTCGAGGTTCTCGCACCAGTACTTGAGGGTGAGTGCGTAGTGCTCGCGCAGGTTCTCCTCGTGACGGATCTCGAAGCCGGCGGTGTTCATGACGCTCATGATGTGAGCGGGGCCGGAGAGCTCGCCGTCGGGGAACACGTAGCGGTTGATGAAACCGTTCTTGTAGTAGCTCTGCTCGCTGTCATCGGGGCGCGTGATGGTGTGATTGAGCATGCGGCCCAGTGGCTTGAGCTTCGAGTAACCGAAGGCGAAGTACGACGGGTAGTTCTCGCGGCCGATGTGCTCGGTGAGGCCGATTGAACTGATGGCGTCGAAACCTGTCTCGGGAACGTCGCGGTAGTCGCTGAAGCGAACCTCAGCTACCCCTTCAAGCCCGCGCTCCTTTATCGCGTTCTGGGCAAAGGCAGCCTGCTCCTTGGAGAGCGTGACGCCGATCGCCTTGACGCCATAGTGCTCGGCTGCGTGCATCACCATGCCGCCCCAGCCACAGCCGATATCGAGCAGGGTCATGCCCGGCTGTAGACCGAGCTTGCGGCACACGAGATCGAACTTGTTGTACTGGGCGGTTTCCAGCGAGGCCTGGGAATCGGGGAATACTGCGCAGGTGTAGGCCATCGACGGGCCGAGCACCCATGAGTAGAACTGGTTGCTGACGTCGTAGTGATGATGAATCGCCTCGGCATCACGACGCTTGCTGTGACGGCCGCCCTTGAGCACCGCCTCCTGAATTGGCGGAGTCGGACGCTTGAGTGCCTTGCCGACGAAGGTGCGGGCGAGCTTGATCTTGTCGCCGGTGGTGACGTGATCGAGTGGCAAGGGATAGAGGCGCTGCAATGCGGCGTAAGCATCGCCGTGAATTTCTAGGTCGCCCGATACGTAGGCGCGAGCCAGGCCGAGTTGGTTGGGGGATGACGCGATGTACTCGACGGCGCGCGGGGTTCGCACCTCGAGGGTTACGGCAGGATCGGTCGGGCCTGAAGTGGACCCGTCGTACGCCACGAATCCGACGCCGCGTTCCGCAGGGACAATAAGGGAGAAGGCATCTGCCAGCTTCATCGCCGCTCAACCACCTTTTCGTAAAGACCCAGCAGCCTGCCTGCCGGGTCGAATCGTGTCTTGAGTTCTCCGTACGTGCTTCCGCCATAAATGGAGAAGAACGACTCACGATCGTAGAACGCCGTGGAGTACAAAGACTTGCGACCGTCCAAATTCGTCACGATTTCTTCGATTCTGCGGTTGACCCGACCCTCGTCGGGGCTCACGCCCTCGGGGAGCGCCACTGTCGACCAGAAACCGACATTGACGTAGAGCACCTCGGGATCGAATTCGTAGAGGGGCCAGATGGCATTCGGGTCACGCTGCTTGAGCGGGCAGACCCACACCGGCTCGATGCCCACCTCGCGATGGAAGAAGTCGAGGAACTCGGCCAGTCGGTCGATGGGCACTTCGACGTCCTGAACCACGGGCTCGCGCTGGGGCTGCTTGCGCAGCTTCGCGATCTTGCCCGAGACATCGCGCTTGCGATCGAAGGCCACGAGTTTCCAGTACACGTCGCTACGGAGCTTGCTCTTGGGCCAGATTCGGCGCAGCCAGGTCTTCTGCGCACCGAAGGCACGTGAGCACCAGAACCAGTCGGTATCCCAGCGCCACAAGTAATCGTGAATGGTGAGGACGTCTTCACTGTGCTGTTGGATCGAGCGGTAGTAGATACCCATGCCGGTGTAGTCACTCACCGATAAGCCCTTGGGCACTGAGTCGACCATTTCACCGAGGGTGAGGTACTGCTCATGTGCGGAAAACACGGTGCCGTCGAGGAAGTCGACGCGCACGCCCTTGAATTCGTAGTCGCCGTTCGCGCGCGAGTCGACGATCTGCGACATCACGGCAGCCATGTCTTCGGCAGAGTCGAAACGGATGTGCCGCAGGTGCACGTACGGCTTCACGGGTTCGAGCTCGATCTGCAGTCGCAGTGCGTAACCGAGTGAGCCATAGGAATTCGGGAAGCCGTAGAACAGATCGCGATTGGGGTCATCGCTAGCGCCCGTCACAGTAAGGATCTCGCCGCTGCCGGTGAGGATGTCCATCTCCGTGACCGACTCATGTGGCGTACCGAAGCGAAAGCTCGCGCTCTCGATGCCCAGGCCCGTGACAGCGCCGCCGAGGGTGATCGTGCGCAGCTGCGGCACGCACATCGGCATCATCCCAAAGGGCAGCGTGGCATCGACCAGATGCTCGTACGTCGTCATTCCGAGAACCTCGGCGGTGCGTGCCTCGGGGTCGACATTGAGCACGCCGTCGAAGGCGAGAACATCGAGACCAGGTGAGGTTGCGGCTGCCCGGGGGCGGAAGAGATTCGAGGTGCGCTTGGCGAGTCGGACGGGGGCGTCGGTGGGGAGCGCGCGGTACTGCTGCTGCAGTCGCGTGGTAAGCGCGGCGTACTGCGTACGCCAGTCCCGGGCCTCTAGCACCCCCAAACGTTAGTGCATGAGTCATGATGGCTCCATGACGACCGATCGCCTTCCCGCACGTTCTTTCCCCTCGTGGATTCCCTGGGTGGCCGGTGTGGCCGCATTCCTGCTGACCCTCGTGGCGGGTGGGGCCCTCGCGGGTGACTGGGTGGCCCGAAATGTCCAGATGCGCGAGCTCGTCACGGCAATCGAGGGCTCTGAGGCCGCCATGGGCGCTGTCCAGGATCAGATCAACGAAGCCTTCGATACCTATGCGGCGAAGAAGAATCCCACCGATGCCGATAAGGACGCCTTCGATGCGACCTTGTCGAATATCTCCGCCAACGGCGCCTCGAGCGTCGCACTAGCCGGCGACAAGGTTGCGGCGGTCAAGTTACTGCCTTGGGATGTCGCGATCTGGAACACACGCGAGGCCTACCTCGAGCACAATCTCGCCTGGCAGGAGTACCTGTCAGCCGCCGCTCTGAATCCGATCGAACTCACCAAGGATCAGCCGGCAATCAACGACACATTCCTCGTATTCGAGGAGACCATCGTCGCTGCCGTCCCGGAGCCTGCTCTCTTCGACCTGAAGGCGCGGGTTGCGCTCTTGTTTATCGACCAGGATCCAGAACAAGATCCTCAAGGTCCGATGCAAGCAGCTGCCCTGATCCTCGCTGCATAGTTGTCCGGCAGGTCGTCACGGCGAGAGATCGCTGAAGCTCACCACGTGATCAGCGATTGCCATGGCCTCAGCAGGGTCATGGGTCACGTGCACTGCGGCCACGCCACGATCACGCAAGAGATCGGCGACCTCGCGAGCTAGTCGCTGGCGCAGGTCAACATCGAGTGCGCTGAACGGCTCGTCAAGCAGCAGCACCGACGGTGACGGGGCAAGTGCACGCACCAAGGCCACTCGCTGAGCCTGCCCGCCGCTGAGTTCGTCTACCGACCGACTGCCATATCCGTCGAGGCCGACCCACTCGAGCAATTCCAACGCCTGGGCTCGGGCTGCGCTGCGTGAAACGCCCTGCCGTTCGAGGCCGTAACCGACATTGCGCGCGACGTCATAACTCGGGAAGAGGAGCGGCTCCTGGAATACCATGCCTGCCGTGCGCTCATTGGCAGGAAGCGCAGTGACATCGAGTTCGTCGAGAAAGACACGACCGCTCACAGCAGGGCGGATACCGGCGATGGTGCTGAGCAGTGTGGATTTGCCGCAACCACTGGGGCCGAGGATTGCCGTGATCGAACCGTGGGCAACCTGCAGTTCAATCGGACCGGATTCCCATCCGTCGTAGCCCACGACGAGACCCTCAGTGCGAAGTGCGTAGTTCACCGCTTCTCCTTCCGAGTCGATCGACGCCAAGCACGAGGACGAGCGTAAGCGCGACCAGGATCACTGACATCACTGCGGCCACGCCATACGACTGCTCGCCGGGACGACTAATGAGTTTGACGATCTGGATAGGCACGGTCGGAGCGCCCGTGCGCGCCAGGAAGGAGGCGGCGCCGAACTCGCCCAAGGAGACTGCGCAGGCAAGACCACCTGCTGCCAGCATGACGATGCGCAAAGTGGTGCCGTACGCGGTGAAGAACGCGCGTGTCGGCCGGGCACCGAGGGTGGCCGCAACATCTTGCACCCGCGGATCAATCCCGCGCAGTGCGGGCGCGACCACCGCTACGACAAGCGGGATCGCGACGAGCGAATGCGCAAGCGGAATGAGTAAACCTGCGTCGCGTAGATCAACCGGTGGCCGGCCGAAGGCGAGCAGCATTCCCAGGCCCAATGTTGCTGCTGAGATTCCGAGGGGAACTATCGCGACGAGTGTCACGATGCGACCCCAGCGATGTGCCAGCACAGCGATTGCCGCGCAACCGCCGATGACACTCGCCACTACACCGGTGATCAGGGCGAACTGAACAGATTGCAGCAGCGATGCGAGCGGGGACCCGAGTCGTGTAGTACCAGCATCGATAGAGCCGAGCGTGCTCCACCATTGAAGGGTGAGCCCGGCCTGCGAGCGAAGGGAGGCTAACAGCAAGGCGAGCACGGGCAGCAGGACAATCGCGCAGCTTGCCAACGCGATCGAGCGAATCAACACACGAGATCCAATGCCGCGTGGCATGGGCAGCAGCGCTGCACGAATCGGTTTCTGCCGGCCCCGTTGACGGCTGGCCACGGCACCCAAGGCGATCACCACTGAGATCAAGACCAGCTGTAGTACTGCCAGTGCTGCTGCCGCGGGGAAGTCGAGCAGCACAGCGGTGCGCCGAAGGATCTGCGACTCAAGAGTTCGCGTTGATGTATCGCCGAGTAGCACGATGATGCCGAGCGACGTGAAGCTGAAGATGAAGACCACGACTGAGCTCGAGATGATCGATGGCCGCAGATACGCGAGCGTCACTGTGCGAAATGCGGTGAAGCCGGTAGCGCCAAGCATGCGTGCTGCCTGTGAGTAGCGGGCATCGTGCTGAGCCCATTGCGAGCCGACGATTCGTACGACCACGGCAAGGTTCACGTACGCGTGGGCGAGCACCACGATCGCGAAACCCTGCGGAAGGCTCGAGCCCAGCAGGGCCCGGAAGGCCATCGCGACAACGACCGTGGGCATGACGAACGGAACTGTGACGAGTGCGAGCGCGAATGAACGGCCGCGGAAGGAGTATCGCGAGACCACCGATGCGATGGGCAGGCCGATGGCCAAGGAGAGTGCTGTGCTGAGAAGTGCCTGCGTGAATGTCAACCCGACGATGTGCCACGTGGATGCGTCAGCAAGCACGCGCATTCCGTTTCCCGACCATGTGCGAGCGATCAGCACGACCAGTGGCACGACCAGTACGACAAGCAAGAAGACGAGCGGGATAACCCAGATCCCGCGCAGCCAGCGGGGCGTGTTCAGCGCCCCATCACCTGGCCCCACTCATCGAGCCACTGCGACTGCTTCTCCGCCACCTCGCGAGAGGGGAGCTGTAGCGGCTCCTTCACTGGTGCGGCGAAGTCGACGAAGACCTTTGGCGGGATTACTCCGGCGAGAGCAGGGAAGACAAACATCGACAAGGGAATATCTGCCTGCACGGCAGGGGAGAGAAGCCAGTTGATCACGGTCTTTGCACCTGCCGGGTTCGACGTGCCCGCGAGCACGCCGGCGTACTCGACCTGTCGGTAACAGCCATTAGTCATCACGACGCTGTACGGCTTGACGGGCTTGGGATCGGCGGCGTACACGATCTCGGCAGGCGGACTGGTCGCATAGGACACGACGAGAGGTCGATCGCCCTTACCGCCGCCTGCGGTGTACGAGCCCTCATATGCCTCAGACCATGAGCCGGCAACTTTCACGCCGTTATCGCGCAGGGCCTGCCAGTACTCCTCCCAGGAGTCTCCGTACCGGGAGATGGTGGCGAGCATGAACGCTTGACCAGGTGAGCTCGTGGCTGGGTCTTGAACCACGAGGAGATCCCTGTATTCCGGCTTCCTCAGATCGTCGAGACTTCGCGGCATCTCGATGCCATTCTGCGCAAACCAGGCCTCGTCCATATTGATGCATACATCGCCGTAATCAATCGGCGTGACCTTATCTTCGGCGGTGTCGTCACGCAGGGTTGGCAGCACGTTGCCGAGATTTGCCGCCACGAACGGTTCGAAGACGCCGGCGTCGATGGCCTTGGCTATCAGGCTGTTATCGATGCCGAACAGCACGTCGCCGCTCGGTGCGCCGGCGGAAAGAATTGCGCCTGCCACGACCTGGCCTGCATCGCCACCGGTGACGATCTCCAGTGTGATGCCCGTTTGGGCCTTCAGATCCGCGATCAGTACCTCGGAGACTGCGAATGAGTCGTGGGTTATCAGCCGAACCGTAGACGGTCCGCTAAGGCTCGGAGTCGGATCCGCGGGTGTCGTGCCCGCGCACGCGGAGAGGAGTAGAACGCCGCCTAGTACGGCAGAAAGAAGAGCAGGCTTACTCAATGACATATTCATCATCCCTCACGCTGGCATTACCCAGTTCAGGTTCCGTGGGTCGGTGGCAGCGGCCACCCTCTCAGCCCGCCGAACTCGCGAGCTCCCCTGACAGCCGCACTTTACCAGCGGCGTGAGGTCAGTGCGAGCGCAGGTAACGCGCGGTAAAGGCAAACGCGCAGCAGGCAAGCAGGAAGCCCAGTGCGAAGACTCCAGTGAGAACCCCGATGCCCTCGGCACTTGCGCGCACGACCGTGGCGGTGCCGAAAAGCAGCATCGTGAACCCCTGCAGGAAGAGGGAGAAGCGCAATGCGCGCTTGGTGGAGTCGTCCATGGGTTCAGTTTCTCATTCGGCGGGCTCGAGCGTCTGCTCGATGGTCTCGACGAAGACCTCGAAGGGCTGAGCACCGGAGATCCCGTACTTGCGGTCGAAGACGCAGAACGGGACACCGTTAGCACCGAAGGCTCGTGCGAGTTCGGCGTCTGAATCGACTTGTGCGGCGTAGGCGTTCGACTCCATGGCAATGCGCGCAGCGCTCGCGTCGAGTCCAGCCTCGGTGACGTAGGGGAGGAGCTCGTCGAGCGTGAAGACAGGCTGAGCATTCTCGAAGTAAGCGGAGTACAGGAGCTCGAGGAGTTCTTGTGCGCGGCCTTGCTCTTGCGCCCAGAGCAACAATCGATGTGCGAGCACGGTGTTGCCGCTGATGCCATCGAGGAGGTGATAGCTGAGCCCTTCACCCGCGGCGACCTCTGTGACTTGTCCCATCATCTGCTTGACGCCCGCGTCATCTAGCCCGTACTTCGCGGAAAGGACGTCGACGGTGCGTTTGCCTTGGGTCGTCGCCGACGGATCAAGCTGGAAGGCACGATGGGTAATGACGGCGTCGGTCACGCCTACCGCGGCGAGTGCGCGTTCGAGCCTGCGCTTGCCGATAAAGCACCACGGGCAGACGACGTCAGACCAGATCTCAATGTGCATGCTTCCTCGTATCCCACTTGTACATTCCAAAGGCGCCGAGGCCGACGAGCAGCTGCGGCAAGAACCAGACGAGTCGCCAGATGAGGTCGGCCACGACGGCAATCGAGCTGTCAACGCCGAAGGCGACCAGAAGTGCAACGAGTGCAGCATCGACGGTGCCAAGACCGCCGGGAGTGATCGGAAAACTCGTGAGCAGGAGCGCAATCGAGTAGGCCGCGAAGATCTCGATAAGGCTGAGCGGCTGGGGGAATTGATCGAGACCAGCCAGTGCGAACAGCAGCACGAGGAAGGGCGTGAGCTGCGCGATGACGTTGGTGATCGTGAGCCAGTGCCAGCGGCGACCCACGAGCTCGGAGGCCTCGTGGTGAAACTCGACAAGCTTCTCGGTCATGTCAGGTGCGGTCTTCTTGAATACCTTCATCACGCGATTAATGGGCTTCTGCACGACCCGGGCGACCTTGCGCGCCCCGGACTCGCTACGCAGGATCAGGCTGATCGCGATCACGGAGATGATGACGACGACCAGGCCGATGATCGCGCCTGTCATGAAGCCAGCTGTCGAGCGACCTTCGATGACGAGTCCGACGACGCCGATCATCGGGAACGACAGCGTGAGCAGGTATGTCCATACCGCGTCAGCGGACACCGCGGCCGCTGCAGCGGGAGCCGGTACGCCGTAGCGAGCGAGGATCGCGTACTGGGTGCCCACCGCGACAGCGCCGCCGCCGGGGATCACGTTGCTGACCAAGAAGCCGGCCTGTCGGTTCACGAACGCGTGGCGGTAACTCAGGTGCGGGATGGCCGCGATCGCCGTGAACGGATACAGCGCGATATTGAGCAGGCCGGCCGCGACGAGCAAGGCGATCCACACAGGCGAGATGCTCTGGAGCTTCTCGAATGCCTGGCCGTAGTTGCCGAGCTGGGGAAAGAGAAAGAAGAAGACAGCGCCCATGATGATCAAGCCGATGAGCAGTGAGATTGCCGTGCGCAGGCGCTTGTTCTTGGGCGAGATCCCGGGCGCCTTAGCGGCGGTATTCACCGGATTTTCGATCACGGGAGGAGCGTATGCCCTCGTGGATTTCAGTATCACGGCTCACTCCCGTAACATCGAGGGGTCGCTGCGCCGCAGTGGCATATCAAGAGGTCGATCAAGAATCGGCCCGCCAGCGAGTCTTGGCACAACTGAGGTCGAACGCGGACCCCTTTCGAGACGCGCGTGATGTCTCGATTGGAATAGTTATGCCTGCAATTCGCCCTGCCACTGCACGCCCGAAACCGAAGAAGGAACGGGCTCGCAAGACCACCACCAAGGCCACCGGAAAGGCCGGCTCCAAGAGCGCGTCCAAGAAGTCGCCGAAGCCCAAGCACAAGACCGGGTCGGCACGCCCGATCGCCGGCACTCCGAAGAATCGCGCTGAGCGTCGCCGTGTCGAATTCGGCGATACTCGCACCACGCGCGCCGAGGCCCCCAAGCGCACAGATCGCTCTGGCTCATCTGCCCGCAGCGAGCGTCCGGATTCACCCCGCCGCTCGGACTCCTCGCATCGCAGCGAGCGTCCGGCCAGTCGCGACCCGCGTTCGCGCGATGAGCGTCCGCGCCAGGAGCGCGTGGGCACCGATCGTCCGCGTAATGATCGGTTCGCCGCTGACAAGCCGCGCACCGAACGTGCGACCGAGCGTCCGCGCACCGATCGCTTCAGCTCGGATCGGCCGCGTACCGAGCGCCCGTACAGTGACAAGCCGCGCACGGAGCGCACCTACAGCGATCGTCCGCGCACTGAGCGTTCGGATCGTCCGACGAATGATCGTTACAACGATCGTCCGCGCACTGAGCGTTCGGATCGTCCGACGAATGATCGTTACAACGATCGTCCGCGCACCGACCGCCCGAGTTCGGATCGCCCGTATAACGACCGCTCCTCGAGCAGCCGCCCGAGTTCGGATCGCCCGTATAACGACCGCTCCTCGAGCAGTCGCTCCTACGGAGACCGCCCCTCAGGCAGCCGTTCCTACAACGATCGCCCGAGCAGTGACCGCGCACGCAGCAGCTTCACCGATCGTCCGCAGAACTCGCGGACGAGCAGCGGTGACCGCACCTTCGCATCGAAGCGTGAGAACAACTATGCGGCCGATCAGGTCATGCCCAAGGCATCCCGTGAGGTCGAAGAGCAGTTCAATGTGATCGACGATGCGCCGACCGAGGGTCTGTCGTGGGCCGATCTGGGTATCTCGTCGAACCTGGTGGGCGCAATGGCTCGTGGCGGCATCACCTCTCCGTTCCCGATCCAGTCGGCCACGTTGCCCGACGCGATCGCCGGCCGCGACATCCTCGGCCGCGGCCAGACCGGCTCGGGCAAGACCTTGGCCTTCGGCCTGGCGATGCTCACCCGTCTCGCGGGCCAGAAGGCCTACCCGAATAAGCCGCTGGGCCTGGTACTCGTGCCGACTCGTGAGCTCGCGATGCAGGTCAACGACACCCTCTCTCCGCTCGCTGACTCGATCGGGCTGAAGGTTCGCCTGATTGCCGGTGGCATGCCTTACCAGAAGCAGCTGTTCGCTCTCGATCGCGGAGTTCCGATCCTGGTGGCCACTCCCGGTCGCCTGATGGACCTCGTCAATCGCGGTGCGTGCGATCTCTCCGATGTCTGCGTCACGGTTCTCGATGAGGCCGATCAGATGGCCGACATGGGCTTCATGCCGATCGTGCGTGAGATTCTCGACTGCACCAAGGAAGGCAGCCAGCGTCTGCTGTTCAGTGCCACCCTTGATGGCGATGTCGATCATCTCGTCAAGCGATACCTGAACAACCCTGCTCGTCACTCGCTCGCCGCGGTGCACGCACCCGTCGACACGATGGAGCACGCGGTTCTGATCATTCATCCGAAGGACAAGGACGAGATCTCCGCGGAGATCGGTGCACGCGAGGGTCGCACGATCTTCTTTGTGCGCACCCAGGCTGCGGTCGATCGCCTTGCCGAGTACCTGTGTGCTCAGGGCATTCCTGCTGGGGCGCTGCATGGCGGCAAGACCCAGGCCGTGCGCACGCGCACGCTCAATGCCTTCCGTGAAGGCGTGACTCCCGCACTCGTGGCGACTGACGTCGCCGCTCGCGGTATTCACGTCGATGGCATCAGCCTGGTCGTGCATGTCGATGCGCCGACTGACCCGAAGGACTACCTGCACCGCGCCGGCCGCACGGCTCGCGCCGGCGAGGAGGGCACCGTCGTGACGCTGTCATCACCGCGCCAGCAGAAGTTCGTCGAGTCGCTGACCAAGAAGGCCGGTGTCGATCCGATGATCGTCCGCGTGCGCCCGGGTGATTCCGAGCTCATCTCGATCACCGGTGCGAAGACGCCGACCGGTGTCCCGTGGGAGCCGCCGAAGGAGCGCGAGCGCCCATCGAAGCCGTATGGCCAAGGCGGAGGCCGCAGTGGCGGCTTCAACCGTGGTGGCCCGCGTCGCACTGGCGGCGGAAGCGGTGGCGGCAAGCCGTCGTACTCCCGTTCACGCGGTCGCGACTAAGAGCAACTGAGAAGGGCCCCGATGCACCACGCATCGGGGCCCTTCTTCATTGATTGCCTTACTTCTGGCGTGTGGAGCTAATGCCAAGTGACATGCCAGCGAGACCTCGCGGCCGCTTGCCCAGCCTCTCGGCAATCGCTCGGATCGCCTGCGAGGCAGGCGCTTCTGGATCGCTGAGCACGAGCGGATGACCTGAGTCGCCGCCCTCGCGCAGCTTCACGTCGAACGGGATCTTGCCGAGCAGGGGCACGTTCGTGCCGAGAACTTCGGTCAACTGTTCGGCGACGAGTGAGCCGCCACCGATGCCGAAGAGATCCATCGGCTCCCCGCACTTCGGGCAGGGGAATGAGCTCATGTTCTCGATTACTCCCGCGACCTTCTGATGTGTCTGGGCTGCAAGGGTTCCGGCACGCACAGCGACATCAGCCGCTGCTGCCTGAGGAGTCGTGACGAGCACGAGCTCGGCGCCTGGCAGCAGGCTCGCTGTGGAGAGTGCGATGTCACCGGTGCCGGGCGGCAGGTCGAGAAGTAGAACATCGAGATCGCCCCAGTAGACGTCCTTGAGGAACGACTCGAGATAGCGATGCAGCATCGGACCGCGGAAGGCAACGGGCTGCGTGACTCCGCCGGGCTTGAATGGTGCCATCGAGATGACCCGTACGCCGTAACCGGTCGGCGGCATGATCATGCCCTCGACCTGAGTGGGCGCGGTGGTCGCATTGAGCATGCGCGGAATCGAGTGACCGTAGATGTCGGCATCGACTAGGCCGACCGACAGGCCCATGTCGGCCATGGACGCTGCAAGGTTTGCGGTGAGCGATGACTTTCCGACACCACCCTTGCCGGAGGCGATCGCGTATACGCGGGTAAGCGAACCCGGCTGAGAGAACGGAATCTCGCGATCATCGCCGCCGCCGCTGAGGAGCTTCTTCAGCTCTGCACGCTGCTCCTCGCTCATGACGTCGAGTTCGACAAGCACCTCAGTAACGTGCGGCACCTTGCTGACAGCGCCCACCACGCGTTCAGTGATCGTCTCGCGCATGGGGCAACCGGAGATCGTGAGGAAGACGCCGACTTTGACTGTGCCGCCGGAGATCTCGACGCCCTTCAGCATTCCGATCTCGGTGATCGGGCGATGGATTTCCGGATCCTTGACGGTGGCGAGGGCAGCCTCGATGGCGGAGAGGTCAGGCGTGGGCATGTGACGATGCTAGGAGTCGAGCTCTTCGTCGTCGTGAGAGGGATGCTTCTTCTTGACCTTGCCCATGGCGTCGATCTTCTCGGCCAGCTCTTCGGCCAGATCCCGCATCTCACCGCGTACGTAATCACGGGTGGCAACCTCGTTGAGTGCGAGGCGCAAACCGGCGATTTCGCGAGCCAGGTAGTCACTATCGGCGAGTAGTCGCTCGGTGCGCGCGCGGTCCTCTTGATACTGCACCCGATCGCGGTCGGACTGCCGGTTCTGCGCGAGCAGGATCAGCGGTGCGGCGTAGGAGGCCTGGAGTGAGAGCAAAAGGGTCAAGAAGATGAAGGGGAACGGATCGATCTGCCACTGTTCGGGAGCCAGCGTGTTCCAGCCGACCCAGATGATCACGAAGCTGGTCATCCACGCGATGAATGCCCAGGAACCGATATAGCGCGCGACCTTCTCAGAGACCCGTCCGAAGGTCTCTGGGTCGTAGGCAGGACGCAGGGAACGGCCGCGCTCCATCGGGAGGTCGAGGCGAGGTGCCTTGCTCTTGCGGGGGCTAGCCATCGGAATCCTGCTCACGCCAGTTGTCGGGCAGCATGTGATCGATGACGTCGTCGACGGTGACCGTGCCGAGGAGGCGATCGTTCTCGTCGACGACGGGTACCGCGACCAGGTTGTAGGCAGCGAAGTAGCGGGTGACCTCTGCAAGCGGAGCGTCAGCGGTGATCGGCTCGAGATTCGTGTCGATGACTGCCGAGACAAGGGTGCCGGGCGCCTCGCGCAGCAGACGCTGGAAGTGACAGGTGCCGAGGAACTTGCCCGTCGGAGTCTCGGTAGGCGCACGGGTGACATAGACCTGCGAGGCAAGGGCGGGCGAAAGATCCGCGTTGCGAATCTGTGCGAGGGCATCGGCGACCGTGGCATCCGGTGGCAGCACGATTGGCTCGGTGGTCATCATGCCGCCGGCGGAGAAGTCGTCGTAGGTCAGCAGGCGTCGAATGTCATCGGCCTCTTCGGGCTCCATGCGCTCGAGCAGGTCGGCGGCCTGCTCCGGCGGAAGCTCGGAGATCAGGTCGGCTGCATCGTCGGGTGCCATTTCCTCGAGGACGTCAGCAGCACGCTCCGCCTCGAGTGCCTGCAGGATCTCGACGCGATCTTCTTCCGGCATCTCTTCGAGGACGTCAGCGAGACGCTCGTCATCGAGTTCGCGTGCGACCTCGATGCGTCGCTTCACCGGAAGATCGTGAAGTGCATTCGCGAGGTCAGCAGGAAGCATGGCTTCCAAAGTGGAGAGCAACTGCTCTGCCGGCTGATCCACAGACGGAAGTGAGAGACCACGAATGTCCTCCCAGTCGACGACGAACTTCTCGTTCTTGCGACGGAAGCCTGCGCCTCCGCGTCGGACGAATAGCTGAGTGACGAACCAGTCTCGAGTGCGCGACTGCTCGACACCCATGTCGAGGACCGTCACCTGCTCGCCCGAGGAGACGAGATCGACCGTGCGATCGAGAAGCTCGGCGGCGACAAGGGTCTCGTTCGGGCGCTGCTCGAATCGGCGCAGATTCACCGCACCGGTCACGATCACGGTGCCGGCGTCGATCGCAGTGACCTTTGTCATCGGAACGAAGATGCGCCGGCGGGGCTGGACTTCCACGACCAGGCCGGTCAAGCGCGGGGGATTGAGCCCCGTGCGCAGCACCATGACACCGTCGCGGACCTTGCCCACCTGGTCACCATTGGGATCGAAGACACCAATCCCCGAGAGGCGGGCGAGGAAGATCCTCGTGGGGGCGTTGGTCGTCACGGAG
The DNA here is from genome assembly GCA_044374195.1 of Candidatus Nanopelagicales bacterium. Lineage (GTDB taxonomy): Bacteria > Actinomycetota > Actinomycetes > S36-B12 > S36-B12 > CAIKZY01. The sequence continues at coordinate 43,241 of JBILOY010000006.1, forward strand.
GAAGGCTACCGTCCCTCAAGCCTCATCTGTCACTCGCTTTTCTTCCCCGGGAGACCATGTGTCCTGGACCTGCGATCCAGATCACGGAGGTGGCTCAGATCACCCTTACGACTCCCCGTTCCAGGAGGGATTAGGGCAAAGTGGCCTCCATCACTTCGGGAGTTCGTCCCTGGACGAATTACTAGGACTCCCGATATTCTTGTGTCCACAAGTTTACGAGGAGGACCGCATGCTGCGCTCACGCCGTTCGAACCTGGCCGTTCCAGGTTCTAGCCCCAAGATGCTCGAGAAGGCCAAGGGCCTTGCGGCTGACCAGGTGTTCATGGACATCGAGGATGCTGTCGCTCCTCTCGCGAAGCCTGATGCGCGCAAGAACATCGTCGCGGCCCTGAACGAGGGTGGCTACGAGGGCAAGGTGCGTTCGGTGCGCGTCAATGACTGGACGACTCAGTGGACCTACGCCGACGTTATCGAGGTCGTTGAGGGAGCCGGCCAGAACCTCGACTGCATCATGCTGCCGAAGGTGCAGACCGCTGATCAGATCGTTGCCCTTGATCTCCTGCTCACCCAGCTCGAGAAGTCGAACGGCTTCGAGGTCGGGCGCATCGGTATCGAGGCGCAGATCGAGAACGCCCTCGGCCTGATCAACGTCGACGCCATCGCGACCGCGAGCCCGCGCGTAGAGACCATCATCTTCGGCCCGGCCGACTTCATGGCCTCGATCAACATGAAGTCCCTCGTCGTCGGCGAGCAGCCCCCGGGATACGACGTCGGCGATGCCTACCACTACATCTTGATGCGCATCCTCATGGCGGCCCGTGCCCACGACAAGCAGGCCATCGACGGTCCGTACCTGGCCATCAAGGACCTCGAGGGCTACCGCCGCGTCGCTGGCCGCTCCGCTGCACTCGGCTTCGACGGCAAGTGGGTACTGCACCCCGATCAGGTCGCCGCAGCCAACGAGGTGTTCTCCCCGAACCAGGGCGACTACGACCACGCGGAGCTCATCCTGGACGCCTACGACTACTACACCTCGGCCGCCGGTGGCGCTCGAGGTGCGGTAATGCTGGGCGATGAAATGATTGACGAGGCCTCACGCAAGATGGCACTCGTCGTCTCCGCCAAGGGCCGCGCCGCAGGCATGGCACGCACCACGTCTTTCACCCCGCCCGAGGCGTAAGAGTCTTTTCCCGCACGACTGAAGATCACAACCGACCCACGCAGAAGAGGAAGTCACCATGCCGCGTCTAGCGCAAACCGAGGGACTTACCGATGTGCAGGAGGAGATCCTCGCCGCCGTTCATGATTTCGTCGAAAACGAGATCATTCCCGTGGCGAATGAGCTCGAGCACGCCGACGAGTACCCGACCAAAATCGTCGAAGGGCTCAAGGAGCTCGGTGTATTCGGTCTCATGATCCCCGAGGAGTACGGCGGACTCGGCGAGTCGCTGCTCACCTATTCCCTTGTGGTCGAGGAGATCGCTCGCGGCTGGATGCCCGTCAGCGGCGTCATCAACACTCACTTCATCGTCGCCTACATGCTCATGCAGCACGGCACCGAAGAGCAGAAGCAGAAGTACCTGCCTCGTATGTCGACTGGCGAGGTGCGCGGTGCCTTCTCGATGTCCGAGCCCGGCTGCGGTTCCGATGTCGCGGCGATCACGAGCAAGGCTGTGCGCGATGGCGACGGCTGGAATCTCACTGGCCAGAAGATGTGGCTGACGAACGGTGGCTCTTCGACTCTGGTCGCCGTGCTCGTACGCACCGACGCAGATGCTCCCGAGGGCGCTTCGGTCTACAAGAAGATGTCGACGTTCTTGATCGAGAAGACGCCCGGCTTCGGCGAGGTTCGCCCCGGCCTGACCATCCCGGGCAAGATCGAGAAGATGGGCTACAAGGGCGTCGACACAACTGAGCTCGTCATGGACAACCTGCAGCTGAGCAACGACGACCTTCTCGGTGGCGAAACTGGCAAGGGCTTCTATCAAATGATGGACGGCGTCGAGGTCGGCCGCGTCAACGTGGCAGCACGCGCCTGCGGCATCGCAATTCGCGCCTTCGAGCTCGGCGTCGAGTACTCGCAGCAGCGTGTCACCTTCGGTAAGCCGATTCACGAGCATCAGGCAGTTGCGTTCCGCCTGGCCGACATGGCCGTTAAGGTCGAGGCTGCTCACCAGATGATGGTGATGTCGGCTCGCAAGAAGGATTCGGGCGAGCGCAATGACATGGAAGCCGGCATGGCCAAGTACCTCGCCAGCGAGTACTGCAAGGAGGTCGTCGAGGATTCCTTCCGCATCCACGGCGGCTACGGCTATTCCAAGGAGTACGAGATCGAGCGCCTGTACCGCGAGGCACCGATGCTGCTCATCGGCGAGGGCACGGCCGACATCCAGCGCATGATCATCGCGCGTCGCCTGCTCGAGGAATACAAGACGCGTTCGTGATGACTGACTCGACTGACGCCGGCGCGGGGGAGATGATCCCCTGCGTCGGCGCTGTCATTTTCGATAAAGAAAACCGGATCTGCCTGGTACGTCGGGCAAATGAACCCTCAAAGGGAACGTGGGCTTTCCCGGGCGGCCGAGTCGAGCCGGATGAGACATCCGAGGACGCCATCATCCGCGAGGTGATGGAGGAGACCGGTTTGCACGTAACAATCGAGCGCGAGCTCGGCCCTGCGCTGCGTCCCGCGCCCGAAGGCGGAACCTTCCACATCCGCGAGTTCTTGATGCACACCAAGGATCGTCTTCCCGTGCGCTCCGGTGATGACGCAACTGATGCCGGCTTCTTCAGCCTGGATGAAATTCGCGAGCTCGAGACCACGCCGATGCTGCTCGACTACATGCGCGAGAACGGCCTGCTCTAGCGCAGGCGAAGGATTGCGCTAACGCGCAATCGGCCTTCCGATTCCGTCCACTGCCAGGCATCGGCCAATTGGTTGACCAACAAGAGTCCGCGGCCACCGAGTGAAGATTCATCTACCTCGCGCACCTCGGGTCGAGCCTGAGACGTCGTCTGCTCGATCTCTACCTCTACCTGCGAGTCATCTTGCCGAGCACACAGCAGCAGCGGAGCAAGCCCGTGCCGGTACGCATTGGTCACGAGCTCGGAGGCAATCAGCAGGAGGTCATCCGCTGCGCGGGGGCCGAGGGCGGTGGCCAACAGCCGGCGTGCCTGAGCGGGGGCCGTGTCATCCCAGGGGAGATCCCACCTGAGCTCACGGTCATCCGTCACCGCAGCGTCCTACCCATGAGGGGGCGTGATGAAACCCCGCGGCGATGACTCATCGAGTTCACCTGCCTAGGCTTGCAGGCCACAGCGCGATTCGAGGGGAGGCAGGGCAGATGGCACGCATTCTCGCCCTGGCCAACCAGAAGGGCGGGGTGGCCAAGACCACCTCGGCCGTCAACCTCGCCGCCGCACTCGTCGAGGCGGGCCAGCGCGTGCTGCTCATCGATCTTGATGCCCAGGCCTGCGCCACCTTCTGCCTCGGCTGGGATCCCGAGGATCTCGAGCTCGGAGCGATGGACGTCCTCCGGGGCACCGCAATCGAAGAGGTACTGCTCAAGACCGCGGACGGTGTCGACCTGCTACCTGCTCGTATCGATCTCGCCGGGGCGGATCAGTTGCTCGCTTCGAGGCCTGGTCGCGAATTCGTCGTACGTGATTCCTTGGCGACTGTCGCCAATGACTACGACTGGATGATCATCGACTGCTCACCATCGCTCGGCATCATCACGATTAATGCTCTGGCTGCCGCGGACGAGGTCATCATTCCGCTTCAGTGCGAAACCCTCTCGCATCGCGGTGTGGGTCAGCTGATCGAGACCATCGCAGACGTCCAGCGGCTTATCAATCCGCGCCTACGCGTGCTGGGCATCCTGCCGACTCTTTATGACGGTCGCACCGCGCATGCCAAGGCAGTGCTTAATGATCTTGGCCCGCGCTACAAGGTCGAGGTGCTCGCGCCGATCACGCGTTCCATCCGTTTTGCCGAGGCACCTGCCGTCGGACGCAGCATCCTTGCGACTTCACCAAAGTCGAAGGGCGCGGTGGAATACCGCGCCCTCGCGAAAGTCGTGCTGGGAAAGAACTAGTCGGCTGAGGGCGAAGCACCTTCAGCGGGCTGGCCGCTGCGGGTACGGCGACGCTGACGAGCCTGCTTCGCCTTGGCATCCGGATCAGCATCGGCCTTCGGCTTATCGCCCTTGGGCTTATCTGACTTCGGACGATCGTCATGCTTCTTGTGATCGTTCTTGTGACCGCCGTGCTTGTCGCCGCCACGGCCACCGTCGCGGCTGCGGCTACGGTCGCCGTCTGACTTCGGCTTCTTGCCGGTCTCGCCGAGATCCTCGACAGCCTCGGCGCCCAGGCCCTCACGCGAGCGCTGTGACTTGGGCAGCTTGCCCGTGGTGCCGGCGGGGATGTTCAGGCCGGTGTAGACGTGATCGCTGCTCGAGTAAGTCTCGATCGGATCCTTGAACGGAAGCTTCAGGGCGCGATCGATCATCTGCCAGCGGGCGATGTCCTCCCAGTCGACAAGAGTGACCGCAGTACCAGTTGCGCCGGCACGGCCGGTGCGGCCGATGCGGTGCAGGTAGGTCTTCTCATCGTCAGGGCATTCGTAGTTGATGACGTGGGTGACGTTGTCGACATCGATACCTCGGGCGGCGACATCGGTGCAGACGAGAACGTCGACCTTGCCGTTGCGGAATGCACGAAGAGCCTGCTCGCGAGCACCCTGGCCGAGGTCACCGTGAACGGTGCCGACAGCGAAGCCACGCTCGGTGAGCTCATCACAGATCTTCTGAGCCTTGCGCTTGGTGCGCGTGAAGACCATCACGAGTTCGCGGCCGTTGGCCTGCAGAATGCGTGCGACCAGTTCGATCTTGTCCATTGGGTGAGCGCGCCACACGTGCTGCTCGATCGCATCGACGGTGGCATTGTCGTCGCCGATCTCGCCGGCACGAATGTGAGTCGGCTGAGTCATGTAACGACGAGCGAGGTTCAAGATCGTGCCGGGCATGGTTGCTGAGAACAGCATCGTCTGGCGCACTGCCGGGATCTGGGCCACGATGCGCTCGACGTCGGGCAGGAATCCCATGACGAGCATCTCGTCAGCCTCGTCGAGCACGAGCACCTTGACCTGAGAGAGATCCATGTCGCGACGCTGAGCAAGATCAATGATGCGACCGGGGGTGCCGACGATGACGTCGATGCCCTTCTTCAGCGCGTCGATCTGCGGCTCGTAGGCACGGCCGCCGTAGACGGCGAGCACACGTACGCCCTTCTCGCGTCCGGCGCGCTCGAGGTCAGTGGCTACCTGCAGGCCGAGCTCGCGGGTCGGGCAGATGACGAGTGCCTGCGGGCGACCGTCGTTGTTCATGTCGACGCGCTGTAGCAACGGAATGCCGAAGCCGAGGGTCTTGCCGGTGCCCGTCTTAGCCTGGCCGATGAGGTCCTTGCCCTCGAGAGCAAGTCCGATGCAGGCGGCCTGGATGGGGAATGCCGTGTGAATGCCGTCAGCGGCAAGTGCGGCGGAAATAAGGGGGTCGGTGCCCAGCTCTGCGAAGGTCGGTGCAGTGGTGGGGTCGACGGCGGAAACGCTGTCAGTAGTCAAAATTCTCCTTGTAATTACGGATTACTCTACCCGCCGGCCCCCGATACCCTGGAATCACTATGACTGCTGACCCGAAAATGCCCTTAGGGGAGCCGGTCGACGACTTCACCGCCCCCGATCCGTCCGCATTGGAGACCGATCCGGTCTATCGAGAGGCGGTTATCGATCTGCTTGGGGTACTTGCCTATGGCGAGCTCACCGCCTTCGAGCGCACGGCTGCCGATGCGGCCTTGGCGCCGACGGTCGGCGATGAGTCGGCGTTGGCCGAGATGGCCAATGCTGAGTTCCGACATTTCAAGCATCTGCGCGATCGACTGATTCGGATGGGTGTCGATCCTGAGATCGCGATGAGTCCATTCAAGACGTCATACGCAGAGTTCCATTCGCACACGATGCCGAGTGACTGGCTCGAGGGGCTCGTGAAGGCGTACGTCGGCGATGGCATTGGTATCGACTTCTATCGCGAGATCTCTCGCTATGTCGACGTGCAGACTCGTGAACTCGTCGAGACGGTGTGCGAGGACTTGGGTCACTCGGCATTCGTCGTCGATCGCGTGCGTGCGGCTATCGATGCTGATCCGCGCGTAGCCGGTCGACTCGCTCTCTGGGGCCGCCGTCTGGTGGGTGAGGCACTCTCCCAGGCACAGCGAGTTGCTGCAGAACGTGATGCGCTCTCGGCACTCATCGTCGGCGGTGTTGATCGACCAGGAGCCGATCTCGCGGAGTTAGGTCGCATGCTTGCGCGACTTACCGAGAATCACACTCGACGGATGTCGGCACTGGGTCTCGCGGCTTAGCGAGACAGCGACTGGTTGCTAAGAGCCGAAGCCCACGCGGCGTGATGACGGTGCGCCGATCTCGACGTAAGCGATCTTCGAGCCGGGGATCAGCACGGTGCGACCACGGTCATCGGTCAGCGACAGCAGGGAGCCGTTGGCGAGTGCGGCCTCGACCGCAGCGGTGACCTGCTCGGGTGTCTGCTCGCTCTCGAGTGCGACCTCGCGCGGGGTGTTCTCGACACCGACCTTGATCTCCACGGTCTATCTCCCTTGTTGATGATTCAGGCGTACAGCCCAATGCTCTCATGCGGGACGGCGCCACGCTCTCGGGTGGGGTTACGCCGTGGATGAACTGCGACTAGGCGGGGGGATGAGTCAGCGGGAAGCCGCCGATGCCGCGCCAGCACAAGGTCGCCACCAGTTCGGCCGCCTCGTCACGAGTGATGTCTCCCGGGTCGCGCACCCAGCGGCGAGCAGCGATCTCCATGGTGCCCTGCAGGCCGGAGCCGAGGAGCAGTGCTTGGTCCTCACGCAGGCCGGTGTCGGTGGCGATGACCTGGGCGATCCGCTCGGCGATCGCCGACTCGGCTTTCTCGACTCGCTCACGCACCGCGGGCTCGTTCATCAGGTCGCTCTCGAACACGAGTCTGAATCCGCTCTTGCGCGCATCGACGAAACCGAAGTAGGCGTCGAGGGTGGCACGCACGCGCTCCTTGTTGTCGGTCGTCGAGGCGATCGCAGCGTTAGTGGCGGTCAGGAGTTCGTCAATGGCTGAATCGAGGAGCGCGAGGTAGAGGTCGAGCTTGCTCGGGAAGTGCTGGTAGAGCACCGGCTTGGTGACCCCAGCGCGCTCGGCGATCTGATCCATGCCGGCGGAGTGGTAGCCGTCGGCGGAGAACACCTCGAGGGCTGCCTCGAGCAACTGCGCGCGACGCTCGGCCTTGGGCAGGCGGGCGGGGCGTGCGGACTCGATGGTCATGATCCGAACCCTACCGACGGGTAACCATTGCGGGGACTAGTTGGGTAACCTGGTCCCGTGACCGAAACCGTGCTCGCTCCGCCGTGGCCTCGCTTCGATGTGACCCTGGCGCATCGCACCCTCGCCGTCAGGCACGCCGAGCCCACGCGCCCTGGCCTTCCGATCGCGATCTTCGTCCACGGGCTCGGCGGTTCTTCGTTGAACTGGACAGATCTCATGGACGCCCTGCGCGATGAGGTCGATGGCTATGCGGTTGACCTCGGCGGTTTCGGCCAGTCGCCGCCCCCGCGTGACGGCGATATGACTCCACTCGGACATGCGCGCGCTGTCGTCGATCTGATCGATCACCTCGGCGGCGGACCCGTTCATCTCTTCGGTAATTCACTCGGCGGCGCAGTCACCGTGCAGGTCGCCGCGCGGCGCCCCGACCTCGTTCGCTCGCTGACAATGACCTCGCCAGCGATGCCGACCTTCAGCATCGGTAAGGGCAACGTGCATCTTCCGGTGATCGCCGTGCCCGGCGTGGGGGAGAAGCTCATCGAGAAGTTCCTCAACGTGCCGGTCGAGCAGCGCGTGCAGGGCTCGATCGATCTCTGCTTCGCTGATCCTTCGCGGGTAGCACCGCAGCGCTATGAAGAGGCTGTTGTGGAAGCCAAGGCGCGCGAGCACTTCCCCTATGCGAACGATGCATTCCTCGCCACACTGCGCGGAATGATGAAGACCTTCCTCGATCGCGGACCGCAGCGCCCCTGGAAGCTCGCGGCGAAGATCACCTGTCCCACGCTCGTGATCTATGGCCGCAAGGATCCCCTGATCGATGCCAGTGCTGCGCACAAGGTGACCAAGTACTTCCCGAATGCGCATGTCGTGGTGCTGCCTGACTCTGGTCACGTGGCACAAATGGAGCACCCGGAGTTCGTCAAGGCTGCGTGGGATCGCTTCATCGCGTCCTAGTTATCCACAGTTCGTGAACTGACCCTGGTGCACGACTGCTGATCGACTTACCGTCGTCGAGTTATCACTCGGACAGGGGTCGACATGCTCAATGAACTTCATGCGCGCGTGCGCTCGGCCCTGCTCGACGCGGGTATCGACCCCATGACGAATGCAGCTGGTGTGAGAGCCATCATTGACGACTGTCTCGTGGGTGAAGAGCACGATCAGGGGAACGATGACATCAGACGTGTGCTCCTGGCAGCGTTCACCGGGTATGGCGCATTGCAGCCACTCTTCGACGATCCTGACGTCGAGGAAATCTGGATCAACGAGCCAGGCCGAGTGTTCGCCGCACGAGGCGGGCGAAGTGAGCTCACGACAATCGTCCTGAGTGATGGTGAGATTCGTGAGCTCGTCGAGCGAATGCTGCGGGCTTCCGGACGGCGCCTTGATCTCTCGAATCCTTTCGTCGACGCCATGCTTGCTGACGGCAGTCGGCTTCATGTCGTCATTCCTGACATCACTCAAGCTCACTGGTCGGTGAACATCCGTCGATTCGTCATCCGCGCCGCACATGTTGACCAACTCGCAGCTCTTGGCACGTTGAGTGCACAGGCAGCTGAATTTCTGGAGGCGGCGGTCGTCAGCGGTCTCAACATCATCGTGGCCGGTGGCACTCAGGCCGGAAAGACCACGATGCTCAACGCACTTCTCGGCTGCGTCCCCTCGCACGAGCGGCTCATCAGTTGCGAGGAGGTCTTCGAGATTCGCACGGAGCACCCTGACTGGGTACCGATGCAGACTCGCGACGCGAGCCTTGAAGGCACGGGCGAGGTCAATCTTCGGCGTCTGGTGCGCGAAGCCTTGCGTATGCGGCCCACGCGACTCATCGTCGGCGAGGTGCGACAGGCCGAGGCTCTTGATCTCCTCGTAGCCATGAATAGCGGAATGCCATCGATGGCGACTCTGCACGCGAACAGTGCGCGTGAGGCCGTCACGAAACTGTGCACCCTGCCGCTACTCGCCGGCCAGAACATCCCGGGTGACTTCGTAGTACCGACCGTGGCCGGCAGTGTCGATCTCATCGTGCACGTGGCAACCCTCGCGAACGGTCGGCGCGTCGTACGCGAGATCTGTGCCCTCTCAGGCCGAGCCGAGCAGGGCGTGATCGAGCTTGCTGAGATCTTCAGTGATCGTGGCTCTGGCCTGGAGCGAGGTAGCGGCTTCCCACCGCATTCTGAGCGCTTCGAACGTGCAGGCATTGACCTTCCCCGCCTACTCGGTGATGCGAGTGCACGTATGCGAGTCGCGTGATGGGTGCCTTCGTCGGCTTAACCCTGGCTCTCGGAGTGCTGCTGCTGATTCTTTCCGTGAGTAGTCCCAACCAGCATGCTCATCGCCGAGGGCGATTGCAGGCGCTTATTGACTCGGCTGCGCTGCCGCAGGCGACACCGAGCGCGGTGCTTTCAGTTGCTGCCGCGGGGGCGATCATCTGCGGGGCAGCGGTTCTGCTCGTGACTTCAGTGCCTGTTGTCGCGTTAATTGCGGCGTTGCTCGCGTCGCTGCTTCCCTTCGTGCTGTTGCGGCGGCGGGCTCGAACATCGTCGCGAGCGCTTCGAACTGCGTGGCCTGATGCGATCGACTCACTCGCCTCCGCAGTTCGCGCGGGAATGTCATTACCAGAAGCGCTCGCCGACCTCGCGAATCGAGGCCCAGCAGCCCTACGGCCGGCATTCGCCGACTTTGCCGCAGAGTACCGAGTCTCGGGCTCATTCAGCACGGCTCTTACGTCGTTGAAGGACTCACTGGCCGATCCGGTCGCAGATCGCGTGATCGCCTCTCTGCACGTCGCTCGTGAAGTTGGCGGAACCGATCTAGGGCTGGTGCTGCGCACCTTGAGCTCGTTGCTTCGGGCCGATCTGCGCACCCGCGGAGAGATCGAGGCGAGGCAAAGCTGGACAGTTTCCGCCGCCAGGTTGGCAGTTGCGGCTCCGTGGATCACCTTGGCGTTGCTCTGTACGAGACCGGAAGCCGCGTCGGCCTATCGATCTGCGCTCGGCGCCCTGATCTTGGTTATCTGTGCAGGCCTGACCGTGGTGGCGTACCGACTCATGGTGCTGATTGGCAGACTTCCGGCCGAACCGCGGACACTCGCATGAACGGCTCCTGGGGTGGTGCCGCGCTCGGAATTGTCGTCGCGTGCAGCGTGTTACTGGTCGTCTCTCGAATGCGCGCCACTGCACCACTGACCCTTCGAGAGCGCATCACGCCGTATGTTCCTCAGCTTCGAGCAAAGGAACGCCAATACCAAGCTTCAACCCTTGAGACCCTTCGCGCACTGCTTTCTGCTGGTCGCGTAGTCAATCGCGATGAGCATCGATCATCACACTCACAGGGGTTGGAGCAAGTCGCGGCGGTTAGCGCCGGTGTAGGCATCGGTGCTCTGTTCGGGTTCTCCCTTGCGCTGCGGGGCAACTCGGGGCTGCTGGTGATACTCCTCGCCATGCTGGGCGGTGTCGGCGCGCAGCTCATCCGCGCAGCGCTACTTGCCAGATCTCGTCGACAGTTGGCTGAGCGGATTGGCGCGGAACTTCCCGATCTCGCCGAGCTACTCGCCTTCGCTGTCGCTGCAGGAGAATCTCCATCTGCGGCACTGGCGCGAGTTGGTGCTATGGCAAGCGGTGATCTCGGATCTCTCATGCAACGAGCCGCCGCCGACATTCGCCTGGGCACGCCATTCGAGAATGCCATGCGCGATCTTGTTCGATCCTCTGGATCATCGGACGTCGAGCGTTTCGTGGATTCCTTGCTGCTCGCAATGGAGCGCGGGACCCCACTCGCCGAGCTTCTGCGCGCGCAAGCAGCCGACTCCCGCGCTGCTCAGTCACGCAGGCTTATGGAATCCGCCGGACGCAAGGACGTCTCGATGCTTATCCCGGTTGTCTTCCTGATCTTGCCCACGGTCGTCGTCATTGCGCTCTTCCCCGGCTTCCGCAGTCTCCATCTGTTCATCAACTAGTGAAAGGCTCACCATGATCACCCGATTTCACAAGTACGCGATTCGCCTCGCACTGCAAGCCTCCGAGGATCGAGGCGATGTGCCGGGTTGGGTCCTCGTGTCAGTGATGACCGCAGGGCTTGTCACGGCGATGTGGCTCATTGCCGATGATCAGCTCACGGGAGTCCTCGATCGAGCGCTCACCTCCGTCGCAACCCCGTGAAAGCTTGGGGGCGAAAGGACTCCGGAAGCGCGATCGTTGACTTCGTCCTTGTCGCACCACTCCTGATCGCTGTGGCTCTCGCCATTCTTCAAGTGATTCTCGTCATGCATGTGCGCACAGTGCTTACCTCCGCGGCCGCCGAGGGTGCACGAGCCGCGGCGCTTTCCGGCGCTGATCCTCGGGCTGGTGAGAGAAGAGCGAGAGCGATCATCGACGAGACCATTGCCTCCGACTCAGTTGAGCGAATAGTCGTGCGCCGACAGATGGCAGGCGGTGCCACGATCATGGCTCTCGATATCGAGGCGAGGCTCCCCTTGCTGGGTCTCTTGGGCACGACCGTTATTCATGTTCGCGGTCATTCCCTTCAGGAGCAAGTGTGATTGTCCGAGCGCGCCGATGTGAGCCCGCTGATCGTGGCAGTGCGGTAGTCGAGTTCATCGTGATCGGAGTGCTGGTTCTGGTGCCTCTCGCCTACATCTCCATGTGTGTCATGCGAGTTCAAGCGGCAACGGTCGCTTCCTCACTTGCGGTGCGCGAGGCGGGTCGGGCATTCGTGACCGCCGACACCGTGCCTGATGCACGCGCCCGAGCAGTGACGGCGGCGAGACTGGCGCTCGTTGATCAAGGCTTTGAATTGCCGGCGCGCGCCCTGAGCATCCGGTGCTCGAGCGGCGGCTGCCTTCAACCGGAGTCGTCGGTACATGTCGAGTTGGCCTGGTCTGTCGATCTTCCGTGGCTGCCGCAATTCCTCGGCGAGGAGCGAACCGAGATTCCGATCACGGCACAACGCACGATGCCCGTCGACACCTACCGAGGTGACCAGTGAGTCATGTAATGAAACGTGACGAAGGCAGCGTGATGCTTCTGGGCATCATTCTCGTGACGATCTGCATTCTCGCGCTGGCCATCGTGGTCGATGTGTCGTCACTCTTCCTTCAACGCCGGAATCTGGCAGCGATAGCGGATGCCTCGGCACTTGCCGGGGCTCAGGCCATTGATCTCAATGCGTATTACGAGCGAGGGGCCAGCGAGGCCACGGCTCTTGATGCCGCGATCGTGGCGCGGGTCGTGCGAGCGAATGTTGCGGCGGTTGCATCAGCCGATGCACTTAGAGGAGTGCGTCTCGAACAGGTGGTCAGTGACGGTGAGTCAGTGCGAGTGCATCTGAGCGCGCCAGTGGTGGTGCCATTTTTGGGAGCGATCTTCGGCGAACGTGCTGAAGTCATTGCCAGCGCACGATTGGACTATCGCTCGGCGCGCTAGTCGAGCCCCGCCTGCGAAAGCAGAGATCAGTGGTTGTAGCCAGTGGTCTTCGCGCGCTCGTATGACGCCTTGATCTCGGCCTCGGCATCAGTGCGGCCAACCCAGGTGGCGCCTTCGACACTCTTGCCAGGCTCGAGATCCTTGTAGACCTCGAAGAAGTGCTGGATCTCGAGGCGATCGAACTCAGGAACGTGGTGGATGTCTCGCAGGTGCTCAAGTCGCGGGTCGAGCGGCACGCACAGCACCTTGTCGTCTCCGCCGGCCTCGTCGGTCATGCGAAACATTCCGACTGCGCGGCAGCGAATGACGACGCCCGGGAAGGTGGGCTCCTGTAGCAGGACGAGTGCATCGAGCGGATCGCCGTCCTGGCCCAAGGTGTTGTCAATGAACCCGTAGTCATGCGGGTACCGAGTTGACGTGAAGAGCATGCGATCGAGGCGGATGCGACCGGTCTCGTGGTCGACCTCGTACTTGTTCCTGCTGCCCGCGGGGATCTCGATGGTCACATCAAAGGTGAGGGGTTCCATAGGGAGCCTTCCAGGTTTCGTGGCCGCCGATGCGACCCCATCACGGCTAGCGCCGTTGCCATACTCTTATGAGGTAAGGCTATAGAGGTGAAGGAGGAGCGTTGCAGCAACGTTTACTTCCTGTGGCATCGGTCACCTTGGCGGCCTGCTTGAGCCTGATTCTCGGTGGACAGCCCGTATCGGCCGCGACCCCAGAGCCAGTACTCGAGCCCACCGCGATCGCAGGATCAACCGCGCCCATGCCAACCTCAGCGGCGCTCGACGCAAAGCTCACACCACTGCTGACGTCGCGCAGCATGGGCGTTTCGGCCGCGATCGTTCTCGACCCGGCGACTGGCGAGTTCCTCTTCGACCGTGGAGCTCAGAGTCCGCAGGTCCCGGCCTCGACCACCAAATTGGTCACGGCGGCTGCCGCCTTGCACGTACTCGGGTCTCAGACGCGCCTCGCGACCACCGTTCAGTCAGACGGCTCGACGATCACTTTGGTCGGAGGCGGCGACGCCACTGTGGTTACCGGAACCAGACCACGGTCGGCAGCATCCCTCACCGATCTGGCAAAGCAGACGGCAGCGGCGCTGCCTGCGGGCTCATCAGTGGTCGTCAATTACGACGACTCGTTGTTCAGCGGTCCCGAACTCGCTCCCGGCTGGTCTCGTGGGTGGCCGAGGGCCGGGGTCGTCGCTCCGGTCTCCGCACTGATGACCGACGAGGGTCGTGTCAGCAAGGGATCGCTGGCCCGAGCCGCAGACCCTGCTCGCGCGGCCGCCCAGCAGTTCACCAAACTGTTGAAGCTCAACGGCGCCACGGCCACGCTCGGCACGAATGCGACGCCGCTCGATGGGTCAGAGGAGATCGCGCGAGTCGAGTCGCCGACCGTGAGCACTCTCGTGCAGCAGATGCTCACCGACTCCAACAACGATCTGGCCGAATGCCTCGCGCATCTCGTTGGTCTGAAGTCGACGGGTAAGGCAACCTTCAAGACCGGTGCGAGCGCGACGATCGAGGCTGTCAATGAGCTCGGTATCTCGACTGTCGGCATGGTTCTTGTTGACGGCAGCGGACTCTCGTCCAGAAATCGGATTGCCCCGTACACCTTGGCATCGTTGATCTCGTCAACAGCCGGAGATCAGGCCGATGTTCTTTGGCCGATTGCGTCGGGTTTACCAGTAGCCGGCCTTACCGGAACCCTTGCAGAACGATTCGCGGTCAAGGGAATGAAGCAGGCCATCGGATATGTGCGCGCCAAGACCGGCAGCCTCAATGACACTGTCGCGCTTGCCGGCAGCGTGCGCGACCGTGACGGGCGCGTTCTCGTCTTCGCAATTCTTGCCAACTCAATCCCCTCCGTAGCCGCAGCACGCGCTACGGTCGACAAGATCGCGAACCAACTAGCGAAATGCGGATGCCGATGAGCGCTCATGTGACCTTGCTTCCCTGCAATCAGTTCGATCACTTCTATCGCGGCGGCAATCGCATCGGCGCACTGCGCCACGGCCCGGGTGGCCCGCAGCGCCCCGAGGAATGGATCGGTTCGACCACGGCTCGGTTTGGTCAGGCCCCGCAGGGATTCAGCGTCCTTCCCGATGGCCGCTTGTTGATCGAGGCCATTGATTCTGAGCCTGATGCCTGGCTGGGCGCAGCGCACCTTGCGCGTTACGGCACGAGCACTGAGGTGCTGGTGAAATTACTCGATCTCGATCAGCGGCTTCCCGTTCATCTGCATCCCAATCGCGCATTCTCGAAGACGCATCTCGGCCTCGCACACGGCAAGACCGAGGCCTGGTACGTGCTTGATGCCCCTGAAGGTGCTGAGGTCGGCGTCGGATTCAAGGATGAGATGAGCTTTGACCAGGTCAGTGACTGGGTTCGAGAGCGCGATAGTGCTGCACTGCTCGGCGCACTGCAGACTCGCGTAGTTCGCCCCGGCGATGCGATGCTCGTGCCCGCCGGGCTTCCGCACACTGTTGCTGACGGAGTTTTCGTCCTCGAACTGCAGGAACCGACCGATCTGTCGATCCTGCTCGAGTGGGCCGAGTTCGCCGTTGACGGCGCCAAGGACGGCCACCTGGATCTCGGCTTCGAGACTGCGCTACAGGCTGTTGATCTCTCCGCTGTGTCATCGTCGGATCTCGATCGTCTTGTGCTCACGCGCGATCAGCTCGATGTCGCTGGCCTCCGCAGCATCATGCCGGCTGCTGCCGATCCTTACTTCCGCGCGCAGCGCATTGATACGTCTGCCGGTGCTGTCGGAGTTGACGCCGGATTTGCAATCGTGCTCGCCACCGAAGGCCGCGGCATCATCCACACCTCGCAAGGCGATCATGAAGTCGCACGCGGCGATGTGTTGCTGATTCCCTTCGCTGCAGGCGACTGGTCAGCATCGTCGGAAGGCTCACGTTCGCTCGTTGCTGTCGCGTGCCGCCCGCCGGCACCGGATGCGCCAACCGACGCACGCTGACCATGAGTTCCCAGAGCACTGTCGCGGTGCGCAACGCTGTCGAGGCAGCGTGCGCAGACATCGCTGACGGAGCTCTCGTGCTCGTCGCCTGCTCTGGCGGGCCTGACTCGCTTGCACTCGCCGCCTGCGCAGCCTGGGTAGGGGAGCGGCGGGGTATTCGCGTCGGTGCTGTCATCGTCGATCACGGACTCCAGGAATCCTCGGCGGCCGTTGCCGAGCAGGCGGCATCCGCCTGTCGCGCATTCGGCCTCGACCCAGTGGTCGTCGAGCGCGTGCGGGTCGGCTCTGCCGGTGGGCCGGAATCAGCAGCGCGCGATGCGCGATATGCGGCGCTGAGCAGCACGGCCGAATCGCTGAACGCCGCCGCGGTGCTGCTTGGTCACACCCGGGAAGACCAAGCCGAAACCGTGCTGCTGCGCCTGGCCCGTGGTTCCGGCGCTCGATCACTCGCCGCGATGTCTCCGGTGAATGGTCGATGGCGCCGACCCATGCTCGACATTCCGCGCGCAGTCGTTCACAAATGCGCCGCTGAGGAATGCGCGCGCATTGACGTCACACCTTGGCAGGATCCGCACAACGCTGACCCTGTCTATTCGCGTGTACGAGTGCGAGAAGCGCTTCCGCTGCTCACCGAAACACTGGGCGATGGAGTGATCGGCGGGCTCTCGCGTTCAGCGCAGTTGCTTCGCGATGACGCTGATGCGTTGGATGCCTGGGCCATGGTCGAGGTCGCCACCCACGTGCTCGATGCCCAGCCGGGGTGCTCCATCGATGTCACGGTACTGAAATCCATGCCCCGCGCGATTCGCACGCGGATCTACAAGGTGATGTGTGAGAGGTGCGGTGCGACTGAGCTCGATGCTGGCCACATCGCCGGAATTGACGAGCTGATCACCCGTTGGCATGGACAAGGAATCCTCAATCTCCCCGGACGTGTGAATGCGGCCCGTGAGTATGGAAGGCTGTCGGTCTGGCCCCCGACGATGGAGTAAAGCGTGCACGCTGAGGATCTCGGAAACGATCTCGCCGAAGTACTGCTGACTGAAGAACAGATTCACGCGCGCATCAAGGAACTCGCTGAGCAGATCGAGATTGACTACGAGGGCCAAGATCTCCTCCTGGTCGGTGTCCTCAAGGGTGCGGTCATGGTGATGGCCGATCTCGCCCGCTCGCTGACCCGCCATGTGGGCATGGACTGGATGGCAGTGTCGTCCTACGGCTCAGGCACCAAGAGCAGTGGCGTCGTGCGAATCCTGAAGGATCTCGACGCCGACATCAACGGCCGCAACGTCCTGGTCGTCGAAGATATCCTCGATTCGGGCCTGACCTTGTCCTGGCTCCTGATGAATCTCTCCTCGCGAGGCCCCGCCTCCGTCGAGGTCTTCACCCTCATGCGCAAGCCCGATGCGGTGAAGGTGCCCATCACTCCCAAGTACTGCGGATTCGACATCCCCAATGAGTTCGTCGTGGGCTACGGTCTCGACTACGCCCAGAAGTACCGCAATCTGCGGTCGGTCGCGGTGCTCTCCCCTCACGTGTACGGCGCCTGACCCGCGAGCCAGCCTTGGGCGACTGAGCAATAGTCCGCCCTGGGCGGAAGCCCCTTAGCCGCGGGAGCGGCCCTCATGGGGACGAGGTAACCTCAGGAGGTGAATTTCCGACGAATCATCAAGGGCCCGATCTTCTGGATTGTGCTGGCCGTTGCTGCCGTTCTGATCGGTTCGAGCCTGCTCAGCAGCGTGGGCGGCCCCGAGAGTGTCGATACCGGCGTTGCCGTTGCAGATATTCAGTCCGGGCAGGTTGATACCGCGACCCTGATTGACCGCGATCAGGTACTTGAGCTCACGCTCAAGGACGGTTCGAAGATCCGTACGTCCTACATCACCGGCCAGGGCGTCAATCTGCAAGAGCTTCTTCAGGAGAAGGTCGATGCAGGTCAGCTTCCCGGTGGTTACAACGTCGTTGTACCGACCGAAAGCCTGCTCGTCACGCTGCTTGTCTCGCTGCTGCCGGTGATCTTGATCGTCTTCTTGCTCTTCTTCTTCATGAGTCAGATGCAAGGCGGCGGAAACAAGATCATGAGTTTCGGCAAGTCCAAGGCCAAGGTCATCAGTAAGGACATGCCCCAGACCACCTTCGCCGATGTTGCCGGCGCAGAGGAGGCAGTCGAAGAACTCCAAGAGATCAAGGAGTTCCTCGCCGAGCCCGCGAAGTTCCAGGCCGTCGGCGCGAAGATCCCCAAGGGCGTATTGCTCTACGGCCCGCCCGGCACCGGCAAGACCCTTCTTGCGCGCGCTGTCGCCGGCGAGGCTGGCGTTCCGTTCTTCTCCATCTCCGGTTCTGACTTCGTCGAGATGTTCGTCGGTGTCGGTGCAAGTCGCGTGCGTGACCTCTTTGAGCAGGCCAAGGCGAATGCACCAGCCATCATCTTTATCGACGAGATCGATGCCGTCGGTCGCCACCGCGGCGCCGGCCTCGGTGGCGGACACGACGAGCGCGAGCAGACTCTCAACCAGATGCTGGTTGAGATGGACGGCTTCGACGTCACGCAGAACGTCATCTTGATCGCGGCCACCAACCGCCCTGACATCCTCGACCCCGCACTGCTGCGCCCGGGTCGCTTCGATCGCCAGATCGCTGTCGATCGTCCCGATCTCAATGGCCGTGAGCAAATCCTCAAGGTGCACGCCACCGGCAAGCCGATGGCCGACCAGGTCGATCTCCGCGCTGTCGCACGTCGCACCCCCGGATTCACCGGTGCTGATCTCGCGAACGTGCTGAATGAGGCTGCACTCATGACCGCTCGCCTGGGCCGTACCCAGATCGATGATGAGGCGCTCGACGAGGCCATCGATCGCGTGATCGCCGGCCCGCAAAAGCGCACGCGCCTGATGAATGACCACGAGAAGCTCATCACCGCGTACCACGAGGCAGGCCACGCACTCGTCGCTGCAGCGCTTCCGGGCACCGACCCCGTACACAAGATCACGATTCTGCCGCGCGGTCGCGCCCTCGGTTACACGATGGTGCTGCCTGATCAAGAGAAGTACTCGACCACGCGCAGCGAGATGCAGAACACCCTCGCCTACATGCTGGGAGGTCGTGCAGCAGAAGAACTGATCTTCCATGACCCCACGACGGGTGCCTCGAATGACATTGAGAAGGCAACCTCGGTCGCTCGCGCGATGGTCACCCAGTACGGCATGACCGAGCGCCTCGGCGCTATCCGTTACGGACAGGAGCAAGGCGAGGTCTTCCTGGGTCGCGACATGGGTCATTCACGCGACTACTCCGAGGAGATCGCTGCCGCGATCGATGAAGAGGTGCGCAGCTTCATCGAGACGGCGCACCAGGAGGCCTACGAGGTGCTCGTTGCCAACCGTCACGTCCTCGATGCCTTGGTTGTCGACCTGCTCGAGAAGGAGACCCTCGACAAGGAAGAGATCGAAGCGATCTTCACTGCGTTGTCACTTCGAGATCCGCGCCCGGCCTGGACAGGCTCGGCGCGCAGGCGTCCCGATGCCAACGGTCCGGTACTCGCTGCCCATGAGGCACTCAAGCGCCAGGCCTCCTCACGCCAGTCGAGTAATGGCTCAGTTGATGTTGTTGCGTCCGTGGAAGACGAAACCCCTGAGTACGAGATCTAATGTCGAGTATCGACCCCGTGTCATTGCCTCATGTCGTTGTAGCGGGCGATTTCGACTCCGCCTCCGCGGAAGCCGCAGTGCGCCAACTTCTCGTCGCCATTGGCGAGGATCCTGATCGAGATGGCCTGCGCGATACGCCCGCTCGAGTGGCACGCGCCTACGCCGAGATGTTCAGCGGCCTGCGCCAGACGCCGGAAGAAGTCCTCACGACGACTTTTGATGCCGGTCACGATGAGATGGTGATCGTGAAGGACATCGAGCTGTATTCCACCTGCGAGCACCATCTCGTTCCTTTCCACGGCGCCGCGCACATCGGCTACATCCCCAACTCCAACGGACGCATCACCGGGCTTTCCAAGCTCGCGCGCCTGGTCGACGTCTTCGCCAAGCGTCCGCAGGTGCAAGAGCGCCTGACCACTCAGGTCGCTGACTCGCTCGTGCGCATCCTCGAGCCGCGCGGCGCGATAGTCATCATGGAGTGCGAGCACCTGTGCATGTCAATGCGTGGTGTACGCAAGCCCGGCTCGCGCACCATCACCAGTGCCGTACGCGGTTCGCTTCGCGATCCTGCCTCGCGCGCGGAGGCCATGTCGCTCATCATGGGCCGCTAGTAGCCCGAGTTCGTCAGCTCAACTGAGCGACATCGAGCTACTTGCAATTGACGAGACGCTTGGCAATCGTGCACTGGGCGAACTTCGCGCCCTGCGGCGAGCGCATATCCACGGTCCACGTACTTCCCTTGCCCGGGCGAGCCATTCCGTACCCGAAGCGCACGTCCCACCAACCAGAGGTCGGTGCTGGGTAAGCGGTGGCTGGGCTAGCCGCCGGACCTGTGGTGGGAAGGGCAAATGGTGCTGGATTTTCGAGCAGGGTCGAGCCGTTTCCGAGAACCAGCTGCCCTGGCATGCCGGGGACGTTCATCGACTCCACGAGGTGAATATGCGAAGACAAGATCACGTCATATGGGGCGAGTTTTCCGAAACTGGCGATCTGCTGATCGGCAGCGACCCAGCTGCCGCCCTGCGCGCAATCGCTCGCAGGAGTCCAGGCGGCAATGGGGCGATGTACGAGCAGCCAGTACTGGTCATGTCCCTTTGCGAGCTTCCGAGCGCTCTCGTACGCGGCAGTCTGCTGCGGCAGCAGAGTCGATGCCTCGCAGTCGTATCCGGCGGCAGAGTCGACGACGATGAAGCGCAGATCATTTCCCTTGTTGACTGTCACGTCGATGGCGTAGGGCTGAGTCAGGCTCAGCGCCGGCGTGAGCAACTCACCTGTCGACGACTCCGGAGGGGCACAGGTGCGCTCAGTGCCCTCGCGCGGATCCATATAGATGAAGTACCCGTTTCCACCACGGGAGCACTCCTCGTGATTTCCTCGCACCACGACGATCGGGGCCGCCGCGAGCAACGGCGCCATCGGGATGAAGGTGTCGGCGTTCCAACCGAGTGCGGAGTCCTTGAAGGGAACTGCGCCAGGCGCGGGCGAACCACCGCACATAGCGGTGTTCTCGGGCGGGCAGTTGCTCTCGCGGTAGAAGAAGTCGCCAAGAAACACAGTCAGATCGGGCTTTTGCGCCGCGATCGTGGCGCTCAGAGTTGCGAGCGGCCATGCAGCCGGATCGTTACATGCCTGGATGGCGGCGCCCTTGATGCGGCAGCCGGTGTCGCCGAGCATGGCCATTCGAGTGATCTCAGTCGGCAGAGCATGGGGGATCGGGGTTGAGAGAATTCGCGCGCTTGCAGATTTCGCGGGAATCGGGGCGCTGCACGAAATCAGAGCGTCGAATAAGCGAGCCGTCGTTGCTGCCGGCACGCGCTGGCGCATGCGTGTCGAACGCGTGATGCCGTCAGTGTTCACAGTCGTGAGCATGGGGCAGCGGGCACCAGCGGCGACGACCGCGCGTGCAACTAATCCAGAAGCCGTTGTGCCTGCGGGGGCTGCCAGGCTGAACGCTGCCACCACGGTGCTCGCTGTGGGCAACGCGGCCTTCGCCTGTGCGGGTGCGGTGCTAGGCATCGCGGTCGCAGACGCCGTCGCGCTCATGCTTGTCGAGACCATGGCGGTGCAGACAAGCAGACCAAAGAGCGCTGCAAAGGCATTTCGGCTTTGTGGGGTCATGTCCGCACCCTATTCGTCAATGAGTCAGGTTGGCCTGATGATCGTTCGCACCCTGGGCGATACCGTTCTCAGGTGACCGCGAATCGGGATTCGGCAAGGCTGGGAGGGCTGCCCCCAGGCCTGGCCTCGATCACGTCACCCGTGGTGTTCGGCGTTATCAACACCACTCCCGATTCCTTTTCCGACGGCGGGCGCTTTCTGGACTCTTCGATGGCCATTGCCGAGGGAATTCGATTGCACCGCGAAGGTGCCCACGTCATTGATGTCGGCGGCGAGTCGACACGTCCGGGGGCAGAGCGCGTATCTGCCGACGAGGAATGCAGTCGCGTCCTGCCGGTCATCGATGGTCTCGTCGCCGCTGGCGTGCCCGTCAGCATCGACACCATGCGTGCCTCGACAGCGAGTCTGGCCGTCGAGCATGGTGCGAGTTATGTCAACGACGTGAGCGGCGGTCTCGCCGATGCGGGCATGTACTCGGCGGTCGCCGAGCTGAACGTGCCGATCATCGTGATGCACTGGCGCGCGCACTCGCATGAGATGGAGCAGTGGGCGCAGTACGACGATGTCGTGATGGATGTTGTCAACGAGCTCACGTCGCGCGTGCGTGACGCGCTTCAGGCCGGAGTCACCCGCGAGAACATCATCATTGATCCGGGGCTGGGCTTTGCCAAGGAAGCGGAGCACAACTGGGCGCTGCTGCGAGGACTGCCTCGTCTTGTCGCCACAGGCTTCCCGGTGATGGTGGGTGCATCGCGCAAGCGCTTTCTTGGTGCGTTGCTCGCTGACGACGACGGAAATCCCCGAGATCCCGCGGGGCGCGATGAAGCCACTGCCGTGATCTCGGCTCTTGCCGCGGAGCGCGGCGCCAGGTTCCTGCGGGTGCATGATGTCGCTCGTACTCGCGATGCCCTGCGCG
This sequence comes from Candidatus Nanopelagicales bacterium, assembly GCA_044374195.1. Classification (GTDB taxonomy): domain Bacteria; phylum Actinomycetota; class Actinomycetes; order S36-B12; family S36-B12; genus CAIKZY01. Next base: position 65,705 of record JBILOY010000006.1, read on the forward strand.
TGCGTCAGGCGTGGATGAACGGAGGTCAGGTATGAGCGATCGCATCACGATTACGGGCATCAGTGGGCATGGCTATCACGGTGTTCTGGATTTCGAGAAGGCTCAAGGCCAGACTTTTATCGTCGATGTCGTGCTCGAGACGGATATTCGCCCGGCCGCCGGATCAGACGACCTCACGCGCACGATCGATTACGGAGTGATTGCCGAGCTCGTGCACTCGCATATCACCGGAGACGGCTACGACCTGATCGAGACCTTGACCGAGCGCATCGCCGCCGGCGTGCTCGATGCCAGCGCCGCCACTGCAGTCGAGATCACGGTGCATAAGCCGAACGCCCCCATCTCGGTGCCGTTCGCCGACGTCAGCATCAGTATCCGCCGGGAGCGCTGATGACCCGGGCTGTTATCGCCCTCGGGGCGAATCTCGGCGATGCCCGTGCAGCTCTCAGGGGCGCGTCGGAGGCCATCGAGACCACTCCTGGCCTTTCGGTGCTTGCGCAGTCCTCCGTCTACTCGACCGCGCCGATCGGAGGAGTCGAGCAGCCCGACTACCTCAATGCCGTGGTCATTGTCGATACAACTCTGAGCCCCCGAGCACTTCTCGATCGCCTCCACGACATCGAGAACTCCTGGCATCGCACCCGCGAGGTGCGCTGGGGTCCACGCACCCTAGATCTCGACCTCATCGACTACACCGGGGTGACCTCCGAGGCCCCGGAACTGACCCTCCCGCACCCCCGGGCCCACGAGCGAGCCTTCGTGCTGGTGCCTTGGCTTGAGGCAGATCCGGAGGCAGAATTGGCTGGATTCGGCCTGGTGAGGGCCCTACTCCCGACCCTGGGTGACCAAGCAATAACGATCGCCTGAATCTACTGACATTTCGGGCGGCGCTGCCTAGGCTGGGCCCCGTTACTAGAGCCACGCTCAAGTAACGTCCCCTAACCGTACGAAGGAGTCTCGATGGGCCAGTTGGATGGCAAAGTAGCCGTCATCACCGCAAGCACCCGCAGCATCGGCCGCGGAATCGCCGAGGCGTTTTACGCCGAAGGCGCCAAGGTTGTCCTGAGCGGCCGTAACGCCGAGAAGGGCGCGAAGGCCATTGAGGAAATGGGTGGCGGGGATCGCCTCCACTTCATCGCAGCCAATGCTGCCAAGCAGGCTGACATCGAGGCCCTGGTCGACGGCACTGTCGAGAAGTTCGGCCGCGTCGACATCATCGTCCCGAACGCCGGTGGCGTGGCTAACACCGCACCAGTCGCGATGATGAGCGACGAGGAATGGCAGTACGAGCTCGACTTCAACATCAATCAGACCTTCTGGATGACCCGTCGTGCATTGAAGTACATGATCCCGCAGCAGTCCGGTCGCATCATTGGCATGTCGTCGATGTACGGCAAGATTTCGACGATGGCGGTGCCCGGCTACATCACCAACAAGCACGCCATCATCGGCCTGATGAAGGCCGTGGCCAAGGAGGTCGGCACCCAGGGCATCACCGCGAATGCGATCTGCCCCGGCTTCGTGCCCACCGACATGTTCTATGAGACCGGCCCCGCGACCATCGCGGCCATGGGCCTGCCGGATCTCGATGCCCTCGCGCAGTTGCTCTACTCGGTGACCGCTATCCAGCGTCCGAACACGGTCGAGGAAGTCGCCGCTGCATGCGTGCTGCTCGCCTCGGATCTCGGCGCCGGCATCTGCGGCACCACGATCAACGTCGACGGTGGCGCATCGCCGTACTAACCCTCACCACGAAAGCGGTCACCCTGTGGGGTGGCCGCTTTCGTGTTTTCCAAGGAGATATCCGCGGAAATTGCCTGCAGCCACACTGTCTCAGTTACTAGAGTGAGTCTCAAGTAATCCCGCATACCTGAAAGGGCTCCCATGTCCGCACTCGGCAATCTCGATGCCTCGTTCACCGGCAAGACCACCATCGTCACCGGCGGCGCCGGCGGCATGGGTCGCGCCATCACCTTGGCCTTCAGCGCAGCAGGCTCGAACATTGTCGTCGCCGACATGAATGATGCGAGCGGCGCAGAGATCGTCGAGCAGGTCAAGAGCCTGGGCGGAGATGCCGTGTACGTGAACACGAACGTCGCAATCGCCGAGGACGTCCAGAACATGGTCAAGGTCGCGGTCGACACCTATGGCGGACTGAACTTCGCCGTGAACGCCGCGGCCATCGAGTTCGAGGTCGACTATCTCGCGGATCTCGCAGACGAGGACTTCGACCGGATGATCGCGGTCAACCTTCGCTCGGTGTTCTTGTCGATGAAGCATGAGATCAGGGCCATGCTGCCCAATGGCGGGGCGATCGTGAATATCGCCTCCACCAACTCCTACCGTCCGCAGGCGCACCAGTCGGCCTACACCGCCAGCAAGTTCGGTGTGCTGGGCATCACGAAGTCTGCGGCAATTGATTACGCTTCCCAGGGCATTCGCATCAACGCGATCTGCCCCGGCGGTATTGATACTCCGATGCTTCGAAGCGCCATGGAGAAGCGCGGGCGTGATCCGCAGGAGGTTGCCAGCCGACTCTCGGTTAACGGACGTTTCGGTACGGCTGACGAGATTGCCGCAGCCGCCCTGTGGCTGTGCTCTGATGCCTCGTCGTACACCTTTGGTCATGCCCTAGCGGTCGACGGCGGTTACCTCGCACGATGAGTCACGACGTCGAGTTCTCGGTCCACGGCGGCATCGGTCGCATCACGTTGAACAGGCCGAAAGCACGTAATGCGCTCACCACCGGCATGGTGCTCGCAGTCAAGGAGCAGCTGGATGATTGGGATCTAGATCCTGAGGTGAGAGCGGCGGTAGTGGTCGGCGCGGGCGATCACGGTCTGTGTGCCGGTGGCGATGTTCGCGATATGCAGGCAAGCGCCATTCGCGGTGACGACGACGCCGCCGAGTTCTTCCGTGCCGAGTACCGGATGAATGCACGCATTCACCAGTTCGCCAAGCCCTACATCTCGATCATGGACGGCTTGGCCATGGGCGGCGGCATCGGCGTCTCGGCTCATGGCAGCGTGCGCATCGTCACTGAACGTTCGCTGCTGGCCATGCCCGAGGTCACCATCGGTATCTGCCCTGACGTGGGTGCAACCTGGCTGCTCTCACGGGCGCCCGGGGAGGTCGGCACCTACCTCGCGCTCACGGGTAGCACCTTCGGCCCAGGCGATGCCATCTACTGCGGTTTCGCTGACCACTTCATGCCAGTTGCTGATCTGGCGAACTTCCTGCATCGTCTCGAGACGGAGCCGATTGACTCGCTGCTCGCGGAGATGTGCACTCCGGCTCCTGCATCGCCCCTGGCTCACATGCGTGCCTGGATCGATGAGTGCTTCGCCTTCGACTCGGTGGCCGAGATCCTGGCTGCCCTGGATGCGCACTCAGATGCCGATGCGAAGACCACGGCTGCCCTGATCCGAACGAAGTCGCCCTCGGCTGTGGCCGTGACTCTCGAGGCCGTGCGACGTGCTGCGACCTTGACGACAGTTGAGGATGCACTCGAGGCAGAGTTCGCCGTCTCCTGCTACCTGATGTACGACCACGATGCGATCGAGGGCATTCGCGCGCTCATCGTCGACAAGGACAAGATCCCGCGGTGGCAGCCGCCAACCAATGACGGTGTCGCGCGCGAGTACATCGAGGCTGCCTTTGCGCCGTCGAAGTACGGCAGCCTCGGCCTGCTCAGCTAGCGCCTGAACAGTAAGTCCGGCCTCAAAGAACCGGCGCGGTGGCACTGAAGATCACTGCTCATGGTTCGCGTCACGAATGCGTGGGCATTGATTCCAGGATGGGGCGAAGCGCGTCAGCGAATCCAGGAAGATCCGTGAGTGCGACGTCTCGGATCAACTCGAGGTCAACTGACCAGTAACCGTGCACGACGCGATTGCGCAATCGCACGGGGTGGTTCCAGGGGATGTCCGGGAAGGAAAGGCGCACCTCGTCGGTGAGCTGCCCCACGGCCTCGCCCACGATGGCAAGATTCCACAGCAAGGCATCGTGCGCATCACGATTAATCTCGAGTGATTCTGTTGAGTGATGTGTCGCGATCGAGGTTGCCCGCTCCGCCGCTGTGATGATCTCCTCGAGGAGAAGCGCATCACGACGCATAGATCACCCGAGAGTCGGCGAGGACACGTTCGCGAAGGCGTGGGTGCAGGGCTGATCTTCCGACCAGGTCTACCGGTCGGTCGAAGAGTACTTCGAGATCATCGGCCAAGTCATTTATGGCCCAGCCGATGTGCACCCCTTCACGAAGGGTGTAGAGCAGGTCAACGTCACTTTCCGGGCGGGCCGTGCCCGATGCAACGGAGCCGAATACTGCGAGCTCAGCAACGCCGTAACGATCGCAAAGCTCGGCGAGGGCCGCCTGGTCAAGGGCGGAGATCACCTCGCTGACGGCACGAGATTCGGGCAGTTCGACGCGAAGAGTGACGCCGACCAGGCGCATGAGGTCGAAAGCCCGTGTTAGCGCCAAAGAGTCCTTGCCCGTTTCAAGTTCAGACACGTAGGCCTGACTTATTCCGAGTTCGGTGGCGACTTGCTGCTGGGTGAGGCCTAACTGATTGCGGGCATCGCGAAGGAGTTGCCCGAGTTCCGTCGGGTCGCGGACTGAACTCCGAGGGCGCATGTGTGAACTTTAGTATCTGAATAACCGAATAATCAAGAGATATAGGCGCAATTATTGAGCGATTTAACGAATATCCCGATAAAAATGGAGCTTCACGCTCGTTCGGTTCTGCTACTTCGAGTAGTCGTAGAAGCCGCGACCTGACTTGCGGCCCAGCAGGCCTGCCTCGACGTGGCGCTTGAGTAGGGCGGGCGGCGAGAACGAATAGTCGAGGTGCTCGGCGTACAGGCTCTCGGCCACGAGCAGCAAGGTGTCGAGACCGATCATGTCGGCAAGAGTGAGCGGGCCCATGGGCATGCCGCAGCCGTAGACCATGCCGGTGTCGATGTCTTCCTTGCTGGCCACGCCAATCTCGAGTGAGCGAATCGCTGAGAGCACGTAGGGGACGAAGATCGCATTGACCAGGAAGCCGGAGCGGTCAGCGGCGTTGATGACGATCTTGCCGAGCTTGGTCTCGCCGAACTCGGCGGCCTTCTTGGCATTCTCAGGGTCAGTGACCAGGCAGGCGATGATCTCGACGAGCTTCATGACCGGCACCGGGTTAAAGAAGTGCATGCCGAGCACGCGCTCGGGGTGTGAGCTAGCTGCGGCGATCTGGGCGACGGGGATCGACGAGGTGTTTGTCGCGATGATCGTGGTGGCGGAGACGATGCCATCGAGCTGGGCCATCAGCGCCGACTTGTCCTCGATCGTTTCGCGGATGGCTTCGATGACGATCTCGCGATCGGCCAGGGCTGAGAGATCGGTCGTGAAAGTGATGCGGCCCATGATGGCGTCGACCGACTCGCTCAGCTTGCCCGCGGCCTCGGCTTTGGTCAGCGATGCGGTCATGCGCTCCTTCGCGCTGTCGAGAGCCGGGGCAATGGCGTCAACGACGATCACATCGCAACCGCCCTTCGCGCCGACCTCGGCAATACCGGAGCCCATCAGGCCGCAGCCGACTACACCAAGCTTGTTCATTGAGTTCCTCGTTCTGATTCGCAGGTGGTTAATGCAGGGTCTAGAAGTCGCCGGCGTTCGCACGCAGGCTGCGCAGCACGCCGCGCAGTTGATCGACCTGGTTGTCGGTCACGCCGAGGTTCTCGAACACCTGGGCGTTGAGGGCGGTGGTGGCGGCAGCAGCCTGGGTGCGACCAAGCTCGGTAATTGAGGCCAGGATCGCGCGACGATCGGTGGGGTGAGGCACGCGCTCAACGAATGCCTGGCTCTCCAGGCGATCGACCGCACTGGTGACACTCGTGGGGTGAACCTGGAGCAGTGCGCCCATCTTGGTCATCGGCAGCGCGCCGCTGCGCGAAAAGCTCAGCAACATCAGGATTTCGTATCGGGCGAAGGTGAGATTAAGTGGGCGCAGCACGGAGTCGATGCGCTGCATAAGGATCTGCTGCGCACGCACGAGTGAGGTGACAGCAGCCATGCCGTCAGCAGCCGCTTCCCACCCATGGTCGACCCATTGGCGTCGGGCTTCCTCGATGGGGTCAGTACTGAGCATCTTTCCGAGTGTCATCTCGTCATCTCCCTAGACGTTCCGACGGTACTGGCCACCGACCTCGAAGAATGCTGAGGTGATCTGCCCAAGTGAACATACCCGCACGGCATCCATGAGTGCAGCAAAAGTGTTGCCGCCGCTGGCTGCCGTGGACTTCAGTAGTGCGAGTGCTGCCTCTGACTCACTTTGGTGGGTGGCCTGGAAAGCACGCACCCGGGCGACCTGTGATTCCTTCTCTTCCTCGCTGGCGCGAGCGAGTTCGAGCTCGCCCATCTCGGCGGGGTTCGGATTGAGGAAGGTGTTGACACCGATGATCGGCAATGAACCATCGTGCTTCTTGTGCTCGTAGAGCATCGACTCGTCCTGGATGCGACCGCGCTGATAGCCGGTCTCCATTGCCCCAAGTACGCCACCGCGGTCAGCAATACGGTCGAATTCGAGCAGCACTGCCTCCTCGACGAGTTCTGTGAGCTCGTCGACGATGTATGAGCCCTGCAGTGGGTTCTCGTTCTTGGTGAGGCCCCACTCCTGGTCGATGATCATCTGGATCGCGAGTGCGCGACGAACCGACTGTGCGCTCGGGGTCGTGATGGCCTCGTCATAGGCATTGGTGTGCAGTGAGTTGCAGTTGTCATTGATCGCGCACAGTGCCTGAAGCGTGGTGCGGATGTCGTTGAAGTCCATCTCCTGGGCGTGAAGTGAGCGGCCCGAGGTCTGAATGTGGTACTTCAGCTTCTGGCTGCGGTCATCGGCGCCGTAGCGATCACGAAGGGCGATCGCCCAGATGCGGCGGGCCACGCGGCCGAGCACCGTGTACTCGGCATCGATGCCGTTGCTGAAGAAGAAGGAGAAGTTCGGCGCGAAGTCATCGATCTTCATGCCGCGCGCGAGGTAGGCCTCGACGTAGGTGAAGCCGTTGGCCAGCGTGAACGCGAGTTGCGAGATGGGGTTCGCTCCGGCCTCGGCAATGTGGTAGCCCGAGATCGAGACTGAGTAGAAGTTGCGCACCTTGTTATCGATGAACCAGCTCTGAACATCGCCCATGCAACGCAGCGCGAACTCGGTGGAGAAGATGCAGGTGTTCTGGCCCTGATCTTCCTTGAGGATGTCGGCCTGCACGGTGCCGCGCACATTGGCGAGCACCCAGGAACGCAGGGTCGCGTACTCGTCAGCGTTGGGCTCGCGACCATGCTGATCGCGGAATCCATCGACCCGCTGATCGATCGCAGTGTTCAGGAACATCGCGAGGATCGCCGGGGCAGGACCATTGATGGTCATCGAGACCGACGTGGTCGGATCGCAGAGATCGAAGCCTGCGTAGAGAGCCTTCATGTCATCGAGGGTCGCGATCGAGACACCCGAGGTGCCGACCTTGCCGTAGATGTCGGGGCGCTCTTCCGGGTCGCGGCCGTACAGCGTGACGGAGTCGAAGGCGGTCGACAGGCGCGTTGCCGGCTGGCCGGAGGCCAGCAGGTGGAAGCGACGGTTGGTGCGGAACGGATCGCCCTCGCCGGCGAACATGCGAGCAGGTGCCTCGCCCTCGCGCTTGAAGGGGAACACGCCTGCGGTGTACGGGAAGGAACCAGGCAGGTTCTCCTCGCGCAGGAAAGTGACCTGGTCGCCTGCATCGTTGGTGCGGGGTAGGGCCACGCGCGGGATGCGATTGCCCGACAGGGTCTGGCGCCACAGAGCGTTGCGCATCTCCTTGTCGCGGATCTTCACGACGAGTTCTTCCTCGCGGTACGCCTCGCGCATGGCGGGCCACTCGTCGAGCATTGCCTTGACGGTGGGCAGGAGGTCGGACTGCTGCTTGGCGATGAGTGCATCGAGCTCGCTCGTGCCTGAGCCACTCTCGGCGAGCAGTGCACGCGCGGTCTCCAGATGCTGCACGGTGCTGGCCACCTGCGCTTGCGAGGCAGTGGTGGAGTGGTAACTACGAATAGTCTCGGCGATGTCGGAGAGGTAGCGCGTGCGAGCCGGCGGCACGATGGTGGTCAGGCCCGTGGGCTGCTTGCCCTCGACGAACGGGAGTTGACCCTCGTTGACCTTGAGGCCGCGCTCGACAAGTGCCTCCTTGAGGTACTGGTAGAGCGCCGTAACGCCGTCGTCGTTGAAGCGTGCTGCAGAGGTACCGAAGACCGGCATGTCCTCCCATGAAGAACCGAAGGCTTCGCGGTTGCGCACCATCTGTCGGCCGACATCTCGCAGGGCATCCTCGGCACCGCGACGCTCGAACTTGTTGATGGCCACGGCATCGGCGAAGTCGAGCATGTCGATCTTCTCGAGCTGTGAGGCAGCGCCGAACTCCGGAGTCATGACGTAGAGAGAGGTGTCGACGAAGGGAACGATGCCAGCATCGCCTTGGCCGATACCCGGCGTCTCGACGATGACGAGATCGTGAGTTGCGCGTGCGGCGTTGATGACGTCAGCGAGGTTCTCGGGGATCTCGGAGCCGGCCTTGCGCGTTGCCAGGGAACGGAAGTAGACCGAGCCAAGATCAACAGAGTTCATGCGGATGCGGTCACCGAGAAGTGCGCCACCACCCTTGCGGCGGGTCGGATCCACGGCGATCACTGCGATGCGTAGCTTGCCTTCCTGATCAAGACGGAAGCGGCGCAGCAGTTCGTCGGTCAGGGTCGACTTGCCCGAACCACCGGTGCCAGTGATGCCGAGCACGGGGGTGTTGCTGCGTACTGCTGCATCGTGAATCGCGGTGCGGAACTCCTCGGTCGCTGCACCCTCCTCGAGTGCGGTGATCGCACGTGCGAGGGCGGGCTCACTGCCGGCGAGCACGGCGTCGAGGGCAGGCAGCTCGTGCGCGAGATCGACATCGCACTCGTCCATCATTTCCGAGATCATGCCGACGAGGCCGAGACGCTGGCCGTCCTCGGGGGAGAAGATGCGGATGCCGCGGCTGGCGAGAGTGGCGATCTCCTCGGGAACGATGACGCCACCGCCACCGCCATAGATTTTCACGTGGTCGGCGCCCTGGGCATTGAGGAGTTCGCGCAGGTAGCTGAAGTACTCGACGTGACCACCCTGGTAAGAGGAGATCGCAACGCCCTGGACGTCTTCTTGGATGACCGCGCGCACGACCTGGTCGACGCTGCGGTCGTGACCGAGGTGGATGACCTCCGCGCCTTGTGACTGCAGGATGCGGCGCATGATGTTGATCGAGGCGTCATGGCCATCGAAGAGGGAGGCCGCCGTCACGAATCTGACGGGGTTCTTCGTGCCTGCTTCGTTACTCACGCCTGCTCCATCCAGTTACCTACGTCCACATATTGTGGATAGCAAATAATAGGACGTCAATGCTTTTAAGGCGAGACGTGCCCTAAAATGGACAAAAGGTACTTATCGGATGAGATGTTCGGCGAGGGCAGCCGCATTGGCCCTAAAGCGCATCGGCCCGAGGGTGCGGTAACTCGGGTCCAGTTCGAGCCTGGCCCGGGCGACTGATTCGAGCAGGGCGATGAGGGCGAAGCCCGCCACGGCGATCTCGACCTTGTCCTTGTTTGGACTCATGACGGTAAAGGCCTTGGTGGCCTTCTTGGTGAGGTCATCGCGGGTGTGCTTGCGCACCGCCTCGCACGTGCTGGTCGCACCGATTGAGGTGACGAAATACACCGTCGCCACTCTCTCGTGCTCATCGACCCAGGTGAGAACCGTGTCCATGAAGTCGGTGAGCTGACTGGGGGAATCGAGGTCGGCAAGTAGATCACCGATGGCACCGCCCCAGTCGCCGGCGAAGGCCGTGACGATCTCGTCGAGAATCTCGTCCTTTGAGGAAAAGTGGTAGTAGAACGCTGCCGGAGTCATGTTCGCTTGGGCTGCGATGTCGGAAACCGCGATCTCGTCCGGAGGCTGCACCGCCAGCAACTCGATCGCGGCCGCGAGAATCTCGTGGCGACGAGAGGGCCGGTTGGCTGGCCGCGCTGTCCGTGAAGTGGGCATGATTCTGGAGTCTTTCATAGGAAAGTGCCCTTTTGGACGGATATTCCCAGGCACCGAGTCGATAATGGCCGAATGGTCAGCACCCCGATCGACGCCTTTGATGGCGATGCCGAGCGCTCCCGCCCGGCACATCGGCCATCGCGGCGAGCCGAGATCGTCAATGGTGCGATCACCGTTTTCTCTCGCCTGACCTACGCCGAGGCCACGGTTGAGGATGTCGCGGCTGAATGCGGGGTGGCTCCCACAGCTGTCTATTACCACTTCGGTGGCAAGGAAGAACTCTTCGATCAGGCCTTTCAATCCTGCCTCGAGGGCTTCAGCGCGGCTTTCGAGCACATTCGCAGCAATGCCGAGGAGCTCAACGACAAGGTTCTCCGCGAGGTGATCTACGCAGGCTGGGCGTGGTGGCGCACGCACCCTGTGGAGTCACGGTTCCTGATGCTGCACCTTGGCGGTGCAACGCCACAGTCACGTCGCACGTACGAGGCGTGGCAAGAACGCCACGCGCAGCGTGCCTTCGACTACCTGCCTGACAGTGAGCGTCCGCCGCGTAGTTCACGCAAGGCCCGTGAGCAGTACGCCGCCAAGCTGATGGCGTACAACTTCATGACTCAGATGCTGACCACTGCGCAGAGCGCATGGCTTGATGGCTCCCTGAGCCGGTTGCCTGTTGCGAAGGTCGAGGTTGCCATGGCTGACATCCTCGTGCCGGTCATGATGGGAAGCGAACTTCCCGACCGCGCTTGAGCTCCCACTGCGCGATGGAGCGCAGATGCACTTCGTCAGGGCCGTCAAAGATGCGCAGTGCTCGGTGCCATCCGTACATCGCCGCCAGAGGAGTGTCGTCGCTGATGCCAAGCCCGCCATGAGCCTGAATGGCTCGATCGATCACGTTGCAGGCGACACGGGGAGCGATGACCTTGATCGCCGCGATCTCGGTTTTGGCGTACTTGGCGTTGCCCTGATCGATCATCCAGGCGGCCTTTAGACACAGGAGGCGAGCCTGCTCGATCTCAATTCGGTTTTCGGCGAGATCGCGCTGAATCGTGCCCTGTTCCGCGAGGGGTTTGCCGAACGCAACCCGATTCTTGACGCGCTCAACCATCATCGCGTGGGCGCGCTCAGCCGCTCCGAGTGCGCGCATGCAGTGGTGAATGCGGCCGGGGCCTAGGCGCGCCTGGGCGATCATGAAGCCGTCGCCCTCTGTGGCCAAGATGTTGGTGACGGGAACTCGTACGTCCTTGAACTCGATCCAGGCGTGGCCATGCTGATCTTGACGACCCATGACGGGAAGCGAGCGAGTGATCTCGACACCGGGGGTGTCGCGAGGCACCAGCACCATTGACTGCTGGCGGTGCACCTCGGCGGTGGGGTCGGTCTTGCCCATCACGATGAAGATCTCGCAGCGCGGGTCGTTGGCGCCGCTGATCCACCACTTGGTTCCGTTGATGACGTACTCATCACCGTCGCGCGTGATCGAGCACTCGACGTTCGTGGCATCGCTGCTCGCAACGTAAGGCTCGGTCATCGCGAATGCCGAGCGGATGGTGCCATCGAAGAGGGGATCAAGCCACCTGCTCTTCTGCTCGTCTGTGCCGAAATGCCACAGGGTCTCCATGTTGCCGCTGTCGGGCGCCTGGCAGTTGATCGCCTCGGGAAGAAGATCCATGCTCCAGCCGGAGATCTCGGCGAGGGAGGCGTAGTCGACGTTTGTCAGACCGCTGACAGCCGGCAGGAATAGATTCCACAGGCCGCGTTTGCGTGCTTCGACCTTGAGCTCCTCGACGATAGGGGGGAGCGTGTGCATGCGCGGGTCACCTGGGCCGACCTCGGCACGAAGCGCGTAGTACTCGGCCTCGGCAGGCAGCACGCGGGTGTTGAGGAAATCCCACATGCTCTCGGAGAGTTCCTTGGCCTTGGGGCTGAGCTCGAAATCCATGATGCTCCGTATCGCACTAAAGACGAGATGTGGTTTCTTGAGTTTGACTCTACTAAGACAGAGTATCCTCCGCACGACTGCTGTGTCAGGACATGAGCCTGGCCGAGACACTGCCTGAAGGATTCACATGCCCGCGCTGCCCCTTGGTCCCATCGCTGATCGTGCTCGTACGAGTCCCGATGAGCTCGCCCTCCTTGACAATGCCTCGACTCGCACCTGGGCGCAGGTCGCGGCGGAGCTCGCCAACGCAGCAACGGCGATGCTCGAGGCGGCACCGGAGGCTCACCAGCGCTGGGGGGTGCTCGGCGACAACACCTTGCACACCCTCATTGGTCACTCCGCGGGCCTGATGGCCGGAGTCGGTACGGTCGCAGTTTCGCGCCAGCTGACGCTTCGCGAACTCGCTGACCAGATCGATGATGCACACATGACCGGCTTGATCACCGGCCCTGGCGGCGCCGCCGCGTCGATGGAGGCACTTGAGCAGGGCCTGGTGAAGGTCGTCGTCCTTCACTCGACCGCAAAGCCGACCACCGTTCCCGAGGGCCTAGTGATGTGGGAGGACTGGATTTCCTCGAACCCTGCACTCGCTGACTTCCCCGTGCGGCCGGCCAGCCCCGTGATGGTCTACACCTCCGGCACCACCGGCCGCGCCCGCGGAACTGAAACTCGCTGGGTGCTCGCACCATGCAGCTCGAGCGGCGAGTATCTCGACAAGCTGCGCGAGCGCGCGCAGTTCCCTGCTGGGCCGCACATCGTGGTCGGCCCGCTTCAGCACAACGGCCCCCTTGCTGCTGTGCGTCACTTCTTGCTCGGCGAGACCGTCGTCGTGCTCGGAAAGTTCGAGGGTGAAGAAGCACTTCGCCTTATCCAGGAGCACGGCGTGAAGTCATCGGTCATGGTGCCGACTCACTTCCAGCGCCTCCTTGCCGTTGACCCTGATGTGCGCGCGAGGTACGACATCAGCTCACTTACCTTCGTCGCGCACACCGGCTCTGCGTGTCCCGCTGACGTCAAGCGCGCGATGATCGACTGGTGGGGCCCGGTCTTCACCGAGTCCTACGGCGGCAGCGAGTCCGGCACCCTGTGCCGCATCAACTCGACCGACTGGCTCGCGCATCCTGGCTCGGTTGGCCGCACCATCGATCCCTATGTCATTCACGTGTACGACGAGCAGGGCAATGATTTACCGGCGAATGAGACCGGTCTCCTCGCGTTCGAGGCGCCCGAGAGTTATGGCATCACGTATCACCAGGATCCGGAGAAGACAGCCAAGGCGTACGTGAAGCCGGGCATCTTCACTCTCGGGGACATGGGACATGTTGACGAGAATGGCTTCATCTTCATCACTGATCGCGTCTCCGACATGGTCGTCTCCGGTGGCGTGAACCTGTACCCGTCTGAGAGCGAAAACGTGCTGCGCGAGTACCCGGGTGTTGCCGACATCGCGATCATCGGCATCCCGCACACCGATCTTGGTGAGCAGTTGCTTGCACTCGTGGTGGCAAGTGATCCACTGAATCCGCCCACTGCGAGCGAGCTCGAGAATTTCTGCCGCGATCGTCTTGCGAGCTACAAGATTCCGCGCAAGTTCGAATTGGTGGAAGAGCTGCCGCGCAATGAGATGCAGAAGATTGACAAGAAGTCACTTCGTAAGCCGTACTGGGATTCCGATCGCACGATCGGTGGATAGGGGAGAATCATGTTGAAGGGCATTGCAGGACGCACGGCAATCGTCACGGGCGCAGCCGGTGGCATCGGATCGGCCACGTGCCGCCGACTTCACGCCGAGGGCGCGAACATCGTCGCCGTCGACCTTGACCAGGCCGGTCTCGATGCACTCGTCGCCGAGCTCGGTGATCGCATCATCGCCATTCGCGCCGATGTCAGTGACCCGCAGGCCACCGAGGACTTCTTCGCCAAGACCGTCGAGACCTTCGGCTCCGTCGACATGTTCCACGCCAACGCGGGCGTCGAATCCAAGGTGCTGCCCGTTGCGGCTTTCGACATTGCTGATTTCCACAAGGTCATGAATGTCAACGTGCTCTCGGCCTTCCTTGGCGCTTCGGCCGCTGTGCGCCAGATGATGACCCAGCCGACTGCGGGCAAGATCGTGTTCACCGCATCCATCGCGGGTCTCAAGAGCGACGCGGGTGTCTCGGTCTACAACGCAAGCAAGCATGCGGTTATTGGCCTGGCGCGCTCGCTCATGAAGGAGACCGGTGCACTGGGCATTCGCGTCAATGTCGTGGCTCCCGGTGTCGTCGACACTCGCATGATGAAGCCCCTCGAGGACGGCCTCGGCGCACTGGCCGGCATCGACGGAGCAACACTCAAGGCGGCGCTGCTCACCGCAGTTCCGCTCGGTCGCTACGCAGAAGCTGACGAGGTCGCCGCGACCGCAGCCTGGCTGCTGAGCGATGAAGTGCCGTACATGCACGGCGAGGTCGTCACCGTCGGCGGTGGTCTGTACCCGTGACCCGCGTTGGTCTTTCCCTTCCCCAGCTCGGCAATTTCGCTACCCGCGACACCATTCGTGGTTTCTCGGAATCCGCGGAGGAGCTCGGCTTCGGCTCGCTGTTCGTGCAGCAGCACCTGTTCTATCCGATCAATCCGGCATCGGGTTACTCCGCGCGACCTGGTCTCGCGGTGCCCGAGGCCTATCGGTCGATCCTGCAGCCGATGGAGATCCTCGCTGCGGTCGCCGCATGGACTGAGAAGGTGATTATCGGCACGAGCATTCTCGTTGCCGGGTATCACCGCCCTGTTGATCTCGCGCAGCGCATCACGACCCTCGATGTTCTCTCGGGCGGTCGCACGGTGTTCGGCTTTAGTGTCGGGTGGTCCGATGAGGAGCATGCACAGTACGACGTCGATCCGCGCACGCGCGGCAAGCGTGCCGATGAGCTCATTGATGCACTGAAGGCCTGCTGGGGTGCTGATCCCGTGTCGTTCAACGGCGAGTTCTTCACCATCCCTGAGTCTGATGTTCGGCCGAAGCCGGTGCAGAAGCCGCATCCTCCGCTGATGTCGGGCATGCGCTCCGAGGCCGGACTCAAGCGCACGGCCGAGAAGTTCGACATCTGGAATCCGGCATCGGGCACCCTCGAGCAGCATCTCGAGACCCTGGCGACAATCAACGAGATGCGCGATCCGTTGCTGGCGCCGATCACGATGTGCTGGAACCTGTTCACTGATCCGCCCGTCATCGTGGCGAATCTTCAGCCGCTCAGTGTCGATCAGTTGTGCGAGCAGGTGGCCGCCGCCGCAGCAGCAGGTGTCGAGGCCGTGTCGATTGATGCCAACTTCGAACTCGCCTACTCCTCACCCGAGGAGTGGTTGGCACTGCCGAAGAAGCTCGCTCCGGTCGTCGAGGCTGCGAAGGGCTGATCGCCTACTCGCAAGGCCTATTCGGCGAGATGCACGCCTCTCTTCTTGAGCGTCACGGGGCCCGTGACCGTCAGGCGGCAGGCAAGGCGGCGCTGACCGTCCAAGGGCACCAGGGTGCGCGTGAGAGTTTCTTCCTCGTCGGCGGGCATGGGGCCGCAGTTCTCGGCGCCTTCCTCAACGATTGACACGCAGGTGCCGCAGGACGCATTCGCCTCACAGACGGTCGGCCAGCCGTACCCGGCCGCCGCGGCGGCCGCCATGACGGTCTGGTCAGGGGCCACCTCGAGTTCAATGCCGAGCGGCTGCACGCTGACGATGCTCATGGGGCTCCTCAATCCTGCGAATAGAGACTTACCGTAGTCCGATGCTAGTAACATTCAACCGCATCACTACATCCCTACGTTTTGAGGATTGACATGGATCTTGGTCTCAAGGGCAAGCGCGCAATCGTCACGGGCGGTACCCGTGGCATCGGTCGCGCGACCGTCGAACTGCTCGCAGCCGAGGGCGCATCCGTCGCCTTCTGCGCTCGCAATGCCGATGTCGTTGCCGAGGTTGCTGCTGAGCTGACGGCCAAGGGCGCCACGGTCTTCGCGAAGGCAGTCGATGTCAGCAAGGAAGCTGAACTGAAGGGCTTCATTCAGGAAGCAGCTGCTGCACTCGGTGGCGTGGACATCTACGTCTCGAACGTCACTGGTGGCTCGCTCAAGGGCGCCGAGCAGTGGCAGCAGAGCCTCGAGCTCGATCTCCTGCCGCTCGTGCACGGCATCGACGAGGTCACCCCGCTCATGGAGGCAGCCGGCGGCGGTTCGATCATCGCTCTGTCGTCGACCTTTGGATTCGACAACGTGTGGCCGTCGAGCCCGAACTCCTACGGCGCGTTCAAGGCAGCGATCCTTCGCCACGCCTCGGCAGCCGCTCACGCACTCGCGCCCAAGGGCATTCGCGTTAACAGCGTCTCGCCCGGCCCCGTCTACTTCGAGGACGGCGACTGGGGCAAGATCAAGGCCGGTCGTCCCGAGGTCTACGAGAAGGTCCTGGGTTCGATCCCGATCGGTCGCATGGGCAAGCCGGAAGAGGTTGCCGCGGCAATCGTCATGCTGGCCAGCCCGGTCACCGGATACACCGTTGGCACCAACCTGGTGTGCGATGGCGGCATGACCGTTCGCACTCAGTACTAAGAACGGCACTTCGATGACGACTCCTGCGCGCTGCGATAGCGCACGAGTCGACATCGCGCTCGTATGCGGCGGGCGCTGGCATGACTTCGACTACGCGCGGCTTCGGCTGCTGCAGTGGCTCGAAACTCATGACAGCGTCCGCTGCGCCGTTTACTCGGACTTCTCGCAGATCGAGGCGATCTGTGCGGCCGATGCCGTGATCGCGTACACCTGTGATGTGCGGCCCTCCCAGGTACAGGCTGCACTCCTGCGAGATCGCATCGCAGCTGGCGGACGATTGCTCGCCCTGCACGCTACGAATTCGGCAATTGATGCACCGCTGCCCGGTGGAGAGCGAATCTTCCGCACGCCTGACGTGATGCCCACCTTTACGGGCTTGCTCGGCAATCGTTTCCTCGCGCATCCGAAGATTGCCGAGTACGCCGTCGAGGTGTGTGATCCTTCACATGCACTCGTCACCGGGATAACCGACTTCCGCACTACTGATGAGATCTACGTCAGCGAGATCGCCGATGACCTGCACGTCATCCTCGATACCGAGTACGCGGGCCCGTGCCCCGGCTTTGAAACTGAGAGCGTGCCTGGTCGCACCCGCCATCCAATTCTTTACACTCGCCCCGAGGGTGCCGGTGAAGTCACCTACTTCACCCTCGGTCACTGTCGCGGTCGGTTCGATGTTTCCGACATGGGCGTCGAGGATCTCGGAGTAGTGGATCGCATTGCCTGGGATTCCCCCGAGTTTCTCGAGATCATGCGCAGGTCAGTGGCCTGGGCCGTGCACGGCAATCAGTGGAGCAACTGCTCCGCCTCATCCGAAGGAGCAGCAGCATGAGTGAGCGCGGAACTGCGGTAGTTACCGGAGCCGGTCAGGGCATCGGCAAGGCCATTGCCGTACGACTCATCGCTGACGGGTACGACGTGCTCGCTGTGGACGTCAACGCTGAGCAGGTCACCGCCACGGCTGCCGAGATCGGTTGCCGCAGTGCTGTCGCCGATGTCTCCGACCCCGCCCAGATCACCGCGCTCGTGGCACTCGCGCCGAAGTGCACCGCGCTGATCAATAACGCGGCGATTCAGAAGTACCAAGATCTCCTGCATACGACCGCTGAGGAAATGCGGCAGATCTTCGACGTGAACGTCATCGGCCCGATCCTGCTGGCGCAGGCGTTCGTGCCGGTGATGGTTGCCAATGGTGGCGGCAACATCGTGAACTTCAGCTCGATTACCTCGCAGGCTCATCCCGAGGGCGTGTCGGTCTACCCGGCGTCGAAGGCTGCGATCAATCAAATCACTGAGGGCATGGCGCAGGAGTTCGGTCGGCTCGGTATCCGCGTGAACTCGATTGGCCCCGGCACTGTGATGACTGAGGGCACGGCCGGGCATTACGGCGATGCGACCGCGCAGGGCGCGATAGCCGGCTGCCTGCCGATTGCTCGCATGGGCCAGCCTGATGACATCGCCAACGCCGTGAGCTTCTTCTGCTCCGACGAAGCATCATGGGTCACTGGCCAGACTCTGTATGTCGACGGCGGCCATCTCGCGGCTCACGGTGCGTTCTTCCGCTGGGCGCGCAAGGTTCCGAAGTAAGTCACTCGACAGAGTACGACTCCATCGCAAGGCACAAGAAGAGAAGAGACGAGATGTCCGTGAGGCCCTTCCGATTCGCCATCCAGGCGTACCGCAGTGAATCACGTGCCGCATGGGTCGATCTTGCGCGCAAGACCGAGGATCTCGGCTACGACACCCTCTTCCTCGCCGATCACTACCTGGGCCCAGGCGAAATGATCGACACCACCGGTCACCGCGTGCAGACTCTTGCCTCCATCCCGGCAATGACAGCCGCTGCGATGGTGACAAGCACCGTGAAGATCGGCTCGCGCATGACCTGCGTCAGCTACCACCTGCCCACGATCCTGATCAAGGAGATGGCGTCGATCGACGTGCTTTCCGAAGGACGCCTTGAGATCGGGCTCGGCGCAGGCTGGCTCGTCAAGGAGTACGAAGCCCTGGGTATTCCGTTCCCGTCTGCAGGTGAGCGCATCGCACTGCTGCGCGAGACAGTCGAGTGCATGAAGGCGGCCTACTCGGGCGAGCCACTCGACTACCGCGGCGATTTCGTCACGACCTTTGGCTACACCGCAGTGCCGCCGGTCATCCAGCGCCCGCATCCGCCGATCATGATCGGCGGCGGTGCGCCGAAGGTGCTCGGCCTGGCGGGTGAGCTCGCCGACATCGTCTCGATCAACTTCAACAACAGCGCCGGAGTCGTCGGCAGCAACTCGATCGCGAGTTCCACGACCGAGGAGACAGACAAGAAGATCCAGTGGGTACGCGATGGTGCTGGGAATCGATTCGACGACATTGAGCTCGAGACCGCGCTCTACTTCATCTCGGTCGAGGGTCGGTCAGAGATCACTGCCGATGCCCTGATGGCGCGTACCGGCCTCTCACGCGAGGAGATCATCGACTTCCCGCATGCAGGTGTCGGCAGCGTTGATGAGATCTGCGAGGCTCTCATCCGTCGTCGCGAGCGTTACGGGTTCTCTTACATCACGGTGGGCGATGCCAACATCGATGCATTCGCGCCGGTGATCGAGAAGCTGAAGGGCAAGTAATGCACCAGTACTCACTCGCGCACCTGTCGATGATCGAGACGGCACCCATCGAGGTCGTTCGCGCTGCAGCATCTGCAGGCTTCGACTTCACGGGCTTTCGTCTCACGCCGACTGCCTCGGGTATCGATCACGGCATCATCGGCAACGGCGCGGCGATCCGCGAGCTCAAGACCGCGATCGACGACTCAGGCGTGGGAATCCTCGACCTCGAGGTATTGCGCCTCAAGGACACCGGGCCGACCGCTGATCCGATGCCGCTCTTCGAGGCCGCCGAGTACCTAGGTGCGCGTTACGTGATCACCACCCTTGAGGATCCTGACCCCGCTCGACGTGTCGAGTCGCTCGCACTGCTGGCCGAGCAGGCTGCTGAGTATGGAGTCGGTCTCTCGGTCGAATTCATGCTCTTCTCGTCGGCTCCGAATCTGGCCGCAGCCTGTGAGGCTGTAGGAGCATGCGGTGCTCCGAATGTGGTCGTGCTGCCTGATGTGCTGCACTTGATTCGTTCGGGTGGCACTCCTGATGACATGCTCGACTACCCTGCCCGGCTCTTCCCTTATGTGCAGATCTGCGGGGCGAGTGGCCCTGGTGCCGCACCTGACGCCGTGACTGCACGCACTGAGGCGGTCAATGCCCGCCTCATGCCCGACCAGGGTGATCTGCCGGTGCGAGAGTTCATCGACTGTGCGCCCGCCAGTACGATTCTCAGCGTCGAGACCCCACTCGCGGGGCTCGGAAATCCGGAGGATCCCGCGGCACTCGCCGCCGACCTCCTCGCATCCGCGCATTCCGCGGCAGGGGAGTGATGATTGTGCGAGAACGTGAACTCGACATCGATGGTCTGGCAAATGCGCGTGATCTAGGTGGCCTGCGCACACGTGACGGCAGCACAATCAAGGCCGGCGTGATCGTGCGCAGCGACAGTCCGAAAGCCCTGACTGAGCAGGGCAACATCGAGTTGATGGCCATTGTCGGCCCGCGCACCATCATCGATCTCCGAAGCGCGATTGAGCTTGAGCGCGATGGTTACGTCCTTAAGGACGAGTCGGTGACCATCGTCAATTTCCCGATGCAGCCGCTCTCGGGAGTCAATCAGGAGCAAATCGATGCGGGGGCATTCGACAATCTCATCGATGACTACATGGGTCAGCTCGAGATCAACGGTGACTCGATCATCGATGCACTTCGCGCAATATCTTCCCGCGATCAGCATCCGATCATGTATCACTGTTCCGCGGGGAAGGATCGAACCGGAGTTGTCACAGCGATGTTGCTCGACATTCTCGGTGTCGAGCATGAGGTCATCGCTGATGACTACCACCTGACGACGGCCAACATGGCTCCCATTCTGGAGCGGATTCGCACCGCTCCGATCTTCAAGGAGAACGGCCTGGCGTTCGCACCCGACTGGCTCTTCGCCTCCGACCCCGAGACCATGTTGGCCTTCTTTGATCGAATGACCGCCAAGTACGGCAGCGCCGAGGGCTGGGCACTTCAGCACGGGCTCACTCAGGCAGAGATCGACGCCATCCGCGAGCACCTGCTGGAGCAGTGACCGCGCCATTGGGAGTCCCCTGGCCCCTCGACCCGACGGACTCCTGGGCCAGAATCCCGGCGGCCATGCTCCGTTGGGCCAGAATTCACCTGGTCCCCGGAGCCGGCGCTCGGACTGTGGCTGCGGCGAGGGCGTCGGGGCTATAGGTTTCGCTCAGACCATTTGTCGATTTCACCCGAGGAGTTCTTCGTGACCACCGTCATCTCCATCCATTCGTTCCGCGGCGGAACGGGCAAGAGCAACACCTCCTCGAACCTGGCAGGCCAGCTGGCTTCTCGCGGCCATCGGGTTGCGGTGATCGACACTGATATCCAGAGCCCCGGCATTCACGTGCTCTTCGGCTTCTCCGACGACCTCGAGAACACTCTGAACGACTACCTGTGGGGCAAGATGCCCATCAAGGATGCCGCTCACGACGTCACCTCGGTGATCTCCGCGACAACCACGGTTGCCCCCGGCGGCGCTCTCTACCTCGTTCCCTCGAGCATGAAGGCCGGCGACATCGCACGAGTCCTTCGCGAGGGCTACGACGTCGGCACGCTGAACGACGGTTTCCGCGATCTGGCTAAGGATCTCCAGCTCGACTACCTGATCATCGACACGCACCCGGGCCTGAACGAGGAGACCCTGCTCTCCATCACCATCAGCGACATCCTGTTGCTGATCCTGCGCCCCGACCGCCAGGACTTCCAGGGCACGGCCGTCACGGTCGATATCGCTCGCAAGCTCGGCGTTCCCGCGCTTTACTTGGTGGTCAACAAGGTGCCTCGGGGCGTGGACACCGCAGACCTTCGCGATCAGATGACCGCTGCGTACGCAGCAGAAACCGCGGCGATCCTGCCGTTGGCCGAGGAGGTCGTGCAGAACGCGTCTGCGGGGCTGTTCTCGCTCACGACTCCTGATCACCCGTGGTCGGAGCAGGTGCGCATCATCGCTGAGCGCGTCACCTCCTAAGTCGCGACGTGGCTGAGAAAGACGACGGGGATCCCTGGGATTTCCTGGGGGCTTCGAAGTCGAAGACTTCGAGTGAGTCCGCCGTTCCCGAAACCGCGCCTGTTTCGCATACGGGGGATCCCGAGTCCGCTGGTTCAGAACCATCGACCAAGGAGTCGATGTCCAATCTGATGCCCACACAGAAGTCTCCGGCCAAAAACGAAGCATCAGACGATGATGCCTGGGGCTTCCTCGCGACTCGCAAGGCTGCAGTAGCTGCGCGCGAGGACGAGGGTGGAGTACCTGTCGCCCGGGTGGAAAGGCGCGAGGCGGGCGAGTTCCGAGCCGACATGGGCGGGGTTTCGCTTAAGCGACGGGCCTGGCCCATGGCACTTGCTGTCGCTCTCATTGCGCTTGCTGGGTTTTTGACTGATGCGGTAGCCGCGAGCCAGGTCATTTCCACAGCAGGCCCGAAGGCTCTGCTGATCATTTACCCGCTGGGTGGAATCGGTCTGATCATCGCTGGTGTTCTTCAGTTCAAATTTGTAGATGCGGCAGCTCGACTGAAAGTACTTCGAATCACCACCTTGATTTACGCAGTGGTGTTCATTGTCGGTCTCGTATTCCTCAACGCCTCGATCATCCCGATCATCACGATTGCAGTTATCTGGCTATTGGCTGATCAGTTGAATTACCTGATCCCACTGCTGATCTGGAGTCTGGCAGGTGACGAGTTCAACGTTGCCGAAGGACGCAAGATCTTCGGATGGATCGTCGCCTGGACATACGGAGGCCAAGTTCTGGGCATGTTGCTCGCCGCGGTGAGTGCACCGATTCTCGACAATCTCGGAGTCGGACTCACCACGATCCTGGTCATCGACCCGATAATTTGCATCCTGGTCGGTGTGTGGCTTCCCTATCGGATGCGACGGGGCAACGCGTCTCAGGGGCTCGTTCGCAAGGAGTCCTTGAAAGAGTCGTTCTCGAGCGCCCGGGAATTCATCAATGGGGTACCAGTCTGGCGAAGCCTGCTGCTCGGTTCGATTGTCACTTTCATTGCGGGTGAGACTGCCCTGATCGCATTCATGAGCGGCGAAAGCGAAATCATCGGATCGAATGCAACGACTCTCCAGGTGTTCTACGCCTCGGTCATGCTGCTTTCGTTCCTCGTTTGCTGGGGGCTGCAGGCTTTTGCAGCGCAGCGCCTCCAGGACAGGTTCGGGATTCCCACGATGCTTCTCGTGCTACCAGTCGCAACCGTACTCTCGGGAGTGATTCTGGCGATAGGCATTGGGACAAACTCATTGGTGCTACTGGGGATTGGGCTAGGCCTCTGGTTCATCCCGAGGTGGAGTGTCGATGAGAATGCCCGAAGAGCGGCGCTTGCTCTCGTGCCTGATGAACGACGTACACGAGTTTCATTCGTACTTGACCTATTTCCGATTTCCATCGGACTAATCTTGTCGGGACCCATCGCGGCAGTCGGAATCTTCCTCGGCTGGCTTTGGGTCGTGCCTGCACTTGCAGGGCTCATAGCAGTGTGTGCGATCCCGTTGTTACTAAACGTACGACGAGGCTGGGAAGACAGTTTGCTGAACTGGCGTTTACGGCGCAGAAAGCAGAATCGATCCTCAGCCTTGGGTGTTGACACATCAAGTGACTCGTCGCCGAGCCGCAGAATAACGATGGATTCTTTATTGGAGGAACTAAATGACTGACGCGGCGGAATTCCAGACTACCAAGAGGCGTTTCGGGTTTAAATACCCGATGCGCTGGAAGTTGCTTACGGCTTTCGCCAGTGCCTTCACCGTAGTGTTCGTGATTATCTCAATCTGGGTCCTTCAGTTCACCACGAGCACCGCAGAGCAGCGCCTGATCAGAGAACTGCAGAGCACCGCGGTTGGGGCGGCCGGAATAATTGACCCGGAGAAGTTCAAGGAACTCGTCACGACAGTCCCGGCAGTAAAGGATCCAACGACCGATACGGGATTCGGCTACCCAGATAGCCCGCTTTATGACTATCTGGCTCAGTTGCATATGGATGTTCACAACATTGTCGAGAACTCCTCACCGTATTCCTATTACAGGGACCCGGCGGACGGGAAGCTCAAGAGTGTCGCCTCGTATGGCTATCTCGCAAAGCCGCAGTTTGGCATTCAGTACAAGGTGCCCTTTGAGAGTGTCTTCAACCAAGAGACACAAGATTTAATGGCACAGGGCCTTTCCGAAACTGTCGATCAGGCGGTCTACACCGACCCATGGGGCCAGTGGATTTCCACCTACTCGCCGATCAGGACGAAGGAAGGAGAGGTAGTTGGCGCTATCGGCGTTGACTATCCCTACGCGTACGTCAATGACACTCGTAGTGCCCTAGAGCAGCAGATTTACATCGTCTTAGGTGTCCTGTACGTGATTCTGCTCGGACTCGTGCTGCTGTTATCGACGTTAGTTGTTCGCCCGGTCAAGCGGCTCACTGCTGCGGCTAGCCGCATCGCGGATGGTGAGTACGACATAGACCTTCGGGAGATCAGCAGGACTCGGTTCACCGACGAAATGTTTGAGCTAGCGGAATCCTTCGCGGTCATGGCGGAGAAGGTCGCAACTCGTGAACGAACCCTGACCCAAGAAGTTACGCGATTGAAGGTCGAGATCGATCAGAGTCGCCGTGAGGAAGCGGTGAAAGAGATTACCGATAACGATGATTTTGCGGGACTTGTTGAGCGAGCGAGGGCGATGCGCGAGCGACTTCGTGGGAAGTAGCGGTGATGCCGATACCGGACATAGCTGACGATTCATTCCTCGTAGAGGCCGTGCCCGAACTTCGATTCGTGGATGTTTTCCAGAGCGAGGCAAGCCCGGAGGTCCGAGCGGCGCAACTTGAGGCACTCGGTGCGGTGCACGTGCGTCATTTCCCTGATCGCATGTATTCCTTCGGGGAGTGGGTAGCGATACTCAGCGAACCAAGGGTGCGAGCTCCAGTCCTGCATTATGCGTGGTTGGTTCTGCGCGACGGTGTGCCAGTGGGGGAATTCGTGATGGATTCCAATCTGCTGCGTGAAACCGTGCTGATTCATTACGTGGCTTTAGACAAGGAAGTTCGGCGCACCCTTAATTCTGACTGGCTAGCGAGAGCCCTGAACGGATTAATCGAGATCATGACGGCCGAGGCTCAACAACTTGGGGTCACCTTGGCAATCGCAATCGCAGAGAGCGATGAGGCGCACGGCTGGCACTGGCAGAAGATGGAATGGATCCCGCTAGACGTCAACTACCGTGAGCCGAAGTACGGCATGCATTGGTCCGATTTCGGCCAACCGTCCTTCGTTCCTCTCGTGGTTTTTGTTCGTTTCCTCAAACCGGGAAGCGAAGAAGAGAGAAAATTTGCTGCTGTGCAGTCGCTGAAGGCATTCCTGGTTGATAACTATGCCCTCAACGAAAACGAACCGACCGTCCTGGAAATATGCGCGCTCGCGCAATCGATCACTTTGTGACCAGACCAGAGCCAGGATCGGCGTGAGAGAGGACGGCTGTTTTCGTCCGGGGTATTGCTAATCGATTCTAAAGAATTTCCAAAGACTTCAAGCCAAAAGGCAACGGATTCAGTCGCGCCATCTCACGAAGATCCTCGGGCTCTTGGCCCTCCGCATCCTTCCAGGTCATGACCGGAACCGTGAGCTCAGGATTCACGAAATACATGATCGCCATTCGGTTGTCCAGGTTCAAATTGCGCACTTGGTGGTACATGGGGGGAACTTCGCCACCAGTAAGTCGCGTGAGAAGCGAACCCGGCATGATGATCAATTCGTCAGGCGCGGTCATCCCACTTGACTGCTCACCGTCGATGAAGATCTCCAGCCCCGGAGCCGTCGCGTTGATGACGGTTACCATGTGGCCGTCCTCATGCTTGTCCTGCAGCAAGTCTCTTTCCGCGGTGGAATCGAAATAGCTATTGACCTGCATGTTTGATGCGGAAGCAAAGGCAGGGGGAGTTACCACTCCGTAATGATGAGCCAAGCCAGCAAGGACTCCGCTGACTAGGTCCGCGCTCAGATCGCGCCATCGCAGCAAGGTCGACGTGAAGTCATCCAAAGAGTCGGAGCCGGGGATGAGGTCCAGCCTGTCGGACCATACGTTGAATGAATCATTTATGTCGATGCGATCAGGGGTAGCTGAGTACTCGACTCCTATTGGACGATATCCGTAGTTCGAGTTGCTCTCCGTGTTCTGGTGGTTGAGCTTCTCCTCAACCGGCTTGGCGAAGAACTTCTCGGATTCTGCGTACGCGTCAACGAGGACCTCAGCCTGGGAAGGCGTGAGCACGACGCGGGCGTAGCCATCGCGCATGATGTCCTCCACCGCCTTCGCGATGACCTCGCTTGCGATGTTGTCCCTTGTCGAGACGCCCATCTGAGTTCCTCCCCGAAGCATGCGCTGGTGATGGAAGTCTAAGGGATGTTCCCGGCGGGGGCACACTCACGAGCGGGGGTACGACCGGTGAACAATAAGCGCTCTGAGTCCCTTATGTCCCTTCGCCTGAAGCCCACTACTCTTGGGCGCATGGGATCGTGGAGCATGTGGTCGCGAAGAGCCGCGGCTGCCGACAGACTCCGGCCCCATGGATGAGGTGACCGGCACGGCTCCTGCCAAGGTTCCCCAGGCAGCTGTGCGTCAACTCTTGCGCTGGTACCGCCCATACATCGCCGGCCATCGCCGATTGGCCGTGGGAATCACAGTGGGAACCCTCGTCATCATCGCCTGCCAGGCGCTCGTGCCGTGGATGGTCGAGGTGATCCTCCACCGCGGGGAATGGGATGCGACGCTGCTCGCGATCCTCGTGGGGCTGGTGATCTTGCAGTTGGGTGTCGGCTACCTCACGCACCTGGGCGTGCACACCCTGACCAATTTCGGTGCACTCGAATTGCGTCTGCGCTTGATCGACCGACTTCTTCGGGGCCAGGTTCTCGGTCGTAAGGGGCTTCGTCGATCAGGAGTCGTGCTGCGCGTGACCCAAGATGTCGACAAGGTCAGCGAGGCATATGAGACCACGTTGGCCTTGGGCATCCCCGGCCTGGCCCGGCTCATCGTCAGCCTCGCCCTATTGAGCGTGATCGACTGGCGCACCGGCTTAACCATGACTGCTGTCTCGCTCGGCTTCTTGTTCCTGCGCCGCCGCCTTGGCCCTGCGTTCATGGTCGCCGATCAGCACCGCCTGGAGATTCAAAACGAAGTGGGCGAGTCAGTTGATCAAACAATCAGTGGCTTTCGCGTCATCAGCGGCCTGCGGCTCAAGTCGTGGCAACGGGCTCGGTTCGGGTCACGTGCTCAAGAGCTCGAGCACGCCACGCACCAACAAGGCCTGCTCGTTAATCGGCTGCTGCTGGCCGCGCACGCGAGCGCACTCCTAGGCCTCGTCGCGGTTGTTTTCTTCGCCCTTGCTTTCAGTAGCGGGGTAGAGGATCTCGCCACGGTTGCCGCGGCGCTGCTCTACGTCGAGAGCGCTGTCCGCGGATTAGAGGCGCTGCCGCCGTGGGTCCGCGATGTTCAGCGCGCTCGAGTGGCTCAGGAGCGAATCATCGATGTGCTCGATGCACCCGCAGTTCAGGAGCCGCCCCGTGCGATTCCTAACAGCGATGCGCCACCGGGGCTCGCACTCAGCGATGTCGAAACTCGGCTTGCTGCGGGTGGTCGTCTTCGTATTCCGGGCGTGGTGCTGCCGGCTAGCGGCATCGTCGGGCTCGTGACAGCCTCAGGTGTTGACTCCGCCGACCTGCTTGATCTGCTCTCGGGCACGACCGCACCCGATCACGGCAGCATCACGCTCAATGGTCACGACCTGCGTGACCTCGACATCGCCGATGAAGTGCTGCTTGTCCCGGCCGCAGCGGAGACTCTTGACGCCACCGCGAATGAGCTGATCAAGGCCGTGGCCCCGAATAGCGAGACGGAATCGGTCGAGAAGCTGCTGTTGAGCCTTGGGCTCGACGACCTGCTGTCGATCCCCGGAGCGCTGGATACCGCCCTCGGCTCACAAGGCTTGGCGCTGACTGTCAACGAGCGGCAACGGCTGCTGACTGCTGTCGCGCTCTCGGCAAAGCCGTCTGTGCTGATGCTCGGACCCTTGCAGGTTCTCTCCGACGCAGACACAGCCGTCGAATTCGTCACCGTCTTGCGCGCGACGCGCGATGACCTCAGCGTCATCGCCGCTCAGACCCCTGAGGTTGCGGAGGCCGTCGACCACATCATGTTCGCCGACGGCGACGAGGTCAGGTTCGGTACTCATCTGCAGCTGCTAGTGAGCGTTCCGTCGTACTCGGCACTATGGGAAAAGCGACTCGCAACCGTCGACGTTGACCTCAGTGCAATCGGCATCGAGTCGGACGAACAGGCGCGACTGCTCACGCGACTTGTCACCGAGCAGTACGCCGCCGGGGATTTGCTCTACCGCCAGGGCACGATTGCCGACCGCATCTTGTTCATCGTCGCCGGACATGTGGAGATCGGTGTCTCTGCCGCGGGCGGCGGGATCGACCGTGTTGCCGTGCTCGGGCCGGGTAACCACTGCGGCGACCTTCGCTTGACGGTGGGCGAGCGCCGCGCAGAGAACGCAATCGCCCTGGACGACTGCGTCGTTCGCTCCCTGAGTCGGCAGGCGATCGCAGCCGGCATCACCGGGCTACTTGATCGCACTCCGACTGAGCGTGCGATCATGGATTCTCTCCTGCGCCTGGGCCCGGCAACTCGTGAAGAGCTGCAGCAGCGGCTGGCTGAACTCGATGACCCCACATTCGCAAGTGCCCTCGCCATGCTGGTGAGCGATGCGGCCGTGCGTGAGGTCGACGGCGTGCTCTCTGCGGCACTACAGCGTCAGACCCGCAAGGGCGCTGCGGATCTCCTCGACAAGCTCATGGATTTGTAAATCTCTAGGAGATGGTCTCTCCGCCGTCAACGATGAGCGTCTGGCCGGTCACGAACGACGAGTCACTGCTGAGGAAGAAGCAGATGGCGGCAGCAAGCTCTTCGGCCGTGCCCATGCGCTTCATCGGAATAGCGGCGCCGAAGATCTCCTCGCCCTTTTCCATGTCGCCACCGCGCTGCAGCATGAGCGGGGTTGTCATGCCGGTGATGGTGCGGCCCGGTGCGATGCAGTTGATGCGCACCTCGGGCAGGGCCTCGAGGCTGAACTGACGGGTGAGACCGGTGATCGCAGCCTTGGCAGCGCCGTAGGGCACGTTGTTGTTGTTCGCCATGAATGCTGCGGTGGAGGCGATCGTGACGATCGAGCCGTTGCCGCGGGCCTTCATCACCGGGGTGACGTACTTGCATACGTAGAACGTGCCACCCACGTGCACCTCAAGCATCTTGTTGAAGCGCGCGGTATCCCATTCGGCGCTGGGGCCGAACTCGGCGTGGCCACCTGCGGCGAGAGCCATGTCGACCCCGCCGAATGCGGCGACAGTTGCGTCGACAGCGGACTTCACCTGGTTCTCGTCGGAGACATTTGCACCGAGACCGATGCAGCCGTGGCCGATCTCTGCTGCAACAGCCTGCGCCTTCGCGAGGTCAAGGTCGACGAGAGCGGCCTTGCCTCCCTCGGCAACTACGCGCTCAGCGGTGGCGCGACCGATGCCGCTGGCGCCGCCGGTGACGAAGAGGATCTTGTTCTCGAAGCGATTCGACACGTGAGGCCTATCTGTTCAGGGGTGCTGGTGGATTGGTGTTGCTGGACGCTCGTGACTAGTGATCTGAGCCCGAGGGCGAGTCGCTGGGGCGCGCGCCCTCGGCCTTGGCCCACATCTTGGCGCTGTCGAAGCCGATGCGGGTGACCGGAACGAGCTCGAGCACCAGGCGACCAGGGGAGTCGATCATGGTGAGGAAGGCCGCTGCCTTCTCGGGCTCGCCAGGGCGCATGGCGTCGGCGAACTGGGGGAGGATGCGATCAAGGGTCTCGCGATCGTCATGGATGATCGCCTCGCACTTATAGGTGATCGACTGGCGCTCGGTGACGCGCGATCCCTTGGAGGAGATCGCGATGCTCATGCGGGGATCCTGGCGAATCGACTTCACTCGCGGACGCTCCTCGCTGACTGTCAGCCAGAAGCGCTCTTCGCGGTAGATGAAGTTCACGACGACGCCCATCGGCCAGCCGTCCTTGCCGGCCCAGATCATGGTGCACTCGGTCTGAGCGTCGAGTAACTCAAGCTCGGTTCCAGAATCAAGGGAGTAGCTCTTGACGTTTTCCCAGTTCTTTGCCTGCTCGGCAGCCATGATTTCCCTCTCGAAATGCCCCGAATCGGGCCAGACGTAGACTCTCACGGATCAGGGGTAATTTCTATAGATACCTTGCATAAAGTCCCCCGTGTTCCTAGGGTCATCGAACGGCCCCCGGGTGGCTGCCCCACCTCAACTAAGGAACCCCATGACACTCGACCTGCAGACCATCTCCGATCGCATCGAGATCGAGGAGCTCCTCGTGCGGTATTCGCGTGCCATCGATTACCGCAACTTCCACGAGCTCGAGGACATCTTCACCGAGGACGCTGAGTTCGACGGCGGAGGCCTGGGCAAGCCGGTCGGCCCGGCCGCGATCCGTGCCATGATCGAGGGCACCTTGTCCGGACTCGATGCTACCCAGCACCTGGTGGGCAAGAGTCTGATCGAGATCGACGGAGATACGGCCGAGGTACGCACGTACCTGTTCTCCCAGCACATCCGAAAGGACGCTCCGGGGGTCGACCATTACATGCTGGGAGCCGAGTACTGCGATCGAGCGCGCCGCACGCCGCAGGGCTGGCGCCTGACTCACCGCCGTCTCGATCGCATGTGGACTGTTGGCGATCGTGCAGTTATCGCCGGCCGCCCTCAGTAGTCATCAGGCCGCATTAGTCTTCACTCGTTGAGCCCACCGAACGGAAACAAGGAGTCATCATGGAACGCTGGATCGCCGATACCGAGCCCCTGGAGCGGTTCCCGATCTTCACCCGCGGCAACGCCGACGAGGTGGGCCCCGATCCGTTCAGTCCGCTCAACTGGACCCTCGCCTGGGAGCAGGGCGTCGTGCCCGGCACTGCCTGGGCCTGGATCCACATGGGCACGTTCAAGGAGAACGAGTTCGTCTGGACAAAGCCGGAGACCTACGGCTCCTGGGGTGGCTACTTCTTCAACCAGGTGTCTGTGGGCCGTGTCTTCGGCCACCGCATGCCCGGCCTGACCGCCGATGCCATTGACATCACCTTCTTCGGCCAGAACCCGGTCGTGCCGCCCTTCGTCGAGGATCCTCGCGATAACGATGAGGAGTGCTCGGCTGCACTGGGCGAGACCTTCGGCGGCATTCTCGGTGGCAGCCAGCAGCCGATGCTTGATGAGTTCCTCGCGCAGGTCGAGGCGTGGGTGGCCTCACGTCCGGATCTCGCCTCGATCAGCGATGCCGAGCTTGTCGATTACGGCCGAGTGATGGCCAAGCGCCAGAACGAGACCTGGGATGTCTACGCGCAGGTGGTCATTGGTGCCACCGTTGGCCCGTCGATCGTCTCCGGTATTGCCGAGGCAGTCGGCAAGCCCGAGCTCTCGATCCGCATCTTCGCTGCCCTTGGTGAGGTCGCATCGGCAGGTCTGCCGGAGCGCGTGTGGGAACTCTCCCGTCTTCAGCAGGAGTCGCCCGAGTTCAAGACAAAGTTCGATGCGCTAATCAAGGACTTCGGTCATCGCGGCGTCAATGAGTGGGAGCTCAGCGCCGATACCTGGGCCCTCAACCCGACGCTTGCCTACGAGATGATCGATCGGGTGCGTCATCAGGACGCCAGCATGTCGCCTGCGGTGCGCACGGCCATTGCACTCGAGCAGCGTCACGCTGCCGAGGCTGAACTCACTGCCGCAGTCGCCGGTGATGAGGCAACCGCGGGCTTGCTCGCTGCAGGTATCTCGGCCGGGCAGGCGGCCTACCGCAACCGCGAGGCCGGCAAGAACGCCGCCGTGCGCATGTTCCACGAGCCGAAGATGGCCTTCCGTGAGCTCGGCCGCCGCATGGCCGAGCGCGGTGTGATCGCTGACCAGAAGCACATCTTCATGCTGCTCGACTCCGAGCTCGACGGTTTCCTCGCGAACCCCGACGGCTGGTCACCCAAGCTCGCTGAGCGCTACGGCCAGTGGCTCGAACTCTTCGAGCTCGACCCCCCTTACGTCGTCATGCACGGCACCCCGATCCCGCCGATCAGCGAGTGGCCGAAGAAGAAGGATCGCGGCGGCGCAGTCGAAGCAGTCGGAGCAGTGGTGCAGGGCGTCGCCGGATCGCCCGGAACCGTCACCGCGAAGACTCGCTACATCAGCGATCTTTCGCATGCCGATGAGCTCGAGGTCGGCGAGATCCTCGTCTGCTCGACCACTGATCCGTCCTGGGTGCCGCTGTTCATGATCGCCAGCGCAGTGATCTGCGAGATCGGTGCACCCGGCAGTCACGCAGTGATCGTCAGTCGCGAGCTTGGTGTTCCGTGCGTGGTCTCCGCAGCCGGCGCGAGCTACAAGCTGCCGACCGGCACGCTTGTTGACCTCGATGGCTCGACGGGCACCATCACGGTCGTCGAGACCGCGTGACGGTCAAGACCCCACCGACACCACCCGAGCCACCGTTCGGAGTTCGTGCTCCCTTTCTCATCGGAGTCGAGGGCGTCACGCGTGTCACCTTCTGTCGTCATGCGCAGCAGGCGTACCCGGTTGCCGATGAGTTCGTCCATGAAGATTGGGCTGATCCGCCGCTGAGTCCGCTCGGTGAAGTGCAGGCGCACGCTCTTGCCGCG
Source organism: Candidatus Nanopelagicales bacterium (assembly GCA_044374195.1). Taxonomy (GTDB): domain Bacteria; phylum Actinomycetota; class Actinomycetes; order S36-B12; family S36-B12; genus CAIKZY01. The sequence continues at coordinate 98,184 of JBILOY010000006.1, forward strand.
GCACTCGGTGAGGAAGACATCGACGTCGTGATCTGCAGCACGATGAAGCGCGCTCGCCAGACAGCCGCAATGGTGGCAGGGCCCCATGGGTTAGAGCCCGTGGTCATCCATGAGCTTCGCGAGATCGATTCGTATCGTGAACTGGATCCGGGGGTTAACCCGCAGGACCTCGTCGACCCGGTCGAGTGGAAGCGTCGCGAGGCGCTCTTCCACCTGGAGCGCAAATGGGATCACATGTTCTTCGGTGAGCCCTCGGCGGAGTTTCGCGCACGCTGCCTCGGCGCCATTGACAAGGTGTTGGCCGAGTACGAGGGCAAGAACATCGTCTTCATCAGCCACGGGGGAGTCATCAACGCCTTCTTCGCGAACGTGATCGGCTGCGATGAGGACCTCTTCTTCATGCCCAATCACGCCTCGATGAGCACGGCCGTGGTCAAGGGCGATATCCGCAGGATGACCTCGATTAATGAGCATCACCACTTGCACACAGGCATCCTGACCGACTAGAAAGTCATCTAGACGAATTTCAGGCTCCGCCGAGGTGCCGCAAGCGAAGGAGCGCCATGACTGACACCGTTCCGCAGTACGCGGCAGGTACGCATAGCGCCCTTGATCGTGATGAGGCGCTGTCGATCATGGATCGCCTGTTCGCCCACCTGGCAAACAACTCGACTGACATGGCCGATCAGCAGCTCGAGATTCCGATCTCGTACTACCTCGACGAAGAACTCTGGGAGCAAGAGTTGCAGGAGATCTTTTACAAGATCCCGCTGCCAGTTGCGATGTCAGTTGCCCTGCCGAACCCCGGTGACTTCAAGGCCATGCGCGTTGTCGGCCGCGAGATCATCCTTTCGCGCGGCAAGGACGGTCGCATGAACGCGATGCTCAACGTCTGTCGTCATCGCGCGATGAAGCTCGTGCCGGAGGGCTGCGGCAACGCACGCCGGTTCACCTGCGGCTATCACTCGTGGACCTACGACACTGACGGAAAGCTGATCGGTGTTCCGGCTGAGGACACCTTTGGTGATGTCGATCGCGAGGAATACAGCCTGGTGCGTCTGGCCTGCGAAGAGCGCGCCGGCATTATCTTCGTGTGCCTGACCGCTGGGCGAGAGATCGATGTCGATGCCTGGCTCGGCGATGCCCTGCCGCATCTTGAGCGTCTCGAGCTCGATAAGTGCGTGCACTTCACCACTAAGGAGCTCGCCGGCCCGAACTGGAAGGTCACCCTTGACGGTTACCTGGAGAGCTACCACTTCTCGACCCTGCACCCCGACACCGTGGCGCTGACCAACCACACGAATCGCGCGACCTTCGACGCCCTCGGCCCGCACTGCCGCAATGTGTTCGCGCTGAAGTCGATGGATGCGATGGCCGGCACTCCGCGCGATGGGTGGGAGCCTGCTGCAGCTCTTGGCCTCATCTACTGGCTCTTCCCGGGCATGTCGATTGCCGGTGGCATGCGCGAGCGCACCGTGGTCTCGATCATCTTGCCCGGAGATTCCTGGGGCGAGTCGATGACCTGGCAGACCACATTGATGCGACGTGCGCCCGAGACCGCAGCCGAGCTCGAGGAAGCCGAGAAGACCGCAGACTGGTTCTTCGCCGCATTCCGTGACGAGGACTACGCGGCCCAGCAACTGGTGCAGGACGGCCTGGCCTCCCTGGCCGATAAGCACATGATCATCGGCCGAAATGAGATCGCGGTGCAGCACGCCCACGAGTCTGTCCGCCGGCTCATGAATGGCGAGTCTGTCCACTGAGCCTGCTGGTCGGCCGCCGAGGAGACGGCTCGCAGGGGAATCTCCGTCTTCGGGCTCGTCCGTGACCTGATCGTGAAGGTTTTGCTAGGACTTCCAGGTAACTGACTGGCACAATAAGGCGGCCCCTACCGGGGCAGAACCTGCGACAGCTCTCCGTGAGAAATGGATACCTTCATGGCCAAGGCCTGGATTACCGATACTGATCCCAGCACCCGATTCCCCGTCTTCACCCGTCTGAACGCCGCCGACGTGATGTCCGACCCGATCACCCCGCTGGGCGCGTCGATGTGCTGGATCCCGAATGTGTTGCCGGGCTGGGCCTCGGGCTACGTCGAGGACATCTGCTTCACGTCCGATGAGCTCGCTGAGGCATCCTCCGTGGCCGGTTTCTTCTACGGCTACCTCTACGTCAACCAGAGCTCGGTGCGTGTGCTCGGCATCCGCAAGGGCATGGGCTGGGAGACCATCGATGCGATCTTTTTCAACTCCCCTGGCGCACCTGCGCATGAGACATCACCTACCGACGAGAACCCGGCTCTCACCGCTCTCGCGCCGGCACGCGCTGGCTGGGCGCTGACCACCTCGAAGTTCGAGGGTGCTGACGAAGACGAGGCGATTGCTGACGACCTGCGTCGTAACCGCCCGAACCTTCGCGGCATGAGCAACCGCGCACTCGTCGCGCGCGCCCGCTCGGTGATGCCGTACGAGCGCCTTGCCTGGCGTTCGGAGCAGATCGGTTCCTCGAACGCCGCTCTCGGCCCGGCTGTTGCCGGCCAAATCCTCGGCGACAAGGCGCACCTGCTCGTCACGATCCTCGGCTACGCCGGTGACGTTGAGTCCGCGGCACCGACATATTCGCTGTGGTCGCTGTCGCGCACGGTGAAGAACGACCCGACAATGACCGCACTCTTCGACAGCGGTGTCGACAAGGTCGTCGCGCAACTGCCGACCGCTCGCGGTGGCTTCTGGAGTGACTTCGCTGCGTTCATCGCAGAGTTCGGCTACCGCGGCCCTAGTGAATGGGATCTCGGTACCGAGTCGTGGGAGTCCAAGCCGTCACTGGCGCTTGGTCTCGTCGATCGCATGCGCCAGCTCGATGATGCGGATTCGCCCTCGTCAAAGCAGGCCGCGCATGCAGCCGCTACCGACAAGGCGATGATGGAAGCCACGGCCGGAATGGATCCTGCGACCGAGGCTGCCTTCCGCGGTGCGATCGGCTCGGCACGTCGTTTCGCCGGCTGGCGCGAGAGCGGTAAGAGCTCGTGCATCAAGATCATGAACGAGGCACGCATGGCACTCATCGAGCTCGGTGAGCGCCTTGAGTCCAAGGGCGTGCTCGATCACTCGCGACAGATCTTCATCGCCCTCGACGAGGAGCTCGACTCCCTCGCCCTTGAGGAGATGACCCTTCGTCCGATTCTCGCCCAGCGTGAGAAGGAGTGGAATCTGCTGAAGGAGCTCGAGGTGCCGATGTTCCTCGATGGTTCCAAGCCGATCCCGCCGATCTCCGAGGTCCCCCGCAAGGGCGCCAATCGGGCAGAGAAGGCAGCCAAGGGCACGATCCTCACCGGCGCTGCCGCATCAACCGGCATTGTCGAGGGCGTGGCCCGCGTCATTACCGGCACCGATGCAATCAGTGAGTTCCAGCCCGGCGAGATCCTGGTGGCACCGCAGACCGACCCGTCATGGACTCCGTTGTTCATGGTCGCCTCAGCTGTCATCGTCGATACCGGCTCAATGGGTTCGCACGCGATGATCGTCGCGCGCGAGCTCGGTATCCCGTGCGTTGCCGGTCTGCCTAAGGCCACCGAGATGATCGGCACGGGCACCAGGGTGCGTGTTGACGGTGCTGCAGGCACGGTCGAGATCCTCTAGAACTGCACCGTCAATGGCCCGGCACCGCGAGGTGTCGGGCCATTGGCATTCCTCGAGTTTTGCTCCTGGCCTGCCCGCTTCGGTCAGAGGGCGGTGCGGCATGATGGAGGTCGGTATTCACCGTCGTCAGGGGAGTTCGTGAGCGAGTCCACAGGGTCATCAGTCATCGTCCACCGTCTGGTGGCCTGGAATGAGACCGATGCAGCGGGCCACAACCACTTCTCGGCAGCCTTCCGCTGGCTGGAAGAGGCCGAGCACGCCCTGCTTCGCTCAGTCGGGATGCCGACAGAGGAAATCGCGCGTATTCCGCGCGTGCACATCGACATCGACTACAAGGATCGTCTGTACTTCGGCCAGGAGATCATCGTTCAGGTCACCGTGGCAAAGGTTGGCACGAGTTCGTGCACCTATGACTTCCAGGTACGCACCGAGGAAGGCGTGATCGCGGTGAGCGGCAGCCTGGTCGTGGTGCATGCGTCGAGCACGTCGGAAGGATCTGCGCCCTGGCCCCCGGAGATCCGTGCGGCGTTGCTCGACGGCAGGGTCATCGAGCTTCGCACTGCTTCCACCGAAGCCTGAACCTCCAATGTAGGCGAGCATCTCGGAGTGGATGACACACGCCTGCCGCATGTGCGATATTTGATAAACGGGATTCTTAGCCCACTGATGGGGGTGTCATGCTGACGAAGGCGCAGATCGAGAGCGCATCCGATGTCGCGGCGCGCTCACTCTTTGATGCGATTGTCGATCAGCGCATTCCACCGGGCGCTCCACTGCGTCTGAAGGAACTTTCCGAGCAACTGGGCATGAGCATGATGCCCGTCCGTGAGGCGATCCGCCGTCTGGCCGCGCTCGACCTCGTGGAGATCGAGCCTCGCCGAGGGGCCCGCGTCCGCGAACTGACCCTTGCTGATCTCGAGGACACGTACTTCTCGCGCCTTCACCTGGAGAACATCGCCGTCTGGGAGGCCGCGCAGAATTTTACGGCCGAGCACGGCGCACAGGCCGCTGCAGCCCTTGCCGAGCGCGAGGCCGCCCAGGAAGCCGGAGATCGAGTCGCGGCACGCGATGCGCACGAGCGCTTTCACTTCGCGATCTATGAGGCGTCGCAGCGCACGTGGCTCATTCGCTCGATCCTGCCGGCCTGGCGAAACTCCGAGCGCTACCGCATCGGAGCCATGCGCCACGTCGAGACTCAGGCCACGCGAGATCACGAGCACACCCAGATTCTCTCGGCCTTGATGCGCCACGACGGCCTGGAGGCCGTGCGCTGGATGACCAATCACCTCACGAGTTCAGTTCGCCTTTCGGCCCAGCATCTGCTCAGTGAGACGGGCGAGCCGGCACGCGAGATCTCCTTGCCCAAGGTCGCGGAGGTCGTGGCCCGCTTCGATATCTCGGCCGGCATCCCTGCCACCTGAGCGAGCGTTCGTCCCCGGCGGGCATGTCGGGTTTTTTGCGTCCGTCATGTCAACAATAGGTAACAATTGGGCGTTTCCGCTTGTGGAGCCGTTGATCAAATGTCAAGATCCAGGTCCGCAGCATTCGCGGCGGATGAACTTCAGGGTCGCCAGGACCCTGTCTGGTTAAGGGAGGTCGAATGAGACTTCGTCTCATGACCGTGGCAGCAGTAGTGGGCGCAGGCGCACTCGTTCTGTCCGGATGCTCGTCATCGTCCAGCAGCTCCAGCGAGGCGTCGGCACCTGCCGCGTCAGCCGCCGCGTCCGAGGAAGCACCGGCAGCCAGCGGTGATCCGCTGGTCCTCGGCATCGTCCAGGCCGGTTCCGGCTTCATGGGCCCGATCGATACCCCCGCACGCAACGCCCTCCTGCTCGAGGTCGAGAAGGTCAATGCTGCAGGCGGAGTCAACGGTCAGCCGATCCAGGTCAACTTCATTGACACCGAGACCAAGTTCGAGGCTTACGCCCCGAACGCGCAGAAGGTCATCGACGAGGGCGCCAACGTCCTCATCGTCACCTGCGACTACGACGTCTCCTCGCCCGCAGCTCTCGTTGCTGAGGCAGCCAACGTCCTGAACATCGCTCCTTGCATCGGCGATCCGATCTACGGCCCCGCAGGCGGCCTCAAGCTCGGCTTCTCCATGGGCGACGGCGTTCCCGGCGAGGCTTCGGTCATGGCCGAGTTCTCCTCCAAGAAGGGCTGGAAGACCGCGGTCCTCATGAAGGACACCTCGATCAAGTACACCCAGAACCAGTGCGCCGTGTTCGACAAGCGCTTCACTGAGCTCGGTGGCAAGGTCCTGAAGACCTACGAGTACGTCCAGGGTGACTCCGTCAAGGAGACCGTCTCGAAGATCGCCTCCGGCACCAAGCCCGATGTGATCGTCAACTGCGGTTACAACCCCGGTGGCGGCCAGGTCGCCAAGGAGATCCGCGACGGCGGCCTCGAGTCCCCGATCATCTCCGGCTTCGGCATGGACGGTGACTTCTGGGTCGGTGGCATCCCGAACCTCTCCGGCTACTACGTCGTGACCTACAACGCCAAGAACGGCGACGACGCCAACGCTGATGTCAACGCAGCAGCCGCGGAGTACGAGGCCAAGTACGGCAACTTGCCCGACGTCGGTGGCTTCGTCACCGGCCCGACCACCCTCCAGGTCATCCTCGAGGCGTACAAGCAGGCCGGTAGCTGGGACGGCGACAAGATGACCGCAGTGATGGAGACCTTCAAGGACGTGCCGACCCTGGCCGGCCCGACCAGTTTCTCGCCTGATCTGCACATCAACGTCACCCGCCCAATGGCAATCCTCGAGGTTGTCGACGGCAAGCTGAAGTTCATCGAGTCGCTCGCACCGGAGAAGGTCGTCTTCCCGTAATGATCGACTCCACGGCACCCCGGTCACGCGAACTTCGCGTGACCGGGGTTTCCCGTGCCTTTGCCGGTGTTAAGGCACTCACTGACGTCTCATTGGCTGTCGAGCCAGGGCAGGTTCTCGGTCTGATCGGCCCCAACGGCGCTGGTAAGTCGACCCTCGTCAACATCATCAGCGGCTACGACCTGCCCGACTCCGGCACGGTCATCCTTGATGGACGAGATATCACCCGCACCAAGCCATATGTGCGCGCACGTGGCGCGCTTGCACGCACCTTCCAGCACGGCCACCTGTTCAACGGCCTCTCTGTACGTGAGAACATCATCGTCACGGCCATGGGCACGGGGCAAAAGCGCAAGCAAGCCATTGCCACTGCGCACGAGCTGATCGCCGACTTCGGTCTGGAGTCCCGCGCTGATCAGCCCTGCAGCTCTTTGCCGCATGGTTTCGAGCGCCGCGTCGGCGTAGCCCGCGCGCTCGCTACATCCCCTTCTTACGTACTGCTCGATGAGCCTGCCGCAGGCCTCAACGAGGGCGAGATCGGTGAGTTCGCCGCGAACATTCGAAAGCTGCGCGAGCGCGGGCTCGGCGTCCTGCTCATTGACCACAACGTCAAGCTCATCCTCGACGTGTGCGATCGCATTCATGTACTCGTCGAGGGTAAGACCCTTCTCGAGGGCAGCCCTGCCGAGGTGCGCGGAAGCGATGCTTTGGCCGAGGCCTATCTCGGAAGGAGCGGAAGTGTCCACCGCTGATACCCGCGAGGGGCTGCATGTCGCAGATCTCGAGGTCGCCTACAACGGAGTTCCTGCAGTTCGTGGCATCAGCTTCGAGGTCAACGCCGGTGAGGCAGTCGGCCTAATCGGCCCCAACGGTGCAGGTAAGTCGTCAACCCTGCTCGCGATCATGGGTGCCACCGCGCGTAGCGGTCTTGTCACCGTTCATGGCCGCGATATCTCGGGGCTCGCGCCCGAGAAGGTCGTGCGCACCGGCCTCGCGCTCGTTCCCGAAGGCCGTCATGTCTTCGCAGAGCTTTCAGTTGCCGACAACCTTCGACTCGGCGCAGTAGCAAGGCGCGATAAGTCGAGCTACAAGGAAGCCCTCGAGTATGTGCTCGATCTCTTCCCGATTCTCCGCGAGTTCGGCCATCGGCAGGCAGGTCTGCTCTCAGGCGGACAGCAGCAGCAGTTGGCGATCGGACGCGCACTCATGTCAGACCCAGACATCTTGATGCTCGATGAGCCGAGTCTCGGGCTTTCCCCGACGGCGGTTGACTCAGTGTTCGAGGCACTCGATGTCGTGCGCAAAGCGGGTAAGGCAGTACTCATCGTCGAGCAGCGCGCCGAGTTCACGATCGCGTTCTCCAACCGCACGTATGTTCTTCACGATGGTGTTATCACCTTGAGCCTGAAGCCCGAGGATGCCCAGAACGTCGATGTGCTGACCGAGGCGTACTTCGGATGAACCAATTCATTCAGTCTCTTGTCGACGCGATCTCCGCAGGTGCTGTGCTCGGTCTTGCGGCACTGGCCATCGGCCTTGTCTTCGGAGTCATTCGGCTCGCGAACTTTGCGACTGGCGAGATCATCACGGCTGCTGCCTATTCGCTCATTCTCACGTGGCATCTCGGCTGGTACATCTCGATCCCGATCTCGATCCTGGTCGCTGTCGGTATCTCGTTGCTGATGGAGCTCGCGGTGTTCTCGCGAATGCGCAAGGCGGGCCCCGCCACCTTGCTGATTGCCTCCTTCGGCCTGAGCTTCCTGCTGCAGCGCGTCTACGAGCTCATCTTCGGCAACAATGTGCGCACTGCCCCGGTGGCGAGTGAGCTCGCTCAATCTGTGGAGGTTGGCGGCATCCGCATCCAGATGCTGTCGGTGACCACCATCGTGCTGACTGCTGTGCTCCTCATCGCGTTGCAGCTTTTCTTGACCAAGACCAGCCTCGGCTTGCAGCTCAAGGCAGCTGCCGCTGACTTCCGCACTGCTCGCCTCGTCGGTATCCCGGCCGGTCGGGTCATCGGACTGAGCTTCGCACTGTCCGGCATCCTCGCCGCGGCCGTGGCCTTCGTGCTCACCGTGCAAAGCGGTGCGGTCGGCCCTGACTTCGGTGTTCGTATCACGATCCTCGCGCTGGTCGGTGCAGTCATCGGTGGCATCGACAAGATCTCCGGCTCCTTGGCCGGTGGCTTCGTGGTCGGATTCGCGACATCGATGCTGGCCGCCTGGCTGCCGGAGGGCATGACGAACTTCAAGGATGCCTTCGTCTTCGTGCTGGTGATCGCCGTGCTTCTCTTCAAGCCTTCGGGCCTTTTGATCAAGGGTCGAGGAGTGGTTCGCACATGAGCAACATGACTTCCGCGAAAGCCACGACCCAGTCGCTGCGCTGGCGCCTGGGCCCCCTCTGGTCGCTGGTCAGCCTGCTGCTGATCGTCGTCGCCGCGACCATGGTCACGACCATGTTCGGCAAGAGTCTGCAGGTGCAGGCGCAGTACGCCCTGGTGAACCTCGTCATCGTCGTCGCACTCCAGTTGTTCATCGGCACCTCGGGCGTGCTCAGCTTCGGTCACGTGGCCTTCGTGGCCATGGGTGCCTGGACAGTCGGCCTACTCACCATTGATCCGACTCTCAAGAAGAACTTGTTGCCGGATCTCTTCCCCTTCTTGATGGATGCCCAAGCACAGTGGGTGCTCGCAGTGCTCATCGGTGGGCTCGTGGGCGGTTTACTGGCACTCATCGTCGCGCCCGTGCTGATGCGACTGAACGGGTTGCAGGCCGGTATTGCGACCTTCGCACTGCTTGGCGTGGTCAATGTCGTGCTCACCTACTGGTCCAGCATCGGTCCGCGCAGTGGTCAGTCGATGGTGGGTATTCCTGAGGTGCTTGATCTCAAGCTCACCATGCTCTTCGCGCTCGGCTCGATCATCGTGGCCTGGCTATTCCAGCGCACCCGCCCCAGCAGGCTGCTGCGCGCCGCCCGCGAGGACGGTATCGCCGCGGCAGCCTCGGGTATCAACATCGTCACCCAGCGAGTGATCGTGTTCGCGGTCTCCGGTGTCATCGCCGGCGTGGCAGGCGGCCTCTTCGCCCTGACCAACCGCGTCGTGCAGGCAAGCCAGCTCTTCGTCGAGATGACTTTCATTACGCTGGCGATGCTCGTGCTTGGCGGCACGTTGTCACTCAGCGGAGCGGTCATCGGCACTCTGGTGTTCAGCGGTATTGATGTCATGCTGAGTAACCTGCAGTCCGGTATCGACATCTTCGGCCTCTCACTCAGCATTCCGCAGGGCACCCGCCCGATCATCCTCGGCTTAATCCTCGTTCTGATGCTGATGTTCAAGGCCACTGGTTTAACAGGCGGTAGAGAATTCGTCTGGCCCTTCCGTAACGTTCGGCCGCTACCGGGCAATCCGCCGACGAACGAGTAATTCCCCGAGCAATGACGAAGGGCGCGACCTCACGGTCGCGCCCTTCGTCTGTGTTCGGGGTGAGCTCAGCCTGTCAGGCCCGTGATCATTGCCGCGAGCTGCTTTCCGCGCTCATCGGCGAGAGCCGCCTTGCGCAGGAGTGCCACCTGCTGTGCTGCATCGCTTCGGGTGGAAACCGCGGGGAGTACCCGCATGATCTCGTTGAAGTTGTGCAGTCCGCGAGCGTGAGTCTCGCCGTAGCCCTTGACGACTTGCTGGCATTCGACGATCTCGCAGGCAAGGTCGTAGTTGGTTGCCGCGTGCTCGCGCACGATGGTGAGCCAGGAGTCGATGCGTGCCTGCTCGAGGCCGAAGCGAAGTGAACGCCTGCGGATCGGGCGGCAGCGCGCCATCGTGTAGAGCACCGTGTAGCCCCATACGGAGGTGGTCTGTAACTTGATGCCCTTATGCGTGAAACGGTGAATCACCTTGTTCGCAGCCTTGGAGTTGAGAACCCAGCGCCCCAGTCCCGTCGGCAAGGTGTCGGTGATCTCCTCAACCTGGGGGTGTAGATACTCGCGCACCTGCATCATTTGCTCGTCGGCTACCCGCGCCTCCTGGCCGACGCGATCGAACCGGCGGCCGCGAGTCTTGTGGAAGGCAACGCGAATGGTGTCTTCGTAGGTCATCCATAGTGCAGTAAATCGAGCAGTCTCCGTTGTCAGTCGGGCATCGCCATCGGCGTCAGTCTCAAATGCACTCACCGAGGCAATGCGATCGAGGTACTGATCGGCGTACTTGACGTCCTGATACTCCGCGGTGCGCTTGATGCCGTGGACCAGCATGTGGCGTGACGCGGCGGGGAAACCTAGGATCCGCTGTGCCTGCTTGGTGAGCCGGCCGCCTACTAGCGCAGCGGGGTCGATGGAGGCGAGAGCGATCTCGGCCGTCTGCGCGAGATCGGCAGCGATAGCCTCCTCGACTTCGGCCGGGCGCGAGCCCAAGGTCAGTTCGATGACCGGACGCTGGGAGGCAGCCGCGACACGGAAGCCCTCGGAGAAAGCACGCAGGCTCGACTCGACGCCCTTGCCGCCAGAGCGGATGGCCTCTTCGAATTGATCGCGCCCGAACGGCAAGGTGCCCGATGCCGCAATCGCGCCGAAGAGAACAGCGCTGATCACTGAGCCGGTGTCATCGGCAATGCGAGAGAAGTCACCGCGCCAGAACGACTTCGATGCGCTCAGAGCCGCGTCGATGATCTCCTGAGAGTCGATACGGCCGTCTCCCATCGCCGTGCGCTCGGGCATCGCGTAAGTCCGGCTTGTCGAGGCGATCAGCACACTGCGATCGGGAGTGCAGAAGCCGCGCTGGATGGCCCGGCCCGCTTCCATGAGCTCGGAGGCCACCACTATGTCGACCTCGCCGGGGGTGGGCATGGTGCTGAGCACGGGGTAACGAGGATTCGGTGAATCCTCACGGGGGAAGAGTTCGACGTAATAGATGGTCGCGCCGGTGCGCTGGGCCACGCCAGGCACTGAGGTGCTCTGCGCGAACCATCCATTGTGCTCAGACAGCGCGACGATCCAATCGGAGAGCACGCCACCGCCCTCGCCGCCCATGGCGAGGATCGCCATAGTGATGGGGCGCGTACGCGGTGAGGCGACTGGGTTCGCCTGAGTCATCGTGGTCATCTCAGTTCATTCCTCGTCAGTCGTGATTTAGGACGCAGCCGGTTCGATACCGGTGAGGCGGCGCTCGATACCGCGCTGCAGCATGCCGATGTACCAGCGTCGCACCGCGAGCTTGGTGCGATCCCAGCGATTCGGGTTGGTGATGATCTGCGTCTGGTAGAACGAGGGGCAGAGCGCCGCAGCATGCGCGTTCTCGCCGCAAAGGCCGCAACCCACGCATGAACTGATCACCTGCGCGATCGGGTCTGTGCGCATCGGGTCAGGGTTGTCGGCAATCGTCAGAGATGGGCAGCCGGAGATTCGGATACACGAGTGATCACCGGTACAGGTCTCGGGGTCGATTCCGAAGCGCTCGCGCACGACACGCTTACCCTCCTTTACTGCCTTTGCCATGGCTGGCTTCTCACGGCGCATGCGGTTCAGGGTGCATTCACTCTGCGCGATGATGACCTTGGGACCTTTGTCTTCGCTGGTGAGCGCCTCTTTGAAGAGGTCTCGCATTTCGTCGACCTTGTAAGTATTCGTCGCGGTGCGCGCCCACTTCACTCCGATGCCGCGAACCGCGGCCTCGATCGAGTGCTTGGTGGAGCGGATCGGGTTATCGGCCGCGGAGGACAGGACATCCTGACCGCCGGTCGCGGCGCTGTATTCATTGTCAACAATCACTAGGAGCTGATCATTTTCGTTGAACACGGCATTGCCCACACCGGAAGTCAGGCCGTTATGCCAGAAGCCACCGTCGCCCATGACGGCGATAGGGCGCTTCATTGCCCCGGAACCATTCAAGGCAGATGCAGCAGCGGAGCCTAGGCCGTAGCCCATGGTGGTGGCCCCAATGTTGAACGGGGCATTGATGCTGAACAGGTGGCAGCCGATGTCGGCGCTGACGTAATGCTCGCCCACCTCGCGTTGAGCGAGGGTGAGTGCAGCGAAGATCGGGCGCTCGGGGCAGCCGGTGCAAAAGCCCGGTGGGCGGCCCTGAACGAGATCGGTGTTGATGCGCGGGGCGAGCGGGTAACGCGGGTCGTCGACCGGCAGAGCCAGGGCCGGCAGATCAACGCCCTCGAGTGACTCGGGTGCGTACTTCTGCATGAAGGCGAGAACGCCCTTGGTCACCGCGGCGGGAGTGTATTCGCCGGCCACGGGAAGGATGTCCTTGCCGTGCAGCTTCACGGTGGCATCAGCGCGGCGCAGGATCGCCTGGATGTTCTGCTCGATGTAGTCGGGCTGGCCTTCCTCGACGAGAAGAACGGCGCGCTTGTCCTTGCAGAACTCGATGACCTCGTCGTCGATTACCGGGTAGGTGACATTCATGATGTACAGCGGCACCTTGCTCTCGCCGTAGATATCGGAAAGTTCCAGCAGTTCGAGTGCGCGGTTCACGTTGTTGAACAACCCACCTTGCAAGATGATGCCGATGTCCTGGCCCTCGCCGGGCAGGAACTCGTTGAGCTTGTTCTCCTTGATGTACTGCACTGCTGCGGGCCAGCGCTTGGTGATCTTTTCTTGTTCGTGGGCGAAGTTCATCGGCGGCAGCACGATGCGACTGAGATCGCGCTCGGGATTCTCAACAGCTTCCTTGATTGTCATCTTCGGCGGCTTGTTGTTCTTGGCGGCGAACGAGCCGTGCAGATGGCAGGAGCGCAGGCGGAGTTCGAGGATGACTGGACTGTTGCTGGCCTCGGAGAGTTCAAAGCCCTTCTCGACCATGTCGACGATGGCGGTGAGGTTGGGTCGTGGATCGAGCAACCACATCTGTGACTTCATCGCGAAAGCATGGGTGCGCTCCTGCATGATGCTGGAGCCCTCTCCGTAGTCCTCGCCGATGATGATGAGCGCACCTCCACGAACTCCGCCGGAGGACAGGTTCGCGAGTGCATCAGAGGCGACGTTGAAGCCGACGGTCGACTTGAAGGTGATCGCTCCGCGTAGCGGGTAATGCACCGAGGCACCGAGCATTGCTCCGGCGGTAGCTTCGGAGGCACTGTTTTCGAAGTAGATGCCGAGCTCGTCGAGGATCTCCTTCGAATCGCTCAGCACATCCATCAGGTGCGAGATAGGTGCACCCTGATAACCACCGACGTACGCGACACCGGACTGCAGCAGGCCCTTGGTGACCGCGAGGATTCCCTCGCCATGGAACTCCTGGCCTTCGCCAATACGTAAGGCCTTGACCTCGTTGGCAAATGAGCGCTCAGCCATAGTTGCTCTTTCCTCGATGTGTGGTGCGGAGTAACGGGTGGTGCGGGTAGGTCAGGACGTGCCCAAGGCAGCCACGACTGCTGTCGTGACGCCCTCAGTATCGGATGTGCCGCCGAGATCCGCAGTACGAGTCTCGGGGGAGGCAAGGGTGGCTGCGATGGCCGTCATGATGCGGTCGCTGATCTCGGCGTGGCCGAGGTGCTCGAGCATCATCGCACCCGACCAGATCGCGGCAATCGGGTTCGCGATGCCCTTGCCCATGATGTCGGGGGCCGAGCCATGCACGGGCTCGAACATTGAGGGGTAGCGTCGCTCGGGGTCAAGGTTCGCGGATGCCGCGATCCCAAGGCTGCCGACCGTGGCGGCGGCCAGGTCGCTGAGGATGTCGCCGAAGAGATTTGAGGCCACGATGACGTCGAATTCGTGTGGGCGCTGTACGAGTTCTGCCGCCAGAGCATCGATGAGTACCTTGCGGGTAGTGACACTGGGGTAGCCGGCGGCGACTTCGTCGACGACTTCATCCCAAAACGGCATCGTGTGGATGATGCCATTCGACTTGGTGGCTGAGGTCAGCTTCGAGCGACGCGACACCGCCTGCTCGAAGGCGTAGTTAGCCACGCGCTCGATGCCGGTGCGCGTGAAGACGTTCTCCTGGATCGCGAACTCTCGATCGGTGCCACGACCGAAGCGACCGCCGAGCTCGGAGTATTCGCCCTCGGTGTTCTCGCGCACGATGACCATGTCGATGCGCGCATCGGACGGAATCGTGACGCGTACGGGCACTCCCTCAAACTGTCGAACCGGACGCAGATTGACGTACTGGTCGAATGCCCGACGGATGGGGATCAGCAGGCCCCACAGCGACTCGTGATCGGCAACATCAGGGCGACCGACGGCACCGAGGAACACTGCGTCACTTTGGCTGAGTTGGTCAATACCATCGCTGGGCATCATCGAGCCATGGGCGACGAGGTAGTCGCAGCCCCAGTCGAGCCAGGTCCAGTCGATGCTCACGCCTGACTGAGCCGCGGCATGGTCGATGACCCGCGTGGCTGCCGGCAGGACCTCGGTACCGATTCCGTCACCGGGGATCGTCGCGATAGTCAGGCGTGAATTCGTCATCGTCAGGCGAGTTCCTGATGTCCGCCGTTGTCCTCGTACACGGTCTCGGCAAACAGTGCGAGCGAGTTGATCATCGGGAAGTCATTGAACGAGAACAGGAAGGCCGGGTTGGCGGCATCATCGTTGTGATGCTCATGCCACGACCAGGACGGAACGACAAAGATGTCGTGCTCCTTCCAGTCATAGCGCTTTCCGTCGATGATCGAATGGCCCTTGCCCTCGGCCACGTGGTAGACCACTGAGCCGGTGTGACGATGGGCCTTGGTAGCGAAGCCGGGCTTGAGCATCTGCATATGCGCACCCATGGTGGGCATCACCGAACCGCCGGTGTGCGGATTCACGTACTCCATGATCACGCCGTCGTACTCGGTGCCATCAGAGACCTTGCCGAAGTTCACCAGGGCATCGCGGGTCTGCGCCCACGGGTAGCCGAGCAGAGGGGAGTAAGGCTTGCCCCAATTGCGGTTGGCTGGCTTCAGGGTTCCGCTGCCGTGGGTCAGGATCGAGGTGTTGTTCACCTTGCCTGGCACCTGGTAGAGATCGGGATGCACTTCGTAGAAGTTCGCGTCGAGGGCATTGACGAGTGGGATATCGAGACCGTCCTGCCAGATCACGAAGTTGTCGGCGGCCTCGTTGCCGTGTTCATGCCAGGTGCCACCAGGGGTGATGGCGAAGTCATTGGGGCCCACCTTGAGCCGATCGCCGTCGACGATTGTCCAGGCACCCGAACCCTCGATGACGAAGCGCAGTGCACTGGCGGCATGACGGTGGGCTGTCATCGACTCACCGGGGTTCATGATCTGGATGCCGGTGTACAGCAGGCCTACTGCCGCGGCGATATCGCGGCGACCATCGTTGACCAGGTAGACCACTCGGCGGCCGGCGTCCTTGCCCTGCACGAGAGTTGCGGACTCGACCACGAAGGGGCGCATCTGCTCGTAGCTCCAGATCATCGGGATGCTCTTGGGCTGGGGATACCAGGGCTCGATTTCATTGGCGACGTTCCAGAGGGCACCGCTGCCGACAGCATCAAGCCGCGCGTAGAAGTCCTCGAGCTCGGCGGTGTCGTGTACCCGTGCGCGCCCGGCAATGTCCTCGATCTTGGCCATAGGTCTCACCTCTATATAAGTGCGTCTGGCGGGTATTCCGTGGGGGAAGCCCATGAAAAGGCTACCGTGATCTTTGATCAAATGCTACCCTTTGCTGCACCCTCCCGAGCGGGAATCAACTGAAGGCGAGTCCGGTGATCACCTATCCCCAATTCCGTGCAGCGGCCGTGCAAGCTGCCCCGGTCTTCTTGGATACCGACGCCACGATCGACAAGGCCTGCCGGTTGATTGCCGAGGCTGCCGCCGGCGGAGCCAAGCTCGTCGTGTTTCCCGAGGTCTTCGTGCCGGGCTACCCGTACTGGAACTGGACCATGACCCCGGTCAAGGGCAGTGCCTGGTTCGAGAAGCTATTCCGCGCTGCCATCAATGTGCCCGGCCC
>JBILOY010000040.1:0-10388 GCA_044374195.1 Candidatus Nanopelagicales bacterium
CACCGTAGAGCGCATCGGCGATCTCCATGGTGCGCTTTTGGTGGGTGATAACGATGAGCTGCGAGGTATCGCGAAGTTCTTCGATGATGTCGATCAGGCGACCGAGGTTGACATCGTCGAGTGCGGCCTCGACTTCGTCGAGGACGTAGAACGGACTCGGACGGGCCTTGAACAATGCGACCAGGAACGCCACAGCGGTCAGCGAGCGCTCGCCACCGGAGAGCAGCGACAGACGCTTGACCTTCTTGCCCGGCGGGCGAGCTTCGACATCGACACCCGTATTGAGCATGTCGCTGGGGTCGGTCAAGATCAGGCGACCTTCACCACCGGGGAACAGCCGGGAGAAGACGCCCTCGAACTCGCGCTCGATCTCTGCGTAGGCCTCGGTGAATACCTGCTCGACGCGAGAGTCGACCTCCTTGATGATGTCGAGAAGGTCATCGCGGGTGCGCTTAAGGTCATCGAGTTGCTCGGTCAAGAAGCGATGACGTTCTTCCATCGCCGTGAACTCTTCGAGGGCGAGCGGATTTACCCTTCCGAGCAGTGCGAGATCACGTTCGGCTGCCTTCAGTCGCTTCTCCTGATCAGCGCGCACGAAGGCGTAAGGCTCAGGTGCGGGTGCATCTGCAGGAATCTCATCGCCCGGTGACACGGCACTTGGCGGAACGAGGACGCTCGGACCGTATTCGCCCAGAAGGATTTCGGTCTCGATGCCGTAATCTTCCATGACCTTGACCTCAAGTGCCTCGATACGCATGCGTTGCTCGGCTCGAGCGACCTCGTCGCGATGCACGGTGTCCTTCAGGCGATCAAGTTCGGTGGCGAGCTCGCGCATCTGAGAGCGCAAAGTGACGAGCGTGGCGTCGCGCTCCTTCTTCGCACTTTCGCCCTCGGCGCGCTCAGCGGCGGCAGCGGCTACGGATCGTTCCACGCGCGATAGGGCAATACGAGCGCCCGCGAGAACTGCTTGTGCGACCACGAGCTCGCGTGCTCGACGCTCACGGCGCTCGATCGCTGCGATGCGTGCCTGGCGCTCTGCCTCGGCAGCGCGCTCGAGCTGCGCGGCGCGAGCACCGATCGCCGTGACTCGCTCCTCGCCCGTGCGAAGTGTCAGTCGCGAATCGACCTCATGCTGGCGCGAGGACTTAGCTGCTTCAGCCGTTGCCTGGCGGTTGTCATCGGCCGTGTCAGGCTCGGGTGCCTCCTGCGCCTGGTGCAGTCGACCCTGAAGCTCACCGAGCGTGATTTCGTCCTGGGCCAGAGCTGCACGCGCCGCAACGAGTGCGAGGGAAAGGCGCTCGGCCTCGGCCAGTGCGGCTCGCGCCACCTGACCTAACTGACCGAGCTGCTCGGCAACTGCTGCCATCCGCGCATCGGACTCATGAAGGCGCGACAGTGTCGACTCGACTGCAGCAGATGCGCGTGTCTGAGCATCGCGTGCTGCGACCATCTCAAAGCGCGCACGCTCGAGTGCAGCGGTAACACCATCAAGTTCCTCGCGAGTCGCGTCGTACGCAGCTTGCACCTCAAGAAGACTCGGTGCGCTGGTCGAGCCACCATGCACGACGCCGCTGCCAAAAACATCACCGGCCTCCGTGACGAAGACGATCGTGGGATGTGCGCGATGCGCCGCCGCCGCCGCATCGACGTCAACGACAAGCACATGGCCTGCCAGCAGCCGGTCAACGGCTGGGCGAAGTGCGTCATCGCAACGAACGAAATCTCGCAGCCAGCGCCCCACAGGTGAAGTACCAGGGTCGGCCGCCGGAGACACGCTTGGATCAGCAATGACGAGAGCGGCGCGTCCGGCGTCTTGCTGCTTGAGCAGGACGAGTGAAGCAACGGCTGAATCAACCCCACGTACCACGACGGAATCAGCGACGTCACCCAATGCAGCGGCAACGGCGGCTTGTGCGCCGTGCTCGATGTGCAGCAGTGAGGCCAGCGAGCCGAGCACGCCTGACAGGCGATCGCTTGCGGCAACCAGGACAGAGGCGGCGTCCTTGCGGGAGAGACCGAGTTCTAGAGCTTCGAGCCGCGCGCTGAGCGCAGCCCGCTCACGCTCCTTGACGGACTCAAGCGTGCGTAGTTCCTCGACCCGAGCGTCAGCGCGCTCGAGTGCACCCTGCGCCCCCTCGTGTTCCTCGTCGAGTCCAACCTCACCTTCGTCGAGTCCGGCGACCTGAACCTCGATGCCATGAAATTCGCGCTGGGCGCTCTCTCCACGATCGGTGGCCTCGGCCACTGAGGCGGACAACCGCTCGATCTCGTGAGTGCGGGTCTCGAGGCGAGAAGTAGCGGCGTTGACCTGGCCGGTCAGTCGAGCCAGGCTCTCGCGTCGATCGGCTGCAGCACGCTCCAGCTCGGCCACGCGACGCTCCTCGGTTGCTGCTGCTTGCTCAGCGGCCGCACGTGCAATCTCTGCCTCCGACAACGCCTGGCGGGCGGCCTCGACCTCGCGACCGAGTTCGAACTCCTGAGCGCGCAGTGAGCGCGCCTCTGCTTCGATCTGCTCGGGATCGCGACCCGATGTCTCTTCCTCTGCTTCGGGCTGAAGATTGCGCACCCGCTCGACGCCGAGCTGAACAAGACCATTGAAGCGCTCACTGAGACCGCTCAGCTTGAACCAGGTCTCCTGACTTGCGGCCAATCGAGGGGCATCGGTCTGCGCGACGATCTCGAGCTCGCCCTCCCGGGCTACGAGGGTGGCAAGCGAGATCTCGACCTCAGCCTGCCGTTCGCGCAGTGCGGTCTCGTCGGCAAC
Organism: Candidatus Nanopelagicales bacterium; assembly: GCA_044374195.1. Lineage (GTDB taxonomy): Bacteria > Actinomycetota > Actinomycetes > S36-B12 > S36-B12 > CAIKZY01. The sequence goes on from JBILOY010000040.1 coordinate 2,765, forward strand.
CTCGGCCTCGTGGGCGTCACGCAGGTTGACGAGATCATCAGCGAACAGGCGCAGGCGTGCATCGCGCACATCAGACTGGATGACTACCGCACGACGGGCAACTTCTGCCTGACGGCCCAAGGGCTTGAGCTGACGGCGCAGTTCGGTGGTGAGATCCTCGAGACGAGTCAGGTTGGCGCCCATCGCATCAAGCTTGCGCAGCGCTTTCTCCTTGCGGCGGCGATGCTTGAGGACGCCGGCTGCTTCCTCGATGATGCCGCGGCGTTCCTCGGGAGTTGCCTCGAGGATCGAGGTGAGTCGGTTCTGGCCGATGATGACGTGCATCTCACGGCCGATACCCGAGTCGCTCAGCAACTCCTGAACATCGAGTAGCCGGCAGGGCTGGTTGTTGATCGAGTACTCAGAGCCGCCATTGCGGAAGAGAACGCGCGAGATGGTGACCTCGGAGTATTCGATCGGAAGTGCGCCGTCGGAGTTGTCGATGGTGAGTGAGACCTCGGCGCGGCCTAAGGGGGCGCGTCCGGTGGTGCCCGAGAAGATGACATCTTCCATCTTGCCGCCGCGCAGGCTCTTGGCACCTTGCTCGCCCATGACCCAGGCGAGAGCGTCGACGACATTGGACTTGCCCGAGCCGTTGGGGCCGACCACGCAGGTCACGCCCGGCTCGAAGTGCAAGGTCGTGGCCGAGGCGAACGACTTGAAGCCCTTGAGGGTCAAATTCTTGAGGTGCACGGTTCTCCGCTGGTCAGGCGCGGGGAAGGGCGCTTGGGACGAATCGGGCTCAGCCTATCCCGCGACCGTGCCACGACCGGACCGCAACCAGATGACGGGGCCGCGGCCTTCCCGCTCCACTGGGATCAGCCCACCGCCGCACGGGCCAGGAAGGCAATAAAGGGGATGCCGGCCACCATGTTGACGGGAAATGTCATCGCGAGACTGCAGGTGATCGCCAGGCCCTCATTTGCTGCCGGGAGCGCCAGCCGGACAGCTGCCGGTGCGGCAATGTACGAAGCGCTGGCGCACAGCACACCCAGCATCGTGGCACCACCGACACCGAGGCCGGCCGTGGCGCCTGCGAAAACCCCGAGCGAGCCTGCCAGGAAAGGAAAGGCAACTGCGAAGACCACGAGTCCGGGGCCTGCAGTGGCGAAGGCGCCGAGTCGAGTGGCCACCGTGATGCCCATCTGGAGCAGGAAGAAGCTCAGCACCCCCACGAAGAGGCTTCCGAAGAATGGCTCTACGGCCACAAACCGCGTCGGCCCGGCCAGGGCACCGATCACGACGCCGCCCACCAAAAGCATGATGGACGGGCTGGTGAGAACCTCGCGCGCGCTTGCGCGCAGTTCACTCGCCTGCCGTTCGCGGGAGCTACCGAGCATGAGCCCGACGATGATACCCGGGATCTCCATGATCGCCAGTAGCGTGACGACATACCCCTCGACAAACACATCAGCTGCCTCCAGGAAGACCAGTGCAGCGGTGAAGGTGACGAGCGAGGTCGAGCCATAATGCGCAGCGATTGCTCCCCGGTCCACCTTCGGCAGTCGAGTCATCACCCGCAATGCAACGAAGGTAAGCAGGGGTAACGCGATGCCCAGCACCACCGTCGCCAGGATCGGCCAGGCCAGGTCGGCGACGTCGGACTCGCGGAGCGATACCCCGCCCTTGAGACCGATGGCAATAAGCAGGTAAAAGGTCAAGAAGCGCATCACACTGTCGGGAATTCGCAGGTCTGACTTCATCCGCGTTGCGATGACTCCCAGCGCGAAGCACAGGATCGGGATGGAGAAAAGGTTTCCTACGGTGAGTGACCAGATGTCCATGACTGCCGGTTACTCCGGCCGCTGCGCGTGCAGCAGGTAGGCGGAGGCGAGGAACAGCCCCTTCCAACCCGACGCGTCGTCCTCCAATGCAACGGAGTCAAGGCGGTACGACTGCGCGACGTCACGCTCAATCGCTGGCATGCCTGCATGAAAGTGGAACGGAATGATGCGCGGATCCTTGAGTCCGAGTTCCCGAGCAATCTCGACAGACTCGAAGGGCACATGAAAGGCCTCCGGATGAATGACCCCGCCCGGGATCTCGAGATTTAGACGCTTCCGAAGTTCCGCGTCGACCGCGGCCCGAACCTCGGGAGATGTATCGCCGAGTAGTCGTTCGCTGATGAACTCCTCGGTGTAGCGATTGAAGGTGACCAGGGAGAACAGCGCATTCCTGAACTCGAAGAACACGTGGCCGCCGGGACGCACGAGGCTCACTGCATTGACGATCCCCTGCCGAACGGAGGACACGTGAGGGAGTACCCCCATGGCGATGAGCACGTCGAAACTACCGGCACCGGGCAGCGCCGCGTAGGACTCGGGATCCTCGAGATCGGCCAGGATGATGCGATCAGGTTCCTGACCGGCTTCGAGCGATTCCTTCTTGCTGCTCGCCACGCAGGCGGCGTCTCGATCGAAGCCCGAGACGCTGAGGCCGTGACCCGCGAAGAGGGGAATGGCACGACCCATCCCGACCCCGATCTCCACCAGAGAAAGCCCAGATGGCTCGCGCAGGGCCGCGAGCACGTGTCGGAAAGCGAAGTGATTGGCCGGATAGTCAAGGGTGGGGCTTAGGCAGGCTGCGGCAATCGCGCTTTCGTACTCATCCAGGTTCATATGATCGATAATACACGTATTCTATTTCACGTATATACTTTCAGGGACCGAAGGAGGAGCCGTGTCGCAGTGGACGTTCTTGACCAACCACGCACATGTGCTGATTCACCTGGTCGGCGCACCGGATTCCCGCATTCGGGATATCGCCTCCGCAGTTGGCATCACCGAGAGATCCGTCCAGGGCATCCTCCACGACCTTGAGGAAGCCGGGTATGTCACCACGACCAAGGTCGGCCGCCGCAATACCTACAGCATTCAGCCAGATCTGAGGTTCAGGCATCCGGCTGAAGCAGATCACCGCATCGGCGAGCTCCTGGGCATCTTCGAACCCTGATCTTCCGATGTCTCTCGCTCAGCGTTGGCACCGAGGGCAGTAAAAGCTCGACCGGTTCATGAAGTGCTCACGTCGGATCGTCGCGGCGCAGCGTCGACAGGGCTCACCCTCCTGCCCGTAGGCATCCAGGGATCTGTCGAAGTACCCGCTTTCCCCGTTCACGTTCACATACAGGGCGTCGAAGCTCGTCCCGCCTTGGGCGAGAGCATCGGCCATGACTTCACGCACATGCACCAAGAGCTCGCGTGCCTTCGCGCGACTGATGCCATTGGTAGCGCGACGTCCGTGCAGTCGCGAGCGCCAAAGTGACTCATCGGCGTAGATATTGCCGATGCCGGAGATGAGCGCCTGGTCGAGGAGTGCCCTCTTGACCTCAATGTCCTTTGCTCGTAGCCGAGTGATGAAGCCTTGATCATCGAATGAGGGATCAAGTGGGTCCCGAGCAATGTGAGAGATCTCGGCCGGCAACTGCCCCTCGAGGCCGTCTGGAACGAGCTCAGCTGTCATAAGGCCGCCGAAGGTGCGCTGATCAACAAACCTGAGTTCGCGTCCATCATCATCGAATCGGATGCGCACACGAAGGTGCTTCTCGTCGGCAGCATGGTCAGGCTGCATCAAGAGTTGACCGCTCATGCCGAGGTGTGCAACGAGTGCCGTGCCGTCATCGAGTGGCAGCCACAGGTATTTGCCTCGTCGACTCACGCATCGCACGGTGCGTCCGACGAGTGCGGCTTCAAGCGGACCCTCCTGCCGGCGCACGGCACGCTCGTGCAGTACCTCAACAGCGCGAATGGTTCGCGAACTCACGTGCTCCGCGAGCCCGCGACGCACGACCTCGACCTCGGGAAGCTCGGGCATCAGTGACTCGTGATCTCCCGCAAGGTGGCGTAGGCGTGCGAGGCAGCATGCTGCTCGGCGATCTTTTTCGAGCGGCCAATGCCCTCGCCGAGGATCTGGTCGCCCAGTCGTACCCGCGCGTGGAACTCCTTCTCGTGATCGGGCCCCTGATCCGTCACGATGTATTCGGGAACACCGAGGCCTGCATCGGCGGCGGCTTCTTGCAAGGAGGTCTTCCAATCGAGCCCGGCACCGAGATCGGCTGAGACATCGATGAGTGGACCAAACATCCGAAGAACGAATTCGCGCGAGACTTCCAGTCCCGACGATAGGTAGACAGCGCCGATCACGGCTTCCATCGCATCAGCGAGAATCGATGACTTATCGCGCCCGCCAGTGGTCTCCTCGCCACGGCCCAAGAGCATATAGCGTCCGAGGTCGAGCGTACGTGCCACCTCTGCGCACGCGCGGGCGTTCACGACAGCCGCGCGAAGCTTCGCGAGCTGACCTTCAGCCACATCAGGGAATTTCGCGTAGAGGCATTCGGTGATGACGATGCCGAGCACGGAGTCACCGAGAAACTCGAGGCGCTCGTTCTCAGGTATTCCGCCGTGCTCGTAGGCGTACGAACGGTGAGTCGTGGCCTGGTCGAGTAATTCACGCCTCACAGGAGCCTGGAGATCTGCTTCGAGCGCGGCGAGCTCCTGATCGCGCTTGATGATGCCGGTCATGGTGTCGACACCAGGGCGGAGAAGGTCGATTGGGTCTCGGCCACGATGTCATGTTCGGCGACGCGAGCAGCCAGGCGAATGCACGCGGCGATTTCCGCGGGTGACCCTGCACCGTGACCGATCACGGTAACTCCGTTCACACCCAGCAGCATTCCGCCGGCGAAGTCGCCCGATGCCGTCTGCGTGACGAGTCGACGCGCGGGTGCGGGATCGCCGTAGGACTCCCCCAGCCTGGCGGCTGTCCAGGTCACTGCGCCTTCTATCCCCTTCAGCAAGACATTGCCGGTGAATCCATCGGTGACGATGACCTGGGCGCGCTCACCGCGAGAAACATCATGACCTTCCACCGGGCCCGCGTATCGCATACCGAATCCGGGGAGGATCTGGCGCAGGAGCGAGTCGGTGACAGATCGAAGAACATCACCCTTGCCCGGCTCACTGCCGATGCTCAGCAACCCGACGACCGGATCGGCGATATCCAACGCGTGCGCATAGCACCAGCCTGCGAGGGCAAAGTGCAACAAGGTATCGGCGGTTGCGTCGAGAACTGCCCCGGCGTCGACGAGCACTACTGGACCATGTGTCGCGGGAAGCACGACCGCGAGTGCCGGACGGGTCATCCCAGGGACACGGCCCAGGGTGAACGCCGCGGCGGCAACCGCAGCGCCGGTGTGTCCGACAGTCACCCACGCATCGGCCAGCCCATCGCGCACGGCGGAAGCAGCTACGGAGACGCTGTAGGAATCTGACTCACGAAGAAGCGCGATCGGGTCGGCGCCCATGGGAACAACAGAATCGGCATCGAGGATGCGGACTCTCGCGGGATCAATTCCGCGTGCGGCGAGGAGATCGGTCGCCATGACCGAGGGGCCCACGAGGACGAGGTCGATGCCGGGCTCATCGATAAGAGCCACGACGGCATCCGCCACGACCTCGGGAGCGCCATCACCGCCGAGGAGATCAACGGCGACGCGACTCAACGGATCAGACGTCGAGAACGCGACGCTTGGCGTACGTGCCGCAGGTCGGGCATGCGGTGTGCGCAAGCTTCTTCTCGCGGCAGTTGGTGCAGGTCACGATGGCTGCTGCACTCGTCTTCCACTGCGAGCGACGGCTACGAGTGTTCGAGCGTGAGGTCTTCCTCTTCGGAACGGCCACGGTTCATCCCAATCTGTGTGTACTGCTGAGGTCTCTGCATCGCGAACGGTCAGCGTGAGTGCAGGACCGGTGAGCCCCATAAGTGTAGAGCCTCGCGAGGTATGCCCTTACCGCTGGCTCTGGTCGGGCTCGATGAGGCCACCGAGGGCAGCCCAGCGAGGGTCGATCTGCTCGTGTCCGTGGCCCGGGGCGTCCACGAGGAGAATGCCGCATTCTGGACACAGGCCCGGACAGTCGGCCGAGCACAACGGGGCCAAGGGCAGGGCCAGCACGACCGCGTCACGGAGTACCTCGGTGAGATCGATCAGGTCGTCGAAAATGACGGGGATGACTTCCTCGTCGTCCCCCTCGGCACTTGGGAGGGAAGCTCCGCGAGCGTCGGTCGCCGGGTACTCGAACATCTGGGCGATCTCCAAGGTCTCGCCCCAGCCCACGGGCTCCAGGCATCGAGCGCACTCGCCCTCGACCTCGATATCGGCAGAGCCCGATACCCACACGCCCTCCATGACTGACTCCAAGCGCAGATCAAGCTCGATGGTCGAGTCGACCGGCACCCGAGCCATGACGACACCGAAGTCAGCTAGGGCCGCCACGTCCCGCTCGACGGCGATCATCGAGCCGGGCCGACGGAGCAGCTGCAGGGCACGGGTGTCGATGACTAGCGGGTCGCGCGGGTCGGGACCGGACTGACTCATCGGCGATCGTCGTAGAAATCGCCGGAAGGACCTTCCTCGAAGAACTCGCCCTCGACCTCCGCGGTCTCAGGAGCGAGCTCCTCGTACATCTGAGCGCGCAGGCGGTCGCGTCCGCGATCGACGGTTTGCAGGGTCTTATGCAAGGTGATCTCGAAGGTAGCCAACTTGGCGTCGATGTAGTCATCAGTCTCGCGCCGCATCTGAGCCGTCTCGCCCGCGACCTGACGCCGCAGGGCGTCGGCCTCGGATACCGCGGCGAGATAGACCTCATGCTCGGAGACCATGCGGTCGGCGTCGGCCCGAGCACGCTCGAGAAGGCGGTCTGACTCGCGGCGACCATCTTGGACAACTGCCTCGCGATCAGCGAGCAATTCATCAGCGCGATGGACAGACTCGGGAAGTAGCTGGCGGATCTCCTCGATGAGATCAAGCACCTGCCCGCGATTGACCAGGCAGGACGCGGAAAGCGGCATCGCCTTGGCATCCTCGATGAGGACACCAAGTTCGGTGAGCCGTTCTTGAATATCCACGCTGCTCCTTAAGGACTGCTCCTGCGACACCATCCCGCGAGGGATTACTTCCCTAGTGTGGTCGAAATCTTGGCGGTCAGGCGCTCCAACACGGGGTCGGGCAGTAGACCGGAGACATCTCCCCCATAGGTGGCGACCTCCTTGATCAGGCTTGAGGAGATGTAGCTGTAGAGCGGATTGGTCGAGATGAATAAGGTCTCGACACCGGCGAGCCGGTAGTTCATCTGAGCCATCTGCAGTTCGTAATCGAAGTCGCTTACCGCGCGCAGTCCCTTGACGATCGCCTTGATGCCGTGATCGCGGCAGTAGTCGACCAAAAGGCCATGGAAGGCATCGATGCGCACATTCCCGAGTGGGGCAACGGTTTCCTCGAGCATCTCGATGCGCTCTTCGACGGTGAACAGGCTCGACTTTGTCTTGTTGATCAAGACGGCGACGATCACCTCATCGGCCATTTCGGAAGCGCGGGCAAAGACATCGAGGTGGCCGTTGGTCACAGGGTCGAAGGACCCGGGGCAAACCGCTGCGCGCATGTCAGGAGCCTTCCGCCGAAAGTTCACTCGCCGAGCCAACCTCGCCGACGGCACGACCGTACCAAAGGACGGTATCGCCCATGCGCCGTGACTGGGTCACCCAGCCTGCGGGAAATGGCGACACGGGTTTACCGGCGGGTCGCTCAATC
>JBILOY010000021.1:0-36377 GCA_044374195.1 Candidatus Nanopelagicales bacterium
ACATCGGCGAGAAGTGTGAGGGATAACGAGTGCGCCCGACAAGATTCGAACTTGTAACCTCTTGATCCGTAGTCAAGTGCTCTATCCGTTGAGCTACGGGCGCCCGGTCGCTAACAACCGTCAAAGAGTCTACAGGCTCCCCGCCTGACCTCTAAACCACCCCGAGGAGGCCTCGGGGCGTGAGGGGAATGACTCAGGGGCGCCCCGATGGGACGCCCCTGACAGGTGGCGGAGGCGGCGAGATTTGAACTCGCGATGGGCGTTAAACCCAAACCGCATTAGCAGTGCGGCGCCATAGACCGGACTAGGCGACGCCTCCATGCAACCGCCCCGATTCTGCCTTATGGCCGGATCAGGGAACCACCGTGCTGCCCGCATAGGTTATCGGGCAGACTCTCGGCCATGACAACGACGCTGGCGATCGACTGCGGAGGCGGCGGGATCAAGGGCTCCGTGCTCGATGAGGCGGGCACGATGCGCGCCCATCCCATCCGGGTCCCCACGCCCTACCCCCTGTCGACCGAGTTGTTCGTCCAAACCCTGGTCGATCTCGCGGCTCAACTACCGAAGGCTGATCGGGCCACAGTGGGCATGCCGGGCATGATCCGCCACGGTGTTGTCATCACCACCCCGCACTACGTCACCAAGTCGGGCCCGCGCACTCGTGTACTGCCCGAGTTGGTCGAGCAATGGGAGGGCTTCGACGCGAGGGCCGCGCTGGAGACGGCTCTTGGCATTCCCGCTCGCGTGCTTAACGACGCCGAGGTGCACGGTGCCGGCGTCATCGCCGGTCAGGGCCTCGAACTCGTGCTCACCCTCGGCACCGGCCTGGGCTGCGCCATCTATGACGGTGGTCATCTCGCACCTCACCTGGAGATGTCGCAGGCACCGGTGCGCTGGGGCCTGTCATATGACACGTACATCGGCGAGCACGAGCGTCGTCGCCTTGGCGATGCACTCTGGTCGCGTCGCATTGCGCGCGTGGTCGACGGTCTGCGCCCGGTGTTCATGTGGGATCGGCTCTACATCGGCGGCGGCAACTCGCGCCACATCACGCCCATCGTTCTGGCCAAGCTAGGCGACGATGTCGTTATCGTGCCGAACACCGCAGCCATGGTGGGCGGCGCCCGCGCGTGGCTACTTCACACCGACGGCTAAACCGCCAGCGCTAACGAAGATTGACGAAGAGCGTCAGCTTTTGGGCATGCGCGAGATGCGAATACCCGCGTAGATCGCGCCAAGCACCATGCCGAGTGCAGGCCAGAACGGCCAGAAGTAGCCCTGGCCTGTGAGAGCCCACACAAGGACGCAGATGACCCACACGATGACGAAGCCGATCACCATGCGCCAGAAGCCCTTGACTGATGCGGCGCGCTTTGCTGCGGCATTGCTCATGTTGAAAATTCCCCTCGGTGGCCGTTGATTTCCTTGGCGCGGTCTACCTGCGACCGCGAACGCATGACTCACACTAATCCTCGATGTTCGTCTCAACAGTGATTGACGCTAGCGAGCACTGTCCGAAGTTTCCGGCAGGGGCTTCGTGACACCCACGACGAGGAATCCGATCACGAGCAGCACCAGGGTCACACTGAGTGAGCGAAGAACGCCAGTGTGCTCTGCAATGAGCCCAACTATGGCGGGGGCTGTCAGGAATGCCACATAGCCAATCGAAGCAACAACGCTCACGCGTCCGGCCGCCTTCGCAGGGTCATCGGCTGCCGCGCTCATGGCTACCGGGAAGCCGAGGCCGGTGCCGAACGCCCAGAGCAGGCAACCGACCATCATGACCCACAGCGTGGGAGCGAGAACTACGAGCAAAACCCCGGCGATGGCAATAAGTATCAGGACTCGCATGGTGCGAACTCGGCCGAAGCGGTTGATGATGCCGGCACCGAACCATCTCACGCTAGTGAATCCAATGACGGCGAAGAAGAAAACTACTGATGCCAAAGCAGCCGTGGCGGAGAAGGCATCCACGGAAACGACGCCGGCCCATTCATTCACGGTGCCCTCGGAGAAGGCCAGTGCGAAAAGAAAAACACCGATCAGCAGAGTGCGCGGTTCCTTCCATGCGGCCATGGGGTGCCCGCGCTCTCCCGCGTCATGCTCCTGTGAACCGGCGGGCAGGTAGTAGCGAATTGCCACCAGTGATAGTACGAGGATGATCGTCGCGATGATTGTCAGGTGAACGGCCACCGAGATTGCGAAGATGTTCGCGACAATTCCCAGTAGCGCACCCAAGACCATTCCGATACTGAATCCCGCATAGAAACGTGGCATCACAGAGCGCCCCAGGGCCTGCTCGACCGCAGCGCCCTCGACATTCATCGCGACATCGCCGGAGCCCGTTCCGATTCCCATGAATACGAGCCCGATGACCACGACCAGCACCCCAAAATTCGTGCCGATGCCGGCAAGCGCAATTCCGAAAGCGAAGAGCGTGACAGTGAAGGACATTGTTCTGGCGGCACCAAAGCGATGCACCAGCAGGCCCGCGGTGGGCAATGCGATCACGCAGCCGGCGGCAATGGCGAGCAGCACTAAGCCGAGTTGAGCGGGGCTGAGATCTAGCTGCTGCTGAACTTGCGGGATTCGCGAGGCCCAGCTGGCGAAGCCGAGGCCCTGCAGGATGAACACGACCGAGACGGCGCGCTTGGCGACTTCGACCCTCGGCATTCCGTTCACCTATCCACTATGTCGCACTCGTTCGGAAACGAACGAAGGACACCCCCCTTTGGGGTGTCCTTCGCGAGTTCGCTCTTAACCGTGGGTCGGGAAGCCCAGGTTGATTCCGCCGTGGCTTGGGTCGAGCCAACGGCTGGTCACGACCTTGCCGCGGGTGAAGAAGTGCACGCCCTCGGTGCCATGGGCGTGGGTATCGCCGAAGAGCGAGGCCTTCCATCCGCCGAAGGAGTAGTAAGCCATGGGCACGGGTACCGGAACATTGATGCCGACCATGCCGACCTCGATCTCGTTCTGGAATCGACGAGCTGCTCCGCCGTCATTGGTGAAGATGGCAGTGCCGTTGCCGTACGGATGATCATTAATCAGTTGCACGCCGGCTTCGTAGCTGGGCACGCGCACCACACTGAGCACCGGGCCGAAGATCTCTTCCTGGTAGATCGTCATATCGGTGGTGACGTTGTCGAAGAGTGTCGGGCCAAGCCAGTAGCCATTCGCTTCGCCATCAACGATGATGCCGCGACCATCAGCCACGAGAGTTGCGCCGGCCGCTTCACCCGCATCGACGTACGACGCCACCTTGTCGCGATGCACCTTGGTGACCAGCGGGCCCATGTCGCAGTTGCGACGACCGTCGCCGGTCTTCAGGCTGCCCATGCGCTGATGGATCTTCGCAACGAGCTCATCGCCGATCGGGTCGACTGCGAGCACGACCGAGATTGCCATGCAGCGCTCACCGGCCGAACCGAAGCCAGCGTTGATGGCCTGGTCGGCTGCGAGATCGAGATCAGCGTCGGGCAGAACCAGCATGTGGTTCTTGGCACCGCCGAGTGCCTGCACGCGCTTGCCGTTCGCGGTACCGCGCTCATAGACGTACTTCGCGATGGGTGTCGAGCCAACGAACGAAATGCTCTTGACGTCCTTGTTGTCGAGAAGGGCGTCGACCGACTCCTTGTCACCGTGCACGACATTGAAGACGCCGTCGGGCAGGCCGGCGTCCTTCCACATCTGGGCGATCAGGTTGGTGGCCGACGGATCCTTCTCGGACGGCTTGACGACGACGGTGTTGCCCGCAGCAATGGCGATCGGGAAGAACCACATCGGCACCATGGCCGGGAAGTTGAACGGCGAGATGATGCCAACGACGCCAAGGGGCTGGCGAATTGAGTACACATCAATTCCGGTGGAGACACCTTCGGAGAAGCCGCCCTTGAGCAGGTGCGGGATACCGCAGGCGAACTCGACGACCTCCATGCCACGCGTGACCTCGCCGAGTGCATCAGAGAGCACCTTGCCGTGCTCCTCGGTGATGATCGCGGCTACTTCCTCCTTGCGGGCGTTCAGGATCTCGCGGAAAGCGAAGAGGATCGAAGCGCGCTTGGTCAGCGAGGTATCGCGCCAGCCCGGGAATGCGGCCTTGGCGGCAGCAACTGCTTCGTTGAGAACCTTCGCGCTGGCGAGGTCGACATTCTTGGTGATCTCGCCGGTGGCGGGGTCGTAGACATCGCCCGAGCGCTCGGCCGTGCCTTCCCAGAGCTTTCCGTTGATCCAATGCGTAACGCGCGCGGCCATGATTCCTGCTTCCGTGATTGCTTGGTAATGCCTGTGGGGTCAAGCCTATGACGAATATCAACGCTGTTGACTCTTGCCCTCCAGCAGAGCCTTGCGTGCCTCATTGACGGCGGGGCGGTGGCTCACCTCAGGTACGCCTACCTCCCAAAACGAGTCGCCCTCGCTCCACTTGTGCTTCGCCACAGGAGTAACGATCACGTGCACCCCTGGTATTCCCTTGACGGCGTGCAGCGCGTCATCAAACTCGGCAAGTGTGCTTGCCGAGATGACCTCGGCACCCATTCCGGCAGCGATCTTCGCGAAGTCGATCACAGCAGGATTCGGTCGATCTTCGTCGGCCAGCATGGTGCGGAAACTTGCTGCGCCATGACCGATCTGCAAGCGCTCGATGACATTGAAGCCCTGGTTGTCGCAGATGATCAGCACGAGGCTGGTGTTGTGCAGTACCGCGCTGTAGACATCCATCGGCAGCATCATGAACGAGCCATCGCCTGTCATGCCGTAGACGGTTGAGCCGGGCCGCGAAACCGCGCGCTCGAGCGCTGCGCCCCAGGTGCCACTGACTTCGTAGCCCATGCATGAGAAGCCGTACTCGCAGTCGAAGGTGGCGATGCCCTTGCTCGGCCAGTTCATGACGAGCTCACCCGGCAAGCCACCTGCAGCAGTGAGCACATAGTCATCGTCGCCAGCGATGGCGTACACCCGACCTATCAGCTGCGCGTAAGTCGGATCACTAGTCGCGGTGACAGCGGTGCGCTGCTCGATCAATTCCACCTGCTTCGCACGTGAGCTGCGACCGGTGGCGAACCACTCGGCCGACGCTGCCCAGCCCTGGAGGCCGGCGGTGAACTCGGAGAGCACCTCACGTGCATCACCGACAACGGCGAGGCCCTGGCGCTTGAGCGCGTCGTAACGCGCGACATTCACGCCGATCACCTTCACGCTCGGGTTGCGGAAGATGGTGCCCGACTCGGTGGTGAAATCCTGCAGACGAGTACCGAGTGCGATGACGAGATCGGCTTTGTGCGAGATCTCCTGGCCGGCGGTCTCGCCGAAGACTCCGATCGAACCCGCGAATGCTGGATCGCTGGCGAGTAGTGATGACTTTCCAGCCACGGTCTCCATGACGGGGATGCCGAATGCGTTCGCGAATGCGGAGAGCTCAGCCTCAGCAAGTGAGTAGTGCACACCGCCGCCGGCGATGATCATTGGCTTCTTCGCCGCGCGAATGAGTGCGATTGCCTCGTTGACCTGGTCGCGTGAGGCACGTGGCCGCGCGATGCGATGCACGACCGTGTCGAAGAGATCGGCCGGGAAGTCGTAGGCCATCGCCTGAACATCCTGCGGGAGCGCGAGGGTGACCGGACCGCAATCAGCCGGGTCAAGGAGCGTGGCAATCGCTTGGCGCAAGGTGGTCTTGAGCTGCGAGGGCGCGGTAATGCGATCCCAGTAACGGCTCACGGCCTTCAAAGAGTCGTTCGCGGTAATCGTGGGATCACCGAAGTGCTCGAGCTGCTGCAGCACCGGATCAGGCTCGCGTGAGTTGAAGGTGTCACCGAGGAGTAATAGCAACGGGAGGCGGTTCGCGAGCGCGACGCCTGCAGCGGTGACCGTGTTCAGCGCACCTGGACCGATTGACGTGGAAACCGCCATGATCTGACGACGCTGCGCGGCCTTGGCGTACGCAACAGCAGCAAGAGCCATACCTTGCTCGTTTTGCCCGCGCAGAGTGGCGATCTGGTCTTTGTGTAGTTCGAGTGACTCACCAAGGCTCAGTGCATTGCCGTGACCGAAAATCGCGAAGACACCCGGTACCAACGGGATGAACTTTCCGCTGCGGTCATCTTCGACCTTCTGCGCGATTAGGAAGCGAATGATCGCGTCAGCGACCGTCGTGCGCACTGTGCCACTCATACGCTGACCTTGATGAACGGAACGACATCGGTAAGCAGCCAGTCGATGGAGATGCGCAGGTCAGCGACCGGGCCTTCGTTCTCGGCAGGCTCCACGACGAGGGCGGAATCCTGCTCGTGCACATACCAGCCGCGATAGCCCTGATCCTCGAGTGAGAGCACGACTTCCTTGAGCGGAACGTCGCCTTGGCCTAGCGGCGGAAAAAGTCCGGCATCAACTGCTTCTCGCGTGGTCAGCTCGCGCGCCATGACGCGCGCGGCAACATTTAGACGAACGTCCTTGAGATGGCACAGCCCGACGCGATCGAAGTTCTGCTGCACGAACTCAAGCGGATTCGTGCCGCCAATGGCGAGGTGACCGGTGTCGATGCACCACAGCACGCTCGTGGTCGCGAGGGCGAGATCAACATCGCGCTTGGTCTCGACCATCGTGTTCATGTGCGGATGCAGCACCTGCGTAAGGCCGTGTCGGGCGCAGATCTGGTCGACGAGCTGCAAGGACTCATTGAGCACCTCGAAGCCGGCACGATCGAGCGGGGTGGGCGTGCGCCAGTCGTAGTCCATCACTGCCGCCGTGACGAGGTAGGTGGCGCCGGTGCCGGCAAGTCGTGCGGCAGCCTTCTCGGCGATGGCGAGCATTTCGTCGCGGCGTGCTTCGTCGTGAAGAAGGAGCGAGACGAAGCCACCAAGCATGCGGGAGTCGAATTCGGCCAGCAGTGCTCGAGTCTCGGCATCGTCAGTCGGGAAGAAGCCGTCATCGCCGAGTTCGATCGCGTGCAGACCCACGCTGGTGAGCTCTGCCAAGACTCTGCGGACGTCGAGCATTAAGCCCCACGAGGGCTGTTCGCAGACGCCCCACGAGACAGGCGCGCCGGCAAGGCGATCGAGGAATGTGTGCGGCATGTGAACCTCCGTGCGTGAAATTGGAGCGCTCCAATAGCATGCCCTATATGCACAACCCTGACAAGTCCCCGAGACTCGAATTCCGATTCCCCTGCCATAGGCTCCCCGCATGACCAGGCCCACGATGGAGGATGTCGCCGCTGCCGCCGGCGTCTCTCGCTCGTTGGTCTCCCTGGTCTTCCAGGACAGTCCCAAAGTCAGCGAGGCGAGCCGGTCGCGGGTGCTTGCCGAGGCCGAGCGGCTCGGGTACCGGCCGAATGTCCTGGCCCGGCAGTTGGCCTCGAATCGCACCAAGACCATCGGCATCCTGCTCGACGATCTGCACAACCCGTACTTCGCCGATGTTCTCGACGCCTTCGAGGCTGAAGCCGAGTCAGCGGGCTATCGCGCGCTCCTCGCGAACGGCCGCCGCGAGGGCGAACGTGAGAGCGAGGCACTGCGCACCTTCATCGACCACCGCGTCGACGGCGTGATCCTGGCTTCGCCCCGCATCTCCGACTCAGTGCTGACCTCGATGTCGAAGATCGCTCCACTGGTGTGCGTCGAGCGCCGAGTTGATCTCCCTCGTATTGATGTGGTGATGCATGACGAACGCATCGGCGCTCAGCTTGTCGTTGATCATCTAATCGGTCTCGGCCATCGCGACATTGTGCATATTGACGGTGGTTCGGGCGCGGGGGCTGCAGCTCGGCGAGACTGGTTTATGCAGTCAATGCGCGACGCAGGCCTCGCTGCCTCGATGCGCGTTATCGGCGGCGAGTTCACCGAGCAGGCCGGACGCGAGGCTGCCGAGCAGCTGGTGCGCGGCGCTTTGCCGACCGCTGTCTACTGCGCGAACGATTCCGTCGCTGCTGGTGTTGCTGCGGTTCTGCAGCGCGAGGGTATCTCTATCCCCGGTGATGTCTCATTGGTCGGCTACGACGACACCATGCTTGCCAAGCTCGATCTACTCTCGCTCACCAGCGTGCGCCAGCCTCTCGCCGAAATGGCCAAGGCGAGTGTCGACCTCATAAATCGTCGAATCGAAAAGCCACGCAGGGGCGGAGACATCGTTGATATTGCACCGACTTTGATCACTCGCCGCTCCACGGCGGCACCTCGCGCCTAGCTAGTTTGACGGCGCGATCTCGCCCGAGCCTCGCGCGATGAACACTGACGGCACCACGTGCACACTTGCCGGGGCATTCGAATGCGCGAGTCGCTCGTTCACGAGGGTTGCTGCTAGGCGACCGATGGCACGTGGATCTTGCGCAACAACGGATACCCCAGGGTCCAGGAGATTCGCCATCGCGAAGTCGTCGAAGCCGACGAGTGCGATGCGGTGTTGCGCTCCGGCATTGCGCAATGCTTCGACGGTGCCCATCGTGATGAGGTTCTGAGCCGCGAAGATCGCCGTGGGAGCATCGTCGAGCGCGAGCAAGGCATGCACGGCCAATGCAGCCTGGGCTGCGTCGTGCACATCACGCATGACGAACTCCGTGCGTAACTGCACACCGGCGGCGGCCATCGCGTCGACATAACCTTGGTAGCGCTCATTCGCGGTGGTGATGCTCACGTAATCGCCGATAAAGGCAATGCGCTTGTGCCCACGCTCGATGAGATGGTGCGTGGCTGCAGCTGAGCCTGCTCGGTTATCCGTGACGACGCAGTCGGCATCGAACCCGAGGGGAGGACGATCGACGAAGACCACAGCGATGCCGTTGCGAGACTCATTTGCCAGATAGGCGTGCTCGGTTGCAGTGGGGGCAATGATCAATGCATCAACTCGGCGAGAGGAGAAAGCGGCGACCAGTTCGCGCTCGCGCTCGGGATCTTCATCCATGCTTGCCGCGAAGACCGCCACCCCGAGCTCGCGGGCGACCTCCTCCACACCGCGATGCACAGCAGAGGAGAACGGGTTGGCGACATCCTCGAGCAGCAGGCCCCAGGTGGCTGTCTTGCGGTCCGAGCGGCGCAGGTTGCTGGCCGTGAGGTTGGGCCGGTAATCGAGTTGAGTGGCGGCTCGCTCGACCTTGGCCACGAGATCATCGGAGACACCATCCTCCCGATTGACGACCCGCGACACCGTCTTGAGCGAGACGCCGGCGAGGGCCGCGACATCGCGCATCGTCGGCCGGGCGCGCATGCTCTCAGCTGTCGCGGCGGCCGCTATAGGGGCTGTCGATAACGTTGTCATCTCGATGAGGAGTATTCCAGAGCATTCCGCTTGACAGGACCGATTCTGAGCCCTAGAAATAGATGACAACGTTATCATACACCAGACAGCGAAGTGATCTAGATGAACTGCTGTGGCTGGTGTGAGGCAATGGGCGGTAACCCCGTAACGGTCTCATAACAAGTCCCGATCCCATGTGGTATTGGAGCGCTCCATCCTTTTAATGAAGGGTGGCCTTCACGCCACAGTCAACCCAAACCCTTCGAAGGGAAATCCATGAAGAACCGCGTGACTCGCGGACGCGCCTTTGCTGCAGTTGCAGCTGTCGGCGTGCTCTCCGTCACCCTGGCCGCCTGCAGCTCCGGCTCAGCGACCACCGAAGAAGCAGCACCCGCAGCATCCGAGGCAGCCGAGGCACCCGCAGCATCCGAGGCAGCCGAGGCACCCGCTGCCGAGGGCGGCGAGATCGCCGTTTCGCTCATCACGAACAACCAGACCAACCCGTTCTTCGTCGCAATGGCAGAGCGCGCACAGCAGGCTGCTGACGCCAATGGCGTGACCCTCACCCTTGCCTCGGGCAAGGACGACACCGACGTTGCCGGCCAGATTGCCGCAATCGAGAACGCCGTCGCTCAGGGCCAGAAGGGCATCCTCATCACCCCGGCAGGCCCGGGCGTGAACGACGCCATCACCGCCGCACGTGCAGCTGGCCTCCTGGTCATCGCACTCGATACCCCGACCGATCCGGCCGACATCGTTGACATCACCTTCGCAACCGACAACTTCGTCGCAGGCCAGGCCATCGGCCAGTGGGCTGCCGGCAAGCTCGACGGTGCCAAGGCTGTCATCGCACGTCTGATCATCACCGACGCTGAGGCACTGACTGTCGACTACAAGCGCGACAACGGCTTCCTCGACGGCATGGGCATCGCCATCAATGACGAGAAGGTCCTGGGCGACGAAGAGACCACCGGCAAGTACACCACCGGCAAGGGCGGCGACTACGAAATCGCATGCCTCGTTGCCACCGGTGCGAACGAAGAGGGTGGCCAGAAGGGCATGGAAGACTGCCTCTCGAAGAACCCGAACATCAACCTGGTCTACACGATCAACGAGCCCGCAGCCCTCGGTGCTGAGGTTGCCCTCAAGGCAGCCGGCAAGACCATCGGCAAGGACGTCCAGATCGTTTCGGTTGACGGCGGCCTGTCCGGCGTCGAGGCTGTCAAGGCCGGCATCATCGGTGCCACCTCGCAGCAGTACCCCCTCAAGATGGCTGAGTACGGCGTTGCAGCTATCTACGAGTTGGCGACCTCCGGCACCAAGCCGGCTGTGACCGAGGGCAAGGACTTCTTCGATACCGGAGTCGTTCTCTGCACCAACGAGCCGCAGACCACGGTCACCATCGCCGAGCAGAAGGATGCGCAGTACTGCATCGACAACGCTTGGGGATAAATCCTCAGCTGGTCTGGCCTAGTGTCTGACTAAGCAGGTGAGAGGGGCCGTGGGATCAACCCCACGGCCCCTCTTCATCGCAAGACATCGCAGAGCCCCTGGCAAATACGGCAAGACATATGCGGTTTCGCAAGACACACCCGCCCGAATGGTGTGAACTTCAGGGCAGATCAACCACTAATGAGTAGGTAGGCGGGTGAGTACCCCCACCACGACTGATGCAGAGTCCTTGATCGAGAATCTTGATCGCAGGGGCCCCATGCACCATTTCCACCATGCAGTCCATAAGTACCCCTGGATCAGCCCGGCCATCGTGCTGCTGGTCGCGGTCATCATCTTCGGACTCATCAACGAGCGTTTCTGGGCGATCTCTAACCTCTCGCTGATCACTCAGCAGGTCTCCATTGTCGGCGCACTCGCCGTTGCCCAGACCCTCGTCATCCTCACCGCAGGCATTGACCTCTCCGTTGGTGCAATCGCCGTCCTGTCCTCCATGGTCATGGCGAAGACCGCTGCCGAGCAGGGCGTACCCGGCCCCATCGCGTTGCTCCTCGGCTTCGCTGTCGGCGCCGCTGCCGGTGCGCTGAACGGCTTCCTGATCACCCGGTTGAAGCTGCCGCCCTTCATTGTCACCTTGGGCACGCTCAGCATCTTCATGGCCGTCACCTTGATCTATGCGACCGGTCGCACGATCAACAAGGACAAGATGGGCGAGGCCGCTGACATTTTGCTGTGGCTGGGTAATCCCCTCCAACTCGGTTCGTTCAAGATCACCTACGGCGTCGTCATGATGCTGCTGCTCTACATCTTCTTCAGCTGGGTTCTGAAGAACACTGCCTGGGGCAGGCATGTCTACGCAGTCGGCGATGACCCGGCAGCGGCATCCCTTGCCGGTATCCGCGTCGGTCGCGTGCTCTTCAGCGTCTACCTGGTCGGCGGCATCGTGCTCGCCATCGCCGGCTGGATAGCCATTGGTCGCGTCGGTTCAGCGAGCCCGACAATCCTCCCTGACGCAAACCTCGAATCGATCACTGCAGTCGTGATCGGCGGCACCTCGCTCTTCGGTGGCCGCGGCACCATGTTCGGCACCTTGATCGGCGCCATCCTGGTCGGCGTCGTCTCCAACGGCCTCGTGCTCGCCGGTCTCGATCAGGCCTACAAGGTCCTGGCGATTGGCATCTTGGTCATCGTCTCGGTCGCCCTCGACCAATGGATTCGAAAGGTTCGATCATGAGTGACCTCTCCTCTATCCGTCCCGTAGTTGAGGCCAAGGGTCTGATCAAGACCTTCGGTCGCGTCGTGGGCCTGAACTCCGCGGACCTCGAGCTCTTCCCCGGCGAGGTTCTGGCAGTCATCGGCGATAACGGCGCCGGCAAGTCGACCTTGATCAAGTGCATCTCGGGAGCAGAGGTTCCCGATTCGGGCCAGATCCTGATTGACGGCCAGGAGGTCTCGTTCAAGACCTCGCTCGATGCGCGCGCTTACGGCATCGAAACGGTCTATCAGACCCTGGCGGTCGCACCGGCCCTCGATATCGCCAGCAATCTTTACCTCGGTCGCGAGAAGCGTAAGAAGGGCATCCTCGGCTCGGTGTTCCGCAAGCTTGATCATTCGGGCATGCGCACCACCGCCAAGGAGCAGATGACCAAACTGGGCATCGGCACGCTGCAGGACATGTCGCAGGCAGTCGAGACTCTCTCGGGTGGCCAGCGCCAGGCAGTGTCCGTCGCACGCGCCGAGGCATTCGGCAGCAAGGTCGTCATCCTCGACGAGCCGACCGCTGCTCTCGGCGTCCGCGAGTCGAATCAGGTGCTGAAGATGATCGAGCTCATGCGCGATCGTGGTCTTCCGATCATCTTGATCTCGCACAACATGCCGCAGGTCTTCGAGGTCGCTGACCGCATTCACGTGCAGCGCCTTGGCAGCCGTGCAGCGATCGTCACCCCGCAGACTCACACCATGAACGACGCCGTCGCCATCATGACCGGTGCGCTCAAGGTTGACGAGAAGGATCAGGCCCTCGGCCCAGTTCGGGTTCCTGCAACCGCCTAGTTCTGCATCACGAAGACCCGATCGCTTCGGCGGTCGGGTCTTCGTGCTTTCCACGGCACAACGCTTTACCTGTTAGATTCGCGAGCATGTACCTTCTCAAGCGCACAACCATTGCGGTAGCGAGCCTGAGCGCGTTCGCGCTGATCACGCCGTTCGCAGCTACCGCCACCGCTCACGCCATCATCCGACTCGAGGGTGTGAGTGCAGTAGCAGGCGCGACAAGCCCGATGACCCTCGAGATTCAGCACGGGTGTCTTCCGGCCGAGTCGACGTTGCAGGTGGAGGCTTTCGTCGGCAAGTCCTGGCGTGCGCTCAAGCCGCAGAATGTCGATGGCTGGTCGACAACCGTAGCAAAGCAGGCAAACGGCGGTTGGCATGTCACCTGGAAGCGAGTGAAGGATCCCGTGCCCTTCGGGACGCCCACCTTCTTCCCCATCTCAGTTTCGTGGCCGAAGACCCCGGGAACGTACGGCATGAGCGTGATGCAGTTGTGTACGAACGGCACCTCGTACTACTGGAATGAAAAGTACTTACCCGCCTCCGCGACGAATAATTCTCCAGGTCTCACCCCGAAGCCAGAGGTTCTAGTCGTGGCGAAGAAGGCAGCGTCAGCGTCTTCGTCAGCAGAGCCATCGAGCACACCGACGACTCAGAAGCACATGCACTAATCGCGAGCCCAAGAAATGACGAAGTCCCCGGTCAATGGTCGGGGACTTCGTCATTGTCAGGCTCAGGCTTTCGCGAGGCGTTGTTCCATCTCGGCAATGGTGACCGGGCGGTTCTCATTCATACTCAAATTGGCGGCAGCCGCGATCACGAGCGGCAGTCGCGCTTCATCGCCGGGCACCGGTGACGGCCCGTCGCCGCGCACGTAGTTCGCGAAAGCGGCCCATTCGACGCGGTAGGCCTCTTGGTAGCGACCGATGAACCAGTTCTCGAGCGGCTGAGCCACCGTGCCGCTCACACCGGTGAGGGTGCTGGTGTTCAGGCGCACGTTGTCGCTCTGCACCATGCCGAGGCTGCCGAAGGCTTCCACCCGCTGGTCGTAGCCATAGACCGCGCGGCGACTGTTGTCGATGCTGCTGAGCGTGCCGTCAGCGTGAGTCATGAGCACGATGGCCGTATCGATGTCGCCGTTCTCGGCGAATCCGGGGTCGACGCGCACGGCTCCTTGGGCGTAGACCGAAACAACCGGGCTGCCGGCGACGAATGGCGCCATGTCGAAGTCGTGCACGGTCATGTCGAGGAACATGCCTCCTGATCCCGCGACGTACGACATGGGCGGCGGCTCTGGGTCACGCGACGTGACCCGCACGATCTCAACCTGACCGATGTCGCCGTTCATCACGGCCTTGCGCACTGCTGCATGCGAGGGATCAAAGCGGCGGTTGAAGCCCACCATGAACTTCACGCCATTAGCCTTGACCGCAGCGAGGGCGCGATCAACATCGGCGATGTCATTGGAGATCGGCTTCTCGCACATGATCGCCTTACCGGCCTCAGCCGCAGCGATGATCGTGTCGACGTGAGTGGCTGTCGTGGTGCAGACACCGACGGCTTCGACCTCCGGCAGCGCGAGCACTTCGGCAACGGTCAGAGCCGGAACACCAAGATCTACGCCGACCGCGTCTGCGGTAGCAGTAAAGGCATCCGCGACAGCAATGAGACGGGTCTCGGGAACCGATCGTGCGACGAGGGTCGCGTGCATCTTGCCGATTCGTCCGACGCCGAGCATGGCGACGGCAACGGGTGTGGTGTTCACGTGCTCCTCTTTCGATTAGTTACTGGGAAACCGGGGTAATGGGAACTCGGGGATCAGCGGTCACGCCATTCCAGGATTCGCGAATCCAGGCATGGTCAGGGTCGTCGCAGAAGTTGAGAGTGCGGTCATTCGGGCCGGCGAGCACGTTCAGGTAATACATGGGGTAGCCCGGCGCTGCGATGCTCGGGCCGTGATAGCCGCGCGGCACCAAGAACACGTCACCATCGCGAACCTCGACAGTCGCGTCGACGGGCAAACCGGGATCCTCCGGCGCGGTGTAGATGCGATGAATGCCGAAGCCCTCGGGGTCACCGTGGGGGCCAACTGCTCCGTCCAACGCTTCCTTGCCGATACGGAAGTAATAGATCTCCTCGTTCTCCCACGGGCAATCGCCGATGCCATCGTGGCGATGCGGGGGGTAGCTCGACCAGTTGCCGCTGGGCGTAAGAACCTCGCACCACACCAGGCGATGTGCGCCAGCGAAGGTGTCAGGGTGGCCCTGCAGGTTAACCTGCCGTGTCGAACTTCCGGCGCCGCGCACCGTGACGGGGTAACTGTCGGCCGCAAGATACGCCGGCGGGAAGACTTCCTCCGCCTTGGCAGTGGCTAATGCCACTTCTCCTTCAGTCGATGCCGTGATGGTCACGATCGAGCCGGTCGGCGCGTAAACCCAATCGGTCACCCCCGCGAACACTCCCGCTCGGCCCTGCAGCGAGAAACTCACTGACGCTGCATCGCCCGCAGCGATGTCGACAGTTAGGCCCTGGGCACTGAGCGGAATAACCGCTGCTTCGATGCCCTCAAGCTCAATGCTGCGTGTCTCGCCGGCCACGAGGGTGAATACCTGCAGACCTGCGTACCGCCACTGCGCGTCTTCCGGCGTGAGCGTGATCAGGTTTCCGCCGCGAGCCAGTGAGCCTGCAGGTAGATGCCAGGGGACCTCGATGGTCATGCACTGCCTCCCGGGCGAACGAGGGCGGCGGCGCGAGTCACGGCAGAGGCCACATCACCATCGGGCGGGAACAACAGAGCGCGGCCGATCACGAGGCCGCGAACAGTCGGCTGTTCGAGTGCACGTGCCCAGTCGGCAAAGGCTGCATCCCAGTTCTTTCCAGGATCGCCGCCCAAGATCAGTACCGGCAGGGTCGAGACAGCAGCGACCGCAGCGATATCGCTCCAGGCCGGCAACTTCAGCCAGGTGTAGGCACTCGTTGCACCCATGCCTGCTGCAATTGCCGTGGCACGAATGAGCTTGGCATCGTCCTTGATCAGCTTCGCCTTGCCCTTAGCCGTGATCTCGTACGGAAGAGGCTCGAGCATTGCGATGAGATCGCGATCGGCGAGATCGGTCACCGCCTGAGCGCACGCCTCGATCGTGCGTGCCACACCGGGATCAGTGTCCTCGATGCGCAGCAGCATCTTTGCGCCGTCGAGGTTCATCGAAGCGGTGTGCGCTGCATCGTAGGCAGTCATGCGATCGTCGAGTTCCCATGTCGCACCGACGATTCCGCCGCGATTCATGGTGCCAAAGACGAGCTTTCCGTTGAGTGCGCCCAGCACGGCCAGGTCTTCGAGGATGTCGGGCTGACCGAGGATGCCGTCAACACCGGGCTGCGATAGCGCCGTGACGATACGACCGAGCAAGGATGCACGGTCGGCCATGGCCATCGGGTCACTGCCCACGCTAATTGCACCGCGTGCGGGGTGATCAGCGGCGATCAGCATCATCTTGCCGTCGGCCGGCAGGCCCGCAGGGCGCACGCGATCGCGCAGCGCAGCGCGCACGGCCGACGGATTAGTCACACGAAGATTCGTGATGCGCTCGATGTCAGCGGCGGTCACTGCGTTGTTCATGCGGGCACCTTTCGCCCTGCAGCAGCAAGGAGTTCTCGAACTTCAGCATCGGTCGGCATTGCGTGACTGCACAGTAGTCTCGAGGCCACGATCGCACCTGCCGCATTTGCATAGGTAACTGAGTCGGCAGGCGACCAACCGCTCAGCATTCCGTGGACGAAGGATCCTCCGAAGGCGTCTCCCGCACCGAGCCCGCAGACGACATCGACGGGAATGCCCGGAACGACCACACGCTCATCGGCCGTCACGACGAGAACACCATCAGCCCCCTGCTTGACGATGGCTACCTTGACCCCTCGATCGAGGAAGCCGGCGGCGAAGTCATCAGGCTTCGAGTCGATAGGCATGCCGAGGGCAACCGAGCATTCCTCGCGGTTGCCGATAGTGATGGTGGCGTAGTCGATAGCTGCGCCGATCGCGGCGGTGGCGTCATCACGTGAATTCCAGAATGACGGTCGGTAATCGAGGTCATAGATCACGTGCTCGCGACGCTCGCGCACCTGCAGCGCGTGCAGAACGGTTGAGGTCGAAGGCTCGCGAGAGAGAGCCGAGCCCGTGTACCAGAGGACGTCAACACTGCGAGCAACGTCGTCTGAGAGATCGGCGGAGGTGAGTTGGAGATCCGGTGTATTGCCATCGCGATAGAACACGAGCTCGGGATCGCCGGGGTTTTCAAGGCCGGTGAGCACCACGGCGGTGCGACCGCCGGACATACGGGTGATCCAGCGGGTATCAACACCCAGGGCTTCGCAGTCGCGAATCGCGTAGGTGCCCAGTGAATCGTCGCCCACCTTGGTGAGCACTGCGGCGCGATGGCCCAGGCGAGCAGCAGCGACGGCAACGTTGGTGGCCGAGCCTCCCACCGCCTTGGCGAAGGTTTGCTGGTCTTCCAGGCCCTGGCCGAGCTCTTGGCCATAGATATCGACGCCGATACGCCCGATCGTGAGGAGCTCGGGGAGCTGATCGCCTGACATGGAGACCTTCCGACGGAATCTATTGGAGCGCTCCAATTTAGCATGGGGGTCGGGCCAGGGGAACCCCTTTCCTGCGTAGTAGGGCCAACTGACCCCAACTAGGCTCAGGGATCATGTCAGCGCCTGATTTCCTGCCCGGCCTCACGGGCTCCTTCGCCCAGAAGGCCGCCGAGAACCCCACGGTCGACATCGTCGAGGCCGCGTACCAGGCAGCCGGCGCCCACGTGCGCTACATCAACTGCGAGGTCGCCCCCGAGCATCTCAAAGGCGCCATTGATGGCGCCGTGGCCATGGGCTGGCTCGGCTTCAACTGCTCACTGCCTCATAAGGTCACCGTCCTGCAGCATCTCGATGAGCTCGCTGCCTCAGCAGCAATCATCGGCGCAGTGAATACGGTCGTGATCAAGGGTGACCACCTGATCGGCGAGAACACCGATGGCAAGGGCTTCCTGCAATCACTACTACCCATCGTTGACCCCACCGGCAAGCGCGTGGTCATGTTCGGTGCAGGCGGTGCCGCGCGAGCCATCGGTGTCGAAACGGCTCTCGCGGGTGCCTCTGACATCACCGTGGTCAACACCACGGCTTCACGCGGACAAGAGCTCTCCGATCACCTCGCCGCAAGCACTCCTGCAAGTAGCGACTACGTGCTGTGGGATCACGAATACTCGGTACCTGCCGCGACTGACATCGTCATCAACGCAACCTCCATCGGTTTTGGTGACTCGAGCGCGCGATTAAATCTCGATACCGCCAGCCTGCTGCCGCACATGATCGTCGCTGACGTCATCACGAATCCCCCGCGCACCGCACTTCTCACTGCCGCCGCAGCCAATGGCTGCATCACCCTCGACGGCCTCGGCATGCTCGTGAACCAAGCACTCGTCGCCACCAGGCTCTGGACAGGCATCGAGCTTGATGGTCGAGTCATGCGAGCACGCCTCGAGGAGTTATTCGAAACCTCATAACCGCTTCATCCATTGCATCACTGCACCCGCTACAACCATCAGTAAGCACGTACATCCCCATCCAAAAAGGACACCATGGAAACTCGCGCATACGCCGTTCCGACTCCCGGCGCGCCACTCGTCCCGCACACCATCAACCGACGCGAGGTCGGTCCCTTCGATGTCGCCATCGATATCAAGTTCGCAGGCATCTGCCACTCCGACATCCATCAGGGTCTCGAGGAGTGGGGCGAGGCGATCTTCCCGATGGTTCCCGGCCATGAGATCGCCGGCGTGATCGTCGCGGTCGGCAGCGAGGTCACCAAGTTCAAGGTCGGCGATCACGCCGGCATCGGCTGCTTCGTCGACTCCTGCGGCGAGTGCGAGAACTGCAACATCGGCGAGGAGCAGTACTGCCTCAATGGCGGAAACACCCCGACCTACAACGGCCTCGAGCGCGATGGCGTCACCCCCACCTACGGCGGTTACTCCACCTACATCGTGTGCAAGGAGCGCTACGTCCTGCACATCCCCAAGAACCTGCCCCTCGACGCTGCCGCGCCGCTGCTATGCGCTGGCATCACCCTCTACAACCCGCTGCGCAAGTGGCTGGTCGGCCCCGGCGTGAAGGTCGGCGTGATGGGCCTCGGCGGTCTTGGCCACATGGGAGTCAAGCTCGCTGTCGCCATGGGCGCTGACGTCACCATGATCAGCCACTCCAAGAGCAAGGAAGAGGATGCGATGAGCCTTGGCGCCCATCACTTCCTCTACTCCGGTGACAATGGCCAGATGAAGGCAGCACGTAACTCCTTCGACGTCGTCGTCAACGCAGTCTCAGCCGATATCGATGTAGTCCCCTACCTCAACCTGCTCGGTCTTGACGGAGTCATGGCACTCGTCGGCGCTCCGCCGAAGCCGATGGCTATCCCGGCATTCGCGCTCTTCGATCAGCGCCGCACGCTGAGCGGCTCGATGATCGGCGGCATTCCGCAGACTCAGGAGATGCTCGACTTCTGTGGTGCTCACGACATCGTCAGCGAGATCGAGACCATCGCGGTTGACCAGGTCAACGAGGCTTGGAAGCGCGTCGTAGCGTCAGACGTGCGTTACCGCTTCGTTATTGACACTGCTTCGCTGTAGTTATTCACCACGACCGGCAATGCGCAGCACGCGCATCCGGTTGTAGCGCACGATCAAAATGAAGGTCGCATTGCCGACGATCACCACGGTCGCGAAGGCCACGGTCAACCACCACGGGTTGAAGAAGGCCAACGGGATCCACGTGAGCATCGACATCCAGTGCACCCATTCAGCACGACGTAGTTCACGTGCATAGAGGGCCAGTTGTTCCGCTTCCGAGCCGGGCAGCTGGCCCTTGCTCTGCCCGCCGAAGATCGAACCCAGTTCAGGCAACTTGTCCTTGATCCGATGTATTCCGATGCTTCGGTAGGCACGAGGAGTGTCGAAACGCGTGAGCCGCAGTGGCCCGCGATCGCGGCTGAGCCAACCAGCCGACCAACGGGGAGCCATGGCTCCGATCAGCACCGAGAGAGTCACGACAATGAAAATGTCGATGACGATGCGCAGCACAAGCCCAGTCATCGTCATCGACACTCCACGCGGCGAGGGAGGGATTTGAACCCCCGGTGAGTTTCCCCACGGGCGCTTTCAAGGCGCCTGCAATCGGCCGCTCTGCCACCTCGCCTAACGGCAGCAACCTTACCGATCAGATGTTCGCGCCCTAGCGCGCCATCGGCATCGGGCCGTCATTGGGCGCGACCTGGGTGAAGGCGACGTAGGCGTCGTCAACTGCGAGCATCGACCACTGGTGGCCATCCTTGTCAGAGATCAGGTACGCCGGCAGCAGCAAGATCGTGCCATCGGGCTGCCAGTACTGAGCCAGGCCAAGCTCGGACTTCGTAATAGTGGCCACGGTGATAGTCACGCCGAGGGCCGGACGACCCAGATAGGTCGGGTTCGGCGGCATTGTCGGCTGCGCGGCAGGATCGTTCTCCACGGCAATGTTCACGTCACCGTTGTAGATCATCGCCGGTTGCAATGCGCTCCAGCCCGGCTGGTTCAGGCGTGCGATCGCGTCCTTGACTCCGATGATCGCGTAGCCCGGGATCTCGACGAGGCCGGCGGAGAATCCGTAGGCGCTGGAGATCTCGCCGTCGCCGAAGAAGCCGATCGACCACTGCAGCTGCGTGCGCTCGCCGTCGATGGTCAGCCACGCGGTGGCCGTGGTGAACGGGTCATAGCTATCGAGCTGCCAGTCGACCTGGTCGAGGGGAACGCCGAGTCGAGTGAAGATGTCTGTTGCCCAGGCCTGTGCATCCTTCTTCGAGGGTGCGGGGCTTACGGGCGGAGCCGAACCCTCGGAGCCGGCGACAGCGCCACTGGAACCACCCACCGTGTCGCTACTCACGGCTGCATCGGCGGGCATCGGGATAGGAGTGCCGTAGGCCGCCGGGTTGTTGTACGACCACGATGCGGATGAATCCTCGTTGACGTAGATCATCGGGGCGGTGCCATCGGTCGAGCCGACGGTCCATCCGTAGTCGTTCTTCGCCGGGTCGCCTGCTACGCCGAAGATCGTGGCGAGCTCGGCCGCGAGTGCTGCGCGATCAATGCCGGTGTCGTCGACGGTGTAACCGGAAGCGGTGCCCGACTTGTTCGGTAGGCCCTTGCCCGGAGTGAACACGGTGTTGAAGCCCGGCCAGATCATCGAACTGGAAGCGACCTTGGTGTCTTCGGCCTGCGGCCCCGCACCACTCGACATGCCCATCGGCACGCTGCCCGGCTCATTGGCCGGTTCGGATACTGACGGGGCAGATTGCGCCTGCGGAGTAGTGGCTCGACCAACGAGGGCACCACCTACGGCAACTGCACCCAGTGCAACCACGCACCCGCCTGCAATCAGCGCACGGCGCCCACCGCGCTTGCGCGGTTCCTGCACTTCATTGATGTCGCTCACGTTGACTCCTTCAGCCTGTCGATGTGACGGCATGCCGCCGGCCACGGTTCCAGGCCTGTGATCACGATTGAATCACAGCGGGAAGACCTGACTATTCGGCCATCTCGATCGGCTCGATTTCGCTGCCCTCGCGCCCACCGCGCCAGTCGAGCAGCAAGCCGACGAGAGTCAGCACGAGCGATACGGCAACCACGGTCGTGACGATCTCGACAACGCTGTCATGGCGCCAGATCGAGATGATGCCCACGAGAATCACGAGTGCGATCCAGACCGACGCAGCCGCGCGCTTGTCTTCAGCGGCGAGGCGCGCGTAGAGCAGAACCTGCACCAGTGCGAAGGCCGAGCCCTCGAGTGCGAAGAGCCACGCCTCCGTGCCGAGCCCTAGCTCGACATACTGCGCACCGCCGAGCACTCGAATGACGAACTCACCGAAGAGCAGGCTGAATCCGGTGATGATCAGGCCGACGAAAGCGGTCAGGCCCGTCGCGATGTAGACCGTGCGCCGCGACTTGCCGGCTGTCATCTTCGGGAAGAGCACGATGATGATGGCGTTCGGCAAGAAGAAGGCAATCTTCGCCAGCAGCACGCCGACGCTGTATTCGCCTGACAGCTCTTCCGTGAGGAAGATTCGAGCCATCAAGATGTCGATGTTGGTCAGCGTGAACAGCACGATGAGCGCGTGCGCCACGTGGCCGAACTCCGCAGCGCCGCCAGCGCCGATGGTCTGCGACCAAGCACCAGGGCAGCAAATGCGGTACGCAATGAAGGCACCGACTGCGCAGCCGATGAGGATGCCGAGGGTAGCGCCCACCACGCTGTGAAAGGCAACAACTCCGGCGATGCCGAAGATTGCGCGCGAGGCACCGTTGACGATGAAGCCGGCGGAAAGCCGCTTGTGATCCTCGCGTCCCTGCGAGACACCCATGGCCGCTGAGCCGATGACGACGAAGCCGAGCGAGGCGATGCCGAAGATGACCGCGAGCACCGGGATCGCGAAGATCTGCGAGAGCGGCCAGGCAACGACAATGCCACCGAGGATGATGACCAAGCCCAGGTAGATCGACAGGCGAAGCGCCTGACCCTCGACCTCAGCACGATTGTCGGTCGCAACCGCCACCCGGCGAGCTGCCAGGGCCTGCATGGCGATGCCGATGGTCGAGACGATGACGAGGATGGCCAGGAGAGCGCCAAAGGCGCCGAATTCGGCGGGGATGAGAACGCGGGCGGCGACCATGCTCAGGGCATAGGCCGCACCATTTCCGACGAGGGTGGCAGCGCCTACGAAGACCAGGCCCAGCGCCAGGGCGCGGCGGGGCGCTGTTTCACTCATGGAATCACCCTATTGGCTGGCAACTAGAGCAGGTGCGCGTGAACCCACGCGCCTAGTGCTGCTGAGCACTCGTCGAGGGTCTCGGTCCACGATTTCGCAGCCTGCTCCCCCGCCTCGTCGCTGACCTGCTTCACCAAGGTCACGGGAATTCCGGCGGCACGAGCGGCCCTGGCCACGGCGTATCCCTCCATGTCAACCAGGTGGGCTTCGGCGGCAAGTCGCTCGCGCACCTCGGGCTTGGAGATGAAACGGTCTCCTGTGGCGAGCACGCTGCCGTCGGAGGGGCCAACGTTGATCGGCTCGCCGAAGTGCATACCGACCAAGTCGAAGATCGCCGCGTCATTGAGATCGTGCTGGATCACCGTGCTGATCACGTGCGTGCCCGTGACGCCTGCGCGCAGAGCACCAGCAGTGCCGAGATTGACGATGCTCGACGGACGGTGCTTGCCGAGAATTGTCGACACCGCAATCGCCGCGTTCACCTTGCCGACTCCGGTGATCAGGATCGGAAGTTCGTGCACATGCAGGTGCACTGCTTCGTCCTCGAGTGCGACCACGAGCAGCGGGAGGTCGGGCGAGATGTTGCCGTGCAGGATCATGCGGCAAGCCTAGGGCGTGCGCTCAGCTACTGAGAACAGAGCCAAGGTGCGGGTGCGGGATCGTGATCTCGACGTCATCAACCCAGATGTGGAGCACAGCGTTGACGACTGTCGCGCGGTGGCAATGCCCGCCGGAAAGACGATCCAACGAGAGGGCGTGCAGGTGAAGGCCGGGGATCACCTCGCCGTCATCGACGTCAGGGAAGCGGAACCCCACGAGGGTGCCCGTCCAGGCCGTGAACTCGAATTGCACCTCGTGCACGAGCACTTCGGTGATCGGCTTATACGGCGGCGTTTGCCCCGGCTCGCTGCGCAGCAGCACATCGCTGAAGACACCATCAATGCGGACGGCAGCAACAAGATGATCATGATGCTTGTCGAGGAGCGAGAGAACATGGTCGATGTGTGCGGTGATGCCCTCGAAGGTCAGGCCTGCCGGAAGCTCCTCGATGATCTCCTCGCCGCCCTCCGCAACAACAGCGAACGGCATCCCGAGTGAGCCCGGTGCTCGCACCGGAACTCCGTCGACAGGCACACGCCACACCTCGCCATCGAACGCAACGATCTCGCCGTCAACCGCTTCGGCTACGCCGAGACCGAGCAGCGCTCCGGCAAAGGCCTCATCAACCGTGGTCACGGCTTCGTAGTGACCCTCAAAAAGATCGGTAACGATCTCAATCTGCCGAATGTGACCGTGATGATCCTCCGCACGATGAACGGCGGATGCGAGGGCTGCGTCAAACATGGGTTCAACTTACTCGCGCATCTCGATGTCCCACAGAGATAAGAAGTGAACCCCTGTAGCCACAAGGACTACAGGGGTTCACGAACGTCCTCGCTAACCCGCGAAATTGACCTCCGGAATGGTCGCGAGCGCCTCAGCCAGGCGCGCATCGCTGAAGTTCTCATCGACCATCGAGCCACTGAGGTACGCGTCGTAGGCCGCGAGATCGAAGTGGCCGTGGCCGCAAAGCGCGGTGAGGATGACGGTCTCCTCGCCGGTTTCCTTTGCCTTGAGCGCCTCGCGCACCGCGAGTGCGATGGCGTGCGTGGGCTCCGGTGCCGGGACGATGCCCTCGGTGCGCGCGAACTGCACGGCAGCCGCGAAGCATTCGGTCTGCGGAACAGCAACGGCTTCCATCATTCCCAGCTCGTAGATGTGGGAGATGAGCGGAGCCATGCCGTGGTAGCGCAAGCCACCTGCGTGAATCGGGTCGGGGATGAAGTCGTGACCCAGAGTGTGCATCTTCATGAGAGGCGTCATGCCTGCGGTGTCGCCGAAGTCGTAGCGGTACTCGCCACGAGTCAGTGACGGGCAGGAGGCCGGCTCGGCCGCGATGATGCGCGGGTTGATCTTGCCGGCCATCTTCTCGCGCATGAACGGGAAGGAGAGTCCCCCGAAGTTCGAGCCGCCACCGGTGCAACCGACGATGTGGGTCGGGGTATCGCCGGCCATCTCGAGCTGCAGAAGTGCTTCCTCACCAATGATGGTCTGGTGCAGCAGCACGTGGTTGAGCACGGAGCCGAGCGCGTAGCGCACGTTTTCGTTGGTGGCAGCAACCTCGACAGCCTCGGAGATCGCGATGCCGAGTGATCCGCTCCAGTTCTTCGGGTCCTTGGCGAGCTCGCGACCGATGGCGGTGAGATCAGACGGAGAACGGTGCACGGTGCCACCGAAGGCCTCGATCATCAGTCGGCGGTAGGGCTTGGCATCGAATGATGCACCGACCTGCCACACCTCGCACTCGAGGTCGTAGAGCGCGCATGCGAAGGAGAGCGCAGTGCCCCACTGGCCGGCACCGGTCTCGGTGGTCAGCTTCTTGGTGCCGTCCTTCTTGTTGTAGTACGCCTGCGGCACTGACGTGTTGGTCTTGTGCGAGCCGGCGGGTGAGACACCCTCGTACTTGTAATAGATGCGTGCCGGGGTGTCGAGCAGCTTCTCGAGACGATGCGCACGGAAGAGGGGCGACGGACGCCACTGGCGGTATACGTCGAGAACTCCACCGGGGATATCGATGTAGCGCTCCTGCGAGACCTCTTGCATGATCAAGTCGATCGGGAACAGCGGCAGCAGGTCATCGGGGCCGACCGGATCCATGCGACCGGGGTGCAGGGGCGGCGGCGGCGGGGACGGCAGATCAGGAACGATGTTGTACCACTGCGTCGGCATCTGATCCTCGGTCAGCACGTACTTGTGCTGGCGTACTGAGTCGTCCATCGCCATCCCCTTCTCGGGTCATGTCATGCGGCCGCGATTCACGCTGCATGTCCGAGGGAATCTCTCCTCGGGCGAGCGACGCTACCTGAGCGCGGCCCTGCTCGGGGTGGAAACTCATGAGGAGTATCAGGGCCTCTTCGGGTGCTCGGGTCTACGCCGCCCTACGATCGCCATAGAGAGGACGCGGGCCACGGTTGCCGGCACCTCTACGAGATTCGAGGGGATCCCCACATGACCATCGAGGCTGCCGGCCACGACTGCGTCTACGCGACCGCGGGCTGGGGCATCCACGATGAGCGCTGGGTCGCCGCTCTGCTCGAGGTCGGCTTCCGTCCGTTCGTGGTGTCTTTGGGACGAGATGCCGCCGACGCACTCGAGCTTCGCGAGGCTGTGCTCTCCGCTGCCACCGTCGGCGGGCTCAATCTGCCAGTGCTCGCCGGCCCCCTGCACTCGGTCACCGTCGCCCTCGCCGATCTGCCCATTCCCGTGGTCGGGCTCTCCTGGGGCTATGACCTCAGTGACCTCGATCGCGACGGTGCTGACCTCACCTGGCTCTCTCGCCTGCATGGACTGATCGTCGACAGCGAGGCGAATCGCGTCATTGCACTCGCGGCCGGAGTTGAGGAAGCGCGAATCACCTTCATGCCGTGGGGCGTCGACCTGGCCGCCTTCCCCTTCCATGCGCCGTGGATCGATGCCTTCGAGCTCGGAGTTCCGCCGCACGCGCCTTTGGTTCTCAGCCTTCGAGCGCATGAGCCCATCTATCGCGTCGCCGACATCATCACGGCATTCGCGCAGGTACCGCGCCGCCACGATGTTCATGAGGACTTTCCGGATCCGCACCTGATCATCGGGCACCAGGGATCACTGACCGCTGAGCTCAGGGCGCTCGTGCGCGAACTCGATATCGAGAAGCGCACTCGCTTTATTGGCACCGTGCCCGAGAGCGATCTTGTTCCCCTGCTCGGCCGGGCGAGCTGCTACGTCACGGCATCGGAAGTCGACGGAACCTCCGTTACCCTTCTTCAGGCCATGGCCTGCGGCACTCCGGTGATCGCCAGCGATACCCCGGGTAATCGGGGGTGGGTCAGCGAGTCAAAAACCGGCTTCTTGTTCCCGGTGGGCGATGTCGAGGCTTTGGCCGGCTGCCTCACCGAGGTCACTGCCCGCTATCCGCAGGAGGTTGTCGACCGGGCACGCGCCCTGGTGGAGGCTGAGGCCGACTGGCAGGCCAATCTCAGCCGTCTGGCCCACGCCCTGCGCACTGGCTGAACGGTCAGTTCACGGGCTGAAACATGTCCGATTCGTCCCGCAATGTTGTTACTGGTGCGTAAGTGACGATGTGGCCCATCCCACAGCACCCCCCAAGTCGCGTCCGTTATGCGGAGAGTTAGCTCGCGGGCTACGGATCACTTACGTAACGTCAACCAGGTTGTCGGCCACAGGACCGCATTCGCGGACCACCGTCAGCACGCTGAATCACCAGATCTGCCAAGGCTTTTTCGAAAGCTGCGATGGAGACGGTGTACCGGGGAACCATCCGGGCCGGAGCACCAAGCCGGCCCATGGGGCGAATCGGCTGCAGAACCCAGCAATGGGGATGTCGTCGTAGGGCAACCTTCAAGGCCCGAGTCCGTCAGCTCACCTGGGAAGCGGATCTCGAAGGGAACCGCGTGCGTACGGTTTTGCGCTCCACCGGTGTCCAATGGACATCCGTAGTCCTGGCTCTCGTGGCCTTGATCCTTACGATCATGCTGCCGTCGAGTACCTCCAGCGCCTCGGCAGCAACGCCGACCCAGGCGCACTCCACTGTCATGATCGCTCGCCTTGGCACTGTGCCTGCGGCGAAGCCGACCACTGCCCAGATTCGCAAGGCACAGATCAAGAGCATCCGCATGAAGCTGGTCAAGGTCGCCAAGGCCCAGATCGGTGACCGCTACTCAGCGGGCTCGTCCGGCCCGAACGCCTTCGACTGTTCGGGTTTTACCCGCTACGTCTACAAGACTGCAATGGGCAAGAACCTGCCGCATCATTCGCGCTCGCAGTACGGCGTGGTCAAGAAGATCCGCACGAAGGACGCCCAGCCGGGTGACCTGGTGTTCTTCTTCAAGCGCGGCGCTCACCACGTCGGCATCTACATCGGCGGCGGCAAGATGGTCGACGCTGCCGGTCGTGGCAAGGGTGTTCGTATCAGCCCGATCTCCGGCTCGTGGTGGGGACGCACATTCAGCGGCATCGGCCGCGTGCTTCCTGCGGTCTAGCTGACGAAGTCACGCAACGCGCATCACACGACTGCGAATTAGTCGGCAGCAGGGAAGGTGACTCGCACTTCGAGTCCGTCCAGTTGCGACTGTCCTGCTGTCGCATCGCCACCTGCAGCCCGTGCCGATTCCTGCACGAGCGCCAGGCCCAGACCTGAACCACCCGGAACTGCTGCACTGCCGCGCGTGAATCTCTGGAAAACCGATTCGCGCTCGTCGACTGCAAGACCTGGGCCATCGTCACCCACGGAAAGCAAGACGTCGCGGCCTTCCCGGTAACTCCTGGTTCAGGCGCAGTCATCTCCTGGCGTATGCCGCATGGCCGCTTGCCACCGCTCACTACATTCTCGCCGGCACCGATGCACTCGCATCGTGGTCGCTGGCCTTCCTCATCGCGGTAAGCGCGATCATCGTCTTCGCTCTCATCGCTCGCGGTTTCGTGCCGGCGCCCGCCCCGACACGACCAATTCGCGAGAAGCAGGCGCCAAGCGTGCCAGCATGACCTCGTGAGCACTATTGGCCTCGACGGCGTCCTGAGCTGGGCTCAGGCACATCACGTCGCGGCCACCTGCTCGGGGGCATTGCCGAGTGTGAAGGCTCGCTTGGACGAAGCTGCGGGCGGAGTTCTCTCTCGGGCACTCAGCACCCTGGCCGATGATCCGGCCCATGACTCGGCTGCATTCCACGGATACGCAGTGTGCGGCGAGGGGCCTTGGTCGCTCATCCTCGATTCCACTGTCGGCCCTGGCGAAGCTGTCAGCGTGCGTGCCGGTGACGCGATTCCGCATCACACTGATGCCGTGCTCTCACTCTCGGATTCAGTATCGGAGACAAGTAGCAGTGGCTCGGTGCACGTGTTCGCCTGCGATCCGCTCAGTGGTGTGCCCGATGAGCGCGCCCGACCGGCTTTCGGCACCGGAATCATTCGTCAGGGAGATAACGGCCCCGCAGGGCGTGAACTTGTCGCCACCGGCTCCATCGTTACCCCCGGAGTTCTCGCACTCGCTGCCGCCACGGGCCACGACACGATCGACATCGTGAAACCGCCGACAGTTGGCCTGATCGTCCTCGGTCGGTCACTGCTCTCGCACGGCATGCCGCGCGAGGGTCGCGTGCGCGATGCACTCGGCATGACGATTCCATCCTTCATCAGCGCCAACGGCGGCATCGGCAATCCGGCCAAGCGCGCTCCTGACACCGCCGAACTGCTACTCACGGAGATTGATGATGCGAATGTCGACGTCATCATCACGACGGGCTCAACCGAACCAGCACCGGGCAATCACGTGCGCCAGGTCATTGGTGACCTCAATGCACGATGGCTCATCGATGGCGTCAGCGTCACCCCCGGTGCACAGATGCTGATGGCTCGGCTTCCCGACGGTCGAATCCTGGTCGGACTGCCGGGCAATCCGGCTGCCGCGCTCGCCGGGCTCGTCACCCTCGTGGGCCCCTTGCTTCGCGCGATGAGCGGACGCACGAATGTGATCGATCATCCGACCGGAGTGCTGCTCGACGATGCGCCGCCCGCTGATTACGCCGACGACACACGGCTAGCACCCGTGACCCGCGAGACTCGCGATGGCGCGACCTTGCTCCGCCCTCTTGCCGAAGACGGCCCGGCGGGGCTGACCGGCTGGGCCCGCGCTGACGCCGTGGCCATCTGCCCGCCCGGCGCCGGTTACCGCGGCGATGTTCTGCACTACATCCCCCTCCTCTGATTCAGGGGGCTCCCGGGAGATCGAAATCCGGATGTCCATCAGGGGACCATGCCCATGCAGATCTGATCGGCATGTCATAGTCATCACGTGCAAGAGCAGCGCAGGGACGGCGGACGATTCCGAATCCAGCCCGCAGACGGCCCCGGCAGCGGGCGTCTGCGTTTCTCGAGCAATCGCCTCGGCCCAGTGGCCAACATCGTGCTGCGCCTCGGTGTTGCCGTGGGCGCTCTGCTCGTCACCGCGCTCGTCGTCTACCTCGAGCGCGACTGCTACGCCGATCGCGGAGAGTCCGGCACGCTGACACCTCTGGACGCCATCTACTACGCGACGGTCTCGCTCTCCACGACCGGCTATGGCGACATCGTGCCGATCTGTCAGTCATCCCGACTAGCGAACGTCCTGATCATCACCCCACTGCGGTTCCTCTTCCTCATCGTGCTCGTGGGCACGACAGTGGAGGTTCTCACCCGTCGCACGCGCGAGGAATTCCGCTCATCACGTTGGAGGAAGCACGTGCAAGATCACACGCTCATCATCGGCTTCGGCGTCAAGGGCCGCAGCGCAGCACGCACCATCGTCGACTCGGGTATCTACCCGAAGGACATCGTGATCGTCTCGGAGGATCGAGCAGCGATCGATGAAGCCACCCGCCTGGGCTATGTCGGCGTGATCGGTGACGGTCGCCGCGAGGATGTTCTCAAGGACGCAGTCATCGAACGCGCCTCGCGCATCATCATCGCGGTCGACGAAGACGACACGACCGTGCTCTGCACTCTCACTTCTCGCCGGCTCGCCCCGAAAGCCATCATCGTCGTGTCGGCACGCGAGTCGGTCAACGCCGAGATCCTGCGTCAGTCGGGCGCGAATACCGTCATTCCGACAGCTGAGTCGGCCGGCCACCTGATGGGCCTGTCACTCGTGGCCCCGACTGCCGGTGAGCTGATGGAGGATCTCCTTGACTCCACTCACGGTCTCGATGTCGCCGAACGCGACGTTCTGCCCTCCGAGGTTGGTCGCAAGCCATCAGATCTCGACACCTCCGGCCAGCTCGTACTTGCCGTCATGCGAGGCACGACCGTGATGCGTTTCGACGAGGATGGCGCTGACATCCTGCAGGCCGGTGATCGACTAGTGGTCATCCGCTCTACAAACGGTCGAGGTAACGGCCACTAGCCTTCACTGGTGACGATGAATGCAATTGAGGTCGACGGCGGCAAGGGTGGGCCAGAGGCGATGCACTGGGTCGAGGTCGCATCGCCTGAACTGAATGCCGGTGAAGTGCTGATCGATATCACGGCAACAGCCGTCAATCGAGCAGATCTCTTGCAGCGCCAGGGCTACTACGACCCGCCGCCCGGTGCCACGCGCATTCTGGGCCTGGAGTGCTCCGGCACCATCGCGGCCGTTTCCCCCGGCATCACTCATCTGAAGGTTGGCGATCAGGTCACCGCGCTGCTCGCCGGTGGTGGCTATGCCGAGCAGGTCGCCGTGCCGGCAGGCCAGGTGATGAGCGTTCCCGCCGGAGTCGATCTCGTCACCGCAGGCGGTCTACCCGAGGTCGCATGCACGGTGTGGAGCAACCTCGTGATGACTGCTCATCTCGCCGAAGGCGAATGGGTGCTCATTCACGGCGGCGGTTCAGGCATCGGCACGTTCGCGATTCAGGTCGCACGCGCCCTCGGCGCTCGCGTTGCTGTCACGGCCGGCAGCCAGGCCAAGCTCGACGCATGCGCAGCCCTCGGGGCCGAAGTTCTCATTGACTACAACGAGCAGGATTTCGTCGAGGTCATGAAGGCTGAAACGGGTAGCCGCGGTGTCGACGTCATCCTCGACAACATGGGCGCGAAGTATCTCGAACGCAATGTCGATGCCCTCGCCCGTAACGGCCGTCTCATCGTGATCGGCCTGCAGGGCGGGGTCAAGGCCGAACTGAACATCGGCACGATGCTGCGCAAGAACGTGAGCGTTTCTGCCACCGGCCTTCGTGGCCGCCCCGATTCGGAGAAGGCCACGATCTGCGATGCGGTTGAGCGCAATGTGTGGCCATGGATCGCGGCGGGCATCGTGAAGCCGGTTATCGATCGCGTGATGCCCATCGATGAGGCAGGCGATGCGCATTCGCTCATTGAGGTCGGGGCAATCACCGGCAAGCTCGTATTACTTGTTCGCGCCTGAGCTAACCGCGCATCGGACCAACCGGCGCAATCAGCCCTCGGGCCACGACACCGTGCCGGTGCCGATGATGTGAACGTCGCCTGACACGACGATGCCGTCGGATGTATCAACGCGCAGTCGACTCGGTTCACCCATGTCTACGCCCTGCGAAATCCCGAGCCCAGTGAGTCCGATGCGCTCACGCAGATATGCGCCGAATGGGCCGGCTGCAGAACCCGTGGCCGGATCCTCGCCACCAACTACATCGAGGCTGAAACTGCGCGCCGACCACTCACCTGCTGATTCCTCTGCGACCACGTAACAGTTCAGTGACATCGCGCTGCCCGACTCAATGGCCTCGAGAGCCTGCCCGAGCGCGACTCGATCCATTCGCGCAGAGTGCAACGGCTCGGGTGAGGTAAGCGGGATGACGATCATCGGCAGGCCGGTCGACAGCATCTGCACCGGCAATCTCGGATGCGCAGCGTCTTCGGGTAGGCCCAGCGCTTGCAGAAGTGAACTCGCGTCGAGTTCCTCGCCGAACTCGCATGCGCTCTGCGCCATAGAGACCGTGCCTGAGTTGCCGTCGAGGCTCACGCTCACCCGATGCACCCCGTGCATGGTCTGCTGCATCAGCTCGCGGATCGGTGTTCCGGCCTGATGACACAGAGCTGCAGCTGCGCCCAGGGTCGGATGCCCGGCGAAGGGGATCTCGGATTCGACGGTGAAGATTCGATTTCGATAGTCGGCATCGTTGACGGAGGGCGACTGGAGGAATGAGGTTTCCGACTGCCGCGTGCGTCGTGCGAAGGCTGCCATCGTCGAGGTCGACAACTGATCTGCGGAATGCACGACCGGGAGATGATTGCCCTCATGCGGACGCGCCGCGAAGACATCGACGTAGGTAATGGGCAGCCGAAGCATGCTTAGACTCTAGAGGTGAACTCCCTTGGCGCGCTTCGCACTTCCGTGGCCGCCATCGGTATCGGTGTTGTCACCGCCCTGCTCCTTCAGGGTTGCTCAAGTGCATCGGCGAGCGCAGCACCCAACACGGAGCCGAGCGCCGAGGTATCGCTCATCGCACGCAGCGCCAATGTGCAGACCTGCGCGGCCAAGCCTGCGCTGTTTTCTGCCTACGACCGAGGCGGGCTGTTCGCCGTTGCGGGCGACAAGCTCGACGCGGCTGCCGACTTCAATCCGCGCAAGTACCCGATTGGGGCACTGACCGACCAGTCGACCTACGACCGCACCAGGGCGAAGGCTTGGACATCAGGCTTCTTCCCGTCCTCCCTATGGCTGATGTACCAGCGCACGGGTGACAAGGAGTGGCTGAAGAAGGCGCGCACCTGGACGAAGGCGTTGGTGCCGCTGGCTGAGTGGGAGGGCACCCACGACCTCGGATTCATGGTCGGCATTCCGATGGAACTCGGCATGCGACTCGATCCGAGTGCGAAGAGGCGTGCCGAGTACCGCACCTCCTTTCTCGATGCCGCACGATCTCTGTCGACGCGCTGGAACCCGAATGTGAAAGCGATTCAGTCGGGAACATATGACGGCCAGTGGGGCCTGATCGTCGACTCGGCGATGAATGCACCCTTGCTCATCGAGGCGGGCATGATCCTCGGCGGCGCTGAGGGGGCTGAGCTGCGCTCACGTGGTGAGCAGCATCTGATGACTCTCATCAATACCTTCATTCGTGATGATGGCTCCACCTTCCATCGAATGACCTTCGATCCGATCACGGGCGCCTTGATTGGCCCGGTGGCCGGTCAGGGCATCGGCGTCGACAGCACATGGGCACGCGGTCAGGCCTGGGCGATCTTCGGTTTCGCCCGTGCGTATCAGCTGACGCGCACTCAGGCTTTTCTCGATGCGGCCGAGACCACGGCACGCTTTTGGATGACCCATCTCGACGCGCAGTGCGTACCGACATGGGATTTTGACGCCGCGCCTGGCTCACCGCGCGATTCATCCGCCTCGGCAATCGCGGCCAATGGATTCATCCTGCTCGGCCAGTTCGCCAAGCAGCAGCAACTTCGCACCGCCGCCTACGAGCCGTACGCGCGCACGATGCTTCACACGATCTCTACGTTGCCGGTTCTCGCAAAAGACTCCGCGAATCCGGGCGTGATGCTGCAGCAGACCTTGAATGTGAACAAGGTCGCGAAGGAAGGCTCCTACGTCTGGGGTGACACCTTCGCGTTGATGGCAGCGATTAATGCCCTGTACTCAGGTTCGAACGCGACAACCGATTACACGAGCTCGGTGACGTCAGGCCTGACGATCGGCTAGACGGTAGGCAGTGAGGCAATGCGCTTCATGAGGTACGGCGAGAAGTAGCCCATGTACTTCGCCTGCACGATCGGATCGCGCCAGTCTGCGCCGGTCACGATGCCGCGGCATGCTGCGCTTCCGCACAGGCAGGTGAACTCGTCGTAATCAGAGGCATCGCACATCGCGTAATCAAAGGTGAGCTCCTCGCCGACCTCGATATCGCGCATGGCGATCAGTAGCTGGGATCCCGAGAGACCGCAGTTCGGATCGCAGGAGTGGTTGAGCATGTCACCGGGCTCGCGCACATCAGATGACACGAGGTAGAGGTCTTCATCGACCTGGATCGATCTGGCCTGACGATCGGCTGAAAGGGTGGAGAGGAAATCCCGAGGGACCATCCATCCCCCGAAACCGGCGATTGTCTCGCCGGCACTGATCCGCTCCGTCACGAAGGAGCCCCATCCTTTGTCCCCCGCGGGTTGTGCAAGTGCCTTCGGGGTCAGCCAGTTGTAGTCCACTCGACTCGCATACCTCTCCGCTAGAGCCCACCGTGTGTGGGCAAAGCCCGAAAAGTCTGACATATGAAGATGAATGGTCAAAATGACCTCAGATCGCCCCTTTCCCAGGAGCAACCGCCCGAGGCGTGACTCGTGAGGCAGCCCTCACGCCACGGGCGCGATCGCGCCTCACGGTTCCCCGTAGGCTGTGGCCGTGATCGATCCCCAGATTCTGCGCTCCGACCCCGATCGGATCCGCGAGTCCCAGCGCCGCCGTGGCGAAGACATCACGGTCGTCGACCGCCTCATTGAGGCCGATGTCGCCAAGCGCGCGGCCCAGGCCCACTTCGATGAGCTGCGCAACAGCCAAAAGCTCATCGGCAAGGAAATCGGCCCGCTCCAGGGCGCCCTGAAGAAGGCGTCCGACGAAGCGGCGAAGGCTGCCGCCCAGGCCGAGCTCGATGCCCTGATGGCCAAGGCCACTGATCTCGCCGAGCGCACCAAGGCCGCTGAGGCCGCGGCGAATGAGCAGGCCGAGGCCAC
The DNA here is from genome assembly GCA_044374195.1 of Candidatus Nanopelagicales bacterium. Classification (GTDB taxonomy): domain Bacteria; phylum Actinomycetota; class Actinomycetes; order S36-B12; family S36-B12; genus CAIKZY01. The sequence goes on from JBILOY010000021.1 coordinate 34,841, forward strand.
CGATGCACTCTGGCTGCAGCTGTCGAACCTGGTGAACCTCGACTCCCCCGTCGGCGGCGAGGAGGATTTCGTCGTCCTCGAGCATGTCGGCACCCCGCGAGATTTTGCGACTGACGGCTTCGAGCCCCGCGATCACCTCGAGATCGGCGAGATGCTCGGCGCGATCGACACCGTGCGCGGCGCCAAGGTCTCCGGCTCGCGCTTCTTCTACCTGCGCGGCGTCGGCGCCCAGCTCGAGTTCGCGCTGCTCAACATGGCGATGGCGCAGGCGACGGCGAACGGCTTCATCCCGATGATCACGCCGAGCCTGGTTCTTCCGAGTGCGATGGACGGCACTGGCTTCCTGGGCCAGGCTGCCGAGAACGTGTACCGCATCGAGGCCGATGACCTTTACCTCGTCGGCACCTCTGAGGTTCCACTTGCCGCGTACCACGCTGACGAAATCATCGACGCGAAGGAACTTCCGATTCGCTACGCGGGTTGGTCGTCATGCTTCCGTCGCGAGGCCGGCACCTACGGCAAGGACACCCGCGGCATCATTCGCGTGCATCAGTTCGACAAGGTCGAGATGTTCGTCTACTGCGATCCCGCCGATGCCGAGAACGAGCATCAGCGCCTGCTGCAGTGGGAGAAAGATTTCATCGATGCTCTCGAGATCCCGTACCGCGTGATCGACGTCGCCACTGGCGATCTGGGCAGCAGCGCAGCACGCAAGTTCGACATCGAGGCCTGGATCCCGACCCAGGGCACCTACCGCGAGGTCACCTCAACCTCCAACACCACGGAGTTCCAGGCTCGACGCCTGAAGATTCGCATGCGCGACGGCGACAAGTCCTCGCCGCTCGCCACCTTGAATGGCACGCTCGTGGCAATGCCCCGAATCATCGTCGCCATTCTCGAGAACCACCAGCAGGCCGACGGCTCTGTTGTTATCCCGCAGGCCCTCCGCCCGTTCCTTGGCGGAATCTCTGCGTTCACCCCGAAGGGCTAGCGTCGTATCGTGCTGAAAGATTTTCCCCGGGACTTCGAACCCGAACTCATTGCCATTGACTTCGACGACACTCTTGTCGAGCACGGTGATGTCGTGCACGAGCGTGTGCGCGACTCGATCCTGCGCGTGATGGCTGCTGGCGCCACGGTGATCCCGTGCACCGGTCGTTCCTTGAGCCTCACGGGTGGCGTTGCCCGCACAGCCGGTATGAACAGCTGGGCCATCTGCTCGAACGGCGCCGTGCTTGCCACGGTCGACCCTGAGGCTGTCATCGAGGCCACGACCTTTGATCCGTCCGAGCTCCTCAGCATGATCGCCCCAATCCTCCCCGAAGCCGTGTATGCAGTTGAGGACATCGATGGCACGTTACGCACGACCAGCCTCATCGGCACCGACTACATCTCCAAGCAGGTTCTCGAGGTTCCCTTCGAGCACCTGACCAGCCGCCCGGTCACCCGCGTGGTTGTTCGCAGCGATGCTCACGTCAATCAGGGCTTCGGTGATATCGCTCGCTCACTCGGCCTTCACTCGGTTGTCTTCGGCGTC
>JBILOY010000056.1:0-2885 GCA_044374195.1 Candidatus Nanopelagicales bacterium
CAGCGGGAAAGACGTCACGGTGCGCAGTGCGACAGCGCGCGGTCGCGTCACTGTCTCCACCGAAGTGGTCGGCATGCTGCGCGGCGCCGGCGTTCCGAAAGGTGACGCCCTCGCCGTCGCACGCATCGCTGGCATCCAAGCCGCCAAGCGCACGCCTGATCTGATTCCGCTCTGCCATCCGCTCGCCATTCATGGCGTGGACGTCGGCCTCGAACTCGGCGACGACTTCCTCGAGATCACCGCGACCGTGCGCACCGCTGATCGCACCGGCGTCGAGATGGAGGCGCTCACCAGCGTCGCTGTCGCAGCACTCGCCTTCATCGACATGGTCAAGGGCGTCGATCGCATGGCGGCCATCGGCGGCATCGAGCTGCTCGAGAAGCGCGGCGGCCGTTCGGGCACCTGGGTGCGTCCCTCATGATCAAGGTGACCCCGCGAGCACTCGTCATCACTGTCTCGACCCGCACCGCCAAGGGTGAGTGGGAAGACAGGTCAGGCCCCGTTCTCGTCGAAGCGCTGACCGCGCTCGGTATCGCTGTCGATGGCCCGGTTGTTGCCTCCGACGGTGAGCCGGTTGAAGCCGCGCTACGCGATGGCATCAAGGGCGGCTACGAGCTCATCATTACGACCGGCGGCACCGGCCTGACCCCGAGCGATCGCACGCCCGAGATGACACGGCGAGTGATCGATCGCGAGGCTCCCGGCATCGCCGAGGCCATTCGCGCCTACGGCATGGCCAATGGTGTTGCCACTGCTGCGCTTTCTCGCGCAATTGCAGGCCTGGCCGGCGAGACCCTCATCGTCAACGCCCCCGGTTCACCGGGTGGTGCGCGCGATGCGGTGGCAGTGATGACTCCGTGGCTCGTGCATGCACTCGAGCAGGTTCACGGCAGCGATCACACGCGCACGCCGTAATTCTCGCAAGAGGCGACTTAGTCGTTCGCGGTGTCGCCGCGAAGGTACGTGCGACGCAGCAGAACGAGAATCACCAGGCAGACAATCAGCAGAATCGTGCTGAGCCCGATCGCCAGTGACCGATCGATTTCCAGCTGCGAGTAGATCGCGAGCGGCATCGTTTGCGTGACTCCGGGGAAGTTGCCCGCGAAACCAATCGTGGCACCGAACTCGCCAACGGCCCGCGCCCAGCAGAGCACCACTCCGGAGAGCAGTGCGGGCGCGACGAGCGGAAGGGTTACGTGCCGAAAGGTCTGCCACGATGAAGCGCCGAGTGTTGCGGCCACTTCTTCGTATTCCTTGCGCATTCCGCGGAAGCCCGCTTCAACAGTGATGATGAGGAAGGGCATCGCGACGAAGGCTTCTGCGAGCACTACGCCCGTGGTGGTGAACGGGAACTGGATGCCGAAGTTGTCATAGAGGAAACTGCCGGCGAATCCGCGGCGACCGAAGGCAGTGAGCAGCGAGACACCTGCGACAACCGGTGGCAGCAGCAGCGGCACCACTACGAGTGCGCGAATGAAGCGCGTGCCCGGCAGTGCATTGCGTGCGAGCAGCCAGGCAAGCGGAGTGCCGAGCACGATGCAGATCGCCGTGGCGACGAGCGAGGAAACCGCGGAGATACGCAGTGCATCGCGAGTCACCGGATCACTGAGCAAGGTGCCGAAGGATCCCCACGGTGCCTGGGTCACCAGGCCGATGACGGGCAGAACAAGAAAGATGACCGCGAGTAGGCCCGGGATGAGCAGGAACCAAGGGGCGTGACGACGAGTCATGGCGACCAAGGTTTCGCGAAGCCATAGGCGCGCAGGATGCCCTGCGACGACAGGCTGTATCGCACGTAGTCAACAAATCGCTGAGCAGCAACGGGGTTCGACGTCTCGCTTACGGTGGCGATCGGGTACGTAGTTGTCACGTTTAGTGATGTCGGAATCTGGACGCTCTTTACCTTCGAGCCCGCGGCTTTCACATCCGTGACATAGACGATGCCGGCATCGAGATCACCGGAGAGCACCTTGCCGAGCAGGCTGCGTACGTCGAGTTCTTGAGTGACCGGCGTGATCGCGACCTTGTTGCGCGCAAGCAGATCGCGTGCGGCAACGCCGCATGGCACCGTTGTGGCGCATAGCCCCACCAATGTGCCCGGTCGTGCGAGATCTGACAGTTTGGTGATACGTGCCGGATTGTCGGAGGGCATCGCGATTGCCATGGTGTTCTTCGCGAACAGCAGTGGCTTGCCCACCAGGCCTGCATTGACCGCCGACCACATCGTCGGCTCAGAAGCTGTGGCGAGAACGTCAACGGGTGCACCCGCCTTGATCTGATTCACCAGAGTCGAGCTTCCACCGAAGTTGAACTTCACTGTGGTGCCCGGGTACCTCTTCTGAAACGCCTTCGCGATGACAGGGAACACATCGGCAAGTGATGAGGCGGCTGAGACCGTGATCGTGCCGGAGACCTTCGGGTCAGCTGCAGGTGCGGCGGCGCGTGCAGGTGACAGCACCATGCCACTCGTGCCGACAACCAGAAGTGTCAGCGCTGTGGTGAGTGCGTATTTCAACGAGCGGCGCGCACGCAACGCTCGCATCAGTGACTCTCGCGCTCGATGACGACGTTGGTCGACTTCACGCTTGCGGCGACGATCACGCCGGGCTCGAGGCCAAGCTCGTCGGCGCCCTCGCGACTGATGAGCGAGACGATGCGGTGCGGGCCCGACTGCACCTCCACCAGGGCCATCACGCCATCGCGCTCGACTCGAGTCACGATGCCAGGGAAGCGATTGCGGGCCGAGGTCGGCACCGGGCGATCAACGTCGGCGGATGCCTCGGAGAGGAAGGCGGCGACCTGGGCGCTGTCGACCGTCTTGCGGCCGGCCTCATCGGTGGCCCCAGTGAGGCGGCCGGCGTCGACCCAGCGGCGCACGGTGTCGT
>JBILOY010000007.1:0-110919 GCA_044374195.1 Candidatus Nanopelagicales bacterium
TCGGGAAGATCGACACCGAGTACGGAGTCAGCGGGGCGAGCCGACAAAAGTGTGACGAGCGCACTGCCCAACTGGCCATTGGCCCCAGTGACGATGACGCGCATTGCTAGAGAGCAGCCTTCGCCTTGAGCGGGCGCCACCAGGCCTCGTTGTTCTTATACCAGGCAACTGTCTCGGCAAGACCGTCGTCGAAGGTGTGCTGCGGTGCGTAGCCCATGGCGCGCAGACGCGAATCGTCAACCGAGTAGCGGCGATCGTGACCCTTGCGATCTTCGACCTGCTTCACCGACGACCAATCAGCGCCCATTGAGTCGAGCACGCGCTCGGTGATCTCACGGTTGTTCAGCTCGAGACCGCCACCGATGTTGTACGACTGACCGGGCTCGCCCTTCGCGCATACGATCGCAATGCCGCGGCAGTGGTCGTCAACGTGCAGCCAGTCGCGCACGTTCAGGCCATCGCCATAGAGCGGCACCTGAAGGCCGTCGATCAAGTTGGTCACGAACAGCGGGATGACCTTCTCCGGGAACTGGTAAGGCCCGTAGTTATTCGAGCAGCGAGTCGAACTGATGTTGAGCCCGTAGGTGACGTTGTAAGCACGCACGAGCATCTCGGCCGCGGCCTTGGCTGCGGAGTACGGCGAGTTCGGGATCAGCGGCTCTGCTTCTGTCCAGGAGCCCTCGTCGATCGAGCCGTAGACCTCGTCGGTGCCGATGTGCACGGTGCGCGGGATTCCGTGCTTCAGGCACGCATCGAAAAGTGTCTGCGCACCAACGACATTGGTGATCAAGAAGGCCTGCGGGCCGGAGATCGAGCGGTCGACGTGGGTCTCGGCCGCGAAGTTCACCACGATGTCGTGGCCCGGAAGCACCTGATCGAGCAGTGCGCCGTCGCAGATGTCGCCCTGCACGAAGGTGTAGCGCGGATCATCGGAGACTGACTCGAGGTTCGCGAGGTTGCCGGCGTATGTGAGCTTGTCGTACACCGTGACGCCGGTGACCTCACCGGGCAGGATCTCGCTGTAGCCGCCGGCGAGCAGGGTGCGCACGAAGTGAGAGCCGATGAAGCCGGCCGCACCGGTCACGAAGTAACGCATCAGATCTCACCCTTCAACTGTCGAAGCCACTCCTGGGCCTCTGCGAAATCACCATCGGTCACGCCTTCGCGCAGTACGGGAACCTTGCCGTCATGACGCGGGTAAGAGCCCATGTACCGAACATCAAGGCACACTCGATGCAGACCCATCAGCGCTTCCGAAACCCGCGAATCACTGATGTGACCCTCGATATCAACGCTGAAGTAGTAATCACCGAGCTGCTTACGAGTCGGACGCGACTCGATACGCGTGAGGTTCACTCCGCGCACCGCGAACTCGGTCAAGATCGCGAGCAGCGCGCCCGGCTGATCATGACGAATGAACAACGACAGGGTCGTCTTGTCAGCGCCGGTTGGCGACGTAATGGCACCGGGACGCTGCACGAGCACGAATCGAGTGATCGCATCAGGCGTATCTTCAATGCCGTCGGCCAGCGACTCGACGTCGTACAACTCAGTCACGATGTGCTGCGCGATGGCCGCGTCGTAGCCGCAGGCCGGGTCGAGAAGCCCTTGCGCGGCAGCAGCTGTTGAGAGAGCCGGCAGCATGACAGCGTCGGGCAGGTTCGCGGAAATCCAGCCGCGCACCTGCGCTGCCGCATGCGGATGAGTCGCGATGCGCGTGATGTCGGTAAGCAGCATGCCCGGGCGAACAACCAGGGAGAACGACACCGCGAGCACTGCCTCGTCAACGATCACGAGAGGTTCGCCGTTGGCGAGTTCATCGAGAGTGATCGACACCGATCCTTCGACCGAGTTCTCAATTGGCACGAGTGCGCTGTCGACCGAGCCATCGCGGGCAGCATCAAGTGCCGCCTGCACGGATGCAGCGGCAATGAGCTCGGCTTCGTCAGAGATCGGCAGTGTGCGTAGGGCAGCTTCGGCGAATGAGCCGCGAGGGCCTAGGAATGCAATGCGGGTGGTCATGATTGCTCTCCCTTCGCGTCGTGCACTGCCTGCAGCTCCTCGGGCGACAGCTCGATATCGCTGTTACCCGCGGTGAGGCCCTTGATGTAGGTACGGGTCTCGGAGCGGCCGTGAATGGAGGTGAGCACGATGCCATCACCCTTGTCGTCCAGCATGGCAGCCGAGAAGCTGAAACGGCCGCCCATGTCGCCGAAGGCGTCGTACCGCACGACCGACACGTGGCGCAGGGCGTCGGCCAGCTCGCGCCGGGTGCGCGACAGGGCATTTCCGAGGCCGAGAACCTCGTCATTGAGGTCAGCGAACTCCTCGCGGGTGCGGGCCAGGACGTCGATGTAGTTCTCGCGCCCCTCGGCCACCTGGAGCAGGGCGTAGGAGCGGTGCAGCCGGGAGAGCCGGGCAACGGCGTAGATCGCGACAGCCAGGGCAGCGCCGCCCAGCAGTATCGCGATGATCAAGAGGGTGTCGCGCACCCCGGAGTCTCCAAGCACATCCAAAGCGTAGTCGCTGGCTCCGAGGTCCCTGAATGCGCCGAAATGAGGCGACGAGCCGGCGGTAGGTTGTCCTGGTGATTTCTGTCCTCGCCGCGGATACGGGCGTGTCCACGTTCGAGTTCGCGTCGCGTTCCACCTGCTTCGCGCTCGGGGTTCTGATCTTCCTGGCGATGCTGATAAGCCTGTTGCGCACCATCGTGGTGCCCAGGGCTCTGCGCAGCTTCTTCAGCGGCGTCATCATGAGCGGGGTCGTCGGTGCCGGCTGGGGCCTGGCCCGATTGCGACGCACCTACAAGGGTCGAGATGCAGTGATGGCCTGGGCCGGACCGCTGATCATCATCGTCACCTTGCTCGCGTGGCTCCTCGGATTCCTCCTCGCTTACGGCCTGATGATCTACGGAGTCAGCGGCAATAGCTTCGGCATGTCACTGGCCCAATCGGGCTCGAGCCTGTTCACCCTCGGTTTCGACGGCGGGATTACGCAAGACCAGACGATCCTCGACTTCATGGCAGCAGCCACCGGTCCGATCGTGATCGCACTGATGATCGGCTTCCTGCCCACGATCTACAACATCTATACCAATCGCGAGGTTGCTGTCTCGCAGATCTCGACTGAGGCGGGAGAGCCGGCCTGGGGACCGGAGTTTCTCGTGCGCGCTCATCTGACAGATCGAATTTCACGCAATGACGATACCTTTGAGTCCTGGGCCGGCTGGGCCACCACCTTGCGCCTGACTCACCTGACTTACCCGGCACTCGTTCATGTGCGATCAGCACGTGCACAGCGCCACTACGCCACCAGCTTGCTCGCGATGATGGACGCGGCGGCGTTGAGCGTTTCCCTCAACCACGAACGTGAGCATCACCGCGCCTACCTGCTTCTCGCGCAGGGAGTGCAAACCTTCGGCTCCCTGTATCTCACGAGCATTGCACCGCGAAAGCTCAGCTCACGCCTTCCTCTCATCGGCCGCTTCGTCAAGCCAACGGTCACCCTCGACTCGACGTTACTGGCAATGCCTTCACGAGAGTCTGGACGAACGGCCGCGCAGATGGCAGCTAGTGCCGACGCAGTGAGGGGCATGGAGCACGAGACGATGGGGCTTCTCAACTCCGGCGAGGCAATGCCGCTCACGCTGACCCGCGAAGAGTTCAACAAGGCATATGCGATGCTCGAAGCGGCAGAGTTTCCCATTGAGTACGACGCCGACGATGCGTGGGAGTTCTTCAGCGCTCTTCGGCAGCGCTACGAATTCCCGGCGTATGCGATCTGCCGGAAGCTCGATGCTCCTCCGGCCCCATGGTCGGGTCCGCGACGAGTTCCCACTGCTGTTGTTCCTCCGGCCAGCGCGATGGACTACCTCGACGGAGAGAAGTAGCGCCCGGCGCAGTGGGAGCCCAACCGGCTTCTCAATCCTGAAGACACTGATGCCTTCCGCGACTGACCTGAGTGTTCGCGCGAAACTCGTTCAGGCGCCGAGTGTTCCGCGCACCACACTGGTGACACTGTGCCCCGGGTCTCCGTCGAAGTGCTCGAGCGAGACATCAACGACAGGGAATGCAGCGAGATCCATGCCGGTCGGAAGCGTGTAGACCGCGGTCTCGCCCGGATTCAGATTTCCGATCGCCACCATCGTCGAGGTGTCGGCGGTTGCCATCCACACCTCGTAGTAGCCGTCCTCTGCTGCCGGTAGATCAGGCACGGTGACCTTCAGCTGCGTACCACCGCTGACCTGCTCGATCACCGCAGTACCGGAGACGCCCGCATCACCGATGGGGTCAAGCGCTGCGCTCGCCACGATCTGCACCGACTCAGGGCGATTGATAATTGTCGCCGTCGCTGCAGACCCGGCGATGAGGCCGACGACGGCAGCCGCAGCAGCAAGCACGTATCCACCACGACGTCGGCGCGAGGGTGCCGAGTCAAGTGAGCGCACGACACCACTCGCATCACGCTCGCGAGCAACCTCGGCGGAAACAGCGGCCCAGACCTCGGCCGGCGGCGCGGAAGGAACATCGTCGGGCGTGACCGTGCGTCCGATGCCGACGACAGCGCGGTACTCCTCGAGTCGAGCACTGCACTCAGCGCATTCCTGCGCATGTGCGACATCGCGTGAATCGACTACCTCGCCAAGGGCGAGGAGTGCCAGGGCATCCTCATCACAGTGCGACATGATCCACCTCCAGTCTGGTGCGCAGCCGGTCGAGTGACCGGCGAATATGGCTCTTGACCGTACCCAAGGGGATATCGAGGGCACGCGCAATCTGAGCATGGGTCAAGTCTTGAAAGAAGGCGAGCTCGATGATCTTCCGCTGGGGCTCGCCGAGCTGGCTGAGCTCATCGGCGATCAGCACTCGATTCACCGACTCCTCGGCATGGCCGGCAACCGCTTCGTCGTCCAAGCGGGCCGATTCGGCGTCGATCTTGCGGGTTTCACGGGAGATCGACTCCCAGTGATCAGCAACGCGACGGCGCGTGATGGTGACCAGCCAGCCAGGGAGCGACCCCTTAGCCGACTCGAACCCGGCCCGACCCCGCCAGGCGCTGAGGAAGACCGCCTGGGTGATGTCGGCAGCATCGCTCTCATTGCCGGTAGCCCGGCGGGCCATCGTGAAGACGAGGGACGACCAGCGGGAGTACACCTCTTCTAGTGCTCGCTCATCGCCGGCCACGAAGCGTGCCGCGAGCTCCGAATCATCGGTTGGCTGCATGACAGGTATCTCCCGGGGCGTGACGAGGCGCAGGGGTTCAGGTGCACTTTCGGTGTGCGTCACCAGTTCCCCTTTCGCTCGAGCAGGTGTTCCCATGCTCCTTATTCGCCCGTGCGACACCCTTTGGATGCACGTAGAGCGAAAAAAGTTCCCTGAATCTGCTGCATCCAAGGCGAGGCCTCAGGGCGAAGTACTGGCATAAGCGCTCACTCGGGGCACTATGACGAAAGGCTCACCATGAATCGCTCGCGCATCATCGGCGGAATCGCCGCCGCAGCACTCGCACTTCCCCTGGCCGCCGTTGCTGCTCCCGCCGCATCAGCTGCCGACCTTGGCACCGCCTCGCTCGCCTCTGTCCTGACCGCCGGCGAGCAGGGCTTCGACCAGGATTTCAAGGACTATGACGTCCTGACCGCAGCTGTCCTCGCTGTGCTCAAGGCAAAGCCGAACTCCCCCGTCAAGGTTCTCACCGACGGCACCACTGCCCTGACCGCCTTCATCCCCAATGACCAGGCGTTCATGAACCTCGCCTCAGCACTGACCAAGAAGAAGGTCACCACCGAGGCTGGTGCCTTCAAGGCTGTGGCCAGCCTGGGCATCCCGACCGTCGAGAAGGTGCTTCAGTACCACGTCGTTCCGGGCGCCACGATCCTCTCGGGCGATGCGCTCAAGGCCAATGGCGCGAAGTTGAAGACCGCTCTGCCGGGCAAGACCATCGGCGTCAAGGTCGTCGCAAGCCCCGCGAGCATCACCCTCGTCGACTATGACCGTCACCTGCCGAACCCGAAGGTGATCCTCAGCCAGGTCGACATCAACAAGGGCAACGCTCAGGTCGCGCACGGCATCAACGCCGTGCTCATGCCCACCAAGTAACTCCGGATCGGCAGATCCGCGAGAGCACCAACGCACGTTCTGCCCTCCTCCAAAGACAGATCCCCCGTTCACCTACAGGTGGCGGGGGATCTGTCTGTGTCTTTAGCGGAGCGTGACCTGTCGAGTGGTCAGGCCCGAGCGTGCGCGGCGCTGCTCATCTGTGAGCGGCGACGAATCGGCCAATGCCTCGAGCAGTCGCTTCTCGAACGCGACGATCGGCACTTCGCAACCCTCGGCACCGAAGCCGATCGGCAGATCCCAGACGGGCGTAACAAGACCCTGTGCGCGGAACATACCGACGAACTTGGTGTTCTCGCCGAGATCGTCAGCCTTCGCCGCGTGCAGGCGAGCCAGTGCGTCGAGCAGTGACTCCTCCTCGAACGAGGTCACCCAGCGCAGGTGCTCCTTTTCGCCCATGCGAGTCCAGTAACCGGCCTCGACTGAAGTCAGGCGTGCGGTCGGGTACGCGTGCGTGCTCGCGCGCTCAAGCGATTCGCGCACCTCGTCGGTGACGTCATCGCGCTCAATCCAGAAGTCGAAGTTCTCGTGGACGGTGACATCGAGCTTCTTCGCCGGGTCGATGAGATCCTGCAGGCGGTAAGGCGAGGCGAAGTCGCGCGACGGCGCAACACCGTTGCCCGGCTCGGTCGCAATGGCCGAGAGAAGTGCGCTCGCAACATCGCGTGATGCGTCGCCGGTGCCCGTGTTGACCTGCAGGCCGAGCAGGATCTGGCCGTCATCGCGCACCAGCGCCGGCCAAGCCATCGGCAGCACCGTGGCCATGGTCACCAGACGCGAGGGATCGCGGGTCAGTTCGAGGGGAGCAGTCGCCGACGGAACGAGCTCGCGCATGGCGACGATGTCGCACTCCGACATAAAGCCCTCAAACGGGCGGTTCGAGGCAACCGAGAGATCGTCCTTGCCATGGCAGGCCTTGTAGCGCTTGCCCGAGCCGCATGGGCAGGGCTCACGCATGCCGACAACGGGCACCTCGCCCTCAAAGACGACTGCGGCTGACTCTTGGCGGCGTGACTTCTTTCCCATAGCCGCAGAGCCTATGCGAGCCAGGGGGGCTGCCAGTCACGCGGCCAGAGAGCCGATGACGCGACAACGCCGTGACACCGTGACGCTCTGTGACTACTCGCGACGTAGGTCGAGCACTTCGCGCACCATGCCCGGCCGGTTGCTGATGATCGCGGAAACGCCGAGGGATGCGCATAGATGCACGTCAGCAGGGGTATCGACTGTCCAGACGTGCACGAAGTTCCCGTGTGCCTTCGCGCGTGCCACGTAATCGGGGTCAGAGCGCAGTCGTGCGATCGATACGCCAACACCATCGACTCCCAGCGGCACGGAGCCATCGCGATAGCGCCGCGGCATGTAATCAAGCAAGAAGACCGACGAATACATCGGGGCGTGCGCTGCAGTCCACTTCACCGCATACGAACTGAACGACATGATGCGCACGCGCTGCGAGTCGGCCGCGAGCCCATGCCGGCGCAAGGTGTCGACGAGCTCGCGCTCGACGTAGCGTCCGAAGCGGGTCGGGTGCTTGGTCTCGATCGAGAACTTCACCGTTGACGATCTCTCCATCAAGGTGGTGAGCATGCGGTCGAGGGTCAGCACATTCGTGCGCGACTCATCGGGCACGGGATCCTCGAAATCTCGCCAGACGGTCGGGCCACCGCTGTAGTCGTGGGCGGCGAGTTCGCCGAAGGTCATCGACGACACGGCTCCGCGGCCAGAACTCGTGCGATTGATGCGGCGATCGTGCACGAGCACCAAGGTGCCGTCGGCCGTCAGCCGCACATCGCATTCAACCCCATCGACGCCCTCATCAATTGCCCGAAGATAAGCCGCGAGCGAGTGCTCGGGCTCCTCCTCATTCGACCCGCGATGGGCGATGACCTCGATTGCCACACGCCAACATTCCCACATCCGGCCCACCTGCGATCATGAGCCCGTGACTGAGTCGAGCAAGTACCCGTATGACGTGATCCTCTTTGATCTCGACGGCACCATCAGCGACTCCGCCCCGGGCATCACCGCCAGCCTGCGTCACTGCTTCGACGCCGTAGGCATCGAGCAGCCCAGCGATGCGGAAATCGGCAAGTACCTCGGCCCGCCACTCGCCGTAGCCCTGCAGGAATGGCACGGCCTCGATGAGGAAATGGCCGAGCGCGGCGTGCTGGCGTATCGCGAGGTCTACCACGACAACAACGAATACAACGCGAAGATCTTCGAGGGCATGCCCGCCCTGCTGCAGGAGCTCAACGACCTGGGCATCCCGATCGCCACCGCAACCAGCAAGCCCATTGAGTCAGCGACCCGAGTACTCGATCACTTCGATCTCACCCATCACTTCGTGATGATCGGCGGCGCCCAACTCGATGGCACGAACTCGAAGAAGCCCGACGTCATCAATTACGTCTTCGACGAAATGCAGATCCACCCCGACTCGCATCGCATCATCATGATCGGCGACCGCAGTCACGATGTTCACGGCGCCCAGCACCACGGCATTCCCGTTGTCGGCGTCGAATGGGGCTACGCCGATCCCGGCGAACTCGAGGCCGCGGGTGCTGACTTCGTGGTCGGCAGCGTGGCCGAATTGCGCGCGATCCTGCTCGGGGAGTAGTCCGACCACGTCACGTAGGTCACAGGCAACACGGCCACCAAGCACGCAGTTCCCTGCGAGTATCAGCGCGTGCCCATGAACCCGAGCCCCGACATAGTCCTGCTCGATCTCGACGGCACGATCACTGATTCGTATCCGGGAATCCTGCGCTGCCTCACGCTGGCGCTGCCGAGCATTGATCTCGGTCACCTCACCGAGAATCAGATCCGCGCATTCCTCGGCCCGCCCCTTCACTACACACTCGGCGAGGTCTACGGAAAGACGAAGGAAGAGATCGACGCGTTCGTCGTCGTCTATCGCTCTCACTACTTCGGCGGCGGCGAATACGAGTTCGAGGTGTTCCCCGGTATGGCCGAACTCATCGTCGATCTCGCAAACAGCGACATCAAGCTCGGGCTCGCAACAGCCAAGCCAATTCCCTCAGCTGAACGGGTTCTCACCAAGGCCGGCCTCATCGAGCACTTCGACTTCGTCGGCGGCAGCGACATGGATCTCACCAGGCAGGACAAGCCGAGCATCCTCAGTTTCACCATCGAGAACATCGGCGGCACGATCACCGACGGTGACAACGCCAACATTGTCATGGTCGGCGATCGCAAGGAAGATGTCATCGGCGCCAAGCACCATCGCTTCACGTCGATTGGCACCGCCTGGGGCTACGCCGACGCGAATGAATTGCAGGACGCTGACCCCGATCACATTGTCAGCAACGCTGACGAGCTTCGCGCGATCTTGCTTCCCGACTGACGCGGTTTATTCAGACACCAGGAGTGCGCATTCATCAACGATCTTTCGAGCTTTCCTAAGACCATCAGTAACATCCTGCGGATCCGGATCCAGATACTCTGACGGTGGATAGGCAAGTTCATTTCTGTTTCTGCGCATACGGTCAAAGGCATTCAAGAGTGGCTTAAGTTCGTTAGTGGCCAGATCCGCACACACGATCGGGATTACCCGATGTCCACCAGTGCGCGTGGGTCGGAATCCGTGACTAACCAAGAGTGCGGTCAATGTCTTGCGGGCCGCCTCGTAGAGCAGCGAATAGGCGCCTACGCCATCGATGGAAAGTAACGATTCGGAAGCCGTCAGGTGAAGTGTGGCCTGGCGAATCAGGGTCTTCGCGTGGTCTCCATTCGGTTCAACGACTTGAAGTTGACCGACCGCGACCAGCCGATCAAGTTCACTGCCCTGAACCATGAACCTGAACGAGCGCACCAGCTTTCAGCGTCTTAAGAAATGGATCGTTCGCCGATTTCCACGCCGACGCACTCACCCGACGAATGTTGACGTCTCGGCTGAGAATCAGTGTCACATCACGCGCGATGTCATGGAGTAGGTCAAGGTCGGTAGTTCCGACCACCAGCACATCAATATCGTCGGGGATTGGTCCATTCTCGCCTTCATACCGACGCGCCCACGAGCCGTAGATGAATGCGGATTCCAAACCGGGGACGTCGGCAAGTGCCTCACTGAGAACTGGGCGTGGCCCGTAACTGAGCATGAGAAGTTCTGTCAGCGGACGGGCCATGGCCGTTGTCGTGTTCGCTCGCACGAGCCTTACGTTGCCCTCACGTCGATCGAGTAGCAAACCGCCGTCCACAAGCCGTGCTACCTCGTGCTGCACAGTAGGGACTGCGGCATTGCAATGCCGCGCCAACGTGGTCACTGAGGCCTCCCAGTCAGGGTGCAGGAAGCACCAGGCGAGGAGGTCACCTTGAACCCGCGATCTGAGGATGGGGAGAAGCTCTGATGTTCTCATATCTCCTAATATACATTAGGAGATATGAGATGTCACTCCGCGAACAGCACGCCCGGATGCATAAGCCCCTGCGGATCCCACGCATCCTTGATCGCCTTCATGGCAGCGATCTCGGCAGCAGAACGACACATCCCCAATTCGCGAGCCTTCGCGCGCCCCACTCCATGCTCCGCGGAGATAGAGCCGCCAAACCGCGCAGCGCACGCGAGCATCGCGTGATCGATCTCGAGGTCATCCCACGCCGGGCCAACGATTTCGAGATGGATGTTGCCGTCGGCGAGATGTCCGAACACTCCGTAGGTAGTGACGATCGGGTACGACTCAATTAACGAACGCAATTCGTCAGCGCACTGAGCAAGTGACTCCAGCGGCACTGAGATATCGAGCTTGTGCACGACTCCAAGCGTCGAGTACGCCTCGGTCTGGCGCTCCCGATACGACCACAATCGCGCCCGCGACGATGCATCCAGTGCAACAACCGCGTCGGCTGACTCATCCAACTGCAGACCCGCCCCGTCACCGCCATCAGCGATCTCGAGCAGTACGACGAGCGGGTGACGAGACTCAAGCGGGTACGGAAGATCCGCCAGCCCCATCACGAGCTCCATGCCCGATGCATCAATCACTTCTGCACTGATCACCGGGAATCCCCCGGCACGTGCACGGCTCATGAGTTCCAAGGCTGATGCGAAGCCGGAGCATCCGACGAGTGCGACTGACGTTGCACCATGCGGACGGTGCAGTCGCACGCGCACCGCCGTGATGATGCCCAGCGTTCCCTCGGAGCCGCAGAACAGCCCGCCCAGGTCGTAACCGGTGTTGTCCTTCAGCAGGCCCGATAGATGCGAGATCACCTGGCCGTCAGGAAGCACGGCTTCGATGCCGACTACCGAAGCGCGGGTCATTCCGTACGCGATCACGTTGATGCCGCCAGCGTTGGTCGCGACGTTTCCTCCGATGGTGCAGGAATCGCGTGCAGCGAGATCGACCCCGTAGATCCAGCCGGCAGCCTCGGCCGCGCGATGAACATCGCCCAGGGTCGCTCCGGCTCCGGCAGTTAGCTGACCCGAAAGCTGGTCGACAGTAGAAGTCGATGACAGCCGACGAGTCGACACGATGACCGGTGCTCCGTGGGCGCCAGGGACCCCAGCAGGCACTGAACCGCCCACCAGGCCCGTATTGCCGCCCTGAGGCAGCACGGGCACACCAGCGGCCACGCAGGCCCGTACGACCGCCGCCACCTCAGAAGTCGACCCAGGACGCACCACGGCCCGGCAGGGGCCCGAGAAGCGCCGGGTCCACTCCATCGTGAACTCTGCGGTCAAAGCAGGATCAGTGAGTACATGAGCCTCGCCCACAGCCTCCACGAGGGCAGCGCGCAGCGACTCACTCATGGCCAGCGGCCCTGAGTCGCTCGAGGTCGAAGACGTGTTCACGGGGTTATCCTTACTGAGACCGCCGAATTCGGCGTGAGCGGCACTGCCTCGGAGGATTCATGCGCACCACTCGGCTCGCGCTCGGTATCGCCGCCTCCTTCGCCGTTGCCCTGCCAATGATGAGCATCAACGCCATGGCTGCCGACACCGTTGCTTCCGATGCCGTGGCCGCAAGCTCCGTCACCACCAGCGTGACCACGAGTGAGCCGGCCAAGAACTCCGGCAACACCTCCCCGGTCAACGCCGACGACGCCAGTGGCAACTTCTTCTTCACTACCGCCAACGGCATCGCCCCCACATGGGCGGCTTCCGGCATCACGCTTTCGGGCATCTCCCCCGGTTCGGCGCTGTCGAATTCACCGCTGACCCGAATCCGCGTCTCGATCCCGGTGGTCGCCAAGCTCAGCACCGCGAACTTCGCCGCTGGCGGCTTCAAGATCCAGAACATCAAGACCCGCGAGTTCGTGAACTGCCAGACCCCGGTCATTGACACCCGTGCCAAGGTCATCGATTGCGTGCTTAAGGACGGCACCAACGCCCGTCTCTTCGCAATCACCAGTATCGCCAGCACCAAGCAGACCCTCGGGGTCTATGACTCCACGAACTACCGCGGCATGAAGCTGCAAGTGGCCGATCAGGAGATCGCCGACTTCCTCAATGACGAGCTCAGCGTGAACCTGTTCAGCCCGTCGGTGACTTTCGCTCTTGCGCAGCTCACCGTCACTTCTGCCCGCTGAGTCAATTTAGGTCGCTGAGCTTGTAGACGCTGCCGTAGCCACGGCCACGTAATTCACAGCAGTTTCCCGTCAAGAAGTTTTCCACACCACGCACGCGGTCACCACCCATTACGGACGCAACTTCACTCTCGTCACATCCGTCACGGGGTATCCCCAGGTAGCGCACGAGCACGTTCTTGAATCTCTCTCAGCAGCCGAACCTCCTCGTAACGACATCGGGAGGAACGCCATGCACCACTCATTCACACCCGCCACGCGGCTCACCATCGCCACTGCGCTGACCAGCACCACGCTCGCTGCCCTTGCTGTCACTGTCATGGCCCCCGGCGCCAGCGCTGCGACCCAGCAGATCCGCAGCGAATCACGCATCAACATCGCGAGCGTCTCGGTGCGCTCTCTCGCCCTCACTCTCACCCCCAAGCCCGGCACCGCCGTGCTCACCTGGGCAGCTCCGAGAACGCGGACGAAGTACACGGTGATGGCCACACCGGTGAAGCGCCCGTCAGCAGCTCGCATGCTCAAGGCAACGGCCGGCCCTGTGATCTCATTCGCAGGCCTCGACGAGAATGCGCGCTACACCTTCACTGTCACCCCGCAGATCGGCAAGCTCACCGGCCCCACCAGTCAGCTACTCATGACCGCAACGCTCAAGCAACTGCGCGGGCTCTCCTTTGCCGATCAGCTCAAGTCGGTGAACTCGACCACGAGTGCGTCAACCGCACAGCCCGCAATCACCACAGCGCTGAACGGTGCGGTCGTAAGCCCCACGGCGCAAACTTCACCAAGCACAAATAGCACCCCGCAGGCTCAGCCTGCCGCGGCGCCACAGCCCGCACCTCAACCCGCGGCAGCACCCGCTGCGCCGGCACCACCTCGCACGCGCACTGTCTATGTATGCCCCGATGGCTTCACCGAGGTAAACAGCATCTGCACCACCACATTGCCTTACACGTATTCAACGCTCGCGTACACGTATCACCAGGAGCCGTACACCGTGACCGTGCAGGATCCGCCGACCGTCTACGCCGCTGACCGAGCCCAGAGCACCGGCACGCTGTGCCCCTGGGGCGGCAGCCCTAACGGTGGCGGCGATCTCTGCTCAATCGCGGGCGGCACGCACCAGGAGACCCGCTACAACACGGTGAAAGACACAACACCGAGCGGCTATACCGACACGGGCACCGAGTGGAAGAAGAAGAACGCCGCTCCAAGCGGTTACGCCGATGACGGCACCCAGTGGGTCAAGACCGCGGCGAAGATCGCCACCGAGGTTCCTGCCTGATTGATATGCCTGTGAGCCAGGCAGGTGCGTTGCCGGGGCAGAGCGGGGGCTCTGCCCCGGCGATACGCAAGGATGTGCGGGTGAGTGAGGCAGTCGTGGAGACCCCTGAGCGCAGGGGCGTGCTTTCACGCATCAACTGGCGCGATGTGATCCTCGTGCTGGCGATCAGCCTCGTCACCAGCCTCATCTCGCAGCGCTGGACAGGCACCCTGCTCGACGGCCAGTTCTACGCCAGCCTCTCGCTCTTCGGCAGCGATGTCACCGATCGCGCGATCTTCGAGAGCTACTACTGGACCCGTCTCGGCGTGATCGCCCCGATGCACGCCTTCACGAGCATCTTCGGCACCTGGCTCGGCTTCGCGGGCTACCGCTTCCTGCTGATCCTGATCATCGTCACGGCCAGTTACCTGATCCTCAAGCGCTATACCCACTGGCGCACCGCGGCCACGCTCACCGCCTTCATTTCGCTCAACACCGTGATCCTCAGCTACTTCGGCAATACCTACTTGACCGGCATCGTGATGTCAGGCACGGTCGCTCTCATCGCTACCGCAGTGATGGACGGCACCAGTCAGCGCGGCAACGGCAAGATGCCCAAGCGCCCGCCGATCGTGGCCGGAGTAATCATCGGCTGGCTCGCGATGAGCAATCCGGCAGGCATGATCCTGGCCGCAGTCATCTGGTTCGTGATTCGCCTGTTCCGACGCACTCACGTGGTGCATTACCTATGGACGGCCGCCAGCGCGATTGTCACCTTCGGAGTCTTCCTGCTCATCGGCAAGGCGATCTTCCCGAAGATGAATTGGCTTGAGTCCTACATCAACTCCGATGCCCGTACGCGCCTGTCAGACTTCGCCTCGAAGTCGCCGATTTGGCCTGATGACATCTCGATGCTCGTGCCCGCGATGATCCTGGTGATCTGCATCGGTGTCTGGTTCGCCAATCGCACCAGCTGGCCTGCGCGCCTGGGCTTCATGATCAGCGCGACAAGCATCGCGTTCATGTTCGTGTTCAACCCGCTCATGGGCGGTATTCCGCTCGAGGCGCCGATGTATCAGGCGATGCTGTTCCCGCCCGCGATGATCGCTCTCGCGCTCTCAGTTTCCGCCGTCACCAGCAGGCACGAGGATCCGGCGGAAACTGATCGCTGGAGTATTCGCACCTACGCCGCAGCCGCAATCGGCCTAGTGCTGATCATCACCGCCGGCTTCAGCAACCCGGGCTGGAGCATTGAGCGCGGATGGATTGTCTCCGCGGTCACCGCTGCTGTCGCAATCATCATGCTGGTCAACAAGCGCTCGAGCGCTCAACTCGCCACGGTGCTCATTGCCGCAGCCCTGGTCATCAGCTCAGGCCAGCTGCTGCAGAACTCACGACCTGGCGCTCTTGGCCTGTATTTCCAGTCGCCTTACAACTACGCCTTCCAGGCGAACGACACGAACGCCAAGATGCACGC
The DNA here is from genome assembly GCA_044374195.1 of Candidatus Nanopelagicales bacterium. Classification (GTDB taxonomy): domain Bacteria; phylum Actinomycetota; class Actinomycetes; order S36-B12; family S36-B12; genus CAIKZY01. The sequence continues at coordinate 15,404 of JBILOY010000007.1, forward strand.
TGCCGTGAACACCCAGGAATGGCTAGTGGCCAACACCGAGCCAACCGATCAGATCCTCGCCTGGGTTGATGGCGACTGGATCGGCGGCGACCGCGAGCTCTACATGGTTGCCGGCATGCAACTGTGGGGCGAGAACCGCCTCGGCATCGTGCAGACCCTCGGGCCCGACGACTTCAATCGCCTGAACACCCTCAAGCCCAGCGTGATCGCGATGTATGGCCCCTCACGCGAGCAGATCCAAACCTTCTGGCAGGCGCTTCCTCGTGAGCTCAAGCCCAGTGACCCCAACTGCTACGACTTCACCTGGCCGAATCCGAGCATTCCGGTCGGTCATGCCTGCCTGACTCGTCTGAATTGGAACAGCAACTAGTTCCAGAGACAATGGGCTCTCGCAAGGAAAACAGGGGAGCACGCTGAGCAGGCACCGCAGAATCACTCTTGAGGCAGCAATCGCTGCCCTGGTGTCGTTCGCGCTCTCCCTGATCGTCTTCGGCCCGCTGCTCGGCAAATTGAGCAAGCCCTGGGCCGCCGGCGACATGCTCTCCACCTACGTCAACTCAGTGAACTGGGATTGGTGGCACTACGCCGTCACCACGACCTACGGATTCCCTGACGGCATGAACCTTGCTTACTTCCCCGGTGTCGACATCACCGAGAACTTGTTTGCGCAGATCGTCAACGCGATCAGCGGTAGCCCTTACGTCGGTATCAATCTGCTCCTCGTGCTGTCATTTCCGCTCGTCGCAGCACTCACCTACCTCGCTATTCGCATCGTCGGGCTGCAAGGCCCGCTCGCCATCGTTCTCGCGGCGAGCTTCTCGCTTATTCCATATCACTTCGGTCGTGGCCTCGGGCATATGTACCTCGCGACGATGTACGCAGGCGTGACGGCCGTGATTCTTGCCCTGCTGATCGGCACTGGTCAGCTGCAGCACCGTTACTCCGCCGCGAGCAAGCGCGGGCGCATCTGGCTCACCATCGCCATCGCGGCCCTGGTGATCGTCACCGCGCTCTCCGGCATCTACTACGCCGCTTTCGGCTTGATCCTCGGCGCCGCTGCACTCATCTGGCGTATCGCCCGACATGACAGCTGGAAGACCGTAGGCCTCGCTGCAACGCCCTACATCGGCATCATCGTCGCGGTGGGCCTTGGTCTGTTGCCTTCGATCATCGCTCTCAAGTCAGCACCGCCGACAGGCTCACTCGGCGATCGCTCGGCGATCGAGTCAGTTCTGCTCGCCGGCAGCCTGGCTATGGCCCTGTTGCCCATCCCGATGAGCACCTTGCCCTTCATGGCTGACTACAACGCACGAATCAGCGCCGCTATCTCAACATCACCCGACCCGAAGCTCGAGAACATCGCAGCTACCAACTACGGCACCTGGGTCACGACCGCCTGCCTCGCAGTAATGCTCGTCGGCCTGCTCGTGCGCATGCGTCGCATCAGCCGCTACGGCCAGGAGTTCTACCAGCAGGACAAGCGCAAGATTCAGGAAACCCAGTTCGGTGAACTCAGCTTCATCACCTACCTGACCATCGTTGTGCTTCTGTTCTTCATCCCTTGGGGAGTGAACTTCCTGTTCTCGGAGTTCTTCACCCCCCAGATCCGCGGCTGGAACAGGTTGCTCCCGATCCTGCTGCTTCTCTTCGTTCTCGGTGCCGCCACAGTTCTTGCCCGCGCCCGCATCACCAAGAAGCAGTTGTTCATCTGGCCGGTCGTGGTGATCATCCTGGCGCTGACTATCACCGATTCGGTACGTCCATTCCGCTCGATCTATCGCGAAACAGTCGAGTCGATCACCGCCAAGGCTGCCGATGCCCAGGCATATGCCGCTCAGGTCAATGCTGCGATCCCAGAGAACTGCGGAATCCTTCAGCTTCCCTACATGAAGTACCCGGAGAACGGCCCGCTCAACAAGCAGGGTGATGGCCTGGGTGACTACGACCACTTCCTGCAGCCGCTGAGCAACCCGAGCAAGAAGTGGAGCTATGGCGCGGTCAAGAACACCGCCGACAGCGCCTGGCTCGAATCCCTGCCCCAGTTCCCGATGGATCAGAACTTCATTGAGCTCAAGGAGAAGGGCTTCTGCGCGATCCACATCGACACCGCTGGCATCCTCCCGCAGGAGCAGGAGAGCATGACCAACTTCTACAACGCTCTACTTGGCGACCCTGTTGCGACGGGTAACAATGGAGCATGGATCCTCTACGCGCTGCGCTAGAAGTCAGTCACGAATCTGCTGGAGCCCTCGAGCAGCGAGACCGGCATCAATGCCGCCCCAGAAACTCGTCACGTTGATCGAGCGCGCTCGGGCCTTGCCCGCTGCCTGAGCACGAGCGAGACGTTCTGGATCAGCCAGGTAAGACTCGACGAGCGCCGGTACCTCCGAAGGATCCGTGAAGTAGCCGACCTCGTCTCCCGGGATCCAGAAGCGATCAGAGCGATCGACATCATCTGTGAGAACCAGGCAACCCATTGACGACGCTTCGAGGATGCGGGTCTTCAGTTGCTGGCCGTTGAGCGAGCTCGATACCGAGAAGTTGATCGTCATCTTGCTCTGAGCAAGGCCGCGCATGTAGTCGACATAGGTCGGCTGATTCGTACGACTCTCCGCAAAGTCTCGTGTGGTGTCGGCGCGATGTGGATTCACCGCCACGTCCACGCCATGCGCGCGCAGAGCCTCGATCATCTCGACCCGGTAGGGATAGAGCGCACCGATGAACGACACATCATGAATCTGCTCGACATCCCCAATTGCTTCATCGAGCGCAGCGAGCGACTCATTCGAAATCGGCATATTGACGGGGCCTACTTCCGGGCGGCCGCGCTTCATCGAGTCGTCCATCGGCATGCAGATGTCGACGACAACAAATCGATCCGAGACAGAGGCGATGCGGCGAGCACTCAGAGTGATCATCCGAAAAGCCGAGTCGAACATGACCCCGAGGAAGACGCCATCCCAGCGCGGTGCGAGCTGCTCCCAGAGCACGTCCCAGGTCTGATTCGCAGAATTAGTCGGGTCGCACTCTGTCTGACCCATCAAGTGAGTTGCCTGGGAAGACACGAGAAATCGAATCAATCGCTCATGCCAGTCGGCAGGCGACTCTTCCGCGCGCACCTCGAAAATCGAAACCTTGTCCGCACCCGCGTATTCACGTGCCGACTGAGCGATCTCGTAGAAGAAGTTGCCGCCTGCCGGTTTCCAGGTCTCGAAGCTTGGGCCTTGCATGGGAACGATCACCACGTGCGAGGGTCGCGCTGCTGCACCGGATGACATCGTCAGATCCGATAAGCGGGAGCCATAGTCGCCCGCCTTAGTCAGTGAGTCGATGACCTGATCTCGTGATCGGCGGTAGGCGCGCTCCTCGAGCCCCGGGAACATGCGACCGGCAAGACCGCTGAGCTTCCCGGTGAGTGACCGCTGCGCATCCGACACCTCTGAAGGATAGTGCGCGAACTAGCCGCTACCGCTGATCCCGAGCCTGAGCAATCGCTTCCGAAAGCGTCGGCACCAACTCGAGCGCACCGGCAACCGATAGATGGCGCGGATCCGCATACAAATAGGCATCACCACGTGCGTCCGGGCAGTTGACCTCATCGCAGAGCACCGGCAATGGGTCATACAGAACCGTGCCCGGGTTGGCCGCCGCAACCTGGCTCTCTGCCTCGAAAGTCACTGCACGACGCGCGAGTGCTTCGGCCTGAGTCGCTCTGATGCGGCGCAACTGCGCGATGCCACCCGTAGGCGCGTCATACGAAGGCTCGGGCACAGTCGAAGCGATCACCACACCGATACCGGCAGCGCGCAATGGCCTGACGACGCCGTTTAGGGCCTCCTGCCAGGTGCGAGCAGCGTCGGCGCTGTCCAAAGGCAGGCTGCCATCCGAACGCGTCAGCGTGACTCCACCAGTCAGGCCATTCACGTACGGGCGGTTCGCAATGACAACAACTGAAGGCCTCGCCTCGAGGGCAGCAGACAGAGCCTCCCGTTGCCACTCATTGCAACCGGATGTGGGGTAGTCGAACCGCACATAGCCTGGCGCGATGAAGGGGCACTGAGAGCGAGAGCTCACAAAGGTGGAGAGACGAGCGGAGGCATCAGCTGCAATCACGCCATCCGACAGCGAGAGCGCCTGCGAATCACCGAGGAGAAAGACGTCAGGGGCCGAGGAGGTGCCCGGCGGCCAGGTGCACCTCGAGGGATCAATCGCCTGGTCGTGGCACCGGTATGACGCAGCTTCCTGGAATGAGTACGAGCGGGGCCACGAGAGCCACCATTCCTGTTTGGCTCCAAGCGCGAGGAATCCGGCAAGCAGTAGAGGAATTCCAAAACAAACGGCGACCAGCGCGCCCAAGCGACGAGGGGATAGGTCTGAAGAGTTGCGCAACGGCATCTCCACGAACCGGTACGACAACAACGCTGGCAGGAAAGAGAAACCGACGGCAATGATCGGCACGATCACTGGTCGACTAGGCCACAGCAGCATCGCGAATACGATCACCGGCCAATGCCATAGATACCAGGAGTACGACATGTCGCCGATACGCACCATGGGGCGAATGGCCATCAGACGCGATACCCACGTCGTTGCAGCGGTGCCACCTGCAATCATCGCGGCAGTACCGATCACGGGAACCAGAGTGGCCACGCCGGGGTAAGGCATGGTGTTCGGGATCGTGAAGAGCCCAATGACTACGACTCCGAGTCCGAGGGCGGATACCACCTCGGCGACTCGGCGAGGCATTCGCGAGATCTCGACGGCGAAGAGCGCAAGCAGCGCACCTGCAGCGAACTCCCAGGCTCGCCCCACTGCGCCGTAGTAGCCGAAGAATGCCGAGCCTGGCCAATCGAGTTCATGGCTTGATGTCAGCAAGGCGAGAACGAATGTCACTGCTCCCATGCCGCCGACAACACTGACCAGCACGGTGCGCTTGGACCAGCGCACCCGCGTCGCGAGGAACCAGGCCAGCACCATAATCGCTGGGAATACGAGGTAGAACTGCTCCTCGGTTGAGAGCGACCACATGTTGAGCAAGGGGTTCTGCTCAGCCGCGGCATCAAAGTAATCACCCGTCGTGTAGGCGATGACCGCATTTGCCGTGAGCAGCATGGTGCCGATGGCTGTTGCCGTCGTCGTCTGTTGTGCACCGAAGGGTGACTGCAGGAAGATCGATATGAGCACTACAACGGAGACAGTCACGGCGAGGGCCGGCGTGAGTCGCTTGAAACGGCGCGTGTAGAAGCGCTTCAGGTCGATGCGGCCCGTCTTCTCACGCTCACGCATCAGCATCTGAGTGATGACAAAGCCTGAGATCACGAAGAAGATGTCAAGCGCGATAAACCCGCCCTCAAGCGGAATTCGAGCGTGATAGATCAGAATGATGATGAGCGCGAATGCGCGCAATCCCTGGATATCAAGCCGCTGTTTCGGCTTGATGAGTTCGGGCGCTACTTCCATTTCCACACCACGAGGCAGGGAATGTTCGGATGCGTGGGCTCGCTGAGTGCGTCACCCCAGTTCGGTGGCCAGAAGGGGCTGAAGATGATGCGTTCTGACTTGCCTGGGTCGACCTGGCACGAAGCCTCAACCCGAGCTACCTCCGATGACCAGCTCGGCGCGGGTGTCGCACGGAACCAGCTCGCCGGAATGAGTGGCCACCAGATCACGACGATGATCACCGCGATCAAGCCGAGTACCCACGCGCGAGTACGACGAATCCACGGATCCAGCGCCACCAAGAGCGCTGCAGCCCACAGCAGGCAAGGCACGACGAAGTAGCGATTGTTTGCCCAGCCAATCACGCTCGGTACAAAGCCGTACGCGAGCCCACTCAGCAGGAGGGCCGCGATGCCTACTCGTCGATCGCCACCACGAATCCACGCCACGAGACCGACAACGGCAATCGCGACAATGACGAGAGATCCAGTGATGTCCACGGGAGTGATCGGGAAGACGTCGAAGAGAGTGAAGTCACCGATGCTCAGGCCCGGCCAGAAGGTCAGGATCGAGTCAGGCACGGCTGACACCCATGAGGTGAGAGTGTCGGTGCCGACCAGGATCTCCCGCGGCTTTGCGGCTCCGGAAGCGGTGGCGGCCTGGGCGATGAGGCCGAGCACGATTGCCCCAGTCCAGATCAGTACCGCCCGCCAGGCGATCACTCGACGCAAGGCCTGAACCACAATGATCAGCAGCAGAACTCCCGCGAGCGGGATTGTTAGCGACGTGAGCAGAAGAAGCAGGCCGACAAGAATCAGCATCGGCCAGCCGGCGTAGAGCCCGCGAGACGGGAACGCCACGATCAGAGTGGCCAAGTAGAGGAGCAGCATGTAAGTGCTGCCGAGGGCGTTCAGTGCCTCCAGGCCCACGATCGGGGCAATCACGGGCAGCAGGGCAACCAGCACGCTCACGATGCGTCCTGCCCCGAATCGGCGCATCACGGCAAAGGCTCCGGCTGCGACCAGTCCGGCGATAAGGGCGGCCAGGAGGTTGGTGACCAGAGCCCACTGGGCCACCGGGAGGAGGGCGACAAGACCAGCTAGCAAGCGTGGCAGCACCAGCAGGTATCCGGCGAAGGGGTCAGTCAGACAGGTGAGGAACCCAGCCTTTTCTACACAAAGCGGGAAGACCCCATCCTCAGCCCAGACCACCTCGGTCAGGGCGGAGTGATTCGCGAGCCATAGACGCCCCAGGGAGATGACAGCGGCTACAAGGCCCACGATCACCACAGCGGTGATGCCGCGTGAGCGGGTGCTCGTCGAAACTGTCGTGGCCACGAGGGGACGATATCCGACCTCGTAGACTCAACTACTGTCGATTGGGTGGTGCATGCGTCGCGTCGGAATCGCTGCCGCGTTCGCGGTAGCTCAGGTGATGTCCCTGGCCGTAGTCCTCGGGCCAGTGGCAGGTCAAGACTGGTTCAACGGCTTCCGCAACTACTTCTCCAATGACCAACTCTCGTACGCCGCTATCGCCACGAATGTCGCGAGCGGGCATTTGGAACTCGTCGAACCCTTCACTCGCACGGGCAGCCTGTTCTATCCCAGCCTCTGGTATCAAGTGCTCGGCCTCTTCTCGCGAGCCACCGGAATTCCTGTCTATGCCACCTGGCAGATTCTCGGCTCACTTGTCGTGTGCGTTCTCATCGCATTCCTCGGATGGATTGCCCTGCGGCTCTCACGACGCGCGTGGGCTCCGATCCTCCCCGCCTGCGCGCTCTTTCTCGGCACGCTGGCGACCTTCACGAGCAACTACTGGTACACCGCTCTCGGAAATCACGCAGTGCTCTGGGGCGCGTTCGGCACCCTCTTTACTCTCAACGCCGAGGTCATCGGTCTCTGCCTCATCACGGCAGCACTTGCTCTTCTGCTCTGGCGATCGACCAACAGCAATGAGCCGACACGCTCGATCGCGCCATTCATCATTGCTGGCGCGCTCATCGGCATCACCGGCAATGTGCAGACCTATTCCTTTTTCACAGGCCTCACATTCGCAGCCGCCTTGGCAGCCATCACTGGTCTCAGGCAGAGTCGTAGCAAGTCTCGAATTCTCATCACGATGGCCGTACTGCTCCTCGCCCTTCTCAGCGGCAACGCAATCTCTGATCTGCTCGGCCACATTCCGATCTACGCATTCGTGATCCTGGCCGCAGCACCGGGCGCGCTGGTAGTCGCCCGTCGACACAGGAAGGCAACACATGCCTTCCTGATCCCGCTCGCTGTTTTGGCATCACCACAGCTGATCAGAACCGCCATGGGCCTGCTTACTAAGGACGACTTCCTCACCTACCGCCAGGCATCAACGCAAAATCTCGGCGTACCGATCACTAGCGGGCTCATTGCAGCGCTTCCGGTGGTTCTTCTGATCATCACCTGCTTGATCGGTCTCCGCGGTGCCAAGCGCACCGCCATGACCTCACTCCTGCTCGCCGGCGCAGCAAGCTGGGTGATCCTCTGCACGAACGATCGTTGGGGTTTCAGCCAGGAGCCCTACCGCTTCTGGCTCGAAGGATTCATTGTCAACGGCCTGCTTGCTGCCACGCTGCTACCCGCAGCGATCAGCACGTATCGCGAACGCAGCAAGCGAACGCCCTTATTCCCCGTGATCGCGGCGATCACTCTCGTCGTCGCTCTGGCATCGGCCCTCGACGTGCCCGGCTGGTGGCGCTTCGCCCACGATCAAGGGGTTCTCGATACGACCACATCACGAATGATGGCCATCGCCGAGATCACTGAAGGTCGTGAAGGCCTCATCGCTGCGGCACCATGCATAGATCCGCGGGCACTCAAGCTGGTGACTGATGCGCCAGTGGCTCATTACAACGCTGGGCTCGCTTGGCCCGAGAATCCTGATTCGATCAAGATCATGCTCGACCCTGCGCGTAGAAACGTCGGAGACCCCGTGGCACTACGCGCAGCAGGTGCGCAATTCGTAGTGGCTGATTCGGCTTGCGCAGATCAGTGGGTCTTCGCCCCTCAGGATCGAATAACTCAGATCAACGAGATTTCGTACCAGCAGGAGGGGCAGCAGGCGAGTATCACGCTGCTGCAGATACTTCCTTAGTCGAACGCAGCGCTGTTCGCGAGATGCGGATGATCTGAGTTCCGCCGGCGCCGAGAGCAAATGACGCCGCGATGATTCCGGCCATGGTGGCAAGCAACGTATTCCAAACCACGATAGAAGAGATCGCGATCATCGCAAGCGCGGCAACAGAGCTGAACATCATCGCTCGTGAGCGCGCAGAGGCCAGAGAGACCAGTGGAACGCAGAGCAGCAAGAACGCGGCCTTGTAGCCCCAGCCGAAGCCCGCGTAGAGAACTGCAGCAAGGAAGACGGCGCTACCTCCGACAGCGAGCATCGAGTGATGCATGCGCGGCTTGCGCAGCGAGAGGGCGAAGCCGATGCCCCAGGCGAAGGCCGCAAGAGCAACCAGGCCAACCAGCACGTCGCCGAGCTGAATGCCCGGTGCTCCCACCTGGGTCCCGATCATTCGTGCTACGACAGGCACACGGCCGAGCACGACAGTGTCGCCGAGATTGATCATGTTCGAGTTCGACTCCGAGCTGAATCGGAGGTTGCTCCAGGTGGCAAGCATGTATGCGCCGGTCGCCAACGCAAAAACCACCAGCACTGTCCAGCCACGGCGCAAGCGCAAGGCCGGCAGAAGCATGAGCCCGAGTGCAAATGGGTAGTACTTCCAAGTGCCAACAATCCAGATGAGACCGGCGGCGATGAACCACGCCCAGAGTTGATCCCAACGGCGAACGAGAATCACCGACGCCACTGCAGCCCAGATGACAATCGCGTCGATGTTGCCACGCTCAAGCAACAGCAGCCACGGTGCACCGAGTGCCGCAGCGAGGAGTACGAAGCGACCCAGTCCGACCGTGAACCGCGCCAACCACACGAGCGCGAGTGACGACACGATCATCACTACGACACCGAGAGCTTCGACGTTCGCGAAAGAAAGAAGAGATGCCGGAACCCGATTGAGCCAGAGCATGCCCGGCCCATAGATCGCCGCATCTGTCAGGCAGCCGTTGTTCGCGACAAAAACGTCGAAGCCCCACTTGTCGCAATCCAGGCTTTGCAGCACCAGGCCGAGATCCCAGAAGCGCACCTGGCCCTGCGGCACATGCGTGCCGATGTAGACCCACGAGGCGAATGAGGTGCTGCCCAGGGCCAACGCGAGCCATGGCCCGATCGAGAGCACCAGCGAGACAACCCCGATCACCCACGGAAGGGCGCGTGAAGTGCCAACCGATAGGGAGCGAAGCAGCGAAGGGATTCCAAAGGCCGCAATGAACACGGCGAGCGCAGTGGTTGCTGCCGGTACGTAGTACTGAGCCGAGGTATTCGCGGGGTCCGATGCGGTGCGCAGTACCTGCACGAGAACGGCAAGGAGGAGCACCATCGTCGCCGACGCGCCCACGATCAGCACCCGTGTCGCGTTCTCTCGCCTCACACGCGGATACTAGCCGTCGTGAGCACTCTGGTTTCGGTCGTCGTGCCGGTCTTCAATGGAATGCCCCATTTGAAGGACCTCACCGAATCGATCCTCAGCCAGACCCACACGAACCTCGACATCGTCTTCAGCGAGGGCGGGTCGACCGATGACTCCCCCGAATTCCTAGCGAGCATCACCGACCCTCGAGTGCGCATCATCCGTCAGGAGGGCAGCGGGGCCGCCGGGAACTGGACCCAGGCCACCGAGGCTGCTCACGCTGAGGTGATCAAGCTCGTCTGCCAAGACGACCTTCTGAAGCCCGACGCCATCGCCAAGCAACTGGCTGACCTCGTGAGCAATCCTCACGCTGTCATGGCCATCGCCCAGCGCGACATCGTTGATGCGAAGGGCGATGTGCTCTACCCCAGCCGAGGTTGCGCAGGCCTACAACCTGGTGTGACCGCCGGCCCCGATGTCATCAAGACCTGTTACCTCCAGGGCACCAACGTGCTGGGCGAGCCGGTCTCGGTGCTTTTTCGCGCCGAGCCCCTCAAGGCCTCCATGCCCTGGGTCGACTCGAATCCCTTGGTGCTCGATCTCGACATGTACGCGAAGGTCGCAAAGAGTGGCGACATCGTGGTGCGCAAGGAGTCGGTCGGGGCCTTCCGGGTGAGCACGAGTTCCTGGTCAACCCGTCTCGTCAAGCAGCAGGTCGACCAGTTCCGCCGCTGGCAGCAGGAGTACGCCGCGATGAACCATCCGACCAAGGCTGAGCAGCGCCGGGCCACCCTCGGCCTGCACGCCCAGGCCACCTTGCGCCGAGCCGCCTATCGCTGGCTCAGCCTCAAGGGGTCGTTTAGCTCCTCGGTCTAGTATTCGAGCGTGGCCACCGAGGGAGCACCGCTCAGCATCAGCGTCGTGATCCCCGTCTATCGAGGCGAAGACACCCTCCCGGCCCTCATCGGCGAACTCCAGGCACTCACGACCACTCAGCGGACCCCGCAGGGTCGCGAGTTCCGCGTGGGCGAGGTGCTGTTGGTGTGGGATCGCGGCCCCGGTCGCAGCGATCAGGTCATTCGAAAGCTTGCCCGTGAGCACGACTGGGTGCGCCCGGTCTGGCTGAGCCGCAACTTCGGCCAACACGCGGCCACCTTGGCCGGCATGACCTCAAGCGGTGGCGACTGGATCGTCACGATGGACGAGGACGGCCAGCAGGATCCCGCCTTCATTGGCGACATGCTTGATCGTGCCTACGACGATCACGCTCAACTCGTTTACGCGACTCCACTCAATCCCCCGCCGCATAGTGCCCTGCGCAATGCCGGTTCAAAGATGGCGAAGCGGATCTTCGTAAAGTTCCTGGCTGATCAGGAGTTCGCGGAGTTCAACAGTTACCGTCTCGTGCTCGGCGAAGTCGGCCGCAGTGTTGCTGCCTATACGGGCACTGGTGTCTACCTCGATGTCGCTTTGAGTTGGGTCGTTGCTGACGTCACCACGTTCCCGGTCACGGTGCGTAATGAGGGTCGCCCTGCCGGGAACTACAGCTACAAGCGCCTTGCCTCCCATTTCGGGCGCCTGGTTCTTTCCTCTGGCACCAAGCCGCTGTTCCTGGTTTCACTGCTCGGCATCATCTTCGTGATCCTCGGCGGCCTCGCCTCAATCTGGGTGCTTTACCAGCGCTGGACGGGCGATGTTCCTGTCACGGGTTGGGCAAGTATCTTCGTCGCTCTCATGATCGTGGGTGGCGCGATTCTGCTGAGCCTTGGTGTTATCGCCCAATACATCGGCGCCGCGACCAACATGTCGATGGGCAAGCCGCTCTATGTCGTGGTGCGCGATCCCGCGGGCACCTTCGGTAATAACTCGGACGAGAATCCCAAGCCTTGATCATCTGGACCATCGGTGCCGGTGGCCTTCTCGGCAGTGCGATTCAGCGCCACGTCAAGCACTCCTTCAATCCCAGCAGCATTCCGTGGCTCGATGAACAGCAGAGCATGCAATTGCTCGCCAACAACTACAGCGAGTTCAAAGACTCAGTAGGCACCAACGACTGGGCAATCATCTGGGCCGCAGGCGCAGCTACCGTCTCGGCTTCAACAGAATCCGCCGAGCAGGAACTTCGTGTTCTCGAATCACTGCTGAACGAGATCGCAGCGAAGCCGCCCGCAGGCAAGGGCGTCTTCTTCCTCTCTTCCTCTGCCGGAGGCGTTTACGCAGGCTCGAGCAACCCGCCTTTCGATATCTTGACCACGCCGATCTCACTCAGCCCTTATGGCGAGTTCAAGCTCAAGCAAGAGATGGTGACCAAAGAGATTCTCGGGAACACCTGCGCTGTCGTCATCGGCCGCTTCAGCAACCTCTACGGCCCCGGCCAGAATCTCGACAAGTTGCAAGGTCTCATCTCACGACTCGCGCTCGCCGCAGCGACCCGGCAGCCGATCAACATCTTCGTCTCACTCGACACCATCCGTGACTACATCTACGTCGATGATGCAGCACGCATCGCCCTGCAGTGGATAGAACAAGCAGTCACTGAACCCATGATCACGAGTACCGCGGTCATCGCGTCTGGTGAGCCCACTGTTCTCGGCCAGTTGATTCGGCTCGTGCAGGACGTTTCGCGCACAAAGGTTCCAGTGGCTCTCGGCACCCACTCCAGCTCGGCCGCGCAGGTCTCTGACCTCAGACTTGTTCCGACACCGACCAGGGAATCAGAGCTGACGCGCATGTCATTACCCGCAGGGGTAAAGATGGTCTATCAGGACATCCTGACCAGAGCGCAGTTTTCCGCTCACTCCTGAACGTAAGTAGCGAACTAAGGCGCAGGGGTGATGCCGGCCGATGCCGGATAGCGCTCCAACAGATAACGCACCGTATCGAGCCCGATCACATTGCTTCCGTCATCAAGGATGATCATCTGCTTGTCCTTGACAGCATCAGGCATTGCATCCAAGTATCCGTAGACATCCGACCACGCACCCTTGTTGCCCAGCCATTCGCGGCGCAACCAGTCGACCAGCGGCTGTGCCTGCGCATCCTGACCTGACAAGCCGGCAAGGATTCGGGTGCACGAATACACGCGCTGTGCATCCGAGAGTTGTGAGACCAGTAGCGCTGACGGCACCTTCGCACCCTGCGGGAGATACACGCAGCCCACTGGGTTCCCGGCGATGCTCTGGTTGCCCGTGCCATTGACGTCGGCAGGCCACCAGTAGCTCTTCGGATTATCGAAGGGGATTGCCGGCGACCACTGTTGCGGGCGAGCTGCTGCGAGCGAGCGCGGCAAGAGGCTGTCGATCACCATCAAGTAGACAATCGCTGCGACTGCGATCCACCGCACCGGCGTCATGCGCGAGCCGCCCTTGCGATCGATCAGCATCAGGCCGAAAGGCACGCATGCAACAAGCGCAACGATGGTGGCCATGAAGGTGAACTTCATTGAGCCGTAGTGCGGGCCACTTCCCGTTGACCAGAAGTCGAGCGCGTAAATCGCCAGAGCGAAGGCGGCCAGCAGGGCGATCGGCGCGAAGCGCTGGCAAATGGCAGAGGGGCGTGAAGTCGTCTGGCGAGCCAGGTAGACCACCGCAGCGACTACTGCAGCCGCGGCAAGAATCGCCAGAATCGGTTGAGTCTGCTCGGTGCCACCGTTGCTGCTAAAGAGTCCGGACTGGTCGAGGCTCGCGCGAATGAACGTTCGAATTGGCGACGACGCGCTCACCAGGCCGCCACCGGAGCCGGCGACGCCATCTGCCGAGGTAGCCGGAGTGAGGAAGTACGTGAGTGAGCTCTTGATCGGCTGCCAGAGGCAGACAGCGAACAACAGCCAGAGCAGCAGGCCCACAACATCGAGTTCACTGCGACCGAGTCGAAGCGGGCGTGAAACGAGAATGACCAGCCAGCCGACCAGGATCACCACCGCGAGCACATTCAGCGGCAGCCAAACGGTCATAGCGGCAGCGATGACCAGCGAGGTAAGCAGTCGGGCCCGACGGATCGGAACCTGCGACAGGAACGTGACTGCCCACAGTGAGCAGATCAGCAGCACGAACTGCAGAGTCATATGCCCATAGGCAGTAACCAGCAAAACCGTGGAGGCGAGTATCAGCGTCGAGAGCCAGATAAACGGCAGCGGCAGGCGGCGGGTGAACTGTCCCGAGCGAGCGCGCAGTCGAGCATCGGCGAGCGGCGCAAGGAACAGCGGCGCCAGGACGACGAGCAGGAATTCTCCGAAGACGACGGAGTTCGCCGCAACCGCCACCTCGTTGTATCCGTGCAGGAAGATCTGCGAGATCACACCCATCGCCGTTGCGACAAAAGTCAGGTAGAGGGCAAGCGGCCCTCCCATGGGCACGCCCTGCACGATGCCCTGCCCAGTGGCGAGCTGTGACGTGAAGTCGAGCCACTTCGCATTGTCCTCAGCGACCGAGTGCCCCATCAGGAAGCTGACCGGGTGGAGGAAGGCCGGCTCGGTAGTCCAGAACGTGGTGATGATGAAGAAGACGACGAGCAAGATCGCGACCGGGATCAGGATCGCGTAGAGCTGGCGCTTGAGACTTGAGAGCCTCAGTCGACCACGGCGCAATGCCGCCAGAAGAACGGCCACCAGGGCCAGCAGCAGCATCATCTGCAGCTCGACCCTGGTCCAGCTATGCCCCAGGTCATCACCGAGGGAAACCAGCACTCCGAAAGCCGAGACAGAGAAGGCCAGCGCGATGGCCAGCCAGCTGATGCTCCGAACCCGGGCGTAGGAGACTGCCACGAGAGCCAGGTAGGCGATCAGGAAAGCAATATCCACGCTGAGAGCCCTTCGGACCATTCGGAGTACCGTAGGCGGGTGCCACCTCGGATTCTCCATCTAAGCACCTACGACGCCAATGGCGGTGCTGCCAGGGCGGCCTATGCCCTGCACCGGGCGATGGTGGCCGAAGGCCTCGACTCCACGATGCGAGTAGCCGTCAAGACTGTTGACGATCCGACTGTCCAGGGGCCTCCCCCGAGCAGGTTCGGCAAGTTCGCACGAGCCCAATTCGCCGATCGACAACTTTGGAAACTCCAGAAGTCTCCCCGCAAGACATGGCGCTCGCCGGCCAGGTTTTCCACGATCACGGCCGATGAGATAAATCGCAGCCCCTACGACGTGATCAATCTGCATTGGGTCACCGACGGATTCCTCAGCATCAAGGAGATCGGCAAGGTCGAGAAGCCCATCGTCTGGTCGCTCTATGACATGTGGCCCTTCGCCGGCACCGAGCATTACGGAGCCGACGAGCCCAACGCCCGCTGGCGCTGGAGCTATACGAAAGCCAATAGACCAACCGATGAATCGGGATTCGACCTCGACAGATCAACATGGGAACTCAAGAGCCAGCTCTGGACGAGACCGATGACGATAGTGCCGGCCAGCTCGTGGCTTGAGGAAAGCGTCAAAGGCAGTTCCCTCATGCGCCATTGGCCCATCACTCGTATTCCCCATGTTGTCGACTGCGATGTATTCGCCCCCATGGACATGAATGAGGCGAGAACGAAGCTCGGCCTTCCCCTCGGCGTCCCTCTCATTCTGTTCCTCGCATCCGCTGGCATCCACGACCAACGAAAAGGATGGGACTTACTTGACGAGGCACTCGTGCAAGTTCGGGCATCTGTGCCAGACATCGAAGTAGTCATTGTCGGTCCGCCAAGCCCGGGTTACGAGAGCACATCTGGGGCCAAGATTCACTGGAGAGGTTCCATTAACGGGAACGAATCACTCCGACTTCACTACTGCGCAGCCGATTTAACGGCTGTCCCAAGCCGCGAAGACAACATGCCATTGACTGCAATGGAAGCACAGAGCTGTGGACGGCCAGTGATCGCCTTCAGCGTGGGGGGCCTCCCTGAAATTGTCGATCACGCAGTTTCTGGGTTCCTCGCAAAACCATTCGATTCCGCGCTCTTCGCGCAAAGCATCCTGAACGCACTTCTACATATCGAATCCGGTGAGGGCCTGGAGCAGCACGCTCGGGAAAGGGCCCTAAAGACCTGGTCGGCGCGAGTCGTTCCAGCTGAATATCTGTCGATGTACCCGAAGGTGACTTCATGAATGGCCAGGCTCAAGTTGGGCCTTTGCAACCAATTTTAGTCGTGCTTGTGTGGCGAGGTGGCGCTCGGTTTGTGCGTGCATTGGACTCAATCAGGGATGCTGAAAAATACTTCAAGAGAGTCGTCCTCAGCATTACCGCGTTGCCTGACTCTGAGGACATCCGAATAGCCGAGCGATACATCCGTGAATGCGCTCAGTCTGGAAGCCCATCAAAAGCCGAGATCATCTGTACGCAAACTGAACTCCCGACAATGCATCATCAGGAGTTCTGGATACATCATTTGCTTACAACCGGTGCGCACGATGAGGATTGGATCTTTTGGCTCGCTTATGACGATCAGCTTCGACTTCGTGGGCTGCAAGAAGTAGTGCCCAACGAACTCCAGTGGCCCTTAGCCGAGAATTTTGCTTACTTTGGACCCTGGGGCATGCGGCATGAGTCGCCAGATCAGCTTTGGGAACTCACACCGGGAGAAAGACTTGAAACTTGGACGGGTTTTGAGAAGGGTGGTCCGAAAGTTTTGAACCCAACCGAATGGACCCTTGATCAACTCATTCAGCCGACTTACATTCAGATGAGTGGTTCAGTAGCCTCCCTGAAGAGTCACGCAAACCTCATTAATGGGTTTCCGAGAAAATCAGGTCCCATGCGAATTGAATTAGCAACCGCGCTGGAATCTAGAACCAAATGGGTTACCGAGTTCAGCTCGGCTCTCACCTACATCTACGGTCGATCCAACTCAGACCGGTCGAATTACGCAAAAGCGGCTGCACGCGAAGATCGTGATTTAGCCTTAAGACTGCTAAAGAGATGCGCACTAAACCCGTCATCAATCCCACTCCTCTTCGGTCGAAAGTTCCGCAAACTGCTTTCTCAATTGATACGCAAGGAGACAAAGGTTGAGGATTGGCGAGTGAGTGGCATTGATGACAATTAGGAAGGCTTCGTAAAACTGACTGCTTGCTGAGCGGATAGGAGTATCGGCACGGCAAAAAACAGTTGCTCACCCAGCTGCCATTTCTCCCTGAGTTCACGCTTAATCAGCAATTCTGCCCTTTAGCGGTTGCCAATCCCCGCACAAAGTGACCTCTACTTCGCTGCCTACGGCAGGCAAGATGAGGTCAACGCTTCACCAGCAGCGTCGGGCCGTCATCGCCCAGGACCGAAATCACCTCAATGTCGCTCGGCAGTTTGAAACCCTTGATCGGGTCGTGATTTCGAATCAGCATGCGAGTCTTGGGCGAATCAAGGAACTCTCTGACTTGCTCGGCTTCAGACCCGACCGGCGAAGTCACTGCTGTGGCGCGATTTTGGTCCCAAGCTGAGCGAAGTTCATCGTACGCGCCGCTGCGCTCAACGAGATATCTGACGTTCCAAATTAGCCATCCGTCTACCGTGAGGGACTGAGGGCCTCCCGCTAGCATTTCTTGTCCAATTATCTTCAGGTAGCCAATCGGTCCCCCGCGGTCATAGGTCGCCAGGCGCCAAGCGCCCAACAGGGTCACGATCATCGCAAGCAGAATTGTGAGAGGAAGGATCCATCGAAATCCCTTCCGGATCCAAGGAAGAACTATCGCAGTCAAGCCAACTAAGCTGATCGCGATTAGTCCGACATCGCTGATCGCCCAACGTGTGCCTAGGTACCACGGGAGAAATCCAAGAATCGACATAAGCGCTGCGACCAAGGTGGCTGCCAGAACATAAAGCCATGCGATTGTCACAGCAACAAGCGGTCGAAGGATGGGTTTGCGGCGAGCCAGCACCCACAGGGTCGGCACTGCCAAGAGGAAAACTGTGCGTGGCAAGCCAGTCGGAGTGAGTAAGTTCCAACTCAGTATGTGCCACCACTGCTGAGCATCCGCGAATTTCAACATCGCCATATCGAGGTACCAGACCCTGCCACGTTCGGCAAAAGGTGAGCCATGAAGCGCTAGGTACATCGCCGGCAACCAGAACAAGGTGAAGAGTAAGGGCAGAATCAGCCATACCCGCTGGCCTGCGCCTCGACGCCACGCAGCGATAGCTAGGACGACTGCGGTCGCGAAGGCGAGAGCGAAGCCGCTGTAGTGCTGAGAAAGCAGCACGGCTGAGGCACCCACGAAACCAGTTGCACGCCATGGCCCTGGCTTATCGGAAAGCCATCCTGCGAGCGCAAGCATCGCTACGGACGCTGTGAGAATTGGGGCATATGGCCGAATCTCTGCCGCGTAATAGGGCGTGATGTTCTCCAAGAGCATTGCTCCCACGACTGCTGCCGCTGCCCAGGTGGGAAGCCGCAGGCGTCGGCCAAGCACGAGGATGGCGACGAGGTAGACCAGAAAGAACAGGCCAGGCAGAGCTCGCAAAGCGATAATCCCTGTACCAAAAATCTGCATCCACCAATGCAGCAGGACATCAAATCCACCCGCATCGTTCGTGTAGCGCGTGCCCTCAAGAACTCGTCCGAGACTCCCGTTCTCGTAACCACTTGGATATCCCAAACTTCGGAAGACACCATCGCTCTCAGCATCCCAAATCGCATCGTTTCCGAGGTTCCGCATGAGGAAGAGCAGAACAGCGGCCCCGATGGCCACGAGGCTTAACCAGCCTGCGATTCGCTCCATTTTCGGCATGTTGAAAGCAGCTTTATTCAAGGAATAGTCCAGTTTCAACTTCGCGTCCTGAGATCGACCGCCTGGGGACTAGGGCTAGACCGTCGACTGGCCTCTCGCTGAAAGTGCGATCCAGGTCTGTTCTTCGCAGGGCCAAAGTTCTCATGCCCCATGATTATGCGTCGGGTTTAGAGTGTCAAACCTTTTTCTCCACGTGTTCCTTTTGGTCAGCAACGTGTTGCAGCTTTCAACTTCGACTGCGCACATTGAGCTAATTGGGAAAGTTAAGCGCCTCTGGAACCAAACTATGTCGGTCATCAGTGCGCTGCCGGCCAAGAGCGTCAGCCGGAATGTACGTAACTCTGTGGTGATACCTAAACCAGCTTTCCGATGTCAGGAATAACGAGATGGAATGTTCACGCGGCTCCAGCCGACGATCCCGTTCCAGCAGAATTTAACAAAGCGAGAAGTGGGAATGCTTGCCGCTCGGGCGCCCCACGTGGTTCCTACGGCTGACTCACCAAGACGATCTCTGACGACGACGGGGACCTCGGCCACACGCAACTTCCAGCGTCGAGTCGCGGCAGAAATGACTAGATTTGGCGTTATTGAGTCTGCGGGAACGCAAGAGAGTAGCCCCGAGAGCACGTCATTCCTGTAAGCGCGCAGCGGTGTATTCGCATCCGTCGGCCAAGAATGCGCCTTGGTTGCAACGAGGGCTCGAGTTCCAAGCGACGCAACTCGTCGATACAGCGGGTTTCCCCGCTCCCGACGAAGCCCTTCCACAACATCAAACTCGCCTGTGACAAGTACATCGACAAGCAATCGCATATCGGCCCCGGTGAACTGCCCATCGCCGTCGACAGCCACAACTATGTCAGTGCAGAGATTTAGCCCAAGCCAAAGGGCGGTCACAGTAGACGGACCGTGCCCCCGATTTACAAGGTTCCGGTCAACCTTTACTTCCACCGCTGGGATGTCTAAAGAAGCCGCAGCACTTCCCGTATCATCCGTCGAGCAGTCATCGACAACGACAAAGGTCAATGTCAGACCATCCATCGCTTCGGCAATCTCAACGAGAAATGACCGAATACCCTCAGACTCATTCCATGCGGGCATCACCACGGCTACCGAAGTCATAGCGATAACGTAGCGGCATTCACCCGTCGCGATTGCAGCACTTGGCGGGATGCTTTGACGTGTCGTACCTGGAGTGGTTGCATACCTGGTGACCCAGCCAGGCAAGCGTTCCGCAGTTTCGGGTCGCAGTCCATAGCCATGGCTTACTCGCCTTTGGGAGATCGGGCTGGCAACCACCGTCTGCGACTCACTTGCCAGCTTGATCGCAACTGGTGGCCCAGATCGGAGGCTTTCTCTCCTGAATCCCCTCAGGAATGATCAGGAGCGGCAAGAGTCTCGTCCGTGTCAACTGCAGGCTTCGACCCAGAACTCTTTAGCCACCGAAGCGCGATCAAACGCCGTTCGGCAGACCGCGATGGTGGATGGATCTCGGCGTAATCGCACGAGACTGAGCCATGGCACGCCTCACTTGAGTCGGCCCAAAATCAGGATTTTCGCTTTACTAAGGCACTCTTGAAAATCCCGATCGGAACTATGGCAAGGTTGTCGCGTGGCATACCATCAATTCACTGAGTGCGCACCTCTTCAGCTCCTTCAGTCCGAATCTGAATCCCGCCGCTTTGGGATGCACGTTGGTCGGATCGACATCGGCTTAGCCATGAATCCTGCTGCGTCAAGAGTCGCGGAGTTGGTGGTTGCTTCTGATTGCGACCTAGTGATTCTACGCCTTGACGCGGCTTCAGCCGGTTTTGTCAGCGACCTACGCGGTGCTCTTCCCAGTCACGAGGTAATTCATGCGGACACATTGCTTTACTACTCTTCTAAAGGGCAGCATCTTGAGACAGAAAATCCAGCTGAGCTCGTTCCGGTTGAACCGGAATCGAGAGCCTTCCAAGAATGTCTCCGAAGTGTTTTCGCCGAGTACACCAACCATTACGCGGCGAACCCAGTCACGCGCGACGTGAAGATGGCCGACGTTTACAGCGAGTGGGCAAGCAGTATCCCGAAAGGACCGACCCTCATGACGGCTGGAGTGCCGTCAATCGGGGGATTATTGAACGGGTGTCTCATTGCACAGCTTGAACCAACCGACCCGGGTGAGAGGAATACGTGGGAAGTTTTGCTCGCTGGCGTCACCCCTCAGATGCGCGGCGCGGGTATGTACGGAGCACTACTGAGAGCCTTTAATGTGCGGATGAAGCAGCTAGAATCGGATTGGGTGATTTCCACGCAGGCATGGAACATCGCAGCACAGCGAGCTTGGACCCGTGTTGGGCTTCGTCTGGACGGTGCACTCATGACTCTTCATCTACAGCGACGGCTTTTGGGAGCAGAACTTGAACGCTGAACAAGAGACCGTGTCTCCAAGCATCTCGATTGTTGTGCCAGTTTATTTCGGGGCTACGAGCCTTGCTGAACTGGTTCGGCGGGTAGCGGAGACGTTCAAGAATCGTTCTGATTACGAAGTGATTCTCGTAGATGACGGCAGCCTTGATGAATCGTGGGCCACGATCTGCGAACTTGCTCAAGCATGGCCCAATGTCCGAGGAATCCGACTGAGCCGAAACTTCGGCCAACACAATGCCCTACTCGCTGGAGTGCGGAATGCCCGCGGCTCTGTCTCGGTCACAATTGACGATGATCTTCAGAATCCACCGGAAATGATCCCTCGCCTACTTGTGACGCTCAAGGAAACTGACGCTGACGTCGTGTATGGAGTGCCGACCCAAGTACGACAATCTTTAACTCGCCGACTCGCTGGTCGGCTAATCCGTTCAAGTCTGGCTTCAGGGCTCGGAGTGGCCGAAGCGCCAACTGTGAGTTCTTTTCGCGCATTCAAAACCGCACTGAGGGACGGCTTCGAACAGGAAGTGGGCACGGGCGTATCTATCGATGCACTTCTCACTTGGTCGGCCCAGTCATACTCATCAGTCGATGTTGACCACGACGCGCGCGCGCACGGGACTTCAAACTACTCGGTTCGTAGATTACTGCGCTTCGCTCTGGACACCGTAACTGGCTACAGTGCCAAGCCACTTCAACTAGCGAGCATTCTGGGCTTACTTACGGCGCTCGTGGGATTCGCAGCCCTACTATGGGCTGTGGGACGTCCGCTCATTTCAGGTACGAGCGTGCAAGGCTTTCCGTTCCTCGCCTCGACGATCGCACTCTTCTCTGGAGTACAACTTCTGACGCTAGGCATCATGGGCGAGTATTTAGCTCGAATGCATTTCCGAATCATGCGTAAACCTACGTACGTCATTAGAGACTCAGTTGGCGATCGTGCCTGAGGAAATCGCCGACACAGGAATGCTTCCAGTGAATAACTCCTCGAAGATTCCCTTTAATAGGGCTTCTTTTGACGGACTCGAGTTGAGTTACCTGAGCGAAGCGGTCAAGAACGGACACGTCTCCGGGGGCGGTCCTTTTGCGAAGCGAGCAGAAGCAATCTTGAGCTCACTGGTCGGCGACCGAACCACCCTTCTGACAACCTCGTGCACTCACGCCCTGGAGATGAGCGCACGGCTTCTCGATTTGCAGCCCAGGGATGAAGTGCTCGTACCAAGCTTCACCTTCGTCTCAACGGCATCTGCGTTTTTGCAGAACGGGGCTCGACCCCGTTTTGTGGATATCGACCCCTCGACGCTGAACATGTCAATCGAGCAGGCCGAAGCAGCGATTTCTGAACGTACGCGCGCAATTTGTATCGTGCATTACGCTGGAGTCGGGGCTCAGCCAGATGAGTTTCGTAAACTGGCGGATGCACGCGGCCTGACTCTCATTGAGGACAATGCGCACGGACTCGGCGGATCATGGCGCGGTAAGGCGCTCGGCTCATTTGGCTCCATGTCGACCATGAGTTTTCATGAGACAAAGAACATCACGTGCGGCGAAGGTGGCGCACTTGCACTCGAATCTGAGGCGCTTGCGGAGCGAGGCGAAATCTTGCGCGAAAAAGGTACAGATCGTGCGCGATTCTTCCGCGGCCAAGTGGACAAATACACGTGGATCGACAACAGGAGTCCTCCTTGCACAACTTGAACGCTTTCTGGAGATTCAGCAGCGCCGCATGCAGATCTGGAATACGTATGAACGTGAATTGTTGGGATGGGCAAGCTGCAACGGTGTGAGAACACCGTTCGTTCCTGAAGAGGCTAAACACCCAGCCCACATGTTCTACCTGCTGATGCCGAGTGGTGAATCTCGGACAGCATTCATTGAGCACCTTCGCTTTCACGAGGTAATGTCCGTCTTTCACTACGTTCCCTTGGAAGAGACTCCCTTCGGTCGTCAAGTCGCGGCGTCGGTCCAGCAACCTTGTCCAGTTTCGGCGCATGTGAGCAACACTCTTGTGAGGCTTCCCCTGTTTCCCTCCATGAGTGACACCGACCTAGATCGAGTGATCACAGCAGTGACCAGCTTCAAGGCCTAGAAGTGTCGAGAACGGATCTCGCGACTCAAAAGAGGGTTGGTCTCGCCGCACGTACCTTGCCGGTCGATGCAGCGTTGGGACTCACATACTTAGGCCTTGCATTCGTTCTCTGGGGAAGCGGAATTGCTCCTCTGGCATCACTTAAGTCTTCCGTGATCATGTACTTGCCGACTCTCATCCTCACTTCACTCACCTGGAGACTGCTCAGGCCAACAGCCCAGGCCCAGCACCTTCTAGGTATTGGCATCGGGGCTTCGCTTGCGATGGGAGCCGTCTCAATCTTTTCATGGCTCAGCGGCCTACTGAACTTCTCGCTGCCGATGATGCCGTGGCTCGCGGCTCTGCTAGTGGCTGCCGTCCTTGCGAGACCAAGAAGTGGATTCAACCTCGACATCAAAACAACCGGCCTTCTCGTTGCCTTTCCCTTGGTCACTCTGATCGGAATTGCCCCAATGTGGGCGTCTATTCCAGCTACTTTGGCTGATTCGAGCATTTATCCGGATTGGACATTCCATCAGGTGATTGGCAATGCCGCTCAAATCGGATATCGGGACAATCCACTATTCGCCGGCAACGACTTTGGATATCACTGGCTCGGCGACTCATTCGGAGTAGCGATTGAACGCGCGAGTGGCCTCGACCTACTTCAAGGTATCAGTCGCGCCCTCTACGTGCAGGCCGTCTTGGGCGCGGCTGCCGCTGCACTTTCAATTGGATGGGCGATCTCTGGACGCGCCGTTGGAGCAGCATTTGGCGGAATCTCGCTTGCGTTTGGGTGCTGGGCCTTCTTCCCGACAGACTCAATCTTTTTACCGATGTCTACTGAACCTTCGCCGAGTTACGCCGCATCAATCCCAATCGCACTGTGCTTGATCGCACTTGCTACTGGTCGTGAATGGCCTCATGTCCCCCAAGTTTCAATCTTGTTGGCGCTAAGTACCTTTTTGGTGGTTGCTCGCGTGACCACCGCGGCCGTTGTATTCGGTGCTCTTCTAATCGCTACCCTCGCCACAGACATTCCTTGTAGGCGTAAGTGGATTAACCTAGGAGTTGTTGCCGCAGGAGCAATCGTCGGACTCGCTCTTGTCGGTTCTGGTCCTAGCCAGTCCCTTGCAATTGACCCGAACCTGGAGACGATTCGACTTCTGGGCCTATTCCCTTATACCGGTCCAGGAAGCGTGCCTCTGGGAGTATTGGCCCTAATTAGTATCGGTGTCGCAGTGTTAGCCCTGGGCATCACGTTCGCGAGAGCCCAAAACGAACATTCAACTCTGCTGTTTCTCGGAGGTGCTGCGCCCATTATGGGGATCGCGGCGAGTTGCCTGACGATTCAAGCGGGGAGTAGTCAGATCACATTCTTCTGGGCCGGGCTTGCCATCGCCTCAGTGGTGATGGGGCCCTTGGCTCTGGCGTCTATTGGTGCACGCGGAAATGCCCGCGGAATTGCCGTGGTTCTACTCGCTGGTCTCGTAATTGCATCACTGCTCAAAGCCTGCTTTTGGTTGACGACACATTTTGGGTTTGCAGGATTCGGGCGCTGGGCCATGGCTATTGGTATATCAGCGGTTATATCCGTTTGCAGCCTCGGCTTGTTAACATCTTGGCGCCTGGTTCCGAGATCGCGTAGATACAATTCTCGTCCGCCACTGGCTTGGTCAGCGTTACTTGCGGCTTTCATCGCATCTGGTATCTGGTTCGGAATCGCGGCCACTGCAGCTCGTCTGAATGAGCCAAATCTCCTCGGAGAGCCATCAGTCCAAATTGATGCGCGAGAAGTTGAGGCAGGTCGTTGGCTCGCCGAGCAGGCCGATGCAGGAGAAATCGTTGCAACTAATCGTCAGTGTCAACGTCCCGGTACCCCCGAGCCGAGTTGTTTCTCGGCGATCTTTAACGTGTCCGCTCTCAGTGGCCTCATCATCGACATCGAAGGTGTCCCTTATGCGGTGGGGGAGAGTCCGTCTGAAGAGGCACTTGGTCGTGTCAACGACGGCGCGCTCGCGGCCCAGGGGGATGCCGCTGCATTAGATCGCCTGTCTGATCGTGGAGTCACTTGGCTCTGGGTGGATCATCGTGCAACTCCCAAGAGTCCCAACAATGCGGCGTATACAAATGGCCTCGTTTCGTTAGTCCGTGTTGCCAAGTGAAATCAGACGCGCATCCGTAATGGCATAGTCAAGGCGCAATTCATCTTGCAAGATTCTTCTCGCCTTCTCAGGTAACGATCCGGATCGCTCAATGACGAGTAGGTCATAGGGCGCGTCATCACGTCTGAAAGTTCCGAGGTATTCGTAGGCTGACCAGCGAGAATCGCTCGCCCATTCTGAGTAGTCACCGAGCACTCCGTGACCATCACGATAGAGGGAACCATCGTGAGACACAGGCACGAGAAACACGTCAGGGGCGACATTAAAGACGTAGTCTGTTGCATCCTTGAGGGAAGTCGTGCGAGCAAGCACGCTGTCATTTAGGCCTACGAGGTCCAGCCATGGCAGTCTTGACTTGTAAGGCACTAGGCCTGCATCACCGTAGGCAACTTTCGCAGTCACATTATTGGCCGCTTGCTCAAATGCATTCGCGAGCTTTAGCTGCTGATTGTCGTCAATTTGTGCTGCCATTGAGTTGGAGGCGCCACGAAGGAAGCCCGGGCTCAGAGCCGTTGTCAGGGTTCCAAGCGGCACCGCGGCCAGCAAGCTCAGGCCCACCACAAGAGTGAGCCAAGCTATCGGAGTGCTCCAGCCGCGAGGGCGCATCATCGTTTGGACCGCTAATCCAACGCTAGGCGCTCCGATCAAGAATAGAAAAGGAAGGGCTGGAAATGCGAATCGACCAGCGATGTCGGTAATCGTGTCAGTCCGAAGAATGAAGACCAGATACAACACAACCATCGCGCAGCTGGTGACCAGCAAAGTAGTCGCACGTTTTTGATCGGATGCCTGCGAGGCCAGGCCAGATGATCGCCAACATGCCACTGTTGCTAGCGCTGCTAGTCCGGCGACCGCGAAGACTGAAATGAATGCCACGACGCTGCCCGCGCCGGAGGAGGTGACCAGAGCAGACGTTGACTTTAGGTAATACGGATTGGGAAGTAAACTATCGAAGGTGTAAGAACGCCATGCCAAGTGCATGAGTATCAAACTCGCGAAGCCTGCCAATCCCCAGACTGCTACCCACCGAGTTGGCTTAACAGTTTTCCAAGACACCGCTAGTCCAACCGCTATAACCAAGAAAATGAGCGCTCCCTCAGGCCGCGTAAGATAGGCACAAAAGCTAAGGAGTGCGAAAGAAGTGGGTAGCGCAAGGCCTCCGCGGTGAATCATTTGAACACCCGTGAGAACTGCGGCAACGAGCAAGGCAGTAAAGAGAATCGTTTCCATGCCACTTAGGACCAAGAGTTGAGCCGCAGGGACGATCGAGAAACAGAGACCCACCGCCAAAGCGCCAGCCCCAGTGACACCCAACCAGCGTCGCGCACTCCAGCTCAGGAGCACGCAAGTGGAAATTAGCGCTACTAGACCCAAAACTCTGCTTACCATGAGTGGGTCGAGGCCAAGAGCCGAACTAGGGGTCAAGGCAAGCACGAGCAGCAGATTCGTGAAGCCTTCAGTTGGAGTTTCGCCAGGGTTCCAAGTTAGACCCATACCAGTGCCAAGGTTCTGCGCGTATCTGAACGAGATGTACGCATCGTCGTATAACTCGTTCCATGCCGTCACCACCGACCAGAGTGTCGCCGGTATCGCGAGTACAACCCATGCAAGGATTACCTTCACCCAGGACCGCTCTGGCATTATTCGCATGAACTAAATGTACAGCGGCGATTGCGCTGCTTAGGGATCATGGAAGCAGGGATGTCGATCGAAACCGAGTTGCAGCGGGTTTTCCCTGTCAACTTCACTCCAAGGACATTTTTCGCCTCCGTTTTCCCCTACGTATTGGCGCTGATTATCGCTCTCTGTCAATTCATTTTCGGATTGAAGAGCGGCTTCATCCCGGCCAATAACGACGTCCTAGGTGTCATCGCGTTGGCGGACGGTGTCAATCTTTCACAGCTATCAAGCCTCTACAACATGTTTTACCCATTTCTTTACCCCCTCCTCGTCCACGGACTGCCGGACGGAGATCGAGTCGCATGGCTCGGGTTGGGATCTTGGGTTCTCAATTCCGTCTCGCTGGTTCTTATTGCAGCCATCGCTAAGCGGCTCACCGGGTCAATGGTGGCGTCTTCCGTTGCGGTTCTGATTCTCGGCTTCCTACCGATGTGCTTTCGGTATTTCACCACTGCCGGCCCGGACTCGCTAGCCGCGACACTTCTTCTCGCATCACTTGCCTTCACCGTGTTACCGCGCTCAGTCACACGAAGTGAAGGGCACCGCATACGACCGAGCCTTGCTATTGCGGCCGGCATTTGCGCGGGACTCGCGGTCACAACTCGTCAGCACGTACTTCCCCTCGCGCTTGGGGTGCTTGTCTTGCTCACCTGGAACAATCGGACACGAGTTGCTATCTCGGCCGCAGTGGCATTCGTACTGCCAGTGGCGATTCAGGCTTTGATCTCCGTCTCCGCTGGACGCCCACCATTGACATCTTCTGCGGCCTTTGAGATTTTCCGACAAGTAGCCCCATTCGATTGGTACACGAGTGGTCAGATCAATCCTGCTAGTTATTCCTCCATTCTGACGACCTTACTGACCCATCAAGCTCAGTTCTTCAACGAATGGACCACGCACCTAGGGGGCTTCGTCCTGGCTCTCACCACCCTGGGCGTCGCCGCAGTCGTGAGCCGTTCAAGATTGGAGACCCGGGTACAACGCACGATGTTTTGCGCGGGCACGATTTACGTTCTTTTCGTCTCGCTCGGTTGGTCAGCGCGCAGCGATCTCGCACTTGCTCCATTCCTCGCGCTTGCAGGCGCGTCGATCACCGCGGCAGCGTTGAGTCTCGTCCCACCACCTCAACGCAGTTTTGCCAGCATCATCGCCTTGACCATCGCAATGATCGTGGCGCTGAGCACTACTCTCCCGCAAGGAATGCTGGAACTATACGGGCGTATTGGCCAAGAGAAATCTCGCGCAGCCTTAGAGGCATCGCTTCGGATTAACGCACCAGTTGATCGCGCAATCCAAGTTGTGACCGATGACTATGAGCTCTTCTTCCGGAGCATTCCCGGAAACGTTCCTTACACTCCCGGCGGCTGGTTGGCTGTCGGGGCAAATGGTCATGAAAGGCGTGCCCAGTTGGATCTGCGTTCTGTGGAATCCTTCGTTTGCTCCGCAGATCGGTTAGGACTTAGCTCATCCGTGTGGCTTGGCGGGAGAGTTCCCCATGTACCGGTGGCGATTGAACAGATGCTCCAAGACGGGATGAGGCCATTTACGGATCTACAGACCACCGTGCGTTCGCTGAACGCAGCGAGAGCAGGCACTAGATGTGCCGCAGGCGCTTGAACCGCTAATCAGTTCATAATGAAGGTTGGTTGGATGCTGGACCCAACGACTAGCAGGTAATAAAGACCGACAAGGGCGTGCGGGGCCAAGATTACAAATCCAGCGACTCCCCAGACCCGAGTTAATGGACTCTGTGCCAGACGGCTGAGTCCAATGCACGCAACGAAGAAACCGCAGAGAACCGCGGGAACGGCAGACCAGGTCCAGTTTCCATCAAGGACTACCGCACCAAGCTTGTCGCGCTCACCAATTAATGCGTACAGAATGACAGCAAGCGCTATGGATGCCCAAGCCAAACTCAATGCGAGGGCTTCGACCCGGTGTATTAGCAGCACTATCGTCACGATCGCTAAACAGAAAAGCGATGCCACTACGGAAGCCACGATGTTTGGTGAGTAGCGTTGCCAGACTTCGAAGGGAGCAAGAACCGGCTCTTTGGAAGGGAATGCGGAGCTTGGATTGGCGAACGTCACGACAAACTGCACCGAAATGACGGCTACCGTCGGCAACAGCATCAGGGAAAATGCCGCCCAGGTTTTAAGTGATGCGCGCAATTTTAGGAGTGTTATCCCGCCAACAAATAGGACCGCCGGAAGAAAGACGAGAGCAAAACTCGGCTTGAAGGTGGTCGTTAGAGCAAGAAACACTGCACCACTAATCGCTGCATACCGAGTTGGGTGTTTGAGAAAAAATAGGAACGCCGTGAACGCTGGAATGACGAATGCCGAAGCCACGATTGTGGTGGAGTTGTGCCAAACATTCGCGTTTAACTGTCCGAGATAAATATCCTTCCAGTTCGACCCGCTGGGCAGCGCCATGCTCACCATTGCGAATGCGGTGACGAGCCAAGCGAAGCCCCACGAACGCACAAGCAATGCAGCGCTGAGCAGAATTCCGACGGACTTCAATCCAATAAATGCTGCTAGCAACAGGGTAACCCCGACCCTAGTCGTTAGTTCATTCGCCTCACCTAATGTCGCGAAATGGCTTAGTGGGAAAAAGAGTGAATATGAGATCCATTGGCCGCTTGAGATCAATCCGTTTGCGATCTGGGTGTGCTGAAAGATATCTGACTGCGCTAATGGCGAGGCCATTCGCCAGAGAGTGGGTAGGCAAGCAAGGCCGTACAAGATAAACGATGCTGCCACGATGGTCTTCGCATGACTAGAGTTCGGGAGAAGCGCCTTTACTCGCCTACATGCTCGAAGTGAGGCCGATTCGTGGGCCATCAGTTGCCCATCACTCTTTGTGTTCATCGACCCGGAACCGTGCTGCGTGAGTGGGAGGAAGGAAGGCATCCTGGGTTCAAGCTCATGCTTCCTAGTATCAGGCATCCGTACGCAGAAGGATGCAAACGGTGTGGCTTGGCGATTCATTGTCTGTGTTCCAGACAGCGATCGGCCTATTGGCGGTTTAGGCCAAAGACCAAGCACAGGAATCCCGCCGGAATGAGATTTGCCGACAAGACTATGTTTTGGGAACGGCTGCAGTTCCCTCAAGATGTAGGGCCTCTGGCGCAATATTCGAGTTGACTGGCGTCGGTGTACGACTAGCCGTGATGCGGCAATTACGCTTCAGGAAAGCGTAGAACTCGCCTCAAAGCGCCAGGGGGTTCTCGATCGGGTGGGAGAATTAATGACCGAAGAAGTTGACGTCGTCGTAATCGGCGGTGGACTGGCGGGCCTCGGCGCCGCCCGCCATCTCACACGTGCGGGGGTAAGTCATCTTGTGCTCGAATCTGAGTCTGAACCCGGAGGCCTGGCCCGATCATTTCGTATCGACGGTTTTGCATTCGATTGCTCTGGACACCTGTTACACCTGCGCAATGAAGAACTTCGTGGCGAGGTACTCGCTGCCGCTCCTGGAGCATGGCTAGAGATCGAGCGACGCAGTCACATTTTGCTGGACGGAGCATTGATTCGTTATCCGATGCAGGCGAATCTGGTGGATGCAAGCCAGCGGGTACGGTCTGACTGCCTTGAGGGTCTGCCAACGAGAGCAGAAGAACGCCCACCATCCAGCTTCGGCGATTGGGTGGAGTCGAACCTTGGTATCGGAATCGCAAAGTGGTTCATGCGGCCCTACAACGAGAAGCTTTACGGCGTACCGCTCGATGACCTAGCACCTTCTGCTATCGGACGATTCTTGCCAAGAGTGGATCTTGACGACATTCGCAATGGCGCGATTGAAGCTCCTCTGCCGACGGGCTACAACGCGCAGTTTCTTTATCCGGCGCAGGGCGGAATCGACCTGCTCTACCGCACACTTCTGGCGTCAACTCAAGGCGTACGCACAGATGCACGGGTCATTGGTATCGATACCAGCACTCGCAGCGTGCAACTTGCTAACGGTACGAGCATCGGATATCGATTTGGAGTGGTTTGCTCGGCGCCGCTGCCAGAAACTCTGAGAATGGCGGCATTACCGGAACAACCTGCTTTGCGTGCACGCGCGGTGACCTGCGTAAATCTCGGTTTCCGTCGCATTGCGCGCAACTTTGAGAAGACTCACTGGATTTATTTGCCAGAGGAGCGGTTCGCGGCTTATCGCATTGGTTTCTACAGTCACCTCTGCCCCGCAGCCGTTCCTGCTGGTGCGCAATCCGTGTATGTCGAGATCGCTCACTGGGGAGAGCTCTCCGATGAGGATGCCATTGAAAATGCCGTTGCTGACTGCATCGCTCTCGGCTTGATCGACGGTGCTGACGACGTTGCTGTTTCGCTGGCCGTACCGGTACCCGACGCCTATGTAGTGCTCGATCATGAACATGCACGGGCTCAAGAGCAGGGCATATCTGCCTTGCGTGAGCTTGATGTGCATCCGGTGGGGCGATATGGGCGTTGGGAATACGGGTCTATGGAAGAGGCCGTCCTTCAGGGCCGCGATGCAGCGATCGCCATTCTTGCCCGGTGATGGCTAGTCAATACTCATTGATCCCGTTGCGCTCTAAAGCTCCATGGTTCGCAGATAGTTCACTGTAAACCTCGAAGGCGAAAGGCAATTCGCCAAGTGCAAGCACTTAATCGGAGTCACGAGCGAACGCGGAATAGAGGCCGAATCGGCTCGCACTCCAAGACGTCTCTCATGTTGCCTGAATCTAGGGCTCCGCCAACAATTTGGAGTGATTCGGCGTAGGCAACGGCAACGGCATCAAGATCTGCATCGTCGAACGCTGTCGTCACGTCGTGAGTGTTCAGCACGAGCACTCCTCGACGCAGCATCTCTTGAAGGAAGAGGGTCTTAGCCTGGGCGAGGATTTCGGGTTCCTCTATACGCCACTGAAGGAACATCCACGAGGGGTGGCCGGAGAAGTTGAGGAAGGACTTTGATCGCGCATCACGCTGCGCATCAATGCGCTCAATGAGATCGGTTCCGAGTTCCGCAAGTCGATTGGTCGGTGCACCTGACTTCATGCGGTCCAGCACAACCTTGGCAGCCGCGAGGGAGAGGGTCTCTCCGCCGAATGTTCCAGAGAAGAAGATGCGGGGCATGACACCGAGAATGTCCGCGCGACCAGCAATTGCTGACAGCGGAAAGCCGTTGGCCAGTGCCTTGCCAAAGGCCGCTAGATCAGGCGTCACCCCGAAGTACTCCTGAGCACCGCCTGCCGCGAATCGGAATCCAGTGAGCATTTCGTCGAACACGAGCACAATTCCGTGTTTTTCGGTGATTGCGCGAACCGCCTGCAGATAACCCTCATTCGGCCATGTGGAGGTCATCGGCTCCATGATCATGGCGGCGATTTGATCGGGAAACTCCGAAATCACCGCCTCGAGCGCATCAAGATCATTAAAGGGGATGGAGTGAGTCAGCCGACGAACTTCTTCCGGCACACCGAGGTTCATGCTCGTACTGCCAATGAACCAGTCCTGCCAGCCGTGATAGCCACAGACCACGATGTGGTCGCGGCCAGTGAAGGCTCGCGACAATCGGATCGCCGCGGAGGTTGCGTCTGAGCCGTTCTTCGCGAATCTCACCATCTCCGCGCATGGAATGAGATCGACCATGCGTTCGGCGACTTCAGTTTCAATCGGGTGCGACAGGCTGAGAGTCACACCGTCTTGAAGCTGCTTAACCACGGCCTCGTTGATTTCTGTGTCGCCGTAGCCGAGCGCCACGGCTCCAAGGGAGCTCACGAGATCGATGTACTCATTGCCATCGATATCCCAGGTATGACTTCCGAGCGAGCGTTGAGCGAAGAAGGGGGCGGCGCCAACGGGGTACTGAGTCCGCGACTTGCTAAACGTCTGCGAACCGAGCGGGATCACCTGCTCGGCCCTCGCGAGCTGAATCAGGGAAGCCGCGTAACGCTCAGTCAGGCTAGGCATTCATAGCTCCCGTATCGATTCCTTGAAGTGCTGCATTTCGGACAGCATCTTTCTCTGTACGACTTCTCTCCGGATACCTTCTCAGATAGTCAAGGACGTCTTCGTACTCGAAATTCGTGTCATTCGGGTAGAGCTCCTCAAACACTTGAGAGACGAAGGAGAAGTCCTCTGGAGTATCTACTGTCCAACGCAGTTCTGAGTTGTTCCGTGAATCCGCGTAGTTGCCGATCGAGTATTCATCAGTCCGTCGATAAATGCCGAGGGTGACATGCTCGCGTTCCGGCGGGTCAATCGCCACGGATGCGACCTCTCGAAGCACGGACACCTTGACCACCTCGGCGTCGAGGCCGTCTGGATAGGTAGGTGTCATTGTGTTGGAGAGATAGTCCGCTTCTGAGTTCCGAAAGGCGCTGATGACATCGTCGATGACCTTGGGGGAGGTCAATGGGCAGTCCGCTGTCAGCCTGACCACTTCGTCGGCCTTACTGCCGGTGCTGCTCTCGAAGGCATCAATGGCACCGATGAATCGGGCCAGAACGTCATCGAGGGGACCTCGGAACACCGTGTAGCCGGCCGAGCGAAGTACTTCCACGAGGGGATCATCACTCGGATCCGTCGATGTAGCCACGATGAGGCCGTCCAGCAGAGTTGAGCGGGTGACGCGCTCGAGCTGGCGCAGGATCATTGGCTCGCCCAGCAATGGAGCGAGCACCTTGCCCGGGAAGCGGGTCGAGGTCATGCGAGCCTGCACGACAGCGAGGGTGGTCACAGGACAAGTCTCACAGAACGGCCTGATTACGCCCAGTTACGGGGATCTATGAGGGCCAGGTCGTGGGAGGCCGTGAAGTTCGTCGCCACAGTGGCAGGGGAATTCCAGGCACGAGTGATCTCCCGTAGCTCCTGGCCGGAAGTCACGCCGATGACGACGTCAGACACCCAGGTACGTGCTCGGACCGCCGACAAGGCACCTTCTATCGGCGAGACACCTGCCTCCACGCAGGCCGTGTGGAAGCGCACCACATCGGGGTGCTGGGCTAGCTGCTTGGTCGATGGGGCAGCGAGTAGCCCCTGGAGAAAGATGCTCCGCGCCTGGATTCGGGTGCCTTGGGAGATGAGTTCAGCCAGGACGGGATGCCCATCCAGCCGAGCGTCGAGGGCGCTGACAGGCACCTGCACCGCATCAAGGCGGTCAAAATGGGTGAGGGCCGTCTCCAGATCAGTCGGTTCATAGCCGGAAATGCCGATTTTGCTGGCAATTCCGAGATCCCGAATGCCGGCGAGCTCCTTGGAAGCTGCAGCAGCTCGGGCCGGATCCAGCGCGAACCAGTCGTGAATAAGGAGGGTTCGAACCGATTCGACCCCGAGCAGATTCAGGCTCTCGCGCGCCTGGTCGAGCATGGATAGGGGCGAATCGGCCTTTACCTTGGTCGCAATGTCCAGTTTCGAGGCCCACGGACCGAGCCGAACCTCGGCATCGCCGTACCCGGCCGCAGTGTCGACCGCCTTGATGCTCGCGTCTGCGGCGACAGCCATGATCTCGGCCAGGTCTGAGTCGCCGAGTCGCCCGCGCTCGTTGGTCACCCCATAGGGACTTCCCCATTGGGCGGTACCGAGCACGAGTGCCTGCATCCCCCGATCATGGCATCCCCGCTGGGTAGACTCGGGCTCCGAATAGCGGCGCACTTACTCGCCGCGATGGAGATGAGGGGCACGTGGCTATTTTCGAGGGCTCTTCCGTGCTCATCACGGGCGGCACCGGCTCCTTCGGCAAGGCATTCCTTAAGCAGATCCTTGAGACGCGTAACCCCGCTCGCGTGGTGGTCTTTTCGCGCGATGAGCTCAAGCAGTACGAGATGCGCCAGGTGTGGGGTGATGACCCCCGAGTCCGCTTCTTCATTGGTGATATCCGCGACCGCGACCGACTGAAGATGGCCTTGCACGGAGTCGACTACGTAGTCCATGCCGCAGCCCTCAAGCAGGTCGACACGGCTGAGTACAACCCCATGGAATACGTAAAGACCAACATCCTTGGGTCCGAAAACGTCATGCAAGCGTCAATTGACGCCGGGGTCAAGAGAGTCGTCGCTCTCTCGACTGACAAGGCGTCGTCACCTGTCAACCTTTACGGCGCAACAAAACTAACTGCTGACAAACTCTTCGTCTCAAGCAACCACTACGCAGCCGGCTACGACACCCACTTCTCAGTCGTTCGATACGGCAACGTCATGGGCAGCCGGGGTTCAGTAATTCCGTTCTTCCGTCGCCTCGCGGAATCAGGCCAGCCGCTACCGATCACCGATATGCGCATGACCCGTTTCTGGATCACTCTCCCCCAGGCGGTCGAGTTCGTAATGAGTTCGTTCAACGACATGGCTGGCGGCGAGCTATACGTGCCTCGCATCCCGAGCATGAAGGTTGTCGACCTGGCTCGCGCAGTTGCGCCCGATGCCGAATTGGTCGAGGTCGGTATTCGCCCAGGCGAGAAATTGCACGAAGAAATGATCTCCGCTGAGGATTCGCGCCGAACCCTGCGCCAAGCAGACCGCTACGTGGTGCTACCCACTCTCGCTGACTGGGGCTTCAGTTCACCCGCGGGAGAGCCGGTCGAAGACGGCTTCTCCTACACCTCAGACACGAATGATCTCTGGCTCGACGTGGATCAGATTCGCGCAATGCTCACGGACCTGAATCTCTGACCGACATGTCGACATGGCTGGTGACCGGCGCCCAAGGGTTCCTGGGCTCCAATGCCGGGGTGTTCCTTCAGGGCAAGGCTGAGACTGTTGGCCAGGTGCGC
The DNA here is from genome assembly GCA_044374195.1 of Candidatus Nanopelagicales bacterium. Classification (GTDB taxonomy): domain Bacteria; phylum Actinomycetota; class Actinomycetes; order S36-B12; family S36-B12; genus CAIKZY01. Next base: position 51,100 of record JBILOY010000007.1, read on the forward strand.
ACCGGAGCAGCTTCACGCGCATTCACCTCTTCGGCGGCCATAAACCTGACTGATACCGAATCTGTTGCCCGACTTGTCGAGAGGGCCAAGCCGAGCGTGATCTTCCACTCCGCAGCCATGTCGAGTCATGAAGCGTGTGAGAGTAATCCGGCGGGGGCAATGCTGGTAAACGCTGGCGCGACAGCATCGCTCGCTGCTGCAGCATCCTCATGCGGTGCCTTGATGGTTTACGTCTCCACTGATGCAGTGTTCGATGGCTCGCGGGGTTCGTATGCCGAGACCGACGCCACGAATCCTTTCTCGGTGTACGGGGAATCGAAACTCGCAGGCGAAGATGCGGTTCGCGCTGCTCACGATCAGCATTTGATTCTGCGAACCAATTTTTTTGGATGGAGTCCGTCAGGTACTCGCTCCATCCTCGAGTTCTTCGTTAACGGCTTCAGAAGCCGAAACGAGATGAACGGCTATACAGATTTCAGAGTGACGTCGATATATGCCCAGCAACTCCTCGCAGTGACGGCTGCTCTTGTTGAGCGTGGCTCTACCGGAACCTTTCACGTTGCATCCCGTGATGCACTCTCAAAATTCGATTTCGGAATCACTGTCGCGGAGACTTTCGCACTGGATGCCTCACTTCTGAAGCCAAGCACCTCAGCATCTGCGAGTCATTCGACCTCCAGGAGTCGAGATCTCTCACTCGCTACCGAGAAACTCTCATCTCTTCTCGGTCAGGCAATGCCGAGCCAGGCTGAGGGCATCGCAACGGCCTACGATGATGAAGGTGTCCTGACCGGGCAACTTCGAGAAACTGGAGCAGGCTAATGACTACATTCGCCATCGGCGACCGTCTGGTCGGCCCTGATCGGCCCACCTACTTCATCGCCGATATCGCCGCCAATCATGATGGTGACCTGCAGCGAGCTCTCGACCTGATGACCCTGGCGAAGGATGCCGGTGCGGATTGCGCCAAGTTCCAGCACTTCCGTGCCGAGCACATCGTTAGCGATTACGGATTCAGGAACCTCGGCGGCCAGTGGGATCACCAGGCCTCCTGGAAGAAGTCAGTCTTTGAAACTTACGTCGATGCCAGCCTGCCGTGGGAGTGGACTCCAGTACTCGCCGAGCACGGAAAGAAGATCGGCATCGAGTTCATGTCGTCGCCTTACGACTTCGAAGCTGTCGCTCACCTCGACCCGTTCGTCAATGCATTCAAGGTGGGCTCAGGCGATGTGAACTGGCTTGAGGAACTCCAGGTAATCGCCAGCTTCAGGAAGCCGGTCATCATTGCGACCGGAGCTGCTTCCATTGACGATGTCACGAGAGCGATGGATCTACTCATAGCGAGCGGCGTCGACATCGTGCTCATGCAGTGCAACACGAACTACACCGGTTCCCTCGAGAACCTTCACCATCTCAACCTGTTGGTGCTGCGTCAGTACGCCGAGATGTACCCGAGCATCACCCTCGGGCTCTCCGATCACACTCACGGTCACGTATCAGTGCTCGGAGCGGTAGCACTCGGTGCCCGCGTGATCGAGAAGCACTTCACTGATGATGTAACTCGCAACGGCCCCGATCACGCCTTCTCGATGGATCCCCTGACCTGGCGGGCCATGGTCGATGACACCCGCCTTCTCGAAGCCTCCCTCGGAAATGGGATCAAGGGGGTCGAGGAGAACGAGCAGAAGACCGTGATCCTGCAGCGCCGCTGCGTTCGATCCTCACGGCCACTTGCTGCCGGGTCAATCATCGAGCGCGCCGACCTCGTGGTTGTTCGTCCAGCGCCTGGCGACGCTGTGCCGGCACACGAGATTGAGGCGACTCTCGGAAAGCGCCTCAACCGAGATCTAGCATCCGGAGAGCACCTTGCCTGGGTGGATTTGGCCTAACTGCCTGTACGGAGATTCAGTTCGGTAGGACTACTTACTACTGGATGACGTCAGCGCTTCTTGATCGCCCGCTCTGCCCAAAATGCGTAACGCATGCCTGCGAAGGCAGCCAGGAATGGCGCGGACTTTGCCGCTTCGATCGGACTCAGGTGAGTGATCGGGTCAATGAAGTCGACACGTGCCGGATGAGTGAGTGACTTGAGTTGCCTTTGGATCGACCAGCCGCTCTCGCGACCTCGCGTGAAGACCTCCTCGTCGGAGACGCCGTACATGCGGCACCTGACGACAAGCTCATTCCACGAGGTCTTGCCGATCTCCTCCACGTGGGCATCCGAGATAGCGAAAGTTGCGCCAAAATCACGTTCCCATCGCTCGCACAGCTCGGAGTCATCAGAGAAGCGGCGTGAGGGATCGTAAGGATGCTGGCGAAGCATGTCACCGGTGAAAAGGGTCGGAGTGCCGATGACAGCCGCTTTCCCAGGACGGAACCTGCCCTTGCGCCATGAATTCAGGCCCTGCGAGAGATAGTCACCGCCAGCGATGAGGGTCTGAGCGCTGACTCCATCAAATTCCCCACGAGACTTGAAGTCGATCATGCGCTGAAGCTGGCCCTCGGGCATCACGTTGTCGGAGCCCATATTGAGGATGAGCGACTTCGTCGTCACCGCAATGCCCACGTTTCGTGCCATTCCTAGCCCGATGCCAGGGTCAGTGAGCACGACATCGGCTAGTCCTTCAGCTACCCGCCCGGTTCCATCCTGCGAATTGGCGTCGACGACCACCAACTGACCGACGCCGGCCGCTCGGAGACTAGTCAGGCAACTCTCGATGCCACTGATGGAGTTCATCGTGCAGACAACAGCCGAGACTTCGGCCGGAGTCTCGCGGATCTGCGTGCTCATGCTCAGAGTCCGAGAAGGGAGGCCTGGCGATCGAAGTCGGGCACGGTGTTGCGCACGTCTTCGAAGGCACCACTCGCGATGACCTTGCCGTCCTGCAAATACAGCAACTGGTCCACCATGCGTACCGTGGCGAGGCGGTGAGCCACGGTGATCGTGGTGACCTCGCCCACGAGTTCGCTGAGGGTCTGGATGATCGCCTGCTCCGTCTCAGCATCAAGGGCGCTCGTCGCTTCATCCAGCACGAGCAGTTTGGGGCGCGTATAAAGCGCACGAGCGATGCCAAGCCGCTGACGCTGACCGCCGGAGAGGCGGAAACCGCGCTCGCCGATGGTGGTGTCCAGACCTTCGCGATTGTCTCGGAGGAAGTCAGCGAGATGAGCGCGCTCGAGGGCGTCCCACACAAGTTCGTCGTCAATCGCTTCGCGCGGAAGGCCGAGAGCGACGTTGTCGCGAATGCTGCCGTAGACGAGAGCGACGCTCTGGGGCACGTAGGAGATCGCACCGGGCCAGCGCTCGATTGCTTCGCGCGGGCTGACTCCGCTAATCGTCACCTCGCCGAGCTGCGGCTGCATGACACCCAGGATCACGTCAGCGAGCGTCGACTTTCCGGCACCCGTTGGGCCGACAAGCGCAACAGAACTACCAGCTGGGGCCGTGAGGCTCGCATCGTTAAGCGCCGGCTCGGCAGCATCGCTATAGGTAAGTGAGACGTGACGCACCTCGATGCGGGCCTCGAAATCCGGGTAACCCTGAACGATGCGATCGTGGATCTTGCTCGCGGTCATGCGCGGGCGATCTTCCTGATCAGTCGTGTTGTCGCGCTGACGAGCCTCTTCGAGGAAGTCAGCGAGGAAGAAAGTGGGCTGCGCCTGGACGGAGGCGTTGCGAATAGTGATACCCGCACCCTGAAGCCTCAGCATCGCAGGTACCACCCGTGAACCAGCGGCGAGGAAAACCGCGACTGTTGCGGCGGCTGCGGAGAGATCCTTGGTGAGGAACTGCACGACGGCAAGTAGCAGCACGCCGAAGTAGAGAGTCGCTTCCAGCACGTACTTCGGGATTTCCATGATGAAGGCAGAGGAAGCACTGGCAGATGCATAGCGGCCGATAAGCGACTCGTAACGGCTGACATACAGATCACGGCGATTGAGCACGGTCGTCTCGCGATAAGTCGACAGCGCCTCAGAAACCGCAGTCAGCGTGTCAATTGATGCATCAGTCATCGTGCGCGCGTTGCGCGCGGTCCAGTTACCGAGCACGTTATGAAGGAGGAACACGATGCCGGTGAAGAGCGCGATCGTGATGAGTGTCAGCACGGGGTCATAAACCAACAATGTGACACCGACGATGAGGAAGAGGAAGAGCTCCGCGCCGATAGTGATGGCCGAGCCCAGAAGTGACACCGTTGCCGCACCCACGCCATTGCCCAGCGCGTAGATCGCCTCTGGCGTTGTCCAGCGCTGCACGTCGGCGAGCGGTCGCGCCAAGAACTCGCGAGCGAGCTTGGCCGACACCTCGGCCTGGCGGTTAGCCAGGAAGAGAGTGATTCGACGTGCCATGACCGCAGACAGTGCTGTCTTCAGCACGAGGATGAAGACAGCTGACAAAGCCACGATCACCGAGAGCTGGGAAATGGTGAGATCGCCTAGGCCGATGTTCTCGAGAATGTTCTCGACGCTGGGCGGGATGGTGCTGCCGGAACCGATGCCTGAGACAGCCACGGCGGCCAACAGGCCGACCAGGATGATGCCCAGCAGATCAAGAAGGCCGAGCGAGATCTGGATGCCCGAGGCAAGAAAGAGCAGCCGGCGGCGGCCCGCAGGTAACAACCGAACGGCCCGCTTGACCGCAGGGATCACGCCCGGGCTCTGGAAGTCAGCGACCCCGAGGCCGCGATGAGGGGTCTCCTCGGGGGCCGTTTCCCGCGCGCTGCCGACCTCCTCGTCACTCACGGTCGCTAACCTACCTTTGCCCGAGGGAAATACCCCCAAGCCCGCCTGCTCGTCAGGAGACTCCGTGACATCGCTGTTCATCGGCCTGGTGAGCCATGAGAAGTCGCGATTCGCCGCGAATCAGGGGCCCGATGGCCTGACCCAGACACTCGCCGCTCGGCTTGCCGATCTGGGCGTCACGGCCTCGTGGCGGGTCAATACCGACGATGCCTACGACCCGGCCGCACTGCCCATCGACGGCTCGGCGGCCTGGGGCTCGGTCTCCGAGGAATTACGGCTCGAGAGCCGCTGGCAGCGGTATCTGGCTGCCGGTCAGCCCGAAGGGGGCGTGACCCGCCTCGGACAGGCGGGGCACATGGCCTTAAGGCGGCTTCACGCGGTCTCCCGATACTGGCGCCCTTGGCAGTCGGCAGGCCTGAGCAACTCCGACGCCCAAAAGCTGGTGCGCCGCCTCATCAATATCGAGATTTCTCACCTCACTCTCATGAGGGAGGGCCTGGCTTCAGGGTCTGACTGGGTGCTGATCATCGAGGATGACGCCTCGACCCTGGATCTCGAGGACTGCGCTCGGGGTCTTCTTGGGCTGATGAGCCTGGAGCCGAGCGAGGCTGGGTCCGCTCCCGCCTACGTGAATGTCTCCCAGTCGTTCACGAATGCTGAATTGGGTATTGAGCACCTGCTGACTCCCGTGGCAGGCGCGTCATGGGCCGGTGGTTCACCTCGAGCCCTGTTGGCCGCATCCCGACCGGTGACGAACACGGTTTGCGCGATCCTCTACCGCGCCACATTCCTGCGAGATCTCGTCGCTGAGATGGAATCACTTCCGATGACTCCAGTCGTGCCAATCGACTGGAAGCTCAACATCGCCCTGATGAACATGTTCGAGTCGGGTTCGCTGCTTAATGGTGACTGCTGGAACGTCACGCCTGGCCCGATGGACCAGCTCTCGATGCGATAATGCCGCAGTGAAGCGCTACGAGCAGGCCGTCGATTCCGTTGCCCGTCGCTTCGGTCTTCAGATCTCGCGCGTGAATTCCGCCGCAATGCGCCTGCCGATCGAGGCGACTCCGGCAGATGCGGAGCTGATCTCTTCCCTTCGCCCGTTCACCATGACCAGCGCAGAGCGCCTCTGGAGCCTGATCAACGCTGTCTCCTATGTCGTCGATCAGGAACTGCCCGGTGACTTCGCGGAATGCGGAGTATGGCGCGGCGGCAGTGTGATGGCGATGGCCAAGCAACTCGGTCGTCTCGGAGTCACGGATCGCCGCATCTGGCTTTACGACACCTTCGCCGGCATGACAGCACCGACAGACAACGACGTCGAAGCAGGTACTGGCGTCACCGCCGCCGACATGCTCTCCACTACCGCGATCGGTGATGGCAACAATGTTTGGTGCGTCGCGGGCATCGACGACGTACGCGCAAACGTTGCGTCCACCGGTTACCCAATGTCGAATTTCGAGTTCGTCGAAGGTGATGTCGCGCAGACGCTGCTCACTCGCGTGCCTGATCAGATCTCGCTGCTTCGTCTCGACACCGATTGGTACGAGTCGACGAAGATCGGTCTCGAAATCATGTATCCGCGATTGGTCGTTGGTGGTGTTTGCATCCTTGACGACTACGGACACTGGGTAGGCGCTCGCAAGGCTGTCGACGACTACTTCGCCGGCCAGCGTCCCTACATGCACCAGATCGACTACTCCGGCCGCGTCTTCGTCAAGACGCGCTAGGCGAATACCGATGAGCACCAGGCCGTGGCTCACGGTGATCACCGTGGTGAAGGACGCTACGGCTGACTTCACGCTGACTGCACAATCACTCGCCGCGCAGGATCTCACCGGTGTCGAGTACGTCGTCATCGACAGCTCGACTGATCGGGAAGCGATCCCTCACGCGCTGTCAGGTTTCGAAGCTCTGTCGCCTGCTGTCGTGACGTGGGTTGAACCTGCCGGTATTTATGCCGCGATGAACGCGGGGCTCTCACTCGCTACTGGCGATTACTGCTATTTCGCGAATGCGGGCGATGTGCTTTTCTCGACTGACACTCTCGCTCATGTTCGCGCTTCGCTCACCGTTAGCGGCGCATGTGTCTCGGATTGGGCCTTCGGGCCGGTTGAGATCCTTAGCCAAGACGGCACTCGAGTCATCACGCCCACCTGGGATTACGCAGCAGAGAAGAGCGCCTGCTTCAGCAACGGCCACTTCCCGTGTCATCAGGGAACCTTCGCATCGACTTCGGTGCTTCGATCTTTCGGCGGATTCGATACCTCGTACTCGATCGTCGCTGACTACGCGAGCTTCCTGCGTCTGGCGCAAGTGAGCGACCCAATCGAACTAGATTTCGTGATCGCCACCTTTGCCGAGGGTGGTGTGTCAACTACTCAGTGGCAAGAATCCTTCCGGCAATTCCATACGGCGCGCATGTCGATTCTTCGCCCCACCGGCTCGGTGGCGATTCGTGAGCGATGGAACACCACGAGCCAGTATGCGAAGGTCTTCCTCGTGCGAAACGTGCTGCGTCGAGGTCGCGCATGAAGTCACTCGCTTCACGCCCCTGGCTCACGCCAGCAGCATTGCTCGTCGTCGCGATGGTGTTCCTGCTCATCACGCAGGTCACGGTGCCTCAGACTCTTCTCCTCTCACTCATCGTGTCGTGCCAGGCGCTGACCGGAGCGTTCATTTGGCGCCTAGCCCAGCGTCACCGTGCCGTCGGAATCATCGAGGCCACGGGCGTCGGTCTGGCGATCGGCACTGCAGCGGCGCTCATCTGCGGTGCGGCCCTCCGACCGGTCTCCACCTGGGCGTGGCTACTGCCATCGCTTATCGCGCTCGTGATCTGGATAGTTCGCCGTGCGCGTGGGCTGCGGTTGCCAAAGTGCGGAGCACCGAATCGCGCAGGTGTTGTTGCACTCGTGGTGGGCGGGGCGCTGGGCGCTCTCTCGCTGGCCGCCAACGTGGTCAACTATCCGCTGAGTTGGGAAGGGCTGTGGGGGAAGTATCACCCCGACATGCTGTTCTTTGAAGCAATCTCCCAGGGCATCGCGCGATTCGGAGCCGACGACAGCATCCTGATGGCCGGTGGGAACATTCGCTATCACTGGCTGACGTACGCCTGGGCTGGACAGATAAGCGTCTCGGCTGACGCTGCGTCATTCGTGGTGCTCACTCGCGTGTTGCCGATCGTCGCGATCATCGCAACAATCACGATCGCTGTCGGCTGGGCCCAGCGCATGACCAAGGTGGCCTGGGTGCCCACGCTCGCTGCTGTGCTGCTGATCAGCGGCGGCTATGTCGGGGCAACCTACGGCACGATCCTGAACTTCGACTCGCCCTCGCAAGCGCTCAGCATGGTCTGGATGCTGGGGCTCTGCGTCGCCTTTCTTGCGTACCTGCGCGGCTCGGCACTCAGCCGAGGTGCTTCCGCCTGGCTGTTGCTCATCATCGGCGCGCTCGCCATCGCGGTATCCGGCGGCAAGATCAGCTCAGCCGCAATCGTTGCTGCAGGTATGGCTTTCACCGCGATCCTCGGATTGCTGCGTCGCACTGCCTGGGCTCGACGCGCTGTTGTGGCGGCTGTCGTCGTCTGCATCGCATTGGCTCTCACCTACCTGATCGTGGTGGCCGGCTCGGCCGACCCGGGCGGATTGAAGATCCTTCAACTCGTTGATCGAGCCTCGAGCGTGCAGGGCTTGAACCCCAACAACAATCCATGCGGCATCGTGGTTGGCACGGTCATCATGATGCTTGCCATCGTGCCGCGCTGGGCAGGTCTTGGGTGGCTGATAACTGCTCGCAGTACTCGCTGGAATGCCTCAACAATTCTCGGCATGGGCTTGGCGATTGCCGGCCTCGCGACTGTCGTGCTGATCAGCGGTGGCCTCAATGACACCTGGTTTGCTCTCGCCGCGTCAGCGCCGCTTGCCGTGCTATCTGCAGTGGGCGTTGGTCGAGCAGTCACGACAGTATCACCGCGTTCAATCGATCGACCGGCACCAATCATCTGGCTTGGAGCGCTGCTCGGGCTGATTCTCGCTGTGGTAGCCACGGGATTGTGGGCGACTGGTGGCGGTTCGCTCCGCTGGCTTGGCCCGGTAGTCGGGCTGCTTGGTGCCGTGGCTATCGGATCGCTACTTGCTCGTTCGCATTCACTGGCTGGAAGCTCACGTGCTCGAGTACTCGCAATGTCAATACTCGTTCTGGTTTGTCTCTCCGCGCCGACCCGAGCGCTCGGGGTCGTTTCTACGTCATTCGGAACGCTCCCTGAATTTGGATTGCGGTCAGATGCCTTCACGCCACTGACTCGCTTCGTCGAAAACATCGATCGCATCGTCGTGCGCGAGTGGTCGTCGGATGACCAGGCAGCGGCAGACTGGGTCCTGACTCACGCATCAGCTGACGACATAATCGCGACGAATGTGGTGTTCAGTCCGCTAGTTCCGGCGCTGACGCGCCATCGCATGATGATTGCGGGTCTGCTCTACCAAGCACCCTACGGAACGACTTCGCAGTTACCCACTGTGCTTGATCGTGAGAAGGCGTCGCTGGCGTTCGTCAATACTCCGTCTGCAACGTCGCTGGCGCCACTGTGTGCTGCCGGCGCGTCATGGGTCTGGGTAGCGAATGCGCGCGCTGAAGTGCGCGAATGGTCACCGTGGGCCGAAGTGGCCTACGCGAATGACGCGGTCACGATCCTGCGCGTGGCGACCGACCGCTGCTGATCTTTCGTGCTCGCCGACTGACCTCGTCGGCGGCGAGCCGCGTCGCGATACGAACCGGCCCTTCCCACATCCATGCGCACTTGCGCGCGAATGGGCTGAGAGCGCGACGACGCGCTCTCTCTGACTCCTGAAGCGATTGCGTTCGGTCACCGACAGTGAGCGAATCCGCGTGCCAGCGGAAACTAGAGACGACCTCGCCCACGTCGACGAAGCGACCGAGAGGCTGGAGCTTCAGCAGGAGATCGAGATCAAAGGCGAACTTCAGTGAGTCGTCGACACCACCAACGGCGCTCCACGCCGTAGCCCGCACGAGCATGCCCGGCTGCGGGATGAGATCAGGGCCCCACTTGAGGATTCGGGGCGCCCAGGGGCCGGCCTTGCTGATCCAGAGCTCTTGTCCGTTGCCATCGATGTAGCGGCACGCGCCGAAGGCGAGAACGGCAGTCGGATCCGCCTCTAGGGCAGCGACTGTTCGCGCCAGCGATCCTGGCTCCAGCAGGTCGTCGTCACCGAGCCAGTTCACGTAGGTGCAGGCCGGCTGCTGAGCCAGACCATGGCTCGCGCCGGCATTGACGGCCGACGGCAGGCTGCCTGGATCCGCAACTACCTGGGCACCATGTCGGGCGGCGAGCTCCTGCACATGGGGGTTATCGAGCGGCGCCACGAGGACGATGCTGACCGGCAGGCCCTGCTGTTCGATCGAGGAGATTGACTGCTCGAGGTACTCGGGGCGACGACCCAGAGTGGGGATCACCATCAGCACTCGGGGATCCGTCATGACGTCGATATCCTAAGGCTTTCGTGACGAGGAGACGGTGTGAGCGGTTCTGACATGGCCGAGGGCCGGTTCATGCACGACCTGGCGACTCGTCTCTTCCCGATATGCCGCAGCCTCACGGGCAATGGTGTTCGCGAGACCTTCGCGATCTTGCAGGAGGTTCTTCCGGGTCTGCAGCTGCACGAGGTGCCCAGCGGCACCCAGGTCTTCGACTGGCAGGTGCCCGACGAGTGGAACATTCGAGGGGCTTACCTCGAGGGGCCTGACGGATCACGAGTGATCGACTTCGCTGACTCGAATATTCACGTCGTGGGCTACTCGGTGCCCGTCGACACGGTGCTGCCTCTGTCCGAGCTGCAGAACCACCTCCACTCGACGCCCGAACTGCCCGAGGCAATTCCCTACGTGACGAGTTATTACAACCGCACCTGGGGCTTCTGCCTTCCGCACGCACTGCGCGAGCGCCTGCCCGGGGGTGAGTACCGAGCTGTTATCGACGCAACCCTGGAACCGGGTTCCTTGACCTACGGCGAATTGGTGATTCCCGGCGAATCGACCGAGGAAGTCTTCATCACGACCTACATCTGCCACCCTTCGCTGGCGAACAATGAGCTCTCCGGCCCGATGGTTTCCACGGCACTCGCGCTCTGGCTGATGTCACTCCCGCGCCGCCGCTATACCTACCGTTTCGTGTTCGCACCCGAGACCATCGGCGCTATCACCTACGCGAGCCTTCACCTCGATGCCCTGCGCTCATCCACCGTGGCAGCCTTCAACCTGACCTGCATCGGTGACGAAGGTGACTACTCGTACCTTGCTTCGCGCCTGGGAAATCTTGAGATCGATCGCATCGCACGTCACGTGTTGTCAACACGTTCGCCCGCGGTCGAATACTCCTATCTTGATCGCGGAAGCGACGAGCGTCAGTACGGCATGCCAGGCATTGATCTACCCATGATCTCCCTGATGCGCACCAAGTACGGCGCGTATCCCGAGTACCACACATCATTCGACGACCTGACCGTCGTCACTCCCGCTGGGCTGCAGGGTGGTCTCGATCTCGTGCGTGAATGCATCGAGGTTCTCGAGGTTAACGACTACTACGAGACAACGGTGCTGGGCGAGCCGCAGTTGGGTCGTCGCGGCCTCTATCACGCGATTCATGCACGTACCGTGGCTGACATCATCCTGCTGCGCACCAACGTGCTCGCCTATGCCGACGGCCACCATTCAGTTCTCGACATGGCAGAAATGTTTGACTTGCCCGTCAACGTGGTATGTGAGGTCGTACAAGAACTCGTCGAGCACGATCTGCTCGTGAAGCTGCCCGGAAAGAAGGACTCCTGATGTCGGTTGCCTCCCATTACGACGGCAGCGCCTCCAGTTACGGCGACCAGTACGACCCTGAGAAGCTCTGGACCAATGCCGAGTACCCGGCCAACTTCTTCCGTCTTCAGTTGGTGCAACGCCTCCTTGCTGAGGCCGGGTCGACCTCGGTATACGAACTCGGCGCAGGAGATGCCTCGCCCCTGTCAACCATCGGCGCCACCGGCATTCGAGTCGCCGGAAATGACGTTTCACCGGAGATGGTCAAGATCGCTCGTGCCAACATGGAGGCCAAGGGACTCGACGGATCCCTCATCACGCTCCTCGATGTCGAGAACCCCGAAGCGGTGCGTGCCGAGCACGAGCTACGCGGCGAATTCGATGCGGTCATGGCTCTGGGGGTCATTCCGCACGTCAGCGACGACGCTGCCTTCGTGAAGGCCATGGATGACTTCCTTCGCCCCGGTGGCCAACTGCTGCTGCAGTTCCGAAACTCGATGTTCTCGATGTTCACCTTCAACCGTCTGACCAAGGAGTTCATCCTCGACGAATTGCTCGTCGACGTCTCTCAGGAAATCCGCGATGTTGTCGCCGCTGACCTCGACGCACGCCTCGCTGTCGACAAGCCGCCAAAGCGCACCCGACCCACCGGCGATGGATACGACGAGATCCTCTCCCGCTTCCATAATCCCTTCGAACTTGCCGAGGTCGTCAAGGCTGCGGGTTACTCCGATATTCGCTTCCACTGGTACAACTACCACCCCGCGTATCCAATGCTGGCGGGCAACATCGATGCCCGCGCGTACCGCGAAGCGCAGGTCGCTTTGGAGCATGAGGGCACCTGGCGCGGCATGTTCCTGTGCTCGGCAGGCCTGATCGAAGCCACGAAGAAGCCCGCCTGAGCATGGCTACTCTCGCGCTGCTCCTGAAGTCGTACTCGGGCGACTTCGCATATGCGCAGCGTCTGGTTGCCAGCTTTCAGAAGCACAACACCGAGGGCCTGACTCTCTATGTCGTCATTCCCGAGAGTGACCTGGTGCAATTCCGTGCACTCGTCGGATCCAACATCGAGCTCGTCAGCGAGAGCCTTCTTGGCCAGTACCTGACAGATGTGCCGGTGCACGGCATGCGTCCGGGATACATCAACCAGGAGATCATCAAGCTCGCGTTCTGGGAACTCGGCTTTGCCGAGAACTACTTCTGCGTGGATTCTGATGCCGAGTTCATTCGTGACTTCGGCTTCGCCGACTTCATGGTGAACGACACCACTCCGTACACGGTCCTCGTCGAGGACAAGGAGCTGCTCGTGGAGCCCAGGTACTACGAGCAGTACTGGAAGACTCGGGAGACGGAAATCCGAAAGATCCAGCAACTGGTCGGACTTGATGCCCGGGTGATCCGCACCTGCCACGGCCACCAGGTGTTCTCCGCCACGGTGCTTCGCTCATTCAAGGAGAAGTTCCTCAATCCGCGTGGCTGGACATATGTCGACGTGCTCGCGGAATCCCCGTACGAGTTCACCTGGTACAACATGTGGTTGCAGAAGGATCACTCCATCGAGATCCATGCCCGCGAGCCCTTCGTGAAAGTCTTCCATCACGAGGGTCACCACCTCGAGTACATCCTTCGAGGAGTCAGCCAGGCCGACATCGCCCGGGGCTACCTGGCTGTCGTCGTGAACTCCAACTACTCGCGCGACCTTGGGGTGGTGGATTCCTCGGCGAGCAAGCCGGAGTCCCTGAGCCGCTACCTCTCCTACGGGGAGGTGGGCCAGCTGCTGGCCTCAAAGTTCAAGGACACTTTCCGACGCCGCCTGAGCTGAGGCCAGCCAGTAGGCTTGGGCAGAGTCAGATGCGATCGGAGTTGTCATGAGCGAGCTCGTCGAGAACGTGCTCCGTTATCCGCGATTGATGCGCACCGTACGTGATGCGCGCGCCTTCGAATCCGCCCATCCGATCCCTGCTTCAACCGACGGCCAGGCCCAATTCCGGATGCGGTCGGCCATGGACGTCAATCCGCGCATCGGCAAGTGGATCTCGAAAAAGGCCATCCACCAAGAGGCTCCAGACGCCTGGACTATCTCCGACGTCAACACCAGCCGCTTCGTCGATCCTGCCGAAATCGACACTGCAGTTGCGGGAATCCGCAAGAACGGTTTCTACGTCTTCAAGCAGGTCGTCGACTCATCTCTGGTTACCGCAATTCGCGACTACGCGGAGCAGGCGCCCTGCCAGGCGCGCGGATTCGAGACTCCACAGGGCGCCTACCCGCGTAGCGCACCGGAAGCCGGGCGGTATGACTTCGACGAAGAAGTCTCCCTCCGCTGCCCCGAAGTTCAAGAGTTCGTCTCCGACCCAGGCATGGCGCTCGTGGCGCAGAAGTATCTGGAACAGCCCGTTTTGATGGATGAAGTGGCCTTCTGGTGGACCACCACCCAGCACTCGGAGATGGCCAACCTCAATGCCCAGCTCTTCCATCAGGATCGAGATCGACTCTCATTCCTCAAGTTCTTCATTTACCTCACCGACGTCAACCCCGAGACCGGGCCGCACGTCTACCTGAGCGGATCTCACCGCGATATCCCGCCATCGCTGCGCGGCGACGGTCGCAAGGATGACGACGCTGTGCGCGCCGCTGGGCTCTGGGGGAATGTCTCGGAGATCAACGGCCCTGCCGGATCACTCATGGCGGTCGACACCATTGGCCTACACAAAGGCAAGACACCGATTGCAAGTGACCGTCTCGCCCTTGAGATCGAATTCGCGACCTCGCTTTTCGGGGCTCACTACGAGCGACCTCTGCTTGAGCCCACATCGCTCATGCGCGAACGCTTTGCGCAGATGCCCTGGGTGCTCCAGCGTTACGCAGGTTCTATCTCTTCGTGAGCGGGGCGAGGTGCTTCACACCCGAGCGGTACCTGTCTAGGCGCGCTTGTAGCCAATCGCGTAGATCGACTCGAAGTCTCGCTCCTGCATATCAGTCTCAGGATCAAAGGCCCGAGCACTCACGTTCACGAAACCCTTTGCAGTGAGAATGTGCAGCAAGTTTTCCTGATCGAACATGTACTTGTGCTCACCCGCCATGTACGCCACATAGTTGAGAGCGTCGATGCGGGTGGTGCGGTTGAAGGCCGGCTCCCAGCCGAAGTATTCCGCAGGCAGCTCGCGCTGACCCATATAGCCCTCGATGTACATACCTGCATTCGGCACGACAATCGAAAAGGAACCACCGGGCTTAAGTGCGCGCATGCACTCGTCGAGAAGTCCCTGCGCCTCTGAATAGGTGAGATGCTCGAACATGTGCGAGGAGTAAATGCGCGAAACACTGTTGTCGGCGAAGGGAATGCCGAGGCGAAGATCCCAGTAGAGATCACAGTTGTGCGTGATATCTACGGTGAGCCATCCTCCGGTGCCCTTTCGGTCACCGCCCCCGAGATCGAGGGAGATCTCGCGTCCGGATTCGCGAAGAGACCTCAATTGCTTGCGTGAGCGGGAAAGTCGACGGCGATTGTCCTGGTACTCGTACAACTCAGTGCTGAACGGAATTCCGTTGCGGATCGCACTTCGCAATGAACTCATCGTTCCCTACCTCGTCAGGTTCCAGCGTTGCAGTCGGTCAAGGATATGGCTGAGATGGAGCACTCGCGGGCTGGACTCTTCGAAAGGGATGCCCGCGAGGCTGCGAATGCCCTGCTCATCACGAGTCACGAACCGGTAGGAGAAGCCGCGCCGCTTCATCATCAGGCCATAGGACACTGCACCGGGCCAACTACCCGAGGCTCGCGCGTCGAGGGCCGCGCCAATCTCCTCGGCAGTCATCACTCGAGTTGCGCAGCCAAGTTCGTCATAGGCCGACGGGCCCATCACGATCACGGGTTGCCTGGCGTATGCCGCCTCGACACCGCTAGTCGAGCCATAGGTCACCACGATGTCGGCCTGGCGCATCAGCTCGTAGGAGTCGATAGGCGAATATGGATCAAGGTGCACATCGGGGCTTGCTGCCTCGACCGCCTCGAGCCAGTCGAGGAGATCTTGCTTCGGTTTCATTCGCTTATGCGGGTGCGAACGCACCACCAGCGTGTAGCCGGGGCGCTTACGGCATTCCTCGGCAAGCAGAGCAAGCGCAGTGGGCTGGCCACCGAAGTAGGAATCCCAGTCAACCTCAAGCTCGACCAGCTCGTCATCCGATGAGCTGAAGTACGCCACTAGGCACTCCGTGCCCGGGTGATCGATGCGACTGCCGCGCTCCTGCGACTCCACATAGAGCGCATTGCTCGCATCAAGGTGATTACGCCGTTCCTCGAACCAGGAGCTACCCAGTTCGTCGCGCTCCTCCGGATCCCACGACTCGTACATGCGCAGCATGCGCCTCTGAAGAGCGGGCCAGTCATGGGTCTTGTCGATCGTGAGATCGAAATCGGTATGCCCGCCGCCCGTGTCGTAGAAGAGCACCGGCAGGCCGGCCGCTTCGGCCGCCGCGGCGGCGGCGTTGTCATGGAGGAAGCGACCGTTGTAGACCACCACCGCACTGATTGACCTCTCGGCGATGAGCCGCGTGGTCTGGTCGAAGACAAAGGCGTAGGAGCGGGCCGCTGAACGGATCAGTCGCTTCGGCCAGAGGAAGTCATCCGAAACCGGTGCCGCACGGTACGGATGCACCTGCAAGATCGCTCGACCCATCGCCGTGCCGCGGTACATCACATTGCGAAGCGCTGTGCGATTCATCGGCTCGAACTTCGGTAACGGCTCGACAGGTTTCCAGCGGCGAATCGGCGGTCGTGCAACAGAATCTGAGGGCAAACCCGCAGCAATAAGTGCCTTTGTCACTCGCCGATCACGAGTGGGCGACCTGAAGAGCCCGGCCACCCGGCTGTCTGTCGTCCAGCCCACGTCGTGGATCGGAGTTTCATCGGCCCAGAGCGAAAGAGTGACGTCACCGCCCATCGCGTGGACGCACATGGCAGTTTCTGCGATCGCACCAGTCGTGAAATCCCACTGATTGAAGGAGATCAGCAACACGTTCGAGAGTTGCTGAGGGGTAAGAACCGACGCCAGGTAATCCGTGAGCGAGTCGTGCTCAGCACGCACTCGGGGGCTCGTCATGTCGTTGCTCATTTCCTAACCAGGCTACTTGAGGGTCGCACGATAAGCGTCAGCCGTGGCCTGGGCGGAGGCCTGCCAGCTGAAGTCGCGCGAGCGAGCCAGGCCGGCAGCGCTGAGGGAAGCAATTTGGCTCTCGTCGGCGAGAAGCTCACGGAGAACGCTCGCAAGCTCATCGGAATCACCAGGAGTGAAGTAGCGGGCCGCGTCACCGCCTACCTCCGGCAGGGAGGTCGCATCCGCAAGAACGGTCGCTGTATTGCAGGCCATGGCCTCAAGTGCTGGCAGACCGAAGCCCTCGAAACGCGAGGGGAAGACGCAAAGCAGGGCATTGCCGTAGGCCGCAGGCATCAGGTAATCGGGAAGTGACCGCTGAATGGTGCGATCGGCAATGCTCAATTCGTTTAGCTTGCGTTGCTCATCACGCGTGAAGGCTCCTCCACCGACAAAGACGAGAGAGAGATCACGATCATCCAGCTTCGCGAAAGCCTCGATCAGCACATTGGCATCCTTGTACTGGCCACGATTGCCGACGAAAACCAGGTATCTCTCAGGGAAGCCCTCGATCGGCTCAGCACCGGGCTGGAACACGGGATCCACACCGTGGTAGACCACCGAGATCGGTGCGGAGATCTCTCCGTATGTGCGCAAGAGATCATTGCGGGTGTATTCGGATACGCAGATCACGTGATCTGCTGATTTCACGTAGCGCTTCTTGAGAGTAATGAAGTCAAGACGCCGACGAGTCTGCGGCATCTGCTCGGGGATCATGTCGTGGACGGTGACCACACGCTTCGCGCCGGGGTATCCGGCGAGGCCATGCGGCAGGTAGAAGGTGTTGTGGATGATGTCGACCTGGGTCTTCGGCCGCATGCGGGTGAAGTACCTACCGAGGGATTTCCACGTGCTTTCGGCATCCCAGACATCAAGTGACCGCTCGAGATCGAGGTGACCGAGCAGATAGCCATTGATGATGGGTGCGTGCATCGGCTCGAGCTCGATGCCGAACTCAGAACGAGTGGTGAATTGCTTTGCGAGCTCGGCAAAGAGCCGGGAGATTCCGCCGTACTCCTGAATGGCAAAGATTTGCTCATCAAAGGCTACGCGCACCTGTCGATTCTATGCCCGGCTCGTCGTGGCCATGCGCATACAATCGCCCCACAGCGACTCCATAGTGAAGGCCTCCATGCAGCCGATTGGCACCATCGAACGCGTTCTGGTGTATCCGCGCAGCGGGTACAGCAATCGCCTTCAGGCAATGGCAAGCTCAGCGATTCTTGCCAAGCGACTCGGGGCTGACTTCCGGGTGTGCTGGGAGACTGAAGATGTCGTGCCTGATGGACCTGAAATGACCTTTGATCAGGGCTACTGCGCTGCCGTGATGGTGACTCCCGAGCACTGTCGCAGCGAGTGGGGCATCGTGCGCGAGGAGATGCCTCGCTACTTCCACTCACTTCCTGAGCGCGGCCTGATAGTCCTGGCAGGTCATGATCGAGGCGAGCAGGCGTTTATGCCCGAGTTGCGTACGGCTCTCAGTTCAGCGACTCCTTCGACAACACTCGTCATCATTGCGGGAGGCCAGTTCTTCCTGGATTCCGATGCTTCGCCCTCTGTCGACTGGCAGGCCGGCTTTCGCCGTGAGCGCCATGAGTACTACTCGCACACTCCACTGAACCCCGCGATCGAAAGTGCTGCACGTACCAAGCTTGCTTCACGGGGCGCATTCATCGGCTTGCATCTTCGCTACACCGACCGTGCGCATCAAACTCCCTTCGACGGCGAGATTCGCGATGCTTTGCGAACTGCGTCGAGCGAGTCAGGAATTGTTGACGTCTTCGTTGCTACCGACAATCGGGCGACGCGCGAGAAATGGTCAGCCGCGCTTTTGAACATGGGACTGAACCCATGGAGCATGGATCACGGCTCATGGGATCGCTCCGTTTCCGGCAGCGGTCATGCGGCGCTCGTGGACTGGAGAATTCTCACTCGGGCGGAGCGATTGGTGTATTTCGCAGAGTCCACGTTTGCGGAAGAGGCAGCTGTCGCATCCGATGGGTATTCCCTGAGCACTCCGCTGGGAGCCAATGCCATTCGATCCACGTGGGTGCGCACCCAGGAGTTCGCGCGCAATGTCGTGACGTACCCAACTCGACGCGGGTGGTTCAGCAACTCCTAGTGAGTGAAGCCGTCCTGGATTGAATCGCCGATCAAGCCGACCGATGTGCCCATGCCGGAGGCGCACAGCGGGTAGACACCCCAGCACTGATCTGACTCAGTCGGCACTTGGATCACGAGGCCCGTGGACATGGTCGTCGGGGCCGTGGGAGGCATCAGGATCGGTGCCACGGCGTATCCCATATTGATCGGGCCGAGCTTCAGTTCGCGCGCTTCGGTGATCGAGGCCGTATCAAGCCGAGCCATCGAGCAGTAGGCAATGAGCAGTACGAGCACCGCTGATCCGAGAACGCTTACCAGCGCGATGGGCCGAACAGCCATGATCCGCTGGTGATTCCGGGCGAGCGCGTGAAGTGCCCAGCCGATCGGAATGAGCGCGACGCTGAAGAGCGAGCCCCAGATAAAGCGATACGACGGTGGTGAGGCCAACCACCAAGCCGCCACGCTTATGGCGGAGGGGATAAGCGCGACGATTAGCAGCTTCGGAGACGATCCGGTGGCCCTGCGCGCAAGCACACACAAGATGAGCGCCACCAGCAACAGGCCCAGCATGAAGTAGGTCTCCCACAGAGTGAGTGCATTCGCGCCCCAGGTGGGAATCCAACCCCAGCCCTTCGCTGCCTCCCAGAGATTCTCTGGGTCACGCGCCGCACCAAGGGTTGCCGTGCGCAGGTCAATCGGGTCTCCAGCAAGCCAGGGCACATCAAAGTGATAGATCGAGAGCGGGTACTCCAGCCAGCCGCTGAGTCGGTAATCGCGCGCGGCCTGCACCCCGAGGAGGGCAACACTGAGCAGGGCTCCCCATGCCCAGGCGCCTATTCGCATTCGGCTTTCGCGCTGCCGTGCTCGAACCGCACGCACGACCAGCACTACGACCACGGCGCCAAGGAAGAACACCATGGTCGGGCGCATCGACACGATGATCACCGACACGATGATCGCGACCAGTGCATCGCGCCGGCCGCCATCACGACGCTGGATCGCGTCTGCCATACACGCAACGGCGACCAGCGTCAGGATCATGACAGCGGAGTCGGATGTCGGGCTAATGACCCAGTAGTCCGACAGTGCGATCAGCGGGATCCACGAGGCAAGCACGCCGACCAACAGAATGTAGGTGCCCACCGACTTTCGACGCTGAAGAAGTCGCAGGACGAGATCAGTGGCCATCATGGCCATGAAAAGGCCATTGATGAGTCGGTAGCCCACGCCATCCCACGGGCCATTTCCGAGAGCTGCGGCCAGCGGGAAGATGCTGTTGTTGTAGCCGATCGGATTCATCAGGTTCGCGATACCCGGAATCGTGGCGAAATCGCCCGAGTACTTCACCGCACCTAGGTGATACAAGCCAGTGTCGTAATTCGTGACCGGGCCAAGGGCCGCAATGGCCATATAGATCATTCCGAGCGCGAGCACCACGATCAGAATTCGCGTAGCGAGACTGGTGGCACGCAGGGAATTGGTCTGAGTACTTACGCTCAGCCGCGAGGCCGCGAACAGGCCAGCGATCACAAAGACCGCGATCACGGCGAGGAGGCTCACAGTCGCGACGGTGCTTCGCAAGGGTGTCAGCAAGTTCGTGACCAGCACGCTGATTGTCATGATGAGCAGGCCCCACCACATGCTTACGCGCCAGGTGGTCAGTGACCTCGTGGGGTTGGAGATCAGAGCCGAGGCACGACCCACCAGCATGAGTACGACGATTAGTACCGCCCATGTCACCAGAGCGGCGAGTGCACCCACGGCGATCTGCCCGGTCATGCTCGGTGACTAGCCCAGAACCGAGGTGCGGAAGTACTCAATCGTTCGAGTGAGCCCCTCGACGAGCGGGATTGTGGGCTCCCAGCCCAGAGTGGTCTTCGCACGCGTGATGTCGGGCTGGCGACGAACCGGGTCGTCAACCGGGAGTGGCAGGTAGTCGATACCGGGGTTGACTCCCGTGTGCTCGATCACGAGATTCGCTAGCTCGGCGATCGTGAACTCACCCGGATTGCCGAGATTGATCGGGCCGGTGACCGTGTCATCGCTGTTCATCATCGCAACGAGGCCATCGATGAGGTCATCGACATAACAGAAGGAACGAGTCTGCTGGCCTTCGCCGTAGACAGTCAGCGGCTTGCTCGTCAGAGCGCTCATGATGAAATTGGAGACCACGCGGCCATCCTGAGGATGCATACGGGGGCCATAAGTGTTGAACAAGCGCACCACCTTGATGCGCAGTTCGTGCTGTCGGTGGTAGTCGAAGAAGAGGGTCTCAGCGGCTCGCTTGCCCTCGTCGTAGCAGGCACGCGGGCCGATCGGGTTCACGTTGCCCCAGTAATCCTCGGTCTGCGGATGCACGAGGGGGTCTCCGTACACCTCGGAGGTCGAGGTCAACAGGATCTTCGCCCCGGTGCGCTTGGCAAGGCCGAGCATGTTGATCGAGCCGTGCACGGCTGTCTTGGTCGTTTGCACCGGATCACGTTGGTAATGGATCGGGCTTGCCGGGCATGCCAAGTGATAAATCTCGTCAACCTCGACATACAACGGGAAGGTCACATCGTGACGGGTTAGTTCGAATCGCGGATTGCTCAGGAGGTGAGCGATGTTGTCCTTGCTCGAGGAGTAGAAGTTATCGACGCAGAGCACCTCGTAGCCATCATTGAGTAGGCGCTCGCACAGGTGCGAACCAATGAAACCGGCGCCGCCCGTCACCAGAACCCGGCCCTTGGCAATGCTCACGATGCCCTCCCTTGTCGCTGCTTAAGGTACCGCGCGCCCTGAACCGCGAAGCCGATCACCGAGACATGGAAGTGATGCTTTCGTGTCCAGGCATCGGCCTTGTTGTCGAGAGTGACCGGCACCGGTGTCGTGGGCAGCACGATCGGCTCAACGATGCGGGTCTCAACCTCCTGCTTGGTATGGGTTGCATCCTCGCCGAAACCGAGGTTTCGAACGAGGTTCACGTTCGAGGTCGCCGTCCAGGATTCCGCGCACATGCTTGCGTACACGAGCTGGCCATCCCAGGTATCGACCTCCTTGCGAGCGAGCAGTTCGAAGGTGCTGGCCCAGTAGAGCGCGCCGGCAAGTGAGTGACCGCTGCGAGCCCAGAGACGACGTGGCGACAAGCCCTTACGCCAACCAGCAATGTCGAGTCGATGCTGGGACCACGAGCGCCGCCATGTCGCCCAGCCCCAGATATGCGGAACCTGGCTAAATCGATACGCCTGCTCCGGATGCGATTGGAACTCAGGCGGGACGAAATTGCAGCCGGAGATCGCGAAGACTCGATTGTCGTTCTCGTAGCGATCAAGAAGCTCCGCGCAGAACGGGAAGAAACTTGGATCGGGGATAATGTCGTCTTCCAGAATGATTCCGCGCTCGACATTGTCGAAGAACCAGCTGATGGCAGTCGAGACTCCAAGACCGCAGCCGAGATTGCTCTGCTGGAACAAGGTTTTGACCTCGCACGGCCAGTCAATCTCGCTTGCGAGATCGCGGCAGGCCTGCACCCGAACTGCTTCATCGGGACGCCCGTCGCGTGGGCCATCAACAGCAAGGAAGATCCGAGTGGGCTTTACCTCTCGCATCCGCTCGATCAGCGTGCGCAGGTGATCGGGGCGACTGAAGGCAATGAGCAGGACGGCTTCATCACTCATGCGAATCAGGCCGTTGCCGTTCGTCGATCTCCTTGATGCGCTGATCGAGCAGCGCGACCTCTTCAGCGAGCCGGCGAATTCGTGCCTCGTGTCGGCTCAGTTCGTAACTGAGCTGCACGCTCACGAGTACCAGCAGAACGATGGTGACGAAGAAGAGAAGGTTGACCGGTTGGGCAACACCGAGTCGGAAGCTGATCCAGTCGAGCACCTGCGGGAAGAGCGCGAAGAAAAGCGCCATACCGGCGAAGAAGAGCCAGAGAACCGCGTACTTCTCCTTCAGCACGCCGCGACGCAGCAGATCGAGAATGAAGATGAAGGTGATGATTGCGGTGATCGCCGCGAGAATGTTCGGGGTCATCAGGTCTCGTCTCCCCGGCTCTGATTCGGCTTCTTCAGCACCGTCGCAACAAGGGCGAGGCTTGCTCGGCCCAGATACAGGGCCGACCAGAGCGCATTTTTGCTGGGGCGCCCGATCGCTCGGTAATACATCGTGACCGGAGCCTCGTCGATGACAAGCCCATGGCGGATTGCGATGGAGAGCGAGCCGACCGTGTCGCCGAGGTACTCAGCCGGGTAGTTCACTGCAAAAAGATCGATGGCCTTCGGGCCGGCAGACCGAAAGCCCGAGGTCGGATCACTGATCTTCGCCTTGTTCATCCGACTGAGAGCCTTCGAGAGCAGCACCATTGCCCAGCGGCGCGGACCGCCCACGAAGTACATGGAATTCGGATGAAAGCGGGTGCCCACGACGATGTCCGCGCCGTCGAGACCCACGAGGAGCCGCTCAAGATCAGCAGGGTCGTGCTGACCGTCAGCGTCCACCTGAACGAGGCCCTGGTAGCCCTCACGCTTGGCATAAAGGAAGGCCGTTCGCATTGCCCCACCGACACCCACGTTGAAGGGGAGGGAGACCACTGCCGCACCGGCCGCGGCCGCGACGTCGGCCGTCTCGTCGGTCGACCCGTCATTCACGACCAGGATGCCGGCCTGAGGGAGGTGCTCCTTAACCTTGCCAATGACATCGGCGATTGAGCCTTCCTCATTCCAGGCGGGGATGGCGATGAGCACCCGCGAGGAATCCATGGGTCCACGGTAGTCCACGGGCGATCTATTCCTTCGGTAGTGAGGCGCGCGGCTAGCGGCTCAGCGAATGAGCGACAGCCGCCGTGAAGTCACGCCAGGTCGGGATGCTCTCAGGCGCTAGTTCCTCCGCGAGATCAATCGCGGAGGCCGAAGCGAAAGCGCGAGACATCTCATCCGTGCCACCTGTCGATAGCTGACGGGCACCTCGACCCTCCATGATCTCGCCCGCTGGCTGGACTCCGTCGTAGATCACTGGAGTGCCAAGGCGAATCGCCTCGAGAACCGGGATGCCGTAGCCCTCGATCCCGATCGAGAGGAACACGTCAGCGCGGTGCAGCTCGTCGTAAACCAGCGCGTCATCGGCGTGGGTGATCCAGGTGACGGGGAGACGCTCCTCGATAGCCGCTGCGATGGTGTCGTTGATCGACTGGTCTGAAGCTGAGGGCTTTCCAATGAAGACAAGCTCGGCGTTGGCGCCTTGCGCGATCGCCCGGCGGAAGCCCGCGAGGATCTCAACCGGCTGCTTGCGCGCCTCGAGGGTGCCAAGGCGTAGGAAGCGCACTGGAGCACCTTCTTCTCGCACCCTTGGCACGCGAACCGCGATGTGATCGCCTCCGGGGTGGGCAACGATCGTGGTCTTGCGCAGATCGCGACGCAGCCGACCGGTGATCTCGTCGGCGGCGTAGTCGCTGATACAGATAACCGAATCGACGCGAGTGAGGTGACGGAAGTATTCACTTACCCACGAGGCAGTGCCGGGAACGAATCGGTAGTTCGCCGGCTGAGTCATCGGCAGGGTGTCGTAGCCGATCATCGCCGTCGGCATGCAGCGTTCAAAGATCTCCAGGCGCTGAAGCACGCTGGGCAGGTAAGAGACCTCAGGAAGCAGCCAGCCGTCGTGAACAGCGAGCAGCTCACCGAGCTGCACGCGGACTGTGACCGTCTCGGCGAGATACGCATTCACCAGATCGCGAAGGTCTGTCTCCGGGTCGCGCGGCGCGAAGGGCAGGGCGAGCAGGCCGGTGGCCTCCTCGGGTGTAAGCAGGCCGAAGCCACCTTCGAAGGGCACAACAAAGGATGCAGGCACATCCGCTGGCCAGTTCAGCGCGAGCTGATGAAGCACGCGCTGAATGCCCGTGCCGTACGGGTCAGTCACGAACTGCTCAATGTCGACGCCGAGGGTCAAGATGAGTCAGCTCCTTCCAAAGAAAGCCATCAACTACCTGCACAAATCAGTTTCGACGGTATCGGTTCAACTTTTCAGCTAATGCATCGAGCCGCGCTCTTCTTCTGGCTGTCTTCATGACTCGCGGCCAAATGTGGAATACAGCCGAGACTTCAACTATCCGGCTCAGCTTGTAGAGCGAGTAAAAGTCAGGCTGAAGCGAAGCCGAAACCGCAACTAATGTGTCATCGATGATTGCCACCTCAAAACCCGACTCTTCAAGAAGGCTGAGCACCTTCGCCAAAGGTGGCCAGTCAGGCTGCACACCCATTCCTCGGGCGTCATCTACCGCGATGACGTTCGCTGACTTCCCTCGCGCGTGAATGATGAGTTCGAGCTCATCCAGCAGGGGGTTCTCCTGCTCATCGGGACCGTCATAGTCGTAGATCCCGTGAGCGTCGAGCCAGAAGAAAGCCGAAACATTCTCGGGGGGAAGCATCTCTTTCAACACATCACGCGAGGATCCTTGTACGACCGT
Organism: Candidatus Nanopelagicales bacterium; assembly: GCA_044374195.1. GTDB lineage: Bacteria > Actinomycetota > Actinomycetes > S36-B12 > S36-B12 > CAIKZY01. The sequence goes on from JBILOY010000007.1 coordinate 76,363, forward strand.
GATGCGCGGATCCGAAGCGAATCGCGCTTTTGCGGCCGCAGCCAATGAGCTACTGCGTTCGATCGTTGCGCAGGATCCAAAACTTCTTGCGAGCAGTTCCGAAGTGTCGCCTTGGAAAGTTCCTGTTTCGACTGAGGTACGAGGCTCAGGCAAGAAGGACTGTGACCACTCGACTAAATATGATGGTAGCCCTTGCCAGAAGAATCCCATGCTAATTTCCCCCTTCATTGGTGCTCATCAACTTGATCATGAATGCCTCAGAGCGGCTAGCAGCTGCTCCGCGTATATCCGTGGTGACTTAGCTGCCAGGTATTCACGCCGCATCTGCTCGCGATCCTCCGCGGAGACCCGGTGCGAGAGTCGGTACTCGATCGCCTCAGCCACCATCAATGGGCTTACCTCGTCGGGCAGGCGATCAATGAAGGCCGGCGTATCCACGTCAATGGCCAGGCCGTTGCTGCCCATGCCCGGCGTGCCATAGGCCGCCATGTCGGCCAGCGGGCCGCTTACTCCCAGGAAGGGGCTCACGCGCAACTGGATGCCCAAATCGACACCCAGGATGCAATCGCGATACTGCTCATCGCTGGTGAAGCCTGTGATCTCGAAGTTCTCCATGCCCGCCTCACGCGCCTGGCGGGTGAGTTGCTCGGCAACTCCCGGTGTTGCAGCGCCTACGAGATGCAAGTGCACATCATGGCCCCACTGCTTCAGCCATGCGCCGGCCTCGACGATGACGTCGACGAGCTTGGTGCGAATATCAACGTAACCGAAGGTGGCGATGTGCTTGGTGCCCGGTTCCCAGCCGAGTCTTGCGCGAGCATCGTCGCGCATCTGCTGGGTGACAGTCTCGACATCGGGAATTCGGTACGCGGCAAAGGGAAGCAGCCGTGGGATGACACCCGTCTGTTCTGCGATGCGATCGGCCGTGCTCGGCGAATGCATGATCAGCATGCGCGATTGTCGGGCGATTTCCCATAGACCGGCGTTCTGCAGCAGGCGCATGTCGTCGAGTTGTTCCTCGAAACTTGGCGACAGCGAACTCTGGCGCTGACCGCGCAGCATCAGTTGCTCGACACCTCCGCGACCGCGCAAAGCCGCATAGAACTCGATCATGCGCGTGTCATGCGCCACTGCGACAGATTCGACTGTCTTCATAACCTCGATGAACGGCACGTGGAAATGACTGTTGCCGATCACGCTGACGAAGGAATCGTGATCGGCTCCGTTCGCGAGCACGGAATCGATGGTGCCGCTCTTGATGTGCGAATCGACCCGTGCATCGGCGGTCGTGTAGACCGTGAGATCGCAGATCTTCGCGAGCTCACGCCCAACGGTTGCGCTGAAATCAGCGATCCCTGATTTCTGTGGTGACCACGGCGTCGCGAAGCCGACCGTGAAGGACCCAGGAGCGATGTAAGCGTGCGAATCCGGGATTCCCACGGATGTCTTGCCGAGGTGAGCTAGTGCGCTTCGCCCGATGGTGGTCTCCAGTGAATCATGCTGGTGAGCGAGAAGCCGCTGCGATTGCTTGGGAAATGCTCGCCTCGTGCCCGCGTACTTGCGAATCGTGCGTGCGAAGGACTTCAGGTTCTTCGGATCCACGAGGAAAGACCCGGTACCGATCAACTCACGATGCGCAGGGATGTCGGAGGCCACGACATTCGCGCCTGCTGCGATGGCCTCGATGACGGGAAGCGAGAGGCCTTCGTCAAAGCTCGGGACCAACACGACTGACGCACTGCGAAGTGCCTCGGTCATTTCCTGATCGCTGAGGCGGCCGGCAGTGACAGCCTCGCCCGGACGCATTGCCGCGTGGATGCTCCAGTGATGAACTCGGGTCTCTTGGCCTGCCATGCCGATCACGAGCACATCGCGCTCTTCGTCGATACCTGCGGTGGCGACGGCGACAGCAGCGAGCGCCCCGTAGGTGTTCTTGCGCCCCTCATCACCGGTCATGATCACGATCGGCCCATCGGGGTTGCCCGGTCGCGGCTTGCCGGTAAGGCCCACGCTCTCTGGCCAGGCAACGGAGGTGGCTGAAGGCGTGCGGCCAAGCACCGTGGTCAGCTCTGTCATCACCATGTGCGAAATGCAGACGAATTCGTCATAGAGCGCAAGCGCGTCATGAGCTGCTGCGTACTCCGCGCGTGAACCGGCATGGCGCAGGTACACGGTCGGATAGTGCATGGGAATGAAGTCGAAGACGATCGCGATCTTGTGCGCATCGGTGTGAAGAAGCGGCACGAGCGGGGTCGCTTGTGCCGTCATCGGCGAAGGCTGGATCAGGACCGAGTACCGAGGCGCGGTCTTCTCGGTCACCCGAGTGATCTGCTCGCACGTGCCAGCCAGATCGGCAGGCAGGATCTCCAAGGCATTGTCGACGAGCAGCACGAGCTTGTCATCGCCCAGCGTGGCTCTGGCGCCTTCGAGCGCACTTCTCGCGAAACGACCGATGCCGCGGGTGCCAAAAGCTGCTGTCTGCAGGCTCCGTGCATCGAACAGCACCTTCGCACCCGGAGCGACTGCCGGAACGTTCGGCTTAGTGGCAAGGGCGAGACGTAGTCTCAGCGCCGCAATCACCCTGCCCAGCTCATCGTCGTGATTATCGGTGCGCTTCTCGAGAAGTGCGTCGGTGTCGTAAGGCCCGTCGGCGAGCCATGAGCGAATTTCGTGTTGATTCTCGCGAGTGAGGCCGACGAGCGAGAGACCTGCCGAGGGAAGTGCTGGCATGTACTCGGGCGAGATCCAGTCGACTGCTTCTGCTGGCGCCTTGCCCAGGTATGCAGGATCAATCAGCTGCTCAATGTTGGCGTTAACGTGCTTGAGGTGCCTGGAGCGAATCACTGACTTCTGAATCGGGCCAGGCATTTTGGTGATTGCTACTCGAGCCTTGTGTTGGGCGATGCGCGCAGCCTTGCCGACCTTCCGCGAGTACTTCCAACTGCGCGATCCTTCGACACTCACCAAAGCGGTACGAAGTTCGTGAATCTGCTTCTCGTATTCAGTCGTCGGTACAGCGTTCTTGACGTCATTGAGGATCAGTTCGCGTTGCCAAGCATTCTTCGCGTACGCCTCAGAGTTCGCGTGCTTAAGTTGTGCATGTGGTTCCTGCACCCAACCGTGCACGCCGATGTCGAGGGTGTTCAGGCCAAGGCTCACCTTGGCGAGAAGCTCCGCGTGCTCCTTCGCCACATACCAACGGTTGATGCCGTCGAACGTTGCGAGGAGATAGTCGTTCGCGAGGAAGACCTGCTCCCATTCACCATGACTTGGATCGCTTGTGCCGGGGTGAACGGCCTCGATGCACACCACCCACGGGCGATGCTTTGCGAGGGAAAGACCCTGCAGAACGATCGACTCGGCACCCTCGACATCGATGGACATGAAGTGAATGACCTCGACAGCATGCGCGTCGAGAATCGAGTCGAGTGAGTCCGTGGCCACCGTGTAAGTGAGCACTTCAAATCCACGGGCACGTGCGGCATTGGCTTCCTCGGCGTCGAGGGTTCCAAGGCCCGTGCCCGGCACGCGGTAGAAAGTGAGTTCACCTGGGCCACTCGCCGCGGCCATCTCGACCACGATGTCGTTCGGGCGAAAGCGACGAAGTTCATGAGCCAACTGTGGGTCAGCTTCGATGAGCAGACCCCGCCAGCCCAGGTCATACAAGCTCGCGGTGATCGAGAGATGGCGTGGCTCATTTGCGCCTACATCTACGTAGGTGAGCCGGCGATCAGAAGCCGATTCCTGGATTCCCTCATGGAAGGCCCGCCAGACACGGATGTCCTCCGCATTCTGGGCAAACGAGACCTTCTGCTGCACGGGATTCAGGGTAGACGGCGACGGGCTCTCGGAGTCGCCCTGCGCGGGAGTCGGGGAAGTCATCGCGGCGGCCGGCTCAGAAATCCAGCCAGAGAAGCTCTGGGTCTTTCAAGAGTGCCGTGTCGTACTCGACCATGCGCTTGGCCATGGAGTCGAAATCGACCGTGTGCCGCCAGCCCAACTGGGTGTAGGCGGCCTTGCTCTCGCCCACGAGCATGTTGGTATCGGCCTGACGGGCGTTATCGCTGGTACTAACCACGAGATCAGCCCAGTCGGTGATGCCGGCGGCTTGGAAAGCCTTGGTGATGAAGTAGGAAAGCCGATGCGAGATGCCGGTTGCCAGCAGGTAATCATTTGGCTGATCTGCTTCGAGCATCAGCTTGGCCGCATTCACGTAGTCGGGTGCCCAGCCCCAGTCACGCGCGACTTCGATGTCCCCGAGCTCAAGCACCTGCTGCTGTCCCGCAGCGATCTTCGCTACCGCCATGCTGATCTTGCGAGTCACGAAGTTCGGGCCACGAAGCGGAGACTCGTGGTTGTAAAAGATGCCGGAGACTGCGAAGAGTCCATCGTTCTCGCGAGCCTCGCGCACGCGCGCCATCGCATCGGCCTTCGACTTGGCATACGGACTCTTGGGCCCGGTCTCCATCGCCTCGGTCTGCGGTGATCGGTCAACGCCCTCGAAGACGAGCGCGGAAGAAGCTTGGAACATCCGTGCTTGCTTCGGCAGCTTTCTCATCGCGTTGAGGAGAGCTTCAACCGCACCGACATTGATGCGCCGCACTTCCTCCTGGTGATCCCACGAATCACCTGGTGCAGTGAAACCACCGAGGTTGTATATGAAATCTGGCGAACTATCGATGGCGATCTGCGTGAGCGAGGTGGAATCCTCAAGATCGCTTTCGATGATGCGGATCTCCGGTGCGTAACGCACCAGATGCGCAAAATCAGTGCCTGGCTTCACGAGCCCAACAACATCCAAGCCCTCGCGAGTGAGCATGCGGGACAGGATCGTGCCGTCCTGGCCGGATGCGCCCGTGATGAGAGCAGTTGTCATAAGACGTTGCAGTTCCTTAGAACTGGCCTTCCTTTGCACCTTCGAGACGCGCGATATCGGCGTCGACCATGATGCGGGCGAGCTCCGGCGGATGTACCTTTGCTTCCCAGCCGAGCTTGGCCTTGGCCTTGCCGGCGTCGCCGATCAGTTCATCCACCTCAGTGGGGCGCAGGAACTTGGGATCGAACTTCACGTACTTCTCCCACTCCAAGCCCGCGTGCTCAAACGCGAGAGTGAGGAAATCCTTGATCGTGTACGCGGTGCCGGTGGCGAGCACGAAGTCATCGGGCTCATCGGCCTGCAGCATGCGCCACATTCCATCGGTGTACTCAGGTGCGTAACCCCAGTCGCGGATGGAATCGAGGTTGCCCATCCAAAGCTCGCTCTGATTGCCCTTGACGATGTCCGCGACGGCAAGGGTGATCTTGCGAGTCACGAAAGTCTCGCCGCGGCGTGGTGACTCGTGATTGAAGAGCTGGCCATTGACCGCGAACATGTCGTAGGCCTCGCGGTAGTTCTTGGTGATCCAGTAGCTGTAGACCTTTGCGGCTCCGTACGGGCTGCGCGGGTAGAACGGGGTTTCTTCGTTCTGCGGGGGCGGGCTCGCGCCGAACATTTCGGATGTCGATGCCTGGTAGAAGCGGATGCTCGTATCGGTAGTGCGGATCGCCTCGAGCAGGTTCAGGGTGCTGACACCTGTTGCCTCGGCGGTGTACAGCGGCTCATCGAAGCTCACGCGCACGTGCGACTGGGCGGCCAGGTTATAGACCTCACTGGGTCGAAGCTCACGAATCAGCTGCTGCATGCGAGCGGCATCGGTGACATCGCCGTAGTGCAGGTGAAGATTTTGGCCCGGGATGTGCTCGTCGTGGTGCAGGTGATCGATGCGGCCCCGGTTGAAGGAAGAGGAGCGGCGCACGAGGCCGTGGACCTCGTAGCCCTTCTCGAGCAGCTGGCCGGCCATGTACGAGCCGTCCTGACCGGTGACACCGGTGATGAAGGCGCGCTTCGTCTCCGACACATTTCCTCCAGAATCCGCGATCCACGGCTCTTCACGCCTGTGGATAACTGCGATCGCAGCCTACCGCTACCTCGCTTCAATCCAGTCGTGGGAAGTACAACCCGAGTGTCACTGACCCCCTGGTCTTCCTGAACTAGGCCGGCGCTGAATTCGCCTCGCCAAGAATGAGCCAGCGCATGCGTTGTGCCCGACCTTCGGAGCAGATCATCCAACGATCATCGTCGGGCCAACCATCCAGGATCTCGAAAGCCCCGGGGTTACGTTCACCAGTGCTAATGAATCGAGTTGAAAGGCCCTCAGGAATGGCATCCGAGAGTCTTTTCATTCCGGCTTCTGAACCAGGCACCATCTCGTGCAGTTCGACAACGAGGTGCGCATCACGGAGGAGATCAAGATTTGCCGCATCAAGTATCTCGAATTCGCCTCCCTCAATATCGATGATTCCAAGCACCTTCGATGGGTCCACATGAAAGTCTTCAATGAGGCGTACGACGAAATCCTGATTCGCAATTCCAAGAATGGTGACTCGATCCGCAAGACCATTTGCCTGCGCATTGCGAGCGATTACCTCGCGACCCTCCGCTGAAGCTTCAAAACAGTATGCGTGCTTAACCCAACCAGCCAGGAGACAGCCAATAGCGTAATAGCCATCAGCAGCACCCACATCCACGAGAATGTCTTTCGTGCGCGGTGCTTTTTCGAGTGCCTCAAGCACTTCTGCTTCGTACATTCCGAGGAGCATTGCGCCTCGATCGGCAGCTGACCACCAGCTTTCGCGGCTTAGCCGCTGACCTTCAAACGGACCATAGGCAACGACATAGTCCAACTGATCGGCAATGCGTTCACTTAATCTGAATCGCTGCTGCGTGAAATCCGGTGCTGACTTCATGAGTCGTGAACCGACAAGATTTCGAGAAGTGGCGATTGTGCTCGCTAGACCTTCCGTGCGGATGCTTCTCGCAGTGGCCTTGGCAAGGTACGTCAGATTCTTCATGTTTCCCCCCAGCGGCAACAGTAGTGGGACTGTGAAGCGACGGGATTCGGCCGACAGGGACATGGCAGTGACGGGGCGGAATGCCAGCGCCTGAACTCCGTAGGATGCTGACTGTGCACAGCGTCGCGGCAGTGATCCCGGTCTTCAGGCCGGATGAGTCAGCCCTGCTTGCCCTGCTCGACACCCTGAGCACCGCCGGCATTCCGGTGCTGGTCACCGACGACGCCAGCCCCTGCACCTCTGATCACGCGCTTCGGGCAGTTGCCGATCGCGGAATCGCGGTCGTGCGGCACCCCCGAAACGCCGGAATTGCTCGAGGCCTGAACGAGGGCTTGGCCTTCGCCCGTGAGCAAGGGGCCACGTGGCTCCTGACCATGGATCAGGATTCCGCGCTGCCAGCAGGTTACGTGGAGGCCCTGCTGGCCGCCTCGCCGGCCGAATCGGGCCTTTGGAGCGATCCTGCGTCCCTTCGACCCGGAGTCATCGGCGCTGGCGTTATTGGCGATGCCAGCGGCGATCTGAGCTACCCCACCCACTCTGAGCAGGGGTTTTCGGTCACCGAGGAGGTCTTCCAGACTGGCTCGCTGTGGTCGGTAGCCGCCATGACCGAGATCGGCGGCTTCGACGAGCGCCTCGGGATAGACGGGGTCGACTCCGGGGCCTGCCTGGCCCTTCGTAAGGCCGGCTACTCAGTGATCGTGGCTCCCGACGTTCGGCTCGCCCACACCCTGGGCACCCAGGCCCGCTCGGTGAGGATCCTGGGCCGTGAGGTTGTCTCGACCGGCCACTCCCCCGAACGCCGGGAATCGATGGTGCGCAACCGCCTGCGCCTCGCCCCTGCCGAGTTCGCTGAGTCGCCGACCCACGCCTTCCGCACGCTGCGACGATTGGGGATGAACTCGCTCCTCGCTGTCACGGTCGAGGAAGACCGTTGGGCAAAAGCGAAGGGAATCACGAGGGGATTTCTCCCCAAGTCAAAGTGACTTAGACGAATTTTCTCACGGTAACTGGATGCTTTCTCACGTCTAGAATTGTGCCCAACAGCGCGAGATTCTTCATGCCAGTCGTTACGTCAATTTCTCACTGGGGGATTATTCATGTCAGGTGACGCGACCCTGCTAGACCACGCAAAGCACTTTCTCGGAAGGTTTGGTGTTGGTCAGGCTGGATCTGCTTCAACCAAGCTTCGTCGGCTCGGTAGGGTCAGCAGATCTTCTAAGCCTGACTACAGCGCGCGCCGCTTGAACTCGATTGCATCAGGTCTCAAGGACTGCGAGAACTACCTTGAAGTTGGTGTTGCCCAGGGGCTCACGCTCGAGCGTGTGGAAGTTCCGTTCCGGTGGGGAGTGGATCCGGAACCTCAATTTGATACTGACAGCGTTCCACGCGGCATCACCTTCTTTAAGGGTACGTCGGACCAATTCTTCCAACACATCAATCGCGACCAGAGTTTTGATTTGGTTTTCCTTGACGGGCTGCATCACTGGCAACAGACTTATTGCGATTTGCTCTCAACCCTTAATCACACATCGGATGGCGCTCTTATCTTGATCGATGACGTCGTCCCAGATGATGAGCTCTCTGCAATGACTGACTATCCGGCGGCATTAGCAGCTAAGGAATCGGCCGGGATTTTTGATGGTCGATGGCATGGAGATGTATTCAAAGTTCTCATGGCAATCTCGGATCACCACCCAGAGTTGAAGTTCCTGCTCATGCGGAATTCAGGGGAAACAAGCGACAACGCGCAAGCTGTTGTGTGGGTGGCCTCGGGTAAAGCAAAACATTACGATCTTGAACTCGTTGAAGCTCTGCGGAATGAGTATGAGAGTGTGAAGTTTGAAGACGTTTTTGGCGCTTCAAACTCGTCACGTACGTTTTCAATCCTTGAAGAGGAAGTAGCAATACCCTTGGCGCTTGAGGGCGTTGCGAAATTCCGAATTTGAACGGTGACGGTCAGAAACGCAATAGCTTTTTTGCCCAGCGATCCAGAGTCTGCAGTCGCGCATAATCGGACTGATAAGTCATTTCATCACGACGAATAATCTCGGCAAACTTGCTTGAACTACTAGTTGCTTCACCCGAGTGAACATGTTCGTAATCGACCTCGACCGTGACAATGCCTGGGAAATCCCGACGCCCGCGAATGTCCAGGTCGTGATCGCCGTACCACCACTCGTAGCGCTCATCTGGGCGCAGACCGGAACTCACATTCAGCACCCACAAGCATCCCCAGATCTTCGGTGAATACGGGATCAAGCGACCCCGATTCAGTTTGGCCGGTTCGCCAGGTCTAGTGGGGCTGGCGACAGCTGCATCAGATTCCAGGAGAGCCTCGTGAAGTTGGCGTAGTGCTTCGGGACCGACCCGAACGTCATCGTTTAGCACAGCAACAGCGGTGGCACCTCGGCTGATGGCCTCATCGATCCCGCGATTCCACCAGCGCTGAATGTTTAGTGGACCAAAATCCTCGACAACAACAGTTCCAGCTGGGACCTTCACATTCGGCCCAGTGGCAACAATGACAATGCGCTCTGGTGGCACTCCGGACGATTGCGCCAGGGCTTCGAGCATTTCGGGATGCGAGCCCAAAGTCGGGACTGTAATGAAAAGCAACGATCCCCCTAGCCGATTGTTCTGCCCTACCAAGACTAGCCAGGACTCCTCAAGTCCGTCCCTCGGCACCTTTCACCATGTGACCCAGATCCGGACTTGAGCCGATTAGCGGAGAGAGGCGCGTGTAGCCTTCCGTGCATGAAGGGGATCATCCTTGCCGGGGGAACCGGCAGTCGTCTGTGGCCGATTACCAAGGGCGTCAGCAAGCAGTTGCTGCCTGTCTACGACAAGCCGATGATCCATTACCCGCTCGAAACCCTCATGAGCGCCGGGCTGCGCGAAATCCTCATCATCACGACCCCGGAAGATTCCGAGTCGTTCTCGCGACTTCTCGGTGATGGCTCGTCGTGGGGCATGACCTTGAAGTACGCAGTGCAGCCGAAGCCCGAAGGTCTCGCGCAGGCATTCATCATCGCTGAGGAATTCCTCGCCGGAGATCAAGCGGCACTCATTCTCGGCGACAACATGTTCTATGGCCCCTCGATGGGCAAGCAGCTCGCGGCGCTCACGAATCAAGATGGCGCGCACGTGTTCGCGTACGAGGTTGCGAACCCGACGGAGTACGGCGTTGTCGAGTTCGATGCGAAAGGCGTAGCGATCTCGATCGAGGAGAAGCCGTCGGCGCCGAAGAGCAACTACGCCGTTCCCGGGCTCTACTTCTACGACGCGTCAGTTGTCGATGTTGCCAAGGCGATCAAGCCTTCAGCACGCGGCGAGCTGGAGATCACTGCGGTCAATGACCACTACCTTTCGCAGGGCAAGCTCACCGTCACCGTGCTCGAGCGCGGAACAGCGTGGCTCGATACCGGCACTTTCCGCTCGTTGCAGGATGCCGGCGAGTTCGTGCGCGTGATGGAAGATCGCACGGGCACGAAGGTCGGCTGCTGCGAGGAAGCCGCATGGCGCAATGGTTGGATTTCCTCGGCCGAACTCGCTGAACTTGCTGAGCCGCTGCTCAAGAGCGGTTACGGCGAGTACTTGATGGCGTTGTCGAAGCGCTAGTCGCTCGACGTTTCTTTCACCCTGTTTGGCGCTTACTTTCTGCGGATCTTCCCAGCAAGCTTTCGTGCTGGCTCCAGCGCACGATAGGAACGACTTCCGAGAACTGCAGCTAGTGCCGCCGCGTCGTTGCTGCCAGCTACAGCACTGCTCGCAATCGGTGCCTCCTTCGCGATGCGCTGGAAGAACTCGACGAGCCCGTCGGCGAAACGCTGCCAGGTGTAGAAGCGGATCGCCTCGCCGATTGCGGCGACTCGTGCGTTGGCCGCGGACTCATCACTGAGAAGTCGTGTCATGTCGGCAGCGTGGGCCTCGATGCTCCAGGTCTTCGGCAGGTCGGTGAGCTGCGCGATCTCCTTGAGCGGGCCGAAGTTGGTGAAGGTGCTCGGAGTCCCCAGAACTGCGGCCTCGTAGGGCACGAAGCCGAAGCCCTCGGCGCTACTCGGGTAGAGCACAGCACCGGAGTTCTTGAGCAGCCAGGCGCGGCTGGCACTGCTCACGTGCCCAACGGTGTGAACGCTGCCGCGCAGATCTGTGTGCTTCTTGAGCAGGGCTGACTCCTGCTCCTTCGAGCTGCTGCTCTTCACATGCAGGCCGGCGAGCACAAGATCGCATGATTCCCCGTTGCGCAGCACCTCTTGCCATACGGCAATGGCGAAGTCGCGGTTCTTGTGAATGAAGTCGTTGCCGAGCACGGTGATGAATCGCTTGCCACCAAGCGCCTTCACGACATCGGCGAGATCCTCATCGGGCTGTTCGGGTGCTTGCGCGACAGTGATGTGATCGAGGCCGAGGGGTAGTGCCTGCACTCTTTGGGTCTCGAGTAGCGGAACCTCGTGCTGGAGTTGGTCAGCAACATCTGCACTAATGGTCGTGACACCATCGACACTCAGTGCGATCTTGCGCTGCAGGCTGCGATAGGCCGCCCAGCCCTCGCTCGAGCCGTGGTAGCGCGGGATGTCGTAGGCGATGAGATCGAGATAGGTGGTGACTACGCGCTGGCCGAGCTGGCGAGCATCGGCGATGCTGCTGCGGCCATCGATCTGGTTTGGGTACCAGATGATGTCGGCAGGCAGTGATTCGTCACTGCTGTCAGTGATGCGCACGTGGGCGTAGGTGTTAAGGAACTCCGCATAGCCAGGCAGCTCGGCCAGGCCGATCAGGATGATCTCGCCGACGCGGTCATCCTGCGCGAGTGCGTTGATCGCCGCGGTTGTGAGCACCTGAGCGCCGGTCTCGTAGGGGCCGAGCCAGGTGACATCAACGGCGATGCGTAGCTTGCCGCCGGCCTTGCGTGATTCATTCTTGGCGTAGAAGTGGGCACTGCTCGGGTCGCGGTTCTCGCGAGAGTCCATTTCAGCCGGTGTCAGTAGCGGGGCGGCCTTGAGAACGTCTTTGTGATTGGTGAGGTACCAGTCGTGCCACAAGCCTCGCTCAGCTGCGCTTGCGCACCATTGCTGGATCGCTTCGGCGGATTCATCACTGGGCTCGCCAACGAGATCGCAAGCATCTTGGACAATCACGATCACCGCGCCGGCTGGCATGGTCGAACGCAGCCAGCTGCCCGCGGTGTTGGGGCTGGGCGCAAGGCTCAGGCTGACAATGCGCGGGTCGGAGTCGATGCGATCGCCAAACACGCTCATGCGATCCATGGTGAGCAGGCTGAGGTCGCCGTAGGCACGCAGCACGCGGCCGCGGGGCGACTTGAAGGTTTCCATGCTCATCTCCTACAGCGCTTCGTAGATACGAAGCAGATTCTGGTTCAGGGCGGGTGAGTAGTAGGGATCGACGCGGTAGTCGGCATCCCAACGCTCATGGAACAGGGCGCTCTCGGCAGGGTCAGCCTTCTTGCGCACGATGCTCGCACCTTCGTAATGGGTGAAGTGAGCGTAGGGAGTCCAGGCAACCCGATAGCCGGCCTTGCGGGCGCGGAAGCAGTAATCGACATCGTTGAAGTCACGCGCGAAGGCAGTGTCAAAGCCACCCAGCGCATCGAAAATGCTCGTTCGAGTGAGCATTGCTGCCGCTGTGATCGCCGAGTAGTTGCGCGGGGTGAGGGTCGAGCCGAAGTAACCGGGCTCTCTTACCGCCTTGGCTATCCAGCAATGGGTCGGCCCGCTGGGCAGCATGACCATGCCTACATGCTGCAGACGACCATCGGGGTAGGTCAGCTTTGCTCCGACGATGCCCACTTCGTCGATCTGCCCGATCTCGAGCATGCGGGTGATCGGGTCAGTCTCGGCGACAGACGTGTCGTCGTTGAGGATCAAGAGGTACTCGCCTGTGGCGTTCGCGCGACCGAGATTGATTGCTTCGGCGAAGTTGAAGTCCTTCGTGTCATAGACAACCGTGCGGTCAGCATCGGTGAGAGCGGAGATCGGCGCGATGGTGCCGGTGGTGACCACGACGATCTCGAATGCGCTCTTGGTCTCGTGCTTCTTGAGGCTCGCAACGCAGTCGTCGATGAAGCGCGCGTTGCCCTTGTCATTGATCGTGCCGATGGTCGGGACGATGACCGAAACCAGCGGTGCGCTTTCGATTCTCGGATGCACTTCGTTCAGGCCTTGGATCTTGCTCGGTGCAACCGTTCCACCCCCGAAGGTGCGCTCGAGGTGACTGCTTTGGGCTCGCGCTGCGGCATCCTGCGCCCACGGCTTGGCGTCGATGGTGAGCGCGGTTGATTCGCTCCAGGCACGCCAGTGATACAGCGGCTGCGGAATATGCATCACGTTATTCAGACTGGGGAGAAGTCGGAGGGCGAGATCGAAATCCTGACCGCCATCCATCTCTGTGCGCAGGCCGCCAACCGCATTCACGAGTTCGAGTTTGAAGATCGTGAAGTGGCAGAGATACATCTGGGTGAGCAGAAGCTCCGGCGAGAAGTCCGGCTTGCAATAGAGCTCGAAGTGCTCGCCGCGCGGGTTGATCTTGTCCTCGTCTGAGTACACGGCATCGGGGTGATCGTTTGCCTCGACGACTTGGGAGAAGGTCTCGATGCAGCGGGGATCGAGTGCATCGTCGTGATCGAGCATGCCCATGTACTCGCCGGTTGCCTCTGCAAGAGCAGCGTTGAGAGCCGAGGAGATACCGCCGTTGGCTTTGGTGCTGACCTTGATTCGTGCGTCGTTGGCATGCTCGCTCGCGAACTGCTCAAGCCACGGCGCAATCTCCGGCTTTGTCGAGCCATCGTTAACGACGATCAGTTGCCAGTTGCGGGCACTCTGATTGAGAACTGAATGCAGGCACTCATTGAGGAAATCGATCGGCGGGTTGTAGACCGGCACCAAGATCGAGATGGTGAATGTGAAGTCAGCGGTACCAGCCTCGACGGCCGCGGCCTCGGCGAGCCAGGCCTTGTATTGCTTGCCGATGTTGCGCTCGTACACCTTGCGCTTGATGTAGCGCTTCACGCGACCAGCGCGACGCTTCGCCTTGATGAGCGGATTGCTCTCGGAGACCATGACTTGACCTAGTGACGGTGGAATCGGGCCGGAAGCTGAACGAAACCCTGGCCGATCTCGCCCGACTGACTTCGCACCGGGAACTCCATTGCGTCGTTCCAGGTGTCGAGCAGGGTCGAGCCCGTGTAGTCGAAGACATCGATATGCACGCGGTAGCGACCGGGAAGAAGCGGGTTGCCCTCGATTGCGATGTCGACAACCTGCTCACCCTCGATGGTGCCGAAGTCGTACCCCACGGCATGATTGCTGATCATTGACACCAGCGGGCCGGTGTCGTGTTGCAGCGCGATGCGCAGGTTCGGGCCAAGGATCGGCTCGTTGACATCGAATTTGACCCGAATGTTGAATGTCGAGCTTGTCTCCGCGTGATTAATGGGTTCACCAGACGCACTGAGAATCTCCGCCTTAGTAACGCGCAGCTGGCCGGTGCCGGCCCGTTCATCCTCAGGGCGAGCGGAGATGATGTTCGGATTTTTCGCCGCCTCATCCCTATTCACTCGATGCAGGTAAGCGGCGATGGTGTCGGTCGTACCTCCGGCCTGCTGCAACTCACCATGCTCAAGCCAGGCGACTTCATCGCACAATCCTTCAAGCTGTCCCAGACCATGACTCACCACAGCGATTGTGGTTCCTGATTTGCGAAGCTTGTTGAGATGATCAAAACACTTTCGCTGAAACTCTTCGTCGCCGACGGCAAGAACTTCGTCGACCAGAAGTACATCAGGCTTCATGTGTACGGCGACTGCGAATCCGAGACGCACGTACATGCCGCTTGAGTAGTGCTTCACTGGTTCGTTAATGAATTCGCGCAAACCGCTGAAGTCGATGATCTCTTCGGTGACTGCGGCAATCTCTTTGCGCTGGAGTCCCAAAAGCGACCCGTTGAGCTGGATGTTTTCCTTGCCGGTGAGATCGGGATGGAACCCTGCGCCAAGCTCGATCAGGGCAGCTATCCGTCCGGCAGCGTTGATACTTCCGGTCGTGGGCCGATAGATGCCACCGATCATCTTGAGCAAAGTCGATTTGCCCGAACCGTTGTGTCCGATGAGCCCGTAGACACTCCCCTTCGGAATCTGGATGGTGACATCGCGCACCGCCCAGAAATCCTGCACCTGCTTGGATCGGCCGCGTACCAGCATCTCCTTAAGCGAAGTACGGCGATCAGAGTGGCGCAGAAATCGCTTGCCCACCTGCTGAATATCAACCGCGATCGGAGTTGTCACAGATACTCCCCCAGATTCTCACTGGTGCGGTTGAACACCGAGAAGCCGATCCAGAACGTGAAGAACCCGACGAGGAGTAACCCGGGAATAACCCACCACATTGGCGCCGTGAGTGAGTACATGACGTCGTGCATGCTCTGAACGAACCAAGTCATCGGATTTCCTCGGACCACTGCAGAGAGCACTTCGTTCTGACCACTCACCATGCTGATTGGGTAAAGAATTGGCGTGAGGAAGTAGAACGCTCCGAGAAGTACCGTCACGATGAATTGAACGTCACCGAATCGCGCATTGAGAATCGCAAGCATGAGGCCTATTCCCTGCGCGAAGAGAGCCGTTGCGAGAAGAATGGGTATCGCCAGAATCCAGGTCCAGCCGATATTGCCTTGCCAGACAAACAGGCCCATGAGCACGAGCATCTCGAGACCAACTTGGACCAACTGCACGATGCTTGCGCCGAGAACGGGGGCCCATCCTGGGAACTGCACCTTCTTGAGCAACTCGCCGCTAATCCGCAATTGAGTCATCGACAGGGAGAGGAAACTCGAGAAGAGATTCCAGGTGACGATCCCGGTGAACAGGTAGGCCGCATAGCTTGAGCCCTCACCATTGCCTAGCGGAGGGGCCTGGACCCTAAAGACCATGCTGAACACGGCAGCGAAGATGACCAAGGTGGCCAACGGCTGGAGGAGTGACCAGCCCCATCCCAGAATGCTCGTGCGGTACCTGGTCTTGATGTCACGACTGGCGAATGCCCAAACCAGGGCCCGCCGGGTGTAGAGGTCGGTCAGCACTGGCTACCACCTCTCTTCCGCATGACCCGCCGAGTCTATCCGCCATGAGGGAATCCCCCTTGGGGCGCGCGGCTCGCTCAGGAGGGCGGCCATGGCTTTCGTCCCTCGATTTTCGGCTGTTCGTGGGTACTCTCTAAGAACCCACTAGGAGGACACATGAACTCACGCACTGCCAGCACCACCTGGGCCCGTCGCGCTGCCGTTGCCGGCTGCGCAGCACTTGCCCTCGGTGCCACTTCCCTCGGCCTTGCTCAGGTTGCCTCGGCGGCCCCTGCCAAGGGCTTCATCGCATCACCCAACGGCATGGTCGGCCTACAGCAGACCGTCGTGATCAGCGCACCCAGTGCCAAGGGCCAGGTCGTCACGATCGGCTTACAGAACGCCAGCACGGCGCAGACCCTGCAGACCACGATCGGCTCGAATGGCTACGGCTACCTATCTTGGACCCCGACCTTCGGCGGCTCCTGGACCATCAACGGTCTCGGCAACATCATCAGCTCGGGCTCGACGACCATCAACGTCGCCGCGATGCCGACCTACACAGTGCTGCTCGCGCAGAACAACGTTCAGAACGGCGTGAACAACAACCTGAGCGCCGCGGTCATCGCACCCATTGGGTCTCTGGCACCGACCGGCAGCGTGTATCTCGCTACCTCGTTCGGCAATGGCATCACCACGCAGCCGCTGACAGGCCTCTACGGTGGCACGACAGCAACCGCCACCCTGCCGTGGACCCCGAACGGCAACGGTCCGCTACCCATCTTGGCGACCTACACCCCGGGCACTTCGGCCAACAGCGGTTCGGTCAGCCCGATCTCGCAGCCGAACATCACTCGTGAGGACTCCATCGTCGCATTGCGTTGGCCTGCAACGCTTTACGTGAACCAGCCCACCGTGCTGCAGGCAGTGCTGGGTGCGGGCATTCCGCAGGGCTCTGTCGCCTTCTACATGGATGGCCAGGGCATCAGCGGTTCGATCCCGACCGTGAACGGCGTCGCATCGCTTCAGTGGACTCCGCCGGTAGGTGGCGTGCACAACATCTCGGTCGCGTTCACCTCTAACACCCCGATTCCCGGCATGGGCTCAAGCGGCTCATCGTTGCAGTCGGTGAACATTCAGCCGTCCAAGGCCCAGGACAACATCACCGTTGACCCCCCGACGATGCCCGCGTGGTCGATCGCGGCTCCAATCGTGATGAAGGCCGGCAGCAACCTGACTCTCGCCGGCACCGCGGTCTCCGGCTCGACGGTCGTGTTCAGCGAGCAGGGACCCTGCTACATCAACGGCTCAGTTCTCTACGCACCGTCGGCAGGCTCGTGCCAGATCACTGCCGTCTCGCCGGGCAATGCAACTCTGAACCCGACCACCGAGACGTACACGGTCACAGTGACTGCACCGCCGAAGAAGAAGCGCAGCTAGTCACTCCGAACGATCGAAAGGCCCCTGGCTCACGTCAGGGGCCTTTCGCATGTCTGGTGATTGCTCTCTAGCTGGCTCCGCGACCTTTCATCTTGCGCAGCGGTGCTGTGACCTTCCAGCTGCGGGTGCCTTGGATGAAGTCGAGTTCCGCCCGAAGGGCGTCTGCTGCGGCCTTCAGTGCGATGTTCTGAGTCGCGAGGTCGTCTGAGCGCAGCACCACGAAGGAGCGGATACCGAGGAAGCCCTCGATGGAGTCGGTCGCATCCGTCACGGTGAGAGTCACTTGAGCGGGCTCGCCGGCCTTGCCGTCACCGAGGGGCAGAGTGATGACCGAACCGAGGTAGACCTCCTCGCGCAACGGGCCACCTGGGCCGACGGCATCGATCTGCACAACACCGGGCATCGAACGGCTGGCGATAAGGATGCTCAGCGGGCCATCGACTGGGCGGGTGAGACGGAAGTCGGCGCGGCGACCGGGGCGGATCTCGTTGCCCCACACCTGCGGCGAACCGAAGGTGCCGATCACAGCAGCGTCGACAACCTCGAAGTCATCGGAGCCACGCGGTTGGCGCAGCATCGGAGTGAGGCCCTCGCGCTGCACGTGATCAAGGTACTGATCCGCGTGACCGGCATCAGGCGCCTGACCACCAACAGCGAGCACGTATTCACGGCCAAGTTCGATGCTCGGATACATCGGCTTCCTCGATTCAGTGGAGAGGGCGTACGTGACATCACGCATGAACGCGTCAGTGACCTGCTGCCAGGTGATGTCGTGGAAGTTCTCTTCGATGCTCTTTTCAATCTTTGGGCGGTTACTCGCATTCATTCCGTCGCGCTCGATGACAGCGACGAAGTCATCGACATCACCCGAAGTGAAGTAGCTAGCGAGTTCGCCGCCGGCCTCGGGAAGCGAGGAGTT
Organism: Candidatus Nanopelagicales bacterium; assembly: GCA_044374195.1. Classification (GTDB taxonomy): domain Bacteria; phylum Actinomycetota; class Actinomycetes; order S36-B12; family S36-B12; genus CAIKZY01. Next base: position 94,685 of record JBILOY010000007.1, read on the forward strand.
GTTCGCAACGATGGCGACTTTGCCGAAAGCCAGGCTCTCGGAGACTGGTAGGCCCCAGCCCTCGTAGCGGCTGGGATAGACAGTGAACTGCGCGTTCGCATAAAAGCGAGCCAGTTCTTCGTCGGTCACGCTATTCGAGAGCACCGAGACCTTGCCGGATAGCCCTTGCGTGGCAACGTATTCATCGAGGAAGGCGTTCGCATTCCAGCCCAGCCGACCGATGCATACGAGATCAGGGACATTCTCAGCGCCGTGCTTGGCGATCAATGTCTTCCACGCATCGAGGGCGAGCATGTGGTTCTTGCGTGACTCGACGGTGCCGACGAAGAGGGCGTAGTCGCGCGGCCACGGTGACTCACTCGTATCGAACTGGCCGGGCTTCAAGCCGCAGGGAAGTCCTGTGACCTCTCCGCGCGGTGCTACTTCGCCGTGCTCGGTTGCGTACTTCGCAAAGTCATTCGCACTCGACTGCGAGATTGCGGGAACAGCAGATGCTGTCTGGATCACGAGGGTGAGGTAGCGCTCGAAGAGTCGATTGACTGCAGCCGTGTGACCGGTCTCGAGCACCGGAGTCAGGTCGTAGAGAAGGTAGACACTCTTGGCGCCCTTGGCGGCAACATCTCGCGCAGCAAGCATCAGTGCATCGTTGATCCACACAGCACCGGGGTAGACCATCACGGTCTCGGCGTTGATCTCGATCGGATTCGCTGAGTGGGCTCTGTGGAGGGCAGCGGATGCGGCAACTGCGATGGCATCGCGATCGGGGGCGGGGTTGTGGCTGGCGGCGCCGGTCATGATCAGTGCCTGGGTCTCAGCGGCACTCAGGGCTACGAAGACCCCTCGGGGGCGATCCAACATCACTGCGGCAGCGGGGGCCGAGGCGTTATCGCCGAGCATCAGTGGGGCCATCTCAGCGATAACCCGCTGCACGCCGGAGACCGATTCACGGCGCTGGAGGAATTCGACCAGGTCGGTCACGTCCAGCAGCAGCATGGGGCAAGCCTAGGGCTGGGTTCGCCAGCCCTGACCGAGCGTCTCAAAATGACGGTTCTCCACAAAGATGAATCCTGAATGTACGGCAGATGAACATAAGCCTCACGTTTCGGCTAGATTTTGCGGTCAGTACACGAGACGGTCGAAGGAGGGACGATGCCCCGCAGACATGCGCTTAGAACGGGTCCCTGTTTCACCCTCGATGAAGCCTCCGTCTGGGGCCGACCGCGGGTCGCCACGTCAGTCACGTCTGACTTACCCGATTCGTCCAGAGCCATGCTTGGATCACATCTCATTGCGGACTCCCTCTGGAATGCCTCACTCACAGGTGCTCCTGCCCTCGTCAAGGCGGCCGGGCTAAAAGGGGCCTATCGATCGAGGGTTTTTCACCCCATCGCCTCTCGGACCTATCGGCTGTCTTGCGCGAGGCGAAACCCTCGCGCCTCCAGGTCACTCATGAACTTTCTCGAGAGGTTCGCGGGGGTGCCCGCCTCGCGAACGACACGGCCCTACTCGCACCTGCTCGGAGGCCGGGAGTCTGTGAGCGAGTACGAAGGCACAAAGAACCAGGATTACGCGCTTCCCTATGTTCTCGTCGCCGGCTACCCGCGATCAGGCACGACGACACTTCAGAATCTGGTGCGAAACACCTATCCGAGCCACTTCATCGAATCCAAAATCCTAGGCCGGCACTCTCTTTGGACGGCCGCCAAGCATGAAATCCAGGTAGCAGAAGACCTCGCACATCTCGGAACCGAAGAAGCCGTGATCTTCGTGGCTATGCGCAACTTCCGTGATGCGGCAGCCTCACTGCTTGTAGCGCGTGGAGACAACCCCACCGACCTTCACTGGGAAGCGCAAAGATGGCGCCAGTGGTCGGCACTGCTCGGCTCACCGAACATCTTCCCCGTTGCATTCGAGGATGTCTCACGCAAGTCGCCATACGAATTGTCGATGCAACTCGCTCAGTTATCCCAGCTCAAAATTGAACATCTTCTAAGGACGACCGATAGCCATTCGCAGCTTTACGAACTCGCACGCGAACGCGATATCCCTGATCACCGCAAGAGCAATCTCCCAAATGCTGAGCGTCGCTCGCTTCTCTCCGAAGCTCGTGCTTATGTCGATCAATCGATTGAGCCGCGCTTGCTCGGTGAGCTCGATGACATTTACTCGAAATTCGTGAGCAACATCGCCTCACCACAACGCGTCGGCTAAAGGCTGGCTCGCAACAGATTGCCTCTGCTCAATTGCTTCCACAACGCCGGAGTCGCGCATTGAGCACGCAGGATCGTGCTGAGGTCCTTAGCCTTCTGCAGACTTGAACCAGCGTTCTTTGTCCTGGTTTTCCACTTACTTGATGAGCTCATGGCCTGAGTCCCCGTATCTAGCCCCACCTGCTGATCACCCTGAACGCGGTAGTCGATCATTGATTCCGAATCGATAAGCATGCCCAGGCGCACGGTGGCGAGCAGGCTCCACCAGCGGTCGTGCAGCCAGCCTTCGGGAATCTCCTGCTCGGCGAAGTAGCGGGGCTTGATGGCACTGGCTCCGCCGGTGGCGAGTGAGTGCTTGAGGGCGTACTTCAGTTGCTGATCTGCTGGGAGTTCATTCCAGTTCGCGGCGACGGGGAATGTGGTGCGCAGGGTGCCACCGATGGGGGTGCCGGTTTCGTCGACGAGCGTTCCGTCGGAGGCGACCATGAGAATGCTTATGCCGGCATTGGTGTTGCCGCCTTCGAGGAGTGCTGCCTGGTGCTCGACCCTTGTCGGGTGCCAGATGTCGTCGTGATCGCCGAGCACGACGATGTCGGCATCCTTGGCCTCGCGGATGCCCTGCTGGAAGTTCTGGGCAATCCGGGTGGTGGTCTCGGTAGCAGTAGTGGTGGCCTTGATCGGCGTGATGTTGTGTTCGCCCAGGATCTTTTCTGTGCCATCGGTGGAGTTATCGTCGATGACGACGATGCGATCAAGCTTGCGAGTCTGATTCTCGATGCTGTCGAGAGTCGCCTTGAGCCAGCGCTCGGAGTTGTGAGTGACGAGAACCGCGGCGATCACGAGCTGGCCTTCGTTCCTGAGATGCCCTTGCCCTTCTTGGCCTTAGGCTTCTTGCCCTTGTCGGCGAGCATCTTGTTCGCGAGCTTCTCGTAATCATCGGTGACGGAGTCCCACTGATACGCATCTCGAATACGTTGCTTCTCGATGGCAGGAAGTTCGGCGAGCTTGGCGTCGAGTTCATGATTGGCAATCTGATTGAAGATCGCGATCAGGGCATCCGCGTCGGGCCAGAACAGAGCGGTGTTCGCAGTGACCTCGCGATTGAACTCGACGTCATAGGCGAGCACCGGGGCGCCGGCACCCATCGCGCGTAAGAGTGACGGATTGGTGCCGCCAACTGAGTGACCGTGGATATAGGTCGCGGCGTTGGCGTAGAGCTGGTCGAGAAGTTCTTGGTCGTAGATGCCGCCGGTGAAGCGAATGCGCGGATCACTCTTCGCTGCGGCATGCACCTTGTCGACGTACCACTGGCTATAGGGAGCGCTGCCGACCACGATCAGCGGACGCTGCTCATTGCTCTCGCGATAGGCATGCACGGCATCGAGCACGTGGTTCTCGGGTTCGAACCTCGCGACGATCAAGTGGTAACCCTGCGGAGTGAGATCGAGTTCAGCGATGCGGGCACTGCCCGGGTCGATGACCTCGGCGCCGTAGGGAATGACCACGCAGGAGCGGCCGTAGTCACGCTGCACGTAGTCGGCGATTGCCTGGGCGTCGGCAATAACTTCCTGGCCCCAGTTGATGGAAGCCTTCTCGGCCCAGCGGTAGTACTTCGCGCCCGTGCCGCGCCACTTCTCGCGCTTTGATTCCAGACCGTCCAGATGAATGGCGGTCGGGATTCGTGCGGCCTTGAGCGGGGGCAAGAGCGGGGCGTTGCCGGCATTGAGCAGAAACACCACATCGGGGTGATCAGCGATGATCGAGTGAGCGGTGCTGACAGCCGTATGAGACAGAGTCTCGGCCATGCGATGGCGCACCGCCGGAGCATTGACCAGTTTCATGCCCTCGTACTCGGTGATGGTCTGACCGGGGTTGCGGCAGTAGACAGTGACCTCGTGGCCGCGCTGCACGAGACGCTTGCCGATCTCCTCGACTGCCGTCTCGAAACCGCCATATTGAGCAGGCACACCGCGGGTGCCCATCATGGCGATCTTCACCTGCTCACGATAGCCTCACGGCGTGCAGGTCGAGCCGCTAGCCATCGAGGGTCTCTGGGAGATCACTCCGCTGCAGCGACCCGATGATCGCGGTGTCTTCCTCGAAGCCTTCAAGGCCGATGTGCTCAGCGAGGCAATCGGGCACCCCTTCACGCTCAAGCAGATGAATGTGTCGGTCTCGTCGGCCGGCACCGTGCGCGGCATCCACTTCGCCGACGTGCCTGTGGGCCAGGCGAAATACGTGCAGTGCTTCTCGGGAGCGATCCTCGATGTCGTGGTCGATATTCGCGTCGGCTCGCCGACCTTCGGGCAGTGGGATGCGATTGAGCTCGATGCCGTGTCTCGCAAGGCGCTCTACATCTCCGAGGGTCTGGGCCATGCGTTCTGCGCGCTGACCGACGATGCGACTGTCGGGTACCTGTGCTCCGAGCCCTACTCACCGACGCGTGAGCATGGGATTCATCCTCTTGACTCAACTTTGGCGTTGCCGTGGCCTGAAGGGTCAGCAGCGTTGTTGTCACCGAAGGATGCAGCTGCGCCGACGCTTGCTGAAGCACTCTCATCAGGCTTGCTACCGTCATACGACGAGTGCGTGGAATTTCGTCGCTCGCTCGCGCTCTAGCGACTTAGGCGTCGCGCACACCGCGAATTGAGCTATCGCGGATTGAGATTGACTCCCGGTATCGCCTTGGTGATCACCTTGAGCTTCGGGCCACTCGGCACTGCACCGGCCCACCACGCAAGCGCCATCTGGCTCAGCGCGTACTCCTCCTTGCCCCAGCGGTAGCCCTCTTCTGTCTTGCCCTCGGCGTAGATATGGCCATCGGTCCAGCGCAGCTGCAGCGCACGCGTGTCAGCGGCGTGATCGAAGAGGAACTGCTTCGCGTTGGTGTCCTTGGGCGTATAGATCGCGGCGAAGGAGTCGACACCGCAGAAGGTGGCCGGGCGTCGCATGCCCCAGCTGACTTTCTGCGGGTAGTAGATCTGACCGCCGGGCTCGTAGCTGGTGCCACCTGGCGCGGCATACGGCGGTGACGGAAACTCGAGCACGGCAAGCGCGCGATAGATGATGTCGGCATTGAGGAACATCGCCTCGGGCGCTGCTTGATCGCCCTGGCGCAGCATCGATGCGCCCCACCACAGATGCAGGATGTTTTGCGTGTAGTCAGGATTCACGATGCCGTGGTTCGTGATCGTGCCATCTTCATTGGCGTTGGTGCCAGGAAGAGACTGGCCGAGGTTCACGCCATTGATCACCTGGTTGCTCTTGAGATCACTCGGGCGCGCAAAAGCGGCAATCGACAACTCGACCAAGCCGCGAGTCCACGCTTCCTTATTGGGGTGATTGGGCATCATCGCGAGCGCGAGGGCCGCGACGGTTGAATCCCACGACACCTCATCAGCCTTTGAGTCACCGGGGGTGCTCTCCTTGCCCGCGCGATCGCGGAAGTAACGAGGGCCGCGGGCGCTGACGTAATCTGCTTCGGCAGTCACCATCGCGGCAACATAACTGCGCTCCTGCGGAGTCAGTTGCGGCCACAGCAGCCAGGCGGCCTGCCCTGCGGTTGATGCCCAAAGCGCCGACTGCCAGGTGTTGCCCCAACCGCCAGCGGTGACTGCGCGATGCGCACACGCGATGGAGCGCAGCTGCCACTTCGCGAAGTTGGTGAGTTGCGCGTTGGTGATGCCGTTCACCTTCACCCACTTGCTCGTGGTGAGCATGATCGCTGCTGCCTGGGCTTCATTCGCCGCACGGCGGATGCCTGACTCAAGATTCGCGCCGACAGTCACGATGTCGTAATAGGGCTCACTCACCCGCCACTTCAGGCGATTGGTGAGGTCGTTGACCATCGCGTAACGAAGGCCGTCTTGCACTGTCGCAAGAATCTGCTGACCACCGGGCATGCTCGGGTTGCCGCGCAGCTTCGCCGGCGGCTTCACTGCACCGGCGAGATCCTTCATTGACTTCTCGAGGCCGACGGTCGTCGTGGGGCAATGGCCCGTGCCCGTTGCGCGGTTGCCCACCAGCGGGGTTTGGCCCGTGGCAATGGGCACGTTGATTGACGTCGTCTTCTTGATCTTCTCCAGACCATTGATCGCGACCATCCAGGTGCTACCGCTCACCACACCGGGCTCTGACTTCCCGTCGGCATTCCAGTCACCCGCGACCGGAAGCGCAGCCGGGTCGCCGAAGGGGAAGCTCGCGACAATCGCATTGGCTTCCGGCGCTACCTGCACGTCGACGGTCTTGGAGATCCACTTGGGACGCTTCATCTCGCCGGTGATGCGCAGGATCCAGGTGCCGGCACGCACGACGCCGAGTTCACTTTGACCGTCGCCATTCCAGTCGCCCACGACAGGGCGATCGCCGGCCTGACCGAAGTTGTCGTCGGGCGCGGCCTTGCCGCTACTCAGTTGCCACTTCCAGATGCCGTTGTTGAAGACGCCGACATCGGAAATCGGATCCTTGTCGATGAAGCCGACCACGGGAACATCACCAGAGGCACCACCGAAGGTGGTCTTCTGGGTCCAGTTACCAGTCTGAAGTGAGACGTCGGTGGTGAACCAGGCTCCGCCGGAGTAGTAGCCCGAGGTCATCAGGCCGTCGCCATTCCAGTCACCCATCACCGGGATGCCGTTCACGCCAGGCATCTTCACGGTGAACTTGGCGGCTGCACCGCCGACCGGGCCATAGGTCACCCACGTGCCCTTGGCGATATCGCTGATCACCGGAACCGAGATATTGGTGTTTTCATTCGACGCACTGACGCCGGGGGGATTCGGCAGGCGCGGGGCAGGCGCGATCGCAGCGCCGGATGTCGGCGCCGTGGCGATGAGCATCGAGGCCGTCACCGCAGAAGCGATGAGGCCCGAGGTGATTCGTTTCAGAGCGAGCACTCCAGACACAACGGGGAAGAACGCATCGGGACCTGTTCAGTCACGACACGAGTGGGGTACTGCTGTTGCAACGGCTCGACCAGAAGGCCGGAGACGTCACGGAACCATAGAACCACGAGATTCAGGGTCGGATCCGTATTCAGGGCCAGTTTCACGTAGCTGACGGTGCTCTCGTCATAGGGGAACTGGGGCAAGTTCTTATAGAAGCCCTGCTGGGTCTGCGACATCACCCCGTGCAGTGAGGCCACCCACAGGTTCGGCAGGGTGCCGGCGCCGTCCCACAGCATCGTGGTCTTGTCAGGGAACTTCACGGCGGCCTGCTGGGCGTTGATGATCGCCTCGCCGACCAGAGTGTTGTTCACGCTCTCGATGCGCTTGGCGCCGGCGGCGATGCCCGGGGCCGCGCTGAAGCCGGGGGCGAACTCCTTGGGAGTCGGGCCGACGTAGCCGAAGAGCATGACGCCGAAAACGCCAGCGGCTACTGCTGCGACGATCGAGTTCTTGCGGCTCAGGCCGCTGAGCAGTGTGGCGATGCCGATGCCGACAAGTGCTGCGAAGAGCGGGCTTGCGGCGAGCAGCAAGGAGTCAAGGCTCTTGAGCGTGTAGTAGCTGTAGAGCGGGTTGACGCCGGCAGCGAGCGCGCCGGGAACTGCGGCGCCGAGGAAAAGTGCCATGCCGAGCACGGGGCCGGCGACCGCGACGGCGAGTGGGCTGCGGCGGCTGCGGAACATCCAGATCGCGAAGCCGATCGCGACGATCGGTGCCGCAATCGCCATGCCGATGTTGAAGGACACCATGCCCTGGCCGACAGCACCGAGATCCTGGATGAAGCTGGTGGTGCTGGCACCTTGGTCGGCAGCGACAACGGCGCGGGTCTGCATCACGCTGGTGCCGCCGACGAGTGCTGCACTGACAATTGCCCACACCGGTGCCAGCCACTTCCGCTCGCGCCACAGCGCGATCAGCACGATGACACCCGAGGGCACGAGGCCGAGCACCAATGGCGTCCAGAGCCCATTGACGGCAAGGGCAGCGAGCGGAATGAGCGCCCAGCCGTAACGGCGAGCCGAGCGCCAGTTGCGCGCACTGAGATAGCCCGCGACAACGGTGATGCTGACGCCCATCATGAAGTTGATGAAGCCGGCGTTGAAGAGAAGTGTCGGCGAGCCGAAGAGGGCGAAAGCACTGAACGCGATGATCGCGATCGGTGCCGCGAAGCGCATGCCCGACAGGCGCTTAGTGAGATCACCGGCGACCCAGGCCAGGCCGGCCAGGCATATGGCGAAGCTCAGGGCAGTCCATTGCACGAACGGGAAGAGCAGGCCGGTGCGATCGACAAGCTCGCTGCCGCGCTGGGTGGCGAGCTGCGCGAATGACCACAGGGTCGTATGAAGGCTGGGGTACCACTGGTTCCAGGCGACTGCGCCATCAATGGTTGGCCACAGGCTGCTGCTGGATTCGTAGGTGTTAGCGAAGGCATTGAAGTGACCTTGGTTATCCCAGCCGGTGAAGAACAGGCCGCTGACGATCTCGATCGAGCTGCGGCCGATGTAGGCGGCCATCAGCCAGATGCCGGAGATCACCGCGAGCGAGCCGACAAGCCAGTCACTGCGCATCGGCCGCGGAATCGACTGGTTGTCGATGCGCGGGATGAAGCGGATGAGTGAGAGAAGAAGAACGAAGACTGCGAGACCGACGTGCGCGCTCGTAACCGTGACCGGAGTCGAGCCACCGCGCGGTACGACAATCGCCATGATGCCGAGCAGCACGATCAGCGAGATGAACGCGCGCTCCATCAAGGTGCGACCCCACGGCGGCACGATGATCAGCAGCGCCATGCAGGCAATGAAGCCGACGGGCGGGAAGACCCACAGCATTGCTGCGGAGATCAGCGTGACGAGCAGGATCGCGAGATTGCGCTGGGTGCGACCACTGAGCGAACGCTTCGGGCCACCGTCGGCGAGCTCCTCGGTGATCGTGGTCAAGGCCTCTCCGCCGAGCGCGCTCATGAGCCACTCCGCTGGAAGCCGATGGCAACGTTCACAGGAGCATCCTGCACCGCGCTGACCTGGGCAACGCCGCCGGTGACCTGCATGCCCTCTTGAGCCACGGGGGCCCAGCCGGCCGGCGGGGTGACGCGCACGGTGATGGTGGAATTCAGCCAGAGAGACTGGGGGTCGGCGCGCAGCACGTACCTCAGCGGCTCAGCGGCATTCGTGCTCGTGAACGTGCCTGCAGGCAGCTGGTAGGAGACGGAGACCGTGGCCTGGCCGCCCGGGGGTGTCCAGCCCACGACGCGCACGATCTTCTGGCCGTAGCCGTCATCGGCGAAGCCGCGTCCGAATTGCTTGTGGTTGGTGAACGGGCGAACAGCGAAGCCGGCGGGGTAGTTCACGCCGTAGTTCCTCGCAGCATCGGGCACATACATGATGTACGCGGCCTTGAGCCAGGTTGTCTCGTAGCCGATCTTGCCGAAGGTGCCAAGAGCCGGGCGATCGGGCGGGGTCGCGTTGGTGACGTTCATCTGCTGCGTTACGCGCGCTGAGCCGTTCTCCTCGAGCTGCACGTTCACGACGACATTGCGCTGCTGGAAGACGTCGACCTTGCTCTGGTTGCCGTTCTGCGTGAACATCGCCGACCAGTCGCCGTTCTGCGGATCCTTCACCTCACCTGCTGCGCCGGTTTCGATGGCGAGCTGCTCGAGCTTCGGGTTATTCGTCCAGACCTGGAAGTGACGGCCGGGTGCGGTGCTGGCAACAGCCTGCGCAGCAGGCACGAGTGCATCGCCGGAGAGCAGCTTGGTCAGCAGGTCATCGAGCAGTTGCTGATTGGCGGCCTGGCGTGCGTCGGCATCTTCTTGCCCGAACTTTGCGTACGCGTCGATCAGCAGGATCTGCCCGAGCTGATCGCCGGTGACCTCGCCGTAGGCCTCGGACTGAATCGGGCCCGTTGCGTCGAGCATCGCGCCGATCGCAGTGAGGTCAAGGGTGATGACGCCGTCTACCTTCGGGAAGTCACCGCCGGCCCACGCGCCGGCCATCTCACGACCACTCATCAGCAGTGACGGATGCGTGTTGGTCACGACGAACGGAGCAGTACGAGGGTTGGTAGCAAAGAACGGATTACCGCCGGGGCCCCACCAGGTAACAGGGCGATTGACCGGCGGGAAGAGCTGAGTGCTGGTCTGGCCCTTGATCGGAATCGTGATGCGGCCGTTGTCGAACTCGACGAGCACGAGTGACAGCGGAGCACCGCCTGATGCGCGCATCTCGGCCTGGTTGTCGATGGCGATGAGATAACGCTTCACGCCGTTAGCACCGAGGGCATCGGGCAGCAGCGGGGCAATGCCCACGAGTCCGTTCACTGCCTGCTGCACCGGCTTCGCGGTATCGAGTGCCTTCGTCTTCAACGTCGCAAGCAAGCCCGCTGTCGGTCCACTCGTGTTCACCGCTTCCAGCTCCGCGACGACTGTCTGCATGCCGCTGTCGACCATCTCGACACGCGGCGGCAGCGCCTCGAGCTGCGCAATGTCAATCGCGCCGTCGCTGAAGATCTTCTTGCCGCCGCTCTTGCCCGACAGATCGCCGTAGAGATCGACGAGCTCGGTGGTGCTGGCCGTGATGCCGTCAGTGGCCTCGCCGAGGTGCTGCCAGTTCTCGATCGCGGTGCCGATGCCCGGCACGCGGGACAGGAAGGCCATATGCGGGCCTGAGGCCGAGAAGCTGATGGCCGAGGCCGAACTGTCAGCCGAGCTGACGTCAGCCTTAGCCTCCTCGAAGCTGCCGGCCTTGATCTGGTCGACCGCCGAGGTCATTGAGCTGGTGAAGCCCTTGGCGCCGAATCCGAGGGCGGCTAGGGAGGTCATGAGGCTGAGCTGGAGCCAGAGGACAAATCCCCCGCCCAGGAGCACGAGAACCAGGATCAACCACGCTTTCGGGGTGAGCCTGGACACCTGGTGAGTATACGTACCTTTAGGGGGGAATTCCCTCGTGCGAGAGGGCCGGGAGCCTCACGATCAGGCATCGAATCGAACTGAGCCTGTTCTGGATCTGACTTGAAGCGCGGTCACTCATGGGCCGCTCGCGGCCCGGGGGCTAGTAGGCGCCGTCGCCCATCAGCACGACCTTGACGGTCTTGGCCACGATGACGAGATCGAGGGCGGGCGACCAGTGCTCGACGTAGTCGAGATCCAGGCGCATGCGCTCGTCCCAGTCGACCTGCTTGCGACCGGCGACCTGCCACAGACCCGTAAGACCCGGCTTGGTGAGGTGACGGCGGTGATCAGCGTCATCCATCAGCGGCACTTCATCGAGCATCACGGGGCGCGGGCCAACGAGTGACATCGAGCCGCCGATCACGTTGACCACCTGTGGCATCTCGTCGATCGACCAGCGGCGCAGGAACCGACCGAAGCCGGTGATGCGCGGATCGCGGCGGTAGCGCTCAGTGATGCCTTCGTCGGGAACGCCGATGACTTCGTCGCGAATCTGATCGGCACCGACATTCATCGTGCGGAATTTCGCGACAGTGATCAACTGGCCGCCGCGTCCGATGCGCTCTTGCTTGTAGAACATCGGACCCTTGCTGGAGAGCTTGACGCCAATTGCCGCGAACAGCATGAAAGGCGAGAAGAGGATGAAGAGGAGAACTCCGAAGATGACATCGAGCGTGCGCTTGATCGCGCGCTTCGGGCCGGTCAGATGCGGCTCATCGAGATGCAGCAGCGGAAGATCAGCGGCCATACGCATCGTCACGCGCGGGCCGGCGACATCGCCAACGGTCGGAGCAACAAGAAGATCAACGCGCGGGCCCTCAAGGCGCCAAGCGAGGCGCTGGATCACGGTGTGACCAAGCTGCGGAGAACCAGCAACAGCAACGGTATCTGCGTCAGCTAGAGCAATTCGGGCCATGACTTCATCAAGCCAGGCATCGAGGGCGTCGTCATCGACATCGACCGAGGGCTCCTGGATGTCATCGACAACGGTGAAGCCAGCGACCGGGTCGCGATCGAGCATGTCGACGACATCAGACTTCTGCGGCTCGGCGCCGATCACGATCGTGCGATGCAGGTAGTGGCCATATCGACGCTCATGGCGTAACCAGGCGCGAAGGATCCAGCGCACGGCAAGCAGCAGGATGAACCCCGTCGCGAAGGTGATCACCACGAAGCCGCGCGAGAGGTCAACCTTGAAGACGAACACGGCGATTGCGATCGCACCGAAGACGAATGCCGTTGCGCCGACGACTCTCTTGAACTCTTCCGAGCCCACGCCGAGGATGCGCGTGTCATATGCACCGCGGAACACCAAGGTGGCGATCCAGGCGACAACGACGATGACGACGTACGCGACGTAGGTCGGGTCATTGAGCTCGACCGAGTACGGAATCGCCCAACGAAGAATGAAGCCGACTACGCCCGCGATCAGAATCGCCAGGGAGTCAAAGATGAAAGCGCGAGTCGCGTACACACGCAGCGGGTCGCGGCGCAGATGCGGGCGATCGCGGTGCGAGTGAGCCTCGGCCCAGCCGATGCGGGCTGGGGTGGCGGTGCCGGCAGCCTCGTCGATCTCAGAGCGATCCTCGATCATGGCCACCTCCTCGCACCGGGCTCGAGGCGCCGCCTGGTGGCGGGCGCCATGTAGAGGGAAGTCTGGCACGTTCGGGCGCTTGTGGAGGCCTGCGCACCGTCACATTTCGGGCACGACCCTGTCGGAGATCAGGCCGCCTGGTCTCTGGGCCGAGACCGGTCGGGGGCCGAACCCCGGGGATGGGAGCCTGTCGGCACTTACGGCTCATTCACGTTGCTGGCGCCGCTATTGCGGTCTAGATTCTCTTTTCATGCCGCATATTCGGATTTCGGACGCCGCCAGCCTCCTGGGGGTCAGCGATGACACCGTGCGCCGCTGGGTCGAAACGGGCCGCCTAGCCGGGGGCACCGATGAGGCAGGCCGCAAGACGGTCGACAGCGCCGAGGTGGCCGCGCTTTTGTCTGAGGCCTCGACTGAGCCCGATCGCCCCGTGCCGACATCGGCTCGCAATCGCTTCCCGGGCATCGTCACCCGAGTCGAGCGTGATGGCGTGATGGCCCTGGTCGAGGTGCAGTCAGGCCCGCACCGCATCGTTTCTCTCATCAGCCGCGAAGGCGCCGATGAGCTCGGTCTCGAGCCCGGCGTGATCGTTGCCGCGAGCGTGAAGTCAACCAACGTCGTGATTGAACGCGAGAGTCACTGATGCGCGGGATTCGCTTGGCGGCCTGTGCAGTTATTGCGGCAGTCACAAGCTTGACGCTCATCCCGCCGGCGAATGCGACTACGTCGACTCAAGCATCCACGGCGAACGCCAAGGTCACCGGCACGATTACGGTCTCCGCCGCCTCATCACTTGCTGATGTGTTCCCGGTAATCGGGCAGGCATTTCAGAAGCGCTACCCGGGCACGACCGTGAGATTCAACTTCGGCGGAAGCTCGACACTCGTCAATCAGATCAAGGGCGGCGCACCTGTTGATGTGTTGGCCACCGCATCGGAGACGACGATGTTCTCGGCAGTGACCGCCGGTCTCGTCGGCATGCCTTTGGCGTTCGCGAGGAACACGATGGCCATTGCAATGCCTGCCGATAATCCGGCGAAGATTCGCTCACTCGCCGACCTCGCTCGACCGGGCACTCTGGTCGGTATTTGCGCAACCACAGTTCCGTGCGGTGTTGCTGCGCGTGAGCTTCTCGCTCGTAACAAGGTCTCTATCACGCCGGTCACTCAGGAACTCGACGTGCGCAGCCTGCTCGGCAAGGTCGTCTCCGGCGATCTCGATGCAGGCATTGTTTATGTGACCGACGTCAAAGCAGTGGGTAACAAGGTCAAGAGCGTGCAGATCCCGGCTCGACTAAACGTGACGACCACCTACCAAATCGCGACCGTCGGTGAGACTCGGACTCCCGAGGTGGCACAGCGCTTCGTCGACTACGTGCGCTACAGCGTCTCGGCGCAGGGGATTCTGCGCGCATACGGTTTCACGAAGCCGTGGTGACTCGATATCGGGCACCGTGGATCCTGGTGATCCCCGGCTCGCTCGCTGTCATCTTCATGGTGTTGCCAGTGCTCGGCCTCGTGGCGCAGGCACCATGGGGATCCTTCGGCACATTGCTCAGCGACCCGGTCACCCGCGATGCACTGAGAATCTCCGCGGTGTCGTCACTGTGGGCGACGGCTATCTGCATCGTGCTCGGAACACCGCTCGCTTGGCTGCTCGCGCGCAATGCCCTGCCGGGCACGCGCTTTATTCGTGCACTCGTGGTCGTCCCGCTGTTACTACCCCCCGTTGTTGCAGGCGTGGGACTGCTGACCGCCTTCGGTCGCCGCGGTTTTGTCGGGTCATTCCTGTACGACCAGTTCGGCATCCAGTTTCCGTTCACCACTGCGGGTGTCGTGCTGGCCCAGGCTTTCGTTGCGATGCCGTTCTTGATCATCACTGTCGAAGCCGGGTTCCGCGGGCTCAACAAGGAGTTCGAGGAGGTAGCCGCCACCCTCGGCGCCTCGCCATGGCAGACCTTCCGTCATGTGACGTTGCCACTTGTTGCACCGGCACTGCTCTCCGGCATCGTGCTGGCCTGGGCGCGTGCGGTTGGAGAGTTCGGCGCAACCATCGGCTTCGCCGGTAACTTCCCCGGTGTCACGCAGACCATGCCGCTCGCGATCTACTCCGAGTTGGAAGTCGACAGATCACTAGCCACTGGGCTGAGCGTCATCTTGCTGGCCGTGTGCCTGGTGATTCTCGTGCTGCTGCGCCGCACTTACCTGCACGGCGATAGGGCGAATGACTGAGCGCTTCTCACGAGAACTACGGCGTGCGCGAATGATGGCTGCGAGCTCATTCAGTTCGCGTGTGATCGCTACGACCTCATTCAGTTCGCGTGTGATCGCTCCCATGAACCTGCTCGAGTGCGTGCACCAGCCAAGGAGTCATCACAGCCACCGCATCGCGAGCTCCGCCCGGTGAGCCGGGGGCATTCACGATGAGCGTTTCGCCGGCCAGGCCTGCGATGGCACGAGAAAGCGCTGCGGTAGCAACGCCATTGGCCATGCCGTAGGCGCGAATGGCCTCGGCGATGCCGGGGGCTTCGCGGTCGATGACGCGGCGGGTCATCTCCGGCGTGCGATCACTCGGGGTGAGGCCGGTGCCTCCGGTGGTGATGATCAGCTCGTAGCCGCCCTTGATGCCATCGCGCAGTGCTGCTTCGACCGGCTCGCCATCGGAGGCAACAACGGGACCGTCGACTGCAATGCCGAGAGCGGTGAGTGCTTCAACAAGAACGGGGCCACTGCGATCTTCCCACTCGCCCTTGGCGGTGCGGGTGGAGACAGTGATGACGAGTGCGCGCGGGGTCACCTTGATCATCACGGACGCACCCAGGTGCCGGAACGGCCGCCGCGCTTCTCCAGTAGTTCGATGCCGCCGATGGCCGCCATGCGATCAACTCCCTTGACCATGTCGATGAATGCGAGAGCAGCAACAGCGACGCTGGTCAGGGCTTCCATCTCGACACCGGTGCGATCAGCAGTGCGCACGGTTGCCGTGATCTCGAGGTAGTCGTCGCCGAGCTCGAGGCCGACGTCCACGCCATGAATGGCAAGCGGGTGGCAGAGCGGGATCAGATCAGGCGTGCGCTTGGCGGCTTGGATGCCAGCGATGCGTGCGACGGCGAGGGCGTCACCTTTCGGAACGCCGGCGCCGCGCAGCATGCCGACCACTTCGGTGGAGACAGTGACGCGACCACGCGCTGTCGCACTGCGCACCGTGACGTCTTTCCCGCTGACATCGACCATGCGCGCATCACCGTCATCATTGAGATGGGTGAACCGTGCCTCGCTCATCTTTACTCCCCGCACTCGATGACGCGAACGCTATCGCCTGCGGCGACTGAGCTCACGCCTTCATTGATGACGATCATGCAGTTGGCCTGGGCGAGGCCGCCCACGACATGCGAACCCTGGCCCCCGACAGGCGTCACGGTGCCTGCAGCGCGATCGAGGTGACCGCGCGCGAACTGGCGCTTGGCGCCGGGCGACTGCATGCCCTCGGTCATGGTGGCCATGCGATCGGGGCGCTGGATCATGTCGGCGCCAAGCATCGTG
>JBILOY010000057.1:0-2584 GCA_044374195.1 Candidatus Nanopelagicales bacterium
GATGACCAGCAAGGTCAGCAGTGCCACGACGACCACGATGACGACGGCGCCAAGAATGTTGGCAATCATCCAGAGGTTCTCGACCTGTGAATCCATGTCAGCCTCCCAGCCGTGAACGGCCACGCTTGAGGCCGGCGATGATCCCAAGTGCGGAATCGATGGTTTCATTCAGCCCGGCCAGGCCAGCAGTGTTCTTCTCGGCCTGCTGCAGGCGGGTCAAGATGCTGCCCGCCTGATTGCCGATGCGCCAGGCGATGACCAGGATCGGTACGACCAGCGCGACGACAACAAGCACGACCACGAGGCCGATGATGTAGCCGACGAGCCAGCCCTCATGTCCGGTGAAGTCCATGTGTCAGCCCTCCTTAGATCGTGTCCGCGAAGGCCTTGACCGGAGCAAGGCTCTGGTTGACCGATGCGACGGTGGACGGAACAGTGGATGTCTTCTGCACGATGACCTCGACGCCGCCATCAAGAACCGCGAGGGTCTTCGACGTGGCCGAGAGGTGCATGACCGCGCGCAGCAGGCCGAGTGCGGCCGCCGCGATGATCAGCGCTCCCAGGATCAACGTGACTACTGCTTCAACTGGCATACCGGTCTCCTAACCGAGAAGCTTCGAGACGGGACCGGCGTAACGCACCGCTCCATTGGCAACTTCCTTGATCACGACGTCGGTGGTCGCAAGAAGCTCAGGGGTGGTGTTGAGCTCACCGATGAGTGCGACGCCGCCCGCAAGGGTGTCATCGGATGCCGCGCGAATGCGCTCCAGCGCACCGAGCAGCATGTTCAGCAGCCCGACGAGCAGGGGCACGATGATGATGAGAAGGATCAGGTTTCCGACCATCCACAGACTCATGTTGTGTCTCCAGTTCTAACGGCTCGGGGCCGGCTCGTAGGGCATGAAGAACCGCGCGAACACGCGCTTGGCTGCACGTCGGAAAGCGGTAAGGCCGATCGCCAGGCCGCTTGCCGCCTTCGGACCACCGATGGCCATGGGATCGCGTCCCTCGGCCATCGCGGTGATGCGAGCCTTCATGGAGTTGGCGGTCTGGTCGACGAGCACGCCCGTGACGTCAACGACCAAGCCGCGTCCGTACTGCGCTGCAGCACCGGAGATCGCGAGATCCATGCTGATGTCGACGCGAGTCGACGCACCGAGCGGCTTGAGCGCGATGGTCATCAGCATGAGTGCTGAGCCACGGCCCTTCTTGTCAGCGCCGGCAGCGTCGAGCACGAGTGCCTTGCGGGACTCGTCACGCTCCTTGATCTTCACCGAGCCGGTGAACTCGAGCTTCACGGGGCCGGCGGAGATGATCACGTCGCCCTCGTACTGCTCGTCGCCGACCTGATTAGTCAGATCAGCGCCTGGAATACACGCCGCGACCAGCGGAATGTCGTAGAAGAACTTCCAGACTTGATCGACCGGCTGATCGATGTCGAATGACTGATTGATCAGCATGCAACCTCCCGAGGGATGAATGAAGTGGGGTCTTTCTCGAATGCCTTCCTGCACCCCATGGCGCAGAAGTAATACGTCGTTCCTTCATAGTCGAAGGGACGATTCGCGGAGACGGGCTCAACCGTCATTCCGCAGACGAGGTCGATGACCTCGTCAGGCTCAATCATCGGCAGCAATGTGCGCGTACGTGCCTTGAGGGCACCGGCAGCACGCAGCTGCACCAACTCGGCCAGGATCGACACCGCGATCTCGCGATGGCTCGTGTGACCGAGATCGAGACCGATCGGCACGTGCACCTGATCGAGCTTCTGGCTCGGAACTCCCTGCTCGGCAAGGAATCCGCGAACAACCTCGCCGCGCTTGCGCGAGGCGACCAGGCCGACCATTGCCGCCTCGGCACGAAGTGCCTCGGTAACGGCCTCCTCATCGCCATGACCCTGAGTCGCGATGACCACAGCGGTCGACGGCGTGATCATCGTCGAGACGAAATCGGGGCCATCAACAAGATCAGCGCGCCAGCCGACACCGCGCACGAGATCAACGAGGGTCATCGCCATCGGCGAGCGACCTACGACGAGCACGTGCGGAAGAGCAGCGACCGGCTCGATGAAGATCTGCAGCGCGCCTTCGCTCTGGCACGACATCGGAACAGTCATGACGCCATCAGGAACGTGAATGTTCTCGAGATCTTTCTGCTGGCCGAGCCAGATCAGTGCTGACTCGCCCTTCTCGAGAACCTTCTTGGCCTCACGGATGATGACCGGCTCAGCGCAGGCGCCGCCGATCCATCCGTACAGGGAACCGTCGCTCATGATGATCGCGCGCGAACCGTGCTGGCCGGAGGACGGTGGCTGTCGCCACACCACGGTTGCCAAGGCAAAGGAATCACCGGAGCGCATGAGCTCCAGTGCCCTCTCCATGACATCCGGTCCCTCGGCCGGCCGATTCACGGTCATGCGTTACTAGCCCACCTTCACAGGAGGCATGCCCGAGACGTCCTTGCCCGTCTGCAGTGCCTCGTACACGCGGTTCGGCATCAGCGGCATGTCGACGTTACGAACACCGGTGTGCTCGATCGCGTTCATGACCGCGTTGACGAAGGCCGCGGGGCCGGCGACAGTCGC
>JBILOY010000058.1:0-2503 GCA_044374195.1 Candidatus Nanopelagicales bacterium
CTCCAAGCAGGTTCTCGAAGTTCCCTTCGAGCACCTGACCAGCCGCCCGGTCACCCGCGTGGTTGTTCGCAGCGATGCTCACGTCAATCAGGGCTTCGGTGATATCGCTCGCTCACTCGGCCTTCACTCGGTTGTCTTCGGCGTCAGCGACGTGGCCTGGATGGATCTCGGCCCGCAGAACGTCAACAAGGCCACCGGTCTTGCATCCCTGTGCACGCGCCTCGACATCAACCCGGCAAAGACCCTGATGTTCGGCGACTCTTTCAACGACCGCGAGGCACTTAAGTGGGCTCGCATCGGCGTGGCCATGGGTGATGCTGATCGCGACACCGCAGCATGCGCTGACTTCATCACTGGCGATGTCGCCGGTGAGTCCGTGGCTGACGTGCTGGATCTTCTCTTCCGCTAGCCTGCTCGAGCACCAAGCGAGAGGAGAGAGCCGTGGAGCAGCATTCCGTTGCCCTGCTCGTCGGCTTCATCGCTGCTGTGCTCACGTTCTTGATGGTGCTGCCTCAAGCGTGGAAGGTGTGGCGCGATAACTCCGGCGTGGGTGTCTCGCTGCTCACCTGGGCCATGTTCTTGTGCACCTACGCCATGTGGTTCGGCTACTCGATTCGCACCGGAAATGTCGCTGCGACCATCTCGAACGTCTTCACGAATACGACATTGACGATTCTGGTTCTCGGGCTGCTTCGCGTCGACAACCGTCGACACCCCATGCGCCTAGGCCTGGCGATCTACGCCCTTGCCGTCGCATTCTTCGTGCTCGGAATCTTGCTACCCCTGCCGGGCGTTCTTGCCCTAATGCTCGTCGCCATCGTGATCCGCATTCCACAGATCGCGAAGTCATTCACGACCATGAGGAACGCGACACGATCGGAGGTCTCGATCCTGACCTGGTGGATGAGCATCGGGGCATCGACTGCATGGGTTATCCACGGCGTGCTGCTCCCGGATGCGATCTTCGTGATCACCTCGGCTGTGGCCTTCGTTCTGGCCATCGGAGTACTCGTGCCCGAGTACATCGCGCAAGCACGGCGCGCCCGCCTCGCTGTTTAGTCGCCCTCGAACTCGCAGATCGCGAACACCGGAACGCCGTCGTCTTCGAGCTTCTCGTGCCCCTTGAGGTCAGGAAGATCGACGATGAATGCAGCTTCGACAATGAAGCCCTCGCAATGCCTGACGAGTCGCGCTGCTGCGCGAGCAGTGCCGCCGGTGGCGAGCAGATCGTCAATGATCAGCACGCGCTCTCCCGGCTTGATGGCATCAACGTGAATATGCAGTTCGTCGGTGCCGTACTCGAGCTCGTAGGTCTCCGAATGCGTAGCAGCCGGCAGCTTGCCTGGCTTGCGCATCGGGATGAAAGCGCAGCCAAGCGCCAGTGCCAGAGGAGCGCCAACGATGAAGCCGCGCGACTCCACACCGACCACCGCATCGATTTCCTGGTCGGCATAGCGCTCGCGCAGGATCTCGATCACTGTGCGGAAGCCCTCAGGGTCCTGGAACAGCGTGGTGACATCGCGGAACATGATGCCCGGCTTAGGGAAGTCGGGGATCGTGCGAATGAGCTTCTTGATCGGCATGCGAGTCTCCGGCTGTAGTGGCTGGGCGTGATGAGACTAGACGGTCAGGCCGTCGGCGAAGGCCGCGGTGAGCGCCTCGCGCCAGTCGCGCATCTCCGCGATTCCCGCTGCGCCCCAGGCATCGTGCCCGAGCACTGAGTACGCCGGTCGCGGCGCGGGGCGCACGAAGGCGGCTGAGTCAGTCGGTAGAACGCGGGCCGGATCAGCGCCGATCTCGGTGAAGATCGCCTGGGTGAACTCGAACCATGAGCACTGACCGCTGTTGGTCGCATGGAAGATCCCGGCAGGCGGGCGGGCATCGAGCAGCGCGATGATCTGCGCTGCAAGATCACCGGCGTAGGTCGGCTGGCCGATCTGGTCGGTCACCACCGACACGGTCTCGCGCTCCTTCTCGAACTTGAGCATGGTCTTGACGAAGTTGGTGCCCTGCAGGCCATAGAGCCACGCGGTGCGGACGATGTACGAGCGCGAGGGCAGCTCGGAAAGCACGGCTACCTCGCCGGCCAGCTTGGTGCGCCCGTAGGCAGAACGCGGATCCCCCGCGGTCGACTCGGGGTACGGCGAGGTGGCATCACCGGCGAATACGTAGTCGGTCGAGATCTGCACGAGCCACGCATCTGACACCACGCACTGGGCGGCGAGAACGCGCGGTCCTTCTGCATTTACGCGCAGCGCAAGTTCTTCCTTGGTCTCAGCATCGTCAACTGCTGTCCAGGCAGCACAGTTGATGACGACATCGGGCGCGAAGGAATCAAATACCGCGGCGACAGAGACAGGGTCGGTGATGTCGACCTCGGGAAGATCGACACCGAGTACGGAGTCAGCGGGGCGAGCCGACAAAAGTGTGACGAGCGCACTGCCCAACTGGCCATTGGCCCCAGTGACGATGACGCGCATTGCTAGAGAGCAGCCTTCGCCTT
>JBILOY010000008.1:0-100537 GCA_044374195.1 Candidatus Nanopelagicales bacterium
GCCCTCGACCGGTCGCGCACCACCTCCGTAGGTTACTGGGGACTGTCCGCCCTCACTTCAAGAATTGTCAATCAAAATTGAAGAGACACTGGACATACGTCCTCCCCGGGGGTAGCGTTCCAAACGAATCAGCCACCGACCCCACCGCGGTGTGCAGTGAGGGTGTTGGACAAGGAGTGTCAATGAACTCAAGAGAATCATCACGGATCCGGCGTGTGTCGGTAGTCGCGGCAGTAGCCGCCACTGCATTTGGTCTCTCCGTATCGGTCATCCCGACCGCGTCGGCGGCACCGGACGGTCCGGTCGTGTACTTCATGCAACCGAATACGACGCCTACGCGTTATCTGCAGCAGGACGGCCCCAAGTTCGCGAAGGAACTCGCGAAGCTGGTTCCGGGCGTGCAAGTCAAGTTTGTCAATGCCGGCGGAAAGTCCGCGAAGCAGTTGTCCCAGGCTCAGCAGGCTATTGCAGCCGGCGCCAAGGCCTTGGTTGTGGTGGCCGCTGACCCGGCCACGAGTGCGGGCATGCTCAAGTTTGCGGCCAGCAAGAAGGTACCTGTCATCGGTTATGAGAATCCACCGCTCAACGGTCCAATGACCAGCCAGGTGATTTTCAGTCCGCGCAGCGCGGGTGAAGTGCAGGGCAAGTACTTTGCCTCGCAGGTGAATGCCGGCAAGTTCGGCGCCGGGCCAGTCAAGCTCGCTCGGTTGTACGGCAATAAGGGCGATGTGTATACGACTCAGATGCTCGACGGCCAGAACCAGTACCTGCAGCCTCTCATCAACTCAGGCAAGATCCAGGTGGTCTGCGAAGACTACGTGACGAATTGGGATCCGGCTGATGCGCAGAGCAAGATGGAACAGTGCCTCACCAAGACGCAGAACGGCATCTCAGCCGTGCTTGGCTTCTACGACGGAATCACTTCAGGCGCGATTGCCGCAATGACCGCCAAGGGCGTCAAGGTTCCCGTCTACGGTGGACAAAACCCTGAGTTGATCGGCTTGCAGTACATGCTGACCGGTCAGCAGGAGGACATGGTGATGAAGGACTTCGGTAAGGAAGCCAAGGTGGCTGCTCAGCTCACTGCGGCAGCCCTCAAGGGTCAAACTCCGCCAAAGCCTCCGATTAACGGCGTTGTGAACAATGGCGCCGCCAACATTCCGACAGCCAGTATCGCGGTGGATTACTTCTACCTGGTACCTGGCAAGGATATTGGTGCAACTATCGACACCAAGGTTGTCAAGCAGAACATCTTCACTTGGAAACAGATCTGCACCGGTATCGCTGCGGATACTGCAACCTGCAAGAAGTACAACCGATAACAAAGGATTTACGTTTTCAAATAGGTGAGGTGCTGCGGGAAGCCCTGCTATAAAGGGTTCCCGCAGCACCTTGCTTAATCTTGCATCTCACGCGGGGAGGTTGTCTTGACGGATTTGGTCTCAATTTCTGGCCTAACCAAGTTCTACGGTGGCGTTCGCGCGCTTTCCAATGTGAGTCTGACTTTGCATCGCGGTGAGGTTGTCGCTCTCGTCGGAGATAACGGCGCTGGTAAGAGCACGCTCGTCAAACTCGTGTCAGGCACAGAGCGAGCTGACAGCGGCGAGATCAGGGTCGATGGTCAGCTCTGGAAAGCGGAGTCTTCGCGAGGTGCGGCGGCGTTGGGCATCCACACCGTATTTCAGGATCTCTCTCTTTGCGACAACCTTGATGCGGTTCGAAATCTGTTTCTCGGGCAAGAGGAGATCTCTGGCCTTTGGACAGGGCGGAGATTACGACGTGCAGAAATGGAAGCCGAGACAAATCGAATCCTTCAAAGCCTCTCGGTGAAGTTGCGCTCGCTAAATTTACCGGTGGGCAGTATGTCTGGCGGACAGCGCCAAGGTATTGCTATCGGCAGGGCGTTGGTGACTCAACCAAAACTTGTCTTGCTTGACGAACCCACTGCCGCGCTGGGTGTCACCCAGCGTGCTGAAGTTCTCAGCCTTATTCGGCGACTGAAGGATCAAGATTGTGGAGTCGTCGTAATCTCCCATGATCTTCGCGACGTTCAGGAGGTTGCTGATCGAGTCGTAGTTCTGCGCCTTGGCGAGAAGGTCGTTGAGTTCTCCAGGGGTGAGTATTCGAGTCAGGATCTCGTAGCCGCGATTACGGGTGCACATGAGTCGGCCGCGGAGGGAGCAGCATGAGCGATCACCAGCCGGGGCTTCAGGAAATCCCAGGAACTCCCGTGGGCAAGCAAGCATTGGGCACTCGTCTAAGTGAGGCGATGTCTGGCGGTTTTCGGGTTGTGCCCGTCGTACTCGCCCTCGTGGTCATCTGGTTGATCTTCTATTCGCAGAATCCGGCGTATTTGAGCTCTGAGAACCTCAGCAATCTTTCTCTGCAGATCGTGACGACAGCAATGCTGGCGCTGGGTGTTGTCTTCGTGCTCATTGTTGGTGAGATCGATCTTTCCGGTGCTGCGCTGAGCGCAGTTTGCGCCACGGTCGCTGCTCATTTCGCAGTTATCGCCGGACAACCGATCTGGATAGCCCTGGGAGTGGGAATCCTCACGGGAGTGGCTATCGCGGGCATTGAAGGCCTGATTATCAATTTTGGGGTGCCATCGCTGATTACCACCCTTGGCGGCATGACTGCCATGCTCGGGCTTCTCCTTGTTGTGCTTCCTGAGGAGTTTTCGATCTCGATCGGCGGAAATGCGTACGAGCAGATTGCCGCCATCCAAATACCTTCGGGTCTAAGCATCTTGCTCGCGATCGCTGCCAGCATCATCTACGCATTTAGTCGATGGAGCTCTCAGCGCCGTCTGATTTCGCAGAGCGGTAATCTTCGACGAATTGTTATCCCATCAATTGCGGTAGCGATTGTTTTAATTGGCATCGTTGCTTTCGTAAGTTCGAGCAGTGGACTTGCACTGCCCGTGGCGATTCTCATGCTGATGTTGGTCGTTGCGTCCTATTTCCTCACCCAGACGCGTTACGGCGGACACCTCTTCGCAGTGGGTGGTAACCGGCAGGCTGCTGCACGAGCCGGAATACCCGTTGCTCGAATGGTGTTCTTTTCCTTCTTGATTCTGGGAGCCTGCGCTGCAATGGCGGGATTCGTGGACGGGTCTCGCCTTCTCATGGTTTCCCCTTCTTCCGGTACCGGGTCTTTGATGCTTGACGCTATTGCCGCGGCGGTCGTGGGTGGGACCAGCCTGTTCGGAGGGCGTGGGACCGCATGGGCGGCTCTCCTGGGAGCGCTCGTAATTGGTTCGATCAACAATGGTGTAGAGCTACTAGGGCTTTCCACAGAGGTTCAGTATTTCGCGACAGCGGGAGTTCTGGTATTCGCCGTAGCCGTCGACGTGGTTCTCACTCGCGGCAGCCTGCTTCCTCGACGGGTATGACATCTAACTCCGCAACTCCGGCTGCGATTGTCACTGGTGCTACGCGAGGTATCGGACGTGGCATTGCAGGCATGCTCGCACGTCGTGGATGCAATCTAACAATCGCCGCGCGCGATGAGGGTGCACTCGGTGTGATCGCAGATGAATTCGAGCAGCTTGGCATCAGTACGAACATCGTGGCCGGGGATGTCGGAAAGGAGGGGCATGCTGCCGCTCTTGTGGAGGGTCACATGGCTGCATTTGGCCGACTCGACGCGGTCATATTTGCAGCCGGAATAGGAACCTCTTCTCCCATAGCGGGATACCCTGAAGCACGACTTTCACGTCAAATCGATGTCAACTTCCGCGCCCCTTTCCTGGTCTCGGCGCTTGCGATTCCGCACATGCGTGCGACGTCTAAGCATTGGAATCGTGTGGCGCGCTTCGTCGCCATCGCATCCCTAGAGGGTTTGTATCCAGAGCCAGGGCTGGCAGCTTACGCTGCTACAAAGTCAGCGCTTCTTTCACTCACGGCGGCAATCAATGCCGAAGAGCGACTCAATGGGGTCATGGCTACGGCCATTTCGCCCGGTTATGTTGATACAGATATGAGCGACTGGATCTCAGATCAGATACCGAAGGCCTCGATGCTCGAGGTTGACGACGTGGTGCGATGTGTGGAAATGATCCTTGATCTGTCGCCGCAGGCGCTTGTGCCGCATCTTGAACTGCATCGTCGAACGGCTGACCCGTACAAAGCTTGAGTGCCGGGCTCTGGGCTCCTGCCTAAGGTGCGCTGCTATTCCATTGGCTGCGACGACACTTATGCACGAGCAACCTTGCAGTTGCAACGCTCGGGTGCCTAGACCCGATGTAGATCACTGGAGTGGATTCAGCCGTACGAAGCCGGTGGGCTGAAAGACCAGCCATAAGGTAGAAGCCATGGCTGAGCTCTTGCCGCCCCTCGGCGGGCGGATTCATGCCTGATCCTTGGTCGCTTGGACTGGTCCTTGTGGTCTCCGTAGCTGTTTTGATGTACGGCTTCTCGAAAACTGGTTTGCCCGTCGCTGGTGTGGTCGCAGGTCCGTTGATCGCTGCTGCACTCGGCCCGGCTATTGGCTCAGGTTTTGTCGTGCCCCTGCTGATTCTCGGCGACTTCATGGGACTTGCTCTCTACCGCTCCCACGCCGACTGGAGCCTGATTCGTCGACTCGTGCCGGGAGTCCTTGCCGGCTTCGTCATCACTGCGCTGCTGTTCAAGTTCGTCGACATGCTCATTGTCGGTCGGATTCTCGGCATCTTGATCCTGGCCTCCGTAATTCTCGAGGTATGGCGACTTCGAGCTGAACGACACGTGCCCCACGATCACCCAGGTCTCGAGAACAAGCTGGCAATCGCCTTCTTCGGCACCCTCACCGGCATGACCACCATGGGCGCGAATGCCGGTGGAGCAGCGATGACCCTCTACCTGGTGAAGATGCGCGTCTCCATGCTCGCGTTCATGGGTACCGCCGCGTGGTTCTTCCTGATCCTCAATGTCATCAAGGTGCCGTTCGTGGTTGGCCTGGACGTGCTCACGTGGGACTCACTTCTCATCAGTCTTCGATTCATTCCCGCGCTACTCGTGGGCGGCATTCTCGGCGCTGTTGCCTTCCGTCGAATGAACCAGCGTGTCTTCACTACCGTCGCGCTAAGCCTCAGTGCACTTGCCGCACTTTGGCTGATCATCATGGGGTGAGCGTTCCGGCGTATTCGCACGCACCGGTGCGGTGTCGCACGGGGGAGCGAGTGCCTGAGTCTGGGAGGCTAGGGAGGTGAAGATCCCACGCCCGACTGCGGCTGCCCTGCGGCCGGCGCACCTGGTGTCGGGCGCCCTTGGCGCCCTATGGGCGGCACTGATCGGCGTGGTGATCGTTGCGATTCCGGTCTTCTTGACCCAGGTGGCGTCCGCCTCCGCGAGCACGGGCTGGGTCTCGACCCTTCGCTCGAGTTCCGCCGCGTGGCTGGTCGCCAATGACGTGCCCGTTCGACTCGGCACCGTCTGGTACTCACTACTTCCCTGGGGCCTCCTCGTTATTCCCGTCGTGCTGCTGGTGCTTGCCGGTCGATGGGCCGCGCATGTCTCACACGCTCGCACAAGGGGAGAGCGCGCAGTCGTCATCGCGAGCGCGGTACTGGTCTACGCACTCCTGGGCCTGATCGCCTCGCGCATCAGCGACACCGACATTGTGGCCACAAGTGCCACGCGCGCTTTCCTCACCACGGCTGTCGTCGCACTTCTGGCCTTTGGCTGGGGAGTACTTCGCACCCGGATCGCGGCGCGTCGCGAAGGGCTCTCACCGACTCGACAGGTGATTGTGCGGGCCGGCGGTCTTTCGATCATTGCGTTGATCGCACTCTCGTCGGTCCTGTTCCTGATCGCCCTGCTAATCGGATTCCCAACCGCCGTTGATATGCAGACCGCACTCGATGCCGGGCCGATTGGCGGGTTCGTGCTGCTGCTCCTCGGCATCGGCTACTTGCCAATGATGCTCACCTGGACTCTTGCGTACAGCGCAGGCAGTTCCGTGACCATCGGGGCGGGTTCGGTGATCTCTCCCTTCGTTCCGAACTCCGTGCCCACTGAGCTGCCACCGTTCCCGCTGCTGGCTGCCCTGCCCTCGAGCTCTTCTGCAGTGCAGTGGTTCTTGCCTGTGCTCATCGTGGGAGTTGGGGTTCTCGTTGGCCTGTGGATCTCACGCCGCATCGTTCTTCCCGCGCTTCAGCGCGCGGGGGTTGCGGCAGGCTCATCTGCAATCGCGGGTGTCGCGGTGCTGCTTGCTGTGCTGATGTCGAACGGATCAGTGGGTGTCGAGCGCCTGCGCGATCTTGGCCCTGCTCCACTTCTCAGCGCGGCGCTGGTGTTCGTACTGCTGTGCGTGGGATCTGTGCCTGTCGCTCTCGCCTTCGGTCGACGCCCCTTGCGTGAGTTCGAGATCATCGAGCCGAGCGTCGCATCAGTCGCGGTTTCAGTAGTTGCCCCCGAACCTGAGGTGACCGCGATGCCGGTCGCTGAGCAATCGGAGCAGTCAGCGATGATTGCCTCAAGCGTTCTTGACCAGAGCAGCACTCAGGTCATTCCACTACCAGTGACTGCGGAGACACCTCGTGAGTGATCAGAGTCCGGCCCCTCGGATCGATGTTGGGGCGGCCTTCCGCTGGGGCCTGGTCAGCTTCAAGCGCAGCCCCGGAGTCCTCGTAGGCCTGGCGGGCATCGTCTTCGTCATCTTCATCATCCAGGGCCTCGGCTCCGGACCGATCTCCGATCTTCTCGAGCAGACACTTGCCGATTGCGGGAATCCTGCGAGTGCCGAATGCCAGGCCGCCGTGGAATCCTCGATGTCAGCGATCCTGGTCACCCTCGTGATGTCGGTGTTCTTCACGGCCCTTGCCGGTATTGCCAAGTACGGCATCTATCGGGCGACCATTGGCATGTCGAGAGACCGCGCACCGCTGCTCGCCGACATGCTGCCCGAGGCCCACTTCGGCACCTTCGCGCTCTTCGCGGTGATCTACAGCATCGCCACGATCGTCGGTCTGGGGCTGTGCATCGTGCCCGGCCTCGTCGTCATCCTGTTCTTCCAGCTCACCCCGTTCTACATCCTCGATAAGGGCCTGCCCTTCGGTGAGGCGCTGAGAGCGAGTGCGCGTGCCGCTCGGGGGAATCTGGTGCCCATGCTGATCCTGACGGTGTTCATCGTCGGCACGATGCTGATCGGCAGCATCCTCTTCGGTGTCTTCAGCCTGGTCTTGCTGCCGTATTCCCTGCTCGTGACCTCGCACATCTACCGCCAGCTCAATGCCGAGCAGGTGTACTGAGCGCCGACCGATAGATTTGGGCAGTGACCTCGCGCATCCTGGTACTCGCCTCCGGTTCGGGATCCCTGCTGCAGTCACTTCTGGACTCTCCTGTCGGCCCCGCCGTCGTCGCAGTGGGCTCCGACACTCCTGATGCTTTGGCCCTGCAGCGTGCTGCAGAGGCCGGGATCGCAGCGTTCACGGTCATCCCTGCCGATTACGCCACGCGGGCCGAGTGGAACTCCGGCTTACATGCGGCGATCCGAGCAGTCGAGCCCGATCTCATCGTGAGTGCAGGTTTCATGCGCATTATTGGTGCCGAGATCATCGAGGCCTATCGCGGACGCATCATCAACACACACCCTGCTCTGCTGCCCGCATTTCCTGGTGCACATGGCGTTCGCGATGCGATGGATTACGGGGTCAAGGTGACCGGTTGCACCGTGCACTTTGTCGACGAAGGTGTCGACACAGGCAGCATCATCGCCCAGGTCGCGGTCGACATCGAGCCCGACGACACCGAAGAATCCCTGCACGAGCGCATCAAGGTTCACGAGCGTCGACTTCTTGTCGATGTTGTCACGCAACTGATCGGAGCACAGCAATGAGCACTCGTCCCATCCGTCGCGCACTCGTGTCGGTCTATGACAAGACGGGTCTTGTCGAGCTGGCGGCCGGTCTTTCGGCAGCCGGTGTCGAGATGGTCTCCACTGGTTCCACCGCAAAGACCATTGCCGATGCCGGCTTCGCTGTGACTCAGGTGCCTGATGTCACCGGTTTCCCTGAGTGCCTCGACGGTCGCGTGAAGACCCTGCACCCGAAGATCCACGGTGGTCTCCTCGCCGACCTGCGCAAGGACTCCCACAAGCAGCAGCTCGACGAACTGGGCATTGCTGCCTTCGAACTCGTTGTCGTAAACCTGTATCCGTTCACCCAGACCGTTGCGTCTGGCGCCGGCATCGATGATTGTGTTGAGCAGATCGACATTGGCGGGCCTGCAATGGTGCGCGCCTCGGCGAAGAACTACGCCAACGTCGCGGTCGTCACGTCGCCGGCTCGCTATGCCGACGTACTCGCCGCAGTGGCGGGGGAGGGCTTCACGCTCGAGCAGCGCGCAGCCCTCGCGACCGAGGCCTTCGCGCACACCGCTACCTACGACATTGCCGTGGCCACGTGGCTGGGCACCGTGGTGAGTCCCGACGAGTCAGGCTTCCCGGCCTTTGCCGGCGCAGCCTGGCAGCGCGAGAACGTGTTGCGCTACGGCGAGAACCCGCATCAGCAGGCGGCCGTTTACGTCAATGCAGGTGCTGCGAGCGGTCTCGCGGCAGGCGAGCAGCTGCAGGGTAAGGAGATGTCGTACAACAACTACGTCGATGCCGATGCTGCGCGTCGTGCGGCCTTCGATCACTCCGAGCCGACCGTGGCGATCATCAAGCACGCGAATCCGTGCGGCATCGCGGTCGGGTCTGATATTGCGGATGCCTACCGCAAGGCCTTTGCCACTGATCCTGTCTCCGCCTTCGGCGGCGTTGTCGCGGCGAATCGTGCGGTCACCGCAGAGATGGCCACAGCCATGGGCGATGTCTTCACCGAAGTGCTTGTCGCCCCGGCCGTCGAGCCGGCAGCGCTCGAGATCCTGAGCGCTAAGAAGAACCTGCGCGTTCTCATCGTCGAGCCGCCCGTCGCGGGAGTGCGCGAGATGCGCATCATCAGCGGAGGCATGCTTCAGCAGAACGTCGACGCCGTCGATGCTTCGGGCGATGACAGCTCAACCTGGACCCTCGCCTGCGGTGAGGCTGCTGATGCTGCAACTCTCGCCGATCTCGAGTTCGCCTGGCGCGCCTGCCGCTCCGTGAAGTCGAACGCGATCCTCGTGGCCAAGGATGGCGCTGCGGTTGGTGTCGGAATGGGTCAGGTCAACCGCGTTGACTCCGCGAAGCTTGCCGTCGATCGTGCCGGTGATCGCATCAAGGGCTCCGTGGCGGCATCTGATGCCTTCTTCCCGTTCGCCGACGGCCTGCAGGTGCTGCTCGATGCCGGAGTCTCAGCAGTTGTGCAGCCCGGTGGCTCAGTTCGCGACGAAGAGGTCATCGCCGCCGCCAAGGCAGCCGGCGTGACCATGTACCTCACGGGCACGCGGCACTTCTTCCACTGATGAGCATTCGGCCGCTGCGCGTCGGTTCATTCTTCATACTCCTGATTCTCGGTGGGCTCGTTCCCGCCGCTCAGGCTCGGGTGAATGGTGAACTGACTGGGCACGCTGGAACCGGTATCGAGGCGGCGCTCATCTCCTTCAGCACGGGCTTCGCTTTGCTCACGATTGGCCTGCTTGTGTCGCGGGGCATGCGCGATGGGCTTCGTCGAATTCCGGCAGCAGTACGGGAGGGTCGGCTTGCGTGGTGGGCTATCCCCGCCGGGCTGCTGGGCGGACTCTTCGTGGCTTCCCAGTCCTTCGCCGTTCCCCTGATCGGCGTCGCGATGTTCACCGTTGGCATCGTCGCCGGGCAGTCAGCGAATGCCTTGCTCGTCGATCGTCTCGGGCTGAGCCCGGTTGGCCACACCCCGCTCACTCCACGTCGCCTACTTGCCGCGTTAATCGCGATCGCCGCTGTCGTGATCGCCGTGTCGCATTTGCTGGGCGCTGAAGGCTTCTCGTTCATTGCCCTGCTGCTCGCGCTGATAGCCGGCGCCGGGGTTTCCATTCAGCAAGCTCTTGGCGGTCGCGTGAATAACGCCACGGGCGTACCGCTGTCGACCACGTGGCTGAACTTTGCCTTTGGCACGGGCGGACTCCTGATCGGAACCCTGTTCGGCGCAGTTGTCCTGGGAGTACCCGTGGCTCAGCCCACATCGGGGCCCTGGTGGATGTACCTCGGCGGAGTTCTGGGGGTCATGTTCATCACGACAGCGTCCTGGGCGGTGCCGCGTTATGGCGTCCTCGTCTTCGCGCTGACCTCGATCGCCGGTCAACTCTTGGGCGCTTTGCTTCTCGATCTTCTACTGCCAGTCGATGGGGGGCTCGTCGCTTGGAACCTCATTCTCGGGGTCGTGCTCACCTTCATCGCCGTGGCCGTGGGCGCTGGAGTGAGCCTGCCGCGACCTCGCCGATAGGCGGTGGCACCTCAGCGGAGCCGACAGGGAAGAATACGAGAGTGACCGCGACGATTCTTGATGGAAAAGCAACTGCCGCTGCCGTGAAGGCCGAGCTCGCCATTCGCGTGGCTGCCCTCAATGCGAAGGGCATCTTCCCGGGCCTGGGCACCGTGCTGGTGGGCGATGACCCCGGCAGTCACGCCTACGTGGGTGGCAAGCACAAGGACTGCGCCGAGGTGGGCATCACCTCCATTCGCGTCGACATGCCTGCTGACTCCACCCAGGCTGCGGTCAACGCCAAGATCGCGGAACTCAACGCTGACCCCGCGGTCACGGGCTACATCGTGCAGCTGCCGTTGCCCAAGCACCTCGATTCGAACTCGGTGCTCGAGCTGATGGATCCGAACAAGGACGCCGACGGTCTGCACCCCACCAATCTCGGCCGTCTGGTGCTCGGCACCGAAGCCCCGCTTCCCTGCACTCCGCGCGGCATTGTCGAACTGCTTCGCCGTTACCACGTCGCAATCGACGGCGCGCACGTCGTGATCGTCGGTCGCGGAGTGACGGTTGGTCGACCGCTCGGTCTATTGCTCACTCGCCGTTCCGAGAATGCGACAGTCACCCTCTGCCACACCGGTACGCGTGATCTCTCGTCGGAACTTCGTCGCGCTGACATCATCGTCGCCGCAGCCGGAGTACCCGCGATCATCAAGGCCGCCGATGTTCGTCCAGGTGCAGCTGTTCTCGATGTCGGCATCACGCGCACTGAGGCCGGTCTCGTCGGAGACGTCGCCCCTGACGTGATGGACGTTGCCGGATTCGTGGCTCCCATGCCCGGTGGAGTGGGGCCGATGACCCGCGCGATGCTGCTGGCCAACGTCGTCGAGGCTGCGGAGCGGAGCGCGCAGTAGTCGCGCTCAAGCATCCATGACACCTTCCGGCTCTGACACCACGTCGTCCGCGTCGCACTCGCGACGCTGGTGGGCACGTCAGTGGCCGATCAGTCTCGTGCTTGTGCTGGTGGCTGTGTCGCTGGTGCTCATTGCCACCGATCACTTCCGGCGCGGCTCGGTTCTCCTTGCCGCAAGTGTGATCCTGGCCTTCTTCCTGCGTTTGATGCTTCCGGGCAGCGAAGCGGGTTTCCTGGTTGTGCGCTCACGTCGCGTCGACGTCATTGTTCTCGGAATTCTGGGCATCGGGCTGGGAGTCTTCAGCCTCTGGGTTCCGGCACCGAGTTAGGAAACGTCATGGTCGCACTGACGTTCGTCGATGAGGGTTCGGGTTTCCCGCTGCTCATGGGCAGCTCACTCGGTACTGACAGCAGGCTCTGGGCTCCGATCGGCACGGCTCTGGCCGATTCTCGTCGAGTCATTCGCTACGACCATCGCGGGCACGGCTCGTCACCTGTCCCGGCTGGCGATTACACCCTTGAGCAGATCGCTACCGATGCCCTCGAGCTCATGGATTCCCTGGGTATCGAGCAGGCGGACTACTGCGGAGTCTCGATGGGCGGCATGGTCGGCATGTGGCTTGCTGCGAATCATCCTTCGCGGATTCGGCGCATCGTGCTCGCAAGTACCTCGGCGCACATGGCGCCGCAGCAGCCATGGATTGATCGCGCAGCGCTCGTGCGTGCCGAGGGCATGGCTTCGGTGGTTCAGCCCACGCTTGAGCGCTGGCTGACCCCCGAATTTCGGGCTGCCGATTCCCCGGCCGTGAGCGGCATTCGCGATCAGCTGGAGGGCACGGATCCTCAGGGGTATGCCGGCTGTGCGATGGCGGTCGGCGAGATGGATCTTCGCGCTGACCTTTCCTCGATCAGCGCCCCCACCCTGGTGATCGTTGCGGAGGATGATCCGTCAACCCCGCCCTCGCATGGTGAGTTCATTGCCGAAGCGATCAGGGGCGCGGAACCCGTTCGAGTCCCGGGTCGTCACCTGGCACTCGTCGAGCACCCTGAGGAGTATGTCGGGGTCATTGGCGAGTTTCTGCACGGCTGATCTGCGCCTGGTGACTCTCGTCGTTACTGTGCGGGGTAGAAATCCTGAATGGAGATGGCAACGTGAGCACTGTCGAGCCGACCCTGCGCTCTGCACTCGACGGCATTCCCGCCTATAAGGCCGGAAAGCCTCCGGTCGTGGTGCCCGGAGTCACCTCGTACAAGCTCGCCAGCAATGAGAACCATCATGATCCGCTGCCGTCTGTGGTGACAGCCATCAGCGAGTGCCTTGCAGAGATTCACCGCTACCCGGATTACGCCTCGATGAACCTGCGTACCGCCATCGCGGAGCGCTTCGATGTGCCGACTTCGCATATATCGGTCGGCACGGGCAGCGTCGGAATTCTGCAGCAGCTCGTGCAGATCACAGCAGGGCCGGGTGATGGCGTGCTGTTTGGATGGCGATCCTTCGAGGCCTACCCGATCATGACCCAAATCGCCGGTGCCACTGCCCAGCGTGTGCCACTTGACGACTCCGCGACTCATGATCTTGACGCGATGCTCGCGGCAATTGACGAGACCACTCGGCTGATTCTCGTGTGCAATCCGAACAACCCGACCGGAACGGTGGTTGGCGGGCAGGCGCTTCGGGATTTCGTGGCGGCCGTGCCCTCGCACATCCTCGTGGTGATTGACGAGGCCTATACCGAGTTCGTCGATCCTGCCTCGACCGCCGACGGCCTTGAGCTCTACCGCCGGTACCCGAATGTCGCAGTGCTTCGCACGTTCTCGAAGGCTTATGGCCTGGCAGCCCTGCGGGTCGGCTTCTGCATCGCGCACGAGCGTGTGTCGGAAGCGCTCGCCAAGGTGCAGGTGCCCTTCGGGGTCTCGACTCCGGCGCAGGTCGCGGCGATCGCCTCGCTTGCGGCGGAAGACGAACTGCTGGCTCGGGTCGCCGCAATCGTCACGGAGCGCCATCGCCTTGCTGCGGCGCTTGCCGAGCTTGGCCTGGACCCGGCGGTTTCCG
This sequence comes from Candidatus Nanopelagicales bacterium, assembly GCA_044374195.1. GTDB lineage: Bacteria > Actinomycetota > Actinomycetes > S36-B12 > S36-B12 > CAIKZY01. Next base: position 13,270 of record JBILOY010000008.1, read on the forward strand.
AGGCGAACTTCGTCTGGCTCACCCTGGGCGGGGGCACCATGGATTTCGCCCGCACCTGCGAGCAGGCGGGCATCACCGTGCGCCCATTCGACGGCGAGGGCGTGCGCATCACGATCGGTGAGCCCGCGGCCAATGACAGGCTGCTGACCATCGCCGCGGATTGGGTCGCGGCTTCATCCTCCTGACAGCCGCCTGGTGAGGCGCGTCTCACATCGCCCTAGGGGGATCTGGCCGATTTTGGCCTTCAGCGCGGGAGTATCCTCGGGCGCAGGCAACACCTCTCTTTATCCCCTTTCGGAAGGCGTTATTCCCTCATGGCACGCAGCGGCAAGGTCACGGTTATCGGTGCAGGTTTCTACGGTTCGACGACCGCTCTGCGGCTCGCCGAGTACGACATCTTCGAGACGGTCGTCCTGACCGACGTCGTCGACGGCAAGGCTGAGGGCCTGGCCCTCGACCTCAATCAGTCGCGCTGGATCGAAGGCTTCGAGACCAAGGTCGTCGGCCAGACCACCGGCCCGAACGGCGAGGGCTACGAGGTCATCTCCGGTTCCGAGATCGTCGTCATCACCGCCGGCCTGCCGCGCAAGCCCGGCATGAGCCGCATGGATCTCATCGAGACCAACGCCAAGATCATGCGCGCGGTTGCCGAGAACATTGCCAAGCACGCGCCCGAAGCTGTTGTCATCAACGTCGCGAACCCGCTCGACGAAATGACCGCCCTCGCCCAGATCGTCACCGGTTTCCCCTACGCCCGCGTCATCGGCCAGGCCGGCATGCTCGACACCGCCCGCTTCACCCACTTCGTGGCCGAGAAGCTGAACGTGCCGGTTGCCTCGGTCACCACGCTGACCCTCGGCTCGCATGGCGACACCATGGTTCCCGTCGCCTCCGCCTGCAAGGTCGATGGCAAGCCGCTGTCCGATCTCCTGTCGGCTGATGAGATCGAGGAGCTCGTCGTTCGCACCCGCAACGGCGGCGCCGAGGTTGTCGCACTTCTCAAGACCGGCTCGGCGTACTACGCCCCGTCGGCAGCAGCTGCTCGCATGGCCAAGGCCGTGCACGAGAACTCCGGCGATGTCATGCCGGTGTGCGCGTGGGTTGATGGCGAGTACGGCCTGTCGGGCGCGTACCTCGGTGTGGAAGCCGCGCTGGGCAAGGAGGGCATCCGCAAGGTTGTCGAGACTCCGCTGACCGCTGACGAGAAGGCACTCCTCGTTGAGGCCTACGAGGCAGTCAAGGCCAAGCAGGGCGACGTCAAGGACCTGTAAGTCTTTCCGTAGAAGCACTTCTCAAAAGAAGGTAGACAATCGTGAGCAAGATCAAGGTAGAGACCCCGGTCGTCGAACTCGATGGCGACGAGATGACGCGCATCATCTGGCAGTTCATCAAGGATGAACTGATCGTCAAGTACCTCGACATCGACTTGAAGTACTACGACCTCGGCATCGAGTACCGCGATGCGACCGATGATCAGGTGACCATCGACTCCGCGCACGCGATCCAGAAGTACGGCGTGGGCGTCAAGTGCGCGACAATCACTCCCGACGAGGCACGTGTCGAGGAGTTCGGCCTGAAGAAGATGTGGAAGTCGCCGAACGGCACGATCCGCAACATCCTCGGCGGCGTCATCTTCCGCGAGCCGATCATCATCAGCAACATCCCGCGCCTGGTGCCGGGCTGGACAAAGCCGATCGTTGTTGGCCGTCACGCCTTCGGTGACCAGTACAAGGCGACCGACTTCAAGGTGCCTGGTGCAGGCAAGCTCACCATGACCTACACCCCGACCGATGGCTCTGCTCCGATGGAGTTCGAGGTATTCGACTTCCCGGGTGCCGGCGTGGCCATGGGCATGTACAACCTCGACGATTCGATCCGCGACTTCGCTCGTGCCTCAATGCGTTACGGACTGAACCGCAAGTACCCCGTGTACCTGTCGACCAAGAACACGATCCTCAAGGCCTATGACGGCCAGTTCAAGGACATCTTCGCCGATGTCTACGAGAAGGAGTTCAAGTCTGAGTTCGAAGCAGCCGGCATTGAGTACGAGCATCGCCTCATTGACGACATGGTCGCAGCGGCCATGAAGTGGGAAGGCGGCTACGTCTGGGCGTGCAAGAACTACGACGGCGACGTTCAGTCCGACACCGTGGCCCAGGGCTTCGGCTCACTCGGCCTGATGACCTCAGTGCTGATGACCCCCGACGGCCAGACCGTCGAGGCCGAGGCTGCGCACGGCACCGTGACCCGTCACTACCGCCAGCACCAGAAGGGCCAGCCCACCTCCACCAACCCGATCGCTTCAATCTTCGCGTGGACCCAGGGCCTGACCCATCGCGGTCGCATGGACAACACCCCCGCTGTCAGCGCGTTCGCCGAGACCCTCGAGCGCGTATGCGTCGAGACAGTCGAGGAAGGCAAGATGACCAAGGATCTTGCCCTGCTCATCAGTAAGGACGCACCGTGGCTGACCACCCAGGATTTCCTGGCAGCCATTGATGAGAACCTGCAGAAGGCCATGAAGGGCTAGCCTTCACGTACTTCGAACGGGCGAGGAAGGGATGCACATGACGTCCCCTTCCTCGCCTGTTTCTATGTCGCCGTCTTTCGCCGGTCGGCGGATGACGATTCTCACCGTGATCCTCGCGGCGCTGAATGCCTACGCGCCCACCTCGATGGACATCTATCTACCGGCGTTCCCGCAGATCGCCGAGGAACTCGATGCGTCGACCTCGCAGGTTGCGCTGACGCTTGCGGTGAATCTCGTAGGCATTGTTATCGGCCAGCTGCTCTTCGGCCCGATGACTGATTCGTACGGTCGACGTCGCATCGTCATCATCACGACAGTGATCGCTGCGGTCGCCAGCCTCGGCGTTGCATTGTCGCCCACGATCGGCATTCTGCTGGTGATGCGCTTCATCCAGGGGCTGGCAGGCGGTGCAGGTATCGCGATCGCGCGAGCGATCGCAGCAGATGTCACTTCCGGCAAGGCAGCAGCGCGACTGTTCTCCATCTTCATCAGTCTCACAGTGACAGCCACGATCGCTGCGCCCGTGATCGGCGGGCTCCTACTCGCGGTCACAGGCACCTGGCGTTCAGGCTTTGTCTTCCTCTTCGTCATTGATCTCATCCTTGCTGTCGCCATTGCGATCTACATTCCTGAGACGCATCCGAAGCATGCGCGAACAGCGAGTGGTTTCGCGTCAGCGGGGCGGTCGTATCTCGCACTGCTTCGCGATCGAGTTTTCATGGGCTATGCCATCACCTTGGTGCTCGCCTTCGCTTCCCTTTACGCCTACTTGGCCGAGTCGGCCTTCGTGCTCCAGACGCAATTCGGCATGAGCGCGAATCAGTACACGATCGTGCTGGCAGTGAACTCCGCAGGGTTGATGATCGTCGGATTCCTGAATGCGCGATTGGTGCGCCGCTGGCAAGTGCGCGGTCTGCTCGTCACCGGGTTGGTGATCGCGGTGCTCGCGGGTATCGCGCTGATGATTTTTGCAGTGGTGACCCCCGTGCTGGCTCTCGAGCGGAGCCTGCTGCCGATCCTCATGCTCATGTTCATCATCGTTGCTACGCGTGGCATCGTGACTCCCAATGCCACGGTGCTCGGGGTGGAGCGATCGCAGACCAGGGGAGCGGCGGGTGCGCTTCTCGGGGCCGGCACGTTCTTCGGCGGCATCCTCGTCACTCCATTTATCGGCCTTACCCCGGAGGACCCCGCAGTCTCGATGACCGTCTGCATGGCGGTGGCGGCGTTCCTCGCCCTTATCGTCGCGGTGACCATGACCAGATCGCGCACGGCACAGGCCGCTTCCTAGAGCACGCCGTCGCGGCTAGGGGGCATGACCTCCGTATTGTTATGCGGACATGGACCTCCTCCGCAGTTTCCTGATCGTGCTGATCTTCATCTTGATCGGCGGCTTCTTCGCGTCCGCAGAGCTGGCGCTCGTGTCACTGCGCGAGGGCCAGGTGCAGCGGCTTTCGACGCGGGGCCGACGTGGCCGACGCCTGGCGATTATCGCGGCGAACCCCAATCGATTCCTGGCGGCAGGGCAGGTCGGTGTCACGCTCGCAGGATTTATCTCCGCTGGCTTCGGCGGCGCCGAGATCGCCCCGATGATCGCGCCCGTCCTGGTTGGGTGGGGCCTATCCGAGTCCTGGGCCGGAACGGTGAGTTTCATCGCGGTGACTGTCGTCATCGCTTACCTGTCGCTTGTTCTCGGTGAGCTCGTGCCCAAGCGGCTGGCACTGCAACGGGTTGAGACCGTGGCCTTGGCTAGTGCGGGCACCATCGACGTCATCGCCAAGATCTTCCGGCCGTTCATCGCCCTGCTCTCGGTGTCGACGAACGCGATCATGCGGGTATTCGGCGGAGATCCGCACGCGGCCAAGGAGCAAATCAGCGGCGAGGAACTGCGTGATCTCGTCGCAGCGCACGAGGATCTTTCAGTCGAGGAGCGCGAGCTCATTGATGACGTGTTCGCTGCTGGAGACCGCGAGCTTCGCGAGGTGATGATCCCTCGTACTGAGGTGGAGTTCCTTGATGCCTCCATGCCGATTTTCAAGGCCGTGAAGGCGGTAGTCGACCAGCCGCATTCGCGGTACCCCGTCATTCGTGACTCGATGGATGACATCGTCGGCTTCGTGCACGTGCGCGACATCTTGGCCCCTGATCTGGCGGAGCGCTCGATTCGAGTGGGCGAACTCGTGCGTCCGATGACGGCTTTCCCGGGCACTAAGGGAGTGCTGAGCACCCTCACCGAAATGCGGCGGCTGCGTCAGCACCTGGCCATCGTCGAGGATGAGTACGGCGGAACGGCCGGCATCGTCACGCTCGAGGATCTCGTCGAGGAGCTCATCGGCGACATCAAGGACGAGTACGACCTAGTGCAGCGACCTGAGGCCGCTCGTTCCTTTGGCGTGACAACTGTCGACGGGTTGCTCAACATCGAGGATTTTGCTGAAGAGACCGGCATCGACTTGCCCGAGGGCCCATATGAGACCGTCGCCGGTTTCATCGTGTCGCGACTCGGCGAGGTCCCGGGACTTGGAGACGAGGTAACTGTCGGAGCGCATCGCTTCGAGGTCACCGAGCTCGACGGACGCCGGATCGCTCGTGTTCGAGTGACTCCTGTTCCCGTCGCCGTTACCGATGACGGCCAGGCGGAACAGCGCGACAGCGATTTGCCAGAATAGGCCCATGTCACCGCGCCCCCGCGTTCTCTCCGGAATCCAGCCCACGGCCGATTCCCTCCAGCTCGGCAATTACCTGGGGGCTTTGCGTCACTGGGTGGCACTGCAGGAATCGAATGACGCTTACTACTGCGTGGTCGATCAGCATGCGATCACCGTCGAGCATGATCCGGCAGTACTGCGTCATCGCACTCTGCTGACCTTTGCGCAGCTGCTTGCCATCGGCCTTGACCCGGAGAAGTCCACGATCTTCGTACAGAGCCACGTACCCGAGCACAGTCAGCTGGCTTGGGTGATGGAATGCCAGACGGGCTTCGGCGAAGCAGGCCGGATGACCCAGTTCAAGGACAAGTCTCAGAAGGATGGCGCGGCGCGTGCGACCGTGGGTCTTTACACCTATCCGATCCTGCAGGCGGCTGACATCTTGCTCTACCAGGCCAATCTCGTACCTGTCGGCGAGGATCAACGCCAGCACCTTGAGCTCACTCGCGATCTCGCGCAGCGCTTCAACACTCGTTTCGGCCAGACCCTCACTATTCCTGAGGCGATGATCGTCAAGGAGACCGCGAAGATCGTCGACCTGCAGGATCCGACGTCGAAGATGAGCAAGTCGAGTCCGAGTGGCTGCGCCTTCTTGCTTGATGAGGATGCTGCGCTCACGAAGAAGTTCAAGAGTGCGGTGACTGACTCAGGTCGGGAGATCATCTTCGACCCGGCCGGCAAGCCCGGAGTCTCGAACCTGCTCACGATCCAGACCGCCCTCACGGGCACCTCGATCGACGACCTCGTGGCATCGTACGAGGGCAAGGGCTACGGCGATCTCAAGGGCGATACCGCAGCGATCGTGCTCGATCTCGTCCAGCCCATCCGCTCTCGCGTGAATGAATTGATGAGCGATCAGGATCAACTGCGTCACCTGATGGGGGTCGGTGCGCGAAAGGCGCGCGCCACTGCCCGCGAGACTCTCGCGCGCGTGTATGAGGGCATTGGCTTTGTCGCGATCGACGAGTCGTAGCCGCGACACTCAATGAGCGGCATGACCCTTGGGGTCGCAATCGAGGTTCCCGAGCCCTTTGGCTCCGTGATCGACGCTGCGCGGCTCGGCTATGAGCCGAGCGTGGGTCGCATGCCTGCACACATCACCTTGCTGCCGCCCGTCGATGTCGACTCTGAGGTGCTGCCGGGAGTCATCGAGCATCTGTCGGCCGTCGCCGCGCAACTTGAGCCGTTCGATGTTGCCCTGCATGGCACCGGCACCTTCCAGCCCGTGTCACCAGTGGTGTTCATTGCGCTGTCGCGAGGTATCTCTTCGTGCGAGCGGGTCGAGGCGCTCGTGCGCAGCGGGCTCCTCTCCGTGGAGGCGCGCTTTCCGTACCACCCGCACGTCACCCTCGCCCACGATGTGGGCGAGGAGATCCTCAATCGGGCATTCGAGGATTTCACTGACTTCCGTGCAGCGTTCACAGTGACGCAGATGCAGCTGTATCGCCTGCACGCCGATGGCTGGCATCCGCTGCAGGCTTTTGCCTTCGCGGCTAAATGACGCTGTAGGGCGACCTTCGCGACTTTCTGCGTAACCATGCCCACGCCATGACACCGGCCACTACCAAGGTGATGAGGGTGTACCAGACCGCCGGCGGCCAGGTGGTGCGCGAGATATCGGGCACGGCAATGGCCGCGGTCGCGGGCGGTCCGTCGGGCACGATGACCTCGGCTGCTTCAGCAGCGGGCGCGCTGGGCGACGACGCTGCAACAACCGTGGCACCTTCCACGTTCAACGTGCCGACCGGCGTGACCTCATCGTGGTTCTTGAAGCCCCAGGTCAACGCATCGGCCGCGGCTTGAGCGCTGCTGGACTTAATGCCCATGAGCGCTACGACGAGCGTGCGCCCCTTGCGGGTGGCGGCGCCGATGAACGTGCGGCCCGCCTCGGAGGTGAAGCCCGTCTTGACTCCGATGCCGCCGCGGTAGCCATCGAGCAGCAGGCGATTGGTCGTGTAGATGGGGCGTAGTCGGCCGCCCTCGCCGGGGAATGAGGACTTCTCGGTGCGCACGATGGTGGCGAACTCGGGGATGCGCAGCCCGTACATGGCGATCAGGGCCAGGTCGTACGCGCTTGAGCGCTGGCCCTTCTTGTCCAGTCCATTGGGAGTTCGTGCCACGGTGTCGAGTGCCCCGATCGACGCAGCGACCTCATTCATCTCTTTGAGGGTCTTCTTCATGCCGCCGTTGGAGTGGGCCAGGGCGCGAGCTGCATCGTTTCCGCTCGGCAGCATCATCCCGTAGAAGAGCTGTTCATTCGTGTATGTCACACCCGGCTTGACGCCAGCAGTCGCGGTGCCCGGCACCACATCGGATTGACGTCCCACGTAGGTGCCGTCGAGTGGAAGTCGGGGGAGCAGGGTCAAGGCGGTCAGGGTCTTCAAGGTGCTGGCCGGCGCGCGCAGCTTGTGGGCGCCCTTGCTGGCCAAGATCTCGCCGGTGCCGGCATCGGCCAGGACCCAACTGCTGGCCCAGATCTTCGGCAACGGGTCGGCGCCCGTGCCGAGGTTGGCCTGCACGCCCTTGAGACCTAGCTGGTCACCGCCGACAATCTGACCGGTCAGCGTGTTCTCAGCGGTAACCGTGTTCACAGCGGTCAGTACGGTCGCCCCGGTCTCCTCGGCGAGGGCAGGGGAGGCGAAGGTGACTGTGGCACTGAACACGACGCCGATGACGGCAGTCGCGGCAGTCAGCCGCTGAATTCGAGCCATGATCCACGAGTCTAAGCGGCCCTTTCGTGCCCGGCCGAGATCCGGGCAACTCAGGGTTATCGGACGTCCACATACGTGTGACGTACCTCCTACGCACGCAGGCTGCAGCCCCCTGAGAGTCGCCCTAAGATTCGACTGTTCGAGACTCAGCAAGTCCTGTGGAAGGAATTCCGAGAATGGCCACTGTCACCAGCCCCGCCTCAAGCCAGGGTTCACCTGACCGTCGCGCCCAGATCGGGGTCAGAACCCTGCGTACCGACAAGTGGTGGCTGATGCCCCTGGTCATGGTCATCATCTTCCTGAGCTTCGTCGCGTACTCCACGTGGCGCGCATTTGAGAACGCCTACTACTTCGCCGAGCCGCTGATCTCACCGTTCTACTCGCCTTGCCTGATGTCGACCTGCCCCGAGGGCGCGACCTTGTTCGGCTGGACCCCCTTCGGCGCCTGGACAATCTTCGGCATGGCGATCTCGCCGGCCTTGTTCATCCTGATCGTTCCGCTGGGCTTCCGCTTCACCTGCTACTACTACCGCAAGGCCTACTACCGCTCCTTCTGGCAGTCACCGCCGGCCTGCGCCGTTGCCGAGCCGCACAAGAAGTACACCGGCGAGACTCGCTTCCCGCTGATCTTCCAGAACGGCCATCGTTACTTCTTCTACCTTGGCCTGCTCCTGAATGTCATTTTGACCTATGACGCAGTCCTCGCCTTCCGCAATGCCGAGGGCGCCTGGGGCCACGTCAGCATCGGCACGCTCGTGCTCGTGGCGAACGCCACCTTGCTGTGGCTGTACTCGCTGTCGTGCCACTCCTGCCGCCATGCGATGGGCGGACGCCTGAAGCACTTCTCCAAGCACCCGGTGCGCTACAAGAGCTGGACCATCGTCTCCAAGCTCAACGTCAATCACGGCAAGTTCGCGATGATCTCGCTCTTCGGCGTCGCGCTGACTGACCTCTACGTGCGCCAGGTCGCCACGGGCGCCATTACCAACTTCTACTTCTTCTAAGCCGAGGGATCACATGTCTGACATCGAGCGTTACTCATTCGACGTCGTCGTCATCGGCGCCGGTGGAGCAGGTCTTCGTGCAGCAATCGCCGCACGCGAGGCCGGCAAGACCGTCGCCGTCATGAGCAAGTCACTCTTCGGCAAGGCGCACACCGTCATGGCCGAGGGTGGCATCGCTGCTTCCATGGCGAACGTCAACAAGAACGACGGCTGGAGCGTCCACTTCCGCGACACCATGCGCGGCGGCAAGTTCCTGAACCAGTACCGCATGGCAGAGCTGCACGCCAAGGAAGCGCCCGAGCGCGTCTGGGAGCTCGAGACCTACGGCGCTCTCTTCGACCGCACCCCCGACGGCAAGATCAGCCAGCGCAACTTCGGTGGCCATGAGTACCCGCGCCTCGCCCATGTCGGCGACCGCACCGGCCTGGAGATGATCCGCACCCTCCAGCAGAAGATCGTCCAGCTTCAGCAGAAGGACAAGAAGGAGCTCGGCGACTACGAAGCCGGCATCCGCGTGTTCGCCGAGTGCTCGGTCACCGAGATCTTCATGCACGGCGAGGGTGACGATCGTCGCGCCGCCGGCGTGCTGGCCTACTGGCGCCCATCTGGCGCCTTCGTGGCCATCGACGCTCCCGCTGTTGTGATTGCCACCGGCGGTATCGGCAAGTCGTTCAAGGTCACCTCGAACTCCTGGGAGTACACCGGTGACGGCCACGCGATGGCGATGATCGTCGGTGGCGCGCTGATCAACATGGAATTCGTCCAGTTCCATCCCACGGGCATGGTCTGGCCGCCGTCGGTCAAGGGCCTCCTGGTCACCGAGTCGGTGCGTGGTGACGGCGGAGTTCTCACGAACTCCGAGGGCCGTCGCTTCATGTTCGACTACATCCCCGATGTCTTCAAGGCGCAGTACGCCAAGACTGAGGAAGAAGCAGACCGTTGGTACACCGATCCCGACAACAACAAGCGCCCGCCGGAGCTTCTCCCGCGTGACGAGGTTGCTCGCGCGATCAACTCCGAGGTCAAGGCAGGCCGGGGATCCCCCCACGGCGGCGTGTTCCTCGACGTGTCCAAGCGCCTGCCCGCTGATGTCATCAAGGCCAAGCTGCCCTCGATGTGGCACCAGTTCAAGGAGCTCGCTGACGTCGACATCACCCTTGAGCCCATGGAGGTCGGTCCGACCTGCCATTACGTCATGGGCGGCGTCGAGGTCGACGCTGATACCCAGGAGCTCATCGGAGTCAAGGGCGTCTATGCCGCAGGCGAGGCAGGTGGCGGCCTGCACGGCTCCAACCGTCTCGGCGGCAATTCCCTCTCCGATCTGCTGGTATTCGGTCGTCGTGCCGGTATCTACGCCGCTGAGTACGTGTCCGATGCCAAGAACGCAGGCAAGGCATCTCCGCTCACCGACGCAGAGATCGCCGCAGCATCGGCATGGGCACTCGAGCCCTTCGACGCCTCGCGTGACGAGAACCCGTTCACCATTCAGGCTGAGCTGCAGATGATCATGAATGATCTCGTCGGCATCATCCGTGACGGTGACGAGATGCGCGACGCCCTGGCGAAGATCGATGCCCTCAAGACACGCATCACACGGGCTAAGGCAAGCGGTGGCCGCGAATACAACCCGGGATGGCACCTCGCCCTTGATCTGCCCAAGCAGATCCTGGTCTCCGAGTGCATCGCCCGAGCGGCACTGACGCGCGAGGAGTCCCGCGGCGGTCACACCCGTAATGACTTCGCGAAGATGGATCCGGAGTGGCGCAAGGTGAACCTCGTGTGCAGCCTGAAGGACGGCAAGCTCGACGTTCAGAAGAAGGCGCTGCCGAGTATCCCCAAGGAGCTCATCGAGCTCTTTGATCCGGTGGAACTCTCGAAGTACATGACCGCTGAAGAACTCAACGCAGTAGGGATGGCACAGGCATGAGCTACATGGCGAAGTTCCGACTCTGGCGGGGCCCTCACGGCACCGGTGCGCTCAAGGACTACGACGTCGAGGTACTCGAGGGAGAGGTCGTTCTCGACGTCATCCACCGCATCCAAGCCGAGCAAGATACCGATCTTGCAGTTCGCTGGAACTGCAAGGCCGGCAAGTGCGGCTCCTGCAGCGTCGAGGTCAACGGGCGCCCGCGCCTGATGTGCATGACTCGCATGAACACCTTCGATGAGACCGAGACCATCACTGTCACCCCGTTGCGAGCATTCCCGGTCATCCGTGACCTCGTCACCGACGTCTCGTTCAACTACGAGAAGGCCCGTGAGGTTCCGGCATTCAAGGGGCCCGAAGGCCTCAAGCCCGGCGAGTACCGCATGGAGCAGGTCGACGTCGAGCGTTCGCAGGAGTTCCGTAAGTGCATCGAGTGCTTCCTGTGCACCAATACCTGTCACGCAGTGCGCGATCACGAAGAGAACAAGACGGCCTTTGCCGGCCCGCGAGTGCTCATGCGTGTTGCCGAGCTCGATATGCACCCGCTCGATACCGTCGACCGCCAGAAGCTGGCTCAGGATGAACTCGGCCTGGGCTACTGCAACATCACCAAGTGCTGCACCGAGGTCTGCCCCGAGCACATCCACATCACTGACAACGCCCTCATCCCGCTCAAGGAGCGCGTGGCTGACGTCAAGTACGACCCGATCCGCTGGCTGGGATCGAAGATCCGGGTGCGTGGCCAGGAGTGAGCGAGCAAGGCTCCACCACTGAATCTGGTCTTCCCCTGGAGCAGGTGTACGGCCCCGAAGCCCTGGCGGGCTGGGATGCCGCTGCACAACTCGGTCAGCCGGGTGAGTTCCCGTACACCCGCGGTGTGTATCCGTCGATGTACACGGGCCGCCCGTGGACAATGCGGCAGTACGCCGGCTTCGGCACTGCGGTGGAATCCAATGAGCGCTACAAGCAACTGCTCGCTGCGGGCACCACTGGTCTCTCCGTGGCTTTCGATCTGCCCACGCAGATGGGCTACGACTCCGATCACCCGCTCGCCAACGGCGAGGTCGGCAAGGTAGGCGTCGCGATCGACTCGATCGAGGATATGCGCCTGCTTTTCAATGGCATTCCGCTCGACCAGGTCTCGACTTCGATGACCATCAATGCACCCGCGTCGGTGCTGCTGCTCCTGTACCAGTTGGTCGCCGAGGAGCAGGGTGTTCCGGCATCAGCTCTGAACGGCACGATCCAGAACGACGTGCTCAAGGAGTACATCGCTCGAGGCACCTACATCTACCCGCCGGCCCAGTCATTGCGACTGATCACCGACATCTTCACCTACTGCCGCAACGAGATTCCGAAGTGGAACACCATCTCGATCTCGGGTTACCACATGGCCGAGGCCGGTGCGACTCCCGTGCAGGAGATCGCCTTCACCCTCGCCGACGGCATCGAGTACGTGAAGGCTGCTGTTGCCTCCGGCCAGGATGTCGACGAGTTCGCCCCGCGTCTTGCCTTCTTCTTCGTCTCGCGCACCACCATCCTCGAGGAGGTTGCGAAGTTCCGCGCCGCCCGTCGGATGTGGGCACGCATCATGCGTGACCAGTTTGGCGCGAAGAACCCGAAGTCGTGGATGCTGCGCTTCCATACCCAGACCGCCGGCGTTCAGCTCACTGCCCAGCAGCCCGAGGTCAATCTCGTGCGCGTGGCGATCCAGGGCCTGGCCGCTGTTCTCGGTGGCACCCAGTCGCTGCACACCAACTCCTTCGATGAGGCCATCGCGCTTCCGACCGAGAAGGCCGCTCGCCTGGCCCTGCGCACCCAGCAGGTTCTTGCCTACGAGACCGATGTCTGCGACACCGTTGATCCCTTCGCCGGCTCCTACGTGATCGAGTCACTGACCGATGACATCGAGAAGGCAGCTACCGCACTCATCGAGCGCATTGCCGAGATGGGCGGCGCAGTCGCAGCTATCGAGCAGGGCTTCCAGAAGTCCGAGATCGAGAACTCGGCCTACCAGGTGACTCGCGAGACCGATTCCGGTGAGCGCATCGTGGTCGGCGTCAACAGGTTCACCATCGAGGGCAAGGAGCACTACGACCCGCTGCGCGTGAACCCGGCGATTGGTGCCGAGCAGTCGGCACGTTTGGCCACGCTGCGTGCTGAGCGCGATAACGACGAGGTGCAGCGCTGCCTGGCTGCCATTCGCGAGGCGGCTGCGGGCGATGCCAACCTGCTCTACCCGATGAAGGACGCACTGAAGGCTAAGGCGACCGTCGGTGAGGTGTGCGACGCGCTGCGCGAGGTCTGGGGCACCTACAGCCCTATCGACTCGCTGTAACGATCTCTTGATGAGCGTCCGTCCCCTGTGGGGGCGGGCGCTCTTCTAGTTGATGGAGACGGTCAGGGCGACAACGCTCGCGACGATCACGGCCACCGCGGCCACCTGCAGGCGTCCGAGGCGTTCCTTGAACAAGAAGTAAGCGGCGATGGCTGCGATGGGCGCAAAGAGTGAGGCGAGCACTGCGGTGATCGCCACGCTGCTGGCGGCGCCAAGTGAGTAGAACATGTAGCCGATCCACTCGGTGAAGCCGGTGAGTACCACCAGTGGCGCGGCTTTCTTGGTCATCTTGAATCGACGGGTCAGCAGGAGCGGGATCAGCAAGGCGATCACGCCGAACAGCCGGGCGGGCAGCAGGATCCAGGAGATCGGCATATCCCCGCTGAGATGACCGATGGCGAAGAGACCGATGGCGAAGGCCAGGGCGCCCAGGGTGGCGATGATGGCAGCCTTCAGGGGCTGCTCGTGGGCGAGGGGTTCGGGGTCCGGTGCCACAGCCGCGAGCACCACGCCTGCGACGATTGCTACCAAAATGAACGAGGTCATCACGGCGATTGCTTCGCCGGTCAACGCCGCAAGCACCGCAGCGATAGCGCCTTCTGTGCACAAGATGGGAGCGACGACTCCGACCTTGCCGATCTTCAGAGCGCAGTAGGCCAGGATCAGCCCGACCAGATTGCCGAGGCCGCCGGCTACCAGCCACAGGACGCTCGTGCCATCGAGCTCCTCGGGAATCCCGGTGATGAATAGGAACGGCAGCGTGATGACCAGTCCCACGAACATGATGCCGGCGATGGTCGACCAGGGCCCAATGGTGCGCACCGTGCGCGAGGAGGCCAAGGTGCCCGAGGCGAAGCAGCAGGCCGTCAGGATTCCGAAGAGGATGCTCAGCACCCTCGGACACTAGTGGCTGGCGTAGATTCAGGTTATGACATCGCACGGTATGCCCGTTCTACCGACTGATGTCTTCGTCCGAGCACCGAAGGTCCTTCTGCACGATCATCTTGATGGCGGCCTGAGACCGCAGACTTTGATCGAACTGGCTCGCGAGAATTCATACGACGACCTTCCTGCTCAGGAGCCGGCAGCACTGGGGGCCTGGTTCGCCGACGCGGCTTCCTCGGGCTCCCTTGAGCGCTACCTCGAGACCTTCGCTCACACGGTGGCCCTGATGCAGACTGCCTCGGCCCTGCAGAGAGTGGCTCGAGAGTGCGCGATCGACCTGGCCGCCGATGGTGTGGTCTATGCCGAGATTCGGTTTGCCCCCGAGCTGCACCTGATCTGTGGGCTGACGATCCACGAAGTTGTGGAAGCGGTACTTGCGGGCTTTGCCGAGGGCGCTGTCGAGGCCAAGGCTGCAGGGCACTGGATTCGCATAGGCACGCTGCTGACCGCAATGCGAACCTCCTCAAATGCTCGTGAGGTGGCGGAACTCGTGATCGAGTACCGCGATCGCGGAGTCGTCGGCTTCGACATCGCCGGTGCCGAGGCCGGATATCCGCCTACGCGTCACCTCGACGCCTTTCATTACCTGCAGCGAGAGAACTCCCACTTCACTATTCACGCCGGTGAGGCGTTCGGACTTCCGTCCATCTGGGAAGCGATTCAGTGGTGCGGCGCAGATCGCCTGGGTCACGGGGTGCGCATTGTCGACGACATCGATGTGAATGCCGACGGAACAGTAACGCTGGGAAGGTTGGCGGCGTATGTGCGCGATGGCCGCATTCCGCTGGAGATGTGCCCGAGCTCAAATGTACAAACGGGTGCAGCACCCAGCATCGCCGAGCACCCGATCGGTCTGCTGCGTGACCTGGGCTTTCGAGTCACCGTGAATACCGATAATCGTCTGATGTCAGGTACCTCGATGTCGCGCGAGTTTGCCCTACTGAGCCAGGCTTTCGGATACGGGCTCGACGACATGCAGTGGTTCACCGTCAACGCGATGAAGAGCGCGTTCATCCCGTTCGACGAGCGTCTGATGATCATCAACGATCGGATCAAGCCAGGCTATGCCGCACTTCGCGCTGAGCTCGCCGACTAGATAGAGCGAATGATCTCGGTCAGCATGCGACCCAATTGCGGGGCCGCCGACTGGCCGGCCGCAAGTACCTCGGCGTGATCGAGCGCATCGCCGGTGATTCCGGCCGCAAGATTAGTGACGAGCGAAATGCCGAGCACTTCCAGGTCAAGTGATCGTGCCGTAATGGTCTCGAGTGCGGTACTCATGCCGACGAGGTCTGCTCCGAGAGTGCGCAGCATTCGAATCTCGGCCGGTGTCTCGTACATAGGCCCGCGAAGTTGCGCGTAGACACCCTCCGCAGTCTCGGGGAAGTGCTGTCGTACCAGCGCGCGCAGCCGAGGGGAATAGGCGTCGATCATGCTGACAAACCTGGGCCCCACGAGAGGGGATTCACCCGTGAGGTTCAGCTGATCACTGATCATCACGGGAGTGCCGACAGTCCATTCGCGACGTAACGAGCCCGCAGCGTTGGTCAGGATCACGGAGTGCACTCCACAAGCAGCGGCAGTGCGCACCGCATGAACGGCCGATTCAGCACCGAGGCCTTCGTAGAGGTGGGTTCGACCGAGGAAGACGAGCACTCGGCGACCCTCGATGTCCACACTCCGCACCCGTCCGGAGTGACCGCTCACAACTGGGGCCGAGAAGTGGGGAATCGTGTCGACGGCGGCCTCGAATATGGGGGAGCCAAGCTCATCAGCCGCGGCGGACCAACCAGAGCCCAGCACGACCGCGATGTCGTGCATCGCGATACCGCTACGCGCAGCAATCGCCGCTGCGGCTTCGGCTGCGCGCACGCCTGGCATCAGCCCTCCGCGGTCACGTGCAGCTGACGGGCCGCCTCAGCGATAGAGCCTGACAGGCTCGGGTAGACGGTGAAGGTCGTGGCAAGCTCATCGGCGGTCAAGCGTTGCTCGACAGCGACGGTAAGAGCGTGGATCAGCTCGCTCGCGTGCTCGCTCACGATGACGGCGCCGGCGATGATGCGCGAGCCGCGACGGCAGAAGATCTTGACGAATCCGTCGTGCTGCTCTTCCATCTTCGAGCGTGCGTTGGTAGCGAGCTGGAGCATGATGACGTCGCCGCGGAAGGCACCTGAGTCGAGACCCTTCTGGGTCAGGCCCACCGTGGCGATTTCCGGCCGGGTGAAGATCGTGCTCGACACATGCTCGAGTTCCAGCGGTACGACGGCATCTCCGAGTGCATGCGACATCGCGATACGACCCTGCATTGCGGCCACAGAGGCGAGCATCATGATGCCCGTGCAATCGCCAGCGGCATAAATCGTGCGCACTGTGGTTCGTGAGACACGATCAGTGATGATGTAGCCGTTGTCGTCGATTGCGACGCCTGCATCCTCGAGCCCTAGCTCGTCGGTATTGGGTAGTGAGCCAACCGCCATGAGCACGTGCGACCCCGTCACGATGCGGCCATCCTCCAATTCAACCTCGACCCCGTTCTCGGTGCGGCGCGCAGCGACTGCTCGGCTGTGGCTCATGACTTCAATGCCACTGCGGCGGTAGACATCCTCGATTACTTGAGCGGCGTCTGGATCCTCGCCTGGCAGCACGCGATCACGGCTGGAGACAAGCACCACGGAGCTGCCGAGGCCGTGATACGCCCCCGCAAATTCGGCGCCGGTCACGCCGGAGCCCACGACAATCAAGCGCTCGGGAAGCTCAGTGAGGTCGTAGACCTGCTCCCAGGTCAATATTCGCTCGCCATCGGGGATAGCCGTATCGAGAATGCGTGGGCGAGTACCGGTGGCGATGAGGATGACATCGGCGTGCAGCTGGGTCATGCTGCCATCGGGCAGAAGTGCCATCACGCTGGTCTCGCCGGTGAGCCTCCCGCGCCCCCGAATGACGCTCACGCCAGCCTGATCCATCTTCGCCGAGATATCCGAGCTCTGTGCTGCGGCGAGGCCCAGGATGCGCTCATTGACGACGGTCAGATCGACGCCGATCTGGCGCGGGGTCGGGGGCTGTCCGTCGATGCGCACGCCCAGGGCGCCGCTGTGCTCGGTGCTCCAGATGACCCCAGCGGTGGCGATGAGAGCCTTACTGGGAACGCAATCGGTCAGGACCGCCGAGCCACCGAGACCGTCGCGGTCGACGATGGTGACCTCTGCCCCGAGCTGTCGGGCGACCAGGGCTGCCTCGTACCCGCCAGGCCCCCCACCGATGATGACCACATGTGCTGAATCAGCCAGGTTCACGGCCCCATTCTGGCCGATGATGATTCGCGCCGGTTCACCGGAGCCGTGTTAGCGTAGTGGCATGTGGATTTGGATCATTCTCGCGATCGTCGTCGTCCTGCTCGTGATCTTCGTGATCGCGACCTACAACAAGCTCGTGCGCGCCAATGTGGCCGTCGACGAGGCTTTTGCCCAGATCGAGGTGCAGCTTAAGCGCCGAAACGATCTCATCCCGAACCTGGTAAGCACGGTCAAGGGCTACGCCGCCCACGAGGCCGGCACCTTCGAGAAGGTCACCGAGGCTCGTGCCATCGCCGAGCACGCCAATGGCGTGGCCGAGGTCGCTGCCGCTGACGGCATGCTCACCCAGGCCCTGCGTGGCCTGCTGGCCGTCGCCGAGGCTTACCCTGATCTGAAGGCATCGGCTAACTTCCTGGCACTGCAGGAAGAACTGTCCGGCACCGAGAACAAGGTCGCTTTCTCACGTCAGTACTACAACGACGCGGTTCGCATGCTGAACACCATGATCGTCACCATTCCGTCGAAGTTCTTCGCCGGCATGGCGAAGGTGAGTGAGCGCGAGTTCTACGAGGTCCCGGACGCTGCTGATCGCAACGTGCCGACCGTCAGCTTCTGATCTCGATGGCGGTTTCCTTCCGCGCTGAGCAGTCCTCGAACAAGCGCAAGACCTGGTTCCTGCTCGTCGCCATGTTCATCGCGGTAGTCGCGATGGTCTGGGCAGCGGGAACGCTGCTGAATTTCAACGCGGCTCTACTTGTTCCGATTGCAGTGGGTATCTCGCTGATCGGTGTCTGGACTAGCTACTGGAAGTCCGACTCTCTGGTGCTTGCGATGACACAGGCCAAGGTCATCTCGCACGAAGACGCTCCTCAGCTCTACAACCTGGTCGAGGAGATCTGCATCGCCTCGGGCCTGCCGATGCCCAAGATTGCGATCGTGCAGGATCCTGCTCCCAACGCCTTTGCCACCGGACGTGATCCGAACCATGCGGTGATCGCCTTCACCACGGGCATCCTGGAAAAGATGGATCGTGAGCAGTTGCAGGGAGTTGCAGCGCACGAGATGGCACATGTGGGCAATCGCGACACCCTGGTGATGGCCGTGGCGGCCACGACCGCTGGTCTCCTGGCGATCCTCGCCGACATGGGTGCCCGAATGGCGCTCTTCTCTCGCCGCGGCAATGACAGCAATCCCATCGCCATCATCGTCTCGTTGGTCATCATCTTGCTGGCCCCGATCGCGGCACTGCTCCTGCGCGCGGCCATCTCGCGCAAGCGCGAGGCGCTCGCTGACGCAACCGCGGTGCAGTTCACCCGCAACCCCACTGGACTTCGACGCGCGCTCGAGACTCTCGCCGCAGACTCGACCGTCGTGCACCAGAAGTCCACCGCAGTCGCCCATGTGTGGATCGAGTCACCACTCGACGGCAAGTCGAAGTCGATGTTCGACACGCATCCTCCGCTCGCCGCGCGCATTGCCCTGCTGCGTGAGATGGAAGGCGCTCCGCCTGCGGTGGAGTGACGTTGTTACGCGAGGTGCCGCTCATTGAGCGACATAGACCTACCGTCGCAGGTCGGGGAGTGCGGCGATTTCGTCGAGGCTGTCGGGGTTGCCGAGCGCTTCACGTCCTTTGACGGGACGACCGTTGACGGCGTTGCGGACGGCGACTTCGGAGAGTTTTCCGGTTCGGGTGCGGGGGACTGAGCTCGCGGCCGCGATCACTGCGGGTACGTGGCGCGGTGAGCAGCGGGTCCGGATAGCGGTCTTGATGCGGGCCCGAAGGTCATCGTCGAGTGCGTAGCCTGCGCCGAGGGTGATGATGAGGACGATGCGAGTGTCTCCGTCCCAGTCCTGGCCGAAGGTGATGGCGTCGGTGATTTCGGGGAAGTCCTCGATGGCTGCGTAGATCTCGGCGGTGCCGATACGTACTCCGCCGGAGTTCAGGGTGGCGTCGGATCGACCGTGAATAACGACGCCGCCGCGCTCGGTCCATGATGCGTGATCGCCGTGGGCCCAAATTCCGGGCCAGGTGTCGAAGTAGGTGCCGTGGAAGCGGCTGCCATCGTCATCGCCCCAGATGCCCAACGGCACCGTGGGGAAGGGGTTGAGGCAGACGAGTTCACCCGTGCCACCGGGAGGCACGTGATTGCCGTCGTCGTCGAGGATATCGATGGAGCAGCCGAGCGCCGGCCCGGTCATTTCGCCCGCGTGGAAAGGCTTTGTGGGGTCGCCGCCGATGAAGCAACCAACCAGATCGGTGCCGCCGGAGATCGGGTTGATCATCACGTGCGGGCCGAGCTGATCGGCGAGCCATTCGGCTGTGGCTTCTGACAGCGGTGATCCGGTGACCATGATCATCCGCAGGTCGGACAACGGGCCGTCGCGCAGCAAGTCGAGACCGTCGTGGCGAATCTGGTCGAGCAGGCGTGCGCCGACACCGACGTGCGTGGCGGCGGTGAGGCGTGCGGCGGTGAAGACGCCGAGGATGTCGGGAAAGTTCGCGGCCGCGTCATGCATCACGAGGGTGGCCCCGGTAGACAGCGCGCTGACCTGCCAGTTCCACATCATCCAGCTGGTGGTGGAGTAGAACAGCATGCGATCGTTCGGACCGCAGTCGCACTGCAGGCCCACCTCGGTCAGGTGCTTGAGTAGTACGCCGCCAGCCCGATGTATCAGGCACTTGGGCTTGCCGGTCGTGCCGGAGGAGAACAGCACGTAGGCCGGGTGATCGAAGGGCAGGCGCGTGTATTCGGGTGCTGCGCCGGCATGCTCGGCCATCGCCTCGTGCAGGCCGGAGATCGAGGTCGACGGGCGCGAGAGTGATACGGCCGCGGCGCGCACTGAAGTCGTTCCATCGGAATCAGCGGGTGCAGAAGCCAACAGCACATGGCGAAGACTCGGCAGGCCATCGATAGTCTCGGCGAGGTTTGCGACGCGGTCGAAGTACTTGCCATTCCAGTCGTAGCCGATCGCGGCAATGAGAACGCTCGGGTCAAGTTGTCCGATGCGATCGAGGATCGCCGGTGCGCCGAACTCGGGTGCCACGCTGCTCACCACCGCGCCTATCGCTAACGCACCCAGATTGGCGACCAGCGCATCGATACCGACGGGCAAGATGAGCACAACGCGATCACCGGCGCCGACGCCGCGAGTGCGCAGTGCTGCAGCGAACTCCGCAACGCGGGCGGTCAGCTCGTCGCGTGTGAGCTGAGCCATGGTCACGATCAAGCCGGCCTTCTCGCCCGACGCAATGACGCGAATTGGTGCCGCATCGGGCCAGTCGCGCAGGAGGTTCTCGGCGATATTTAGCCGGGCTTCAGGGAAGAACACCGCTTCCGGCAGTACCGACTCCCGATACGCGACAGCGCCCTTCTCGCCCACTACTCCGTAGAAATCCCACACCGCGGACCAGAAACCATCCAGATCAGTGACCGACCATTCGTGGAGTCCCACCTGCGGCGGTATTGATGCTCGGCTGCGGGCGAACCCCTCGAACACAGCTCTCTGGGTCGTCTGGCTCGTGGTGGGGTCGGGAACCCAGGTCGCGCTTTTCGCACCCGTGAGGGGACTCTCCGGGATCATTCCGTCAGGGCGTGTCACGTGCGAGCCTCGTTCCCTTCGGTGACCTGGGCTAAGGGTCTTGTATCAGCCCGTTGTCCGCGAGAGTGCCTGTGCTCGCGCGCTGTTGAGCCCGGGCCGAATCAGGTGCGTGATCAGTCCTTGATCTCGCAGAGAACAGTTCCGGTCGGCACCGTGGTTCCAGCCTCGGCATTGAGCGAGGTGATGGTGCCGGCCTTATGTGCAGTGAGCGGCTGCTCCATCTTCATGGCCTCGAGCACGACGATGAGATCGCCTGCAGCGACGACCTGGCCCTCGGTGACCTCGACCTTGACGATGGTGCCCTGCATGGGAGCGGTGAGTGAATCACCGGTGGCGCCGCCACCGGCCTTCTTGCCGCCGCGCTTCTTGGGGCCTGCTGCCTTGGCGCTGCTACCGCCGCCGGACACTGCGCCCAGGCCGGCGGGGAGGGTGACCTCGATGCGCTTTCCGCCCACCTCGACCACGACCGACTCGCGAGCCGCGGGCTCATTGAGCTCGGAGGCTGCGCCGGAGTATGCGGGGATGGTGTTGTTGAACTCGGTCTCGATCCAGCGGGTGTGCACGGTGAATGCGTCATCAGGATTGACCGGCGCGAATGCCGGGTCACGCACGACCTCGCGGTGGAAGGTCAGTGCCGTGGCAATGCCATCAATCTGGAACTCGTCGAGTGCACGGCGTGAGCGCTCCAGGGCTTCTTGACGATCGCGACCGGTGACGATGAGCTTGGCGAGCAGTGAGTCGAAGTTGCCGCCGATGACATCGCCGGCTTCGAAGCCGGCGTCAACGCGCACGCCGGGGCCGCTCGGCGGATTCCAGACAGTGAGCACGCCAGGTGCGGGCAGGAAGCCACGGCCGGGATCCTCGCCGTTGATGCGGAACTCGATCGAGTGACCGCGAAGTACGGGATCGGCGTAGTCGATGACGCCGCCCTCGGCGATCCGGAACTGCTCGCGCACGAGATCAATGCCGGCAACTTCTTCCGTGACGGGGTGCTCGACCTGTAGGCGCGTGTTGACCTCGAGGAAGGAGATCGTGCCGTCGACACCGACGAGGAACTCGCAGGTGCCCGCGTTGTAGTAGCCGGCCTCCTTGAGGATCGCCTTTGATGATGCGTAGAGCTCATCGAGCTGGGCCTGCGAGAGGAACGGGGCAGGTGCCTCCTCGACCAGCTTCTGGTGACGACGCTGCAGGGAGCAGTCGCGGGTCGAGACGACCACGACATTGCCGTGCATGTCGGCGAGGCACTGGGTCTCGACGTGACGCGGGTTGTCGAGGTAACGCTCGACGAAGCACTCGCCGCGACCGAAGGCTGCGATGGCCTCGCGAACCGCGGAGTCGAATAGATCAGGAATCTCCTCGAGGGTGCGGGCAACCTTCAAGCCGCGACCGCCGCCACCGAACGCTGCCTTGATGGCAACAGGGAGGCCGTGCTTCTTCGCGAACTCGACAACCTCGCCGGAATCCTTGACGGGATCAGGGGTGCCGGGAACCTGCGGGGCGCCAGCGCGCTGGGCGATATGGCGTGCGGAGACCTTGTCGCCCAGTGAGCGGATCGCATCCGGTGACGGACCGATCCAAGTGATGCCGGCATCAATGACGGCCTGCGCGAAGTCAGCGTTCTCGGAGAGGAAGCCGTAGCCGGGGTGAATGGCGTCGGCACCGGACTGCTTGGCGGCGTCGATGATCTTGTCGATGACCAGGTAACTCTCTGCAGCGGTGTTACCACCGAGGGCGATGGCCTGATCGGCCAGGCGCACGTGCAACGCGTCGCGATCAGGCTCGGCGTAAACGGCGACGGACTGGAGCCCGGCGTCACGGCAAGCACGAATGACGCGGATGGCGATTTCACCACGGTTGGCGATGAGAACGGTGCGCACGGGGCTCCTTCTTTCGGGACCGGATTCTCATCCGGCACTGCAGTTTATTGAGTTATTTCAGGGTCAGGGGGTCAGATGGTCGGCCGGGGCCGAGCGCCGGCTGTGAAGATCACCACAGGCTGGGCCAGGCCACGCCGAGGCGAGTGAGCAGGGCACGCAGCAGGGGAAGTGACAGCCCGATCACATTGGACGGGTCGCCGTCGATTCGCTCGACGAATGGCGCGCCCAGACCATCGAGGGTGAAGCCACCGGCGACCTGCAAGGGCTCGCCCGTGGCGATGTAGGCATCGATCTCGGCCTCGGTCAGCACGCCGTGCACGACAGTGGTGCTGGCCACTTCGCCGAGTTCATCGTTGCCGCGGATAACCCAATGACCGGTGCGAAGAATTCCGGAACGGCCGGACATCTGCTGCCAGCGGCTCTTGGCTGTCGCGGCATCCTCCGGCTTTCCGTAGGCGACCCCGTCGATCTCGAGTACCGAATCACAGCCGATGACGATGATCTCGGCGTTGTCGCGAAACTCGGCTGCGACAGCCAGAGCCTTCGCGCGCGCGAGTTCCAGGCAGAGTTCGGTGGGGGAGGCGTCTGGCATCGCGGTCTCGATGGCTCGCTCGTCGACGTCGCTGACTCGAATCACCGGGGAGATTCCGGCATCGGTCAGGAGCCGCTTGCGGGCAGGCGAGGCGGAGGCGAGGACGAGAGTGGGCATATCTAGCGCGGCAGGCTCGAGGCACGCCACGAGCCGAAGCCCGCACCGAGCGACGGCCGGGTCTGGCGGCCCTTGCTGGCCCACAGACTCAGTCGCTGGGGCTTACTCGGCTTGCTCGAATCGGCGCGTGCTGTCACGAGTGCGATGACGATCGCGAGTTCTTCGGGAGTGGGATCGCCGGAGACGACGCGAAGCAGGGGCAGGGTGCTCTCGTTGTCGGCCATTTGTGCCTCCCGCTTACAGCGGGATGTTCCCGTGCTTCTTCGGGGGGCGCGTCTCGCGCTTGTTGCGCAGTGCGCGCAGCGCGCGGGTCACCATGGCGCGAGTCTCATGCGGCAAGATCACGCGATCGATGTAGCCACGCTCGGCAGCCATGTACGGATTCGCCAGGGTGTCCTGGTACTCGTCGAGCAGGCGCACACGCTCGGCATTTGGATCATCGGAAGCGGCGAGCTCCTTGCGGTACAAGATGTTGACCGCACCTTGGCCGCCCATGACCGCGATCTCGGCGGTCGGCCAGGCCAGGTTGATGTCGGCACCTAGGTGCTTGGAGCCCATGACGTCATAGGCACCGCCGTAGGCCTTGCGCGTGATAACCGTGACGAGCGGAACAGTAGCCTCGGCGTAGGCGTAGATGAGCTTTGCGCCGCGACGGATGATGCCGTTCCACTCCTGATCGGTGCCCGGAAGGAAGCCCGGGACGTCGACCAGGGTGAGAACCGGAATGTTGAACGCATCGCATGTGCGCACGAATCGCGCGGCCTTCTCCGACGCGTCGATGTCCAGAGTGCCGGCGAACTGCATCGGCTGGTTAGCGACGATGCCGACCGAGCGACCCTCGATACGACCGAAGCCGCACAAGATGTTCGGGGCGAACAGCGGCTGAGTCTCGAGGAACTCGCCGTCGTCGAGCAGGTGCTCGATGACGCGGTGCATGTCGTACGGCTGATTGGGGGAGTCGGGGATCAACGTGTCGAGCTCGAGATCTTCGTCGTTGACGTCGAGGTCGGACTCGATGTCGAAGACCGGCGGCTCCTCGAGGTTATTGCTCGGTAGGTAGGAGAGCAGCGCGCGCAAATACTCGAACGCGTCCTCCTCATCGGTCGCCATGTAGTGAGCGACACCATTCTTCGAGTTGTGCGTGCGTGCGCCGCCGAGCTCTTCGAATTCGACGTCCTCGCCTGTGACGCTCTTGATGACCTCAGGGCCGGTGATGAACATGTGCGAGGTCTTGTCGACCATCACGATGAAGTCGGTGATCGCGGGGGAGTACACCGCGCCGCCGGCGCATGGGCCGAGGATCAACGAGATCTGCGGGATGACGCCCGAGGCCTGCACATTGCGTCGGAAGATCTCGCCGTACTGCGCGAGGGAGACCACGCCTTCTTGGATTCGAGCACCGCCTGAGTCGTTGAGGCCGATGACCGGACAACCGGTCTTCATGGCGAAGTCCATGACCTTGACGATCTTCTCGCCGAACACCTCGCCGAGAGATCCGCCGAAGACGGTGAAGTCCTGGGCGAACACGGCGACGGGGCGACCGTCGATGGTGCCGTAGCCGGTGATGACGCCGTCACCGAAGGGACGGTTCTTCTCCAGGCCGAAGTTATGCGAGCGGTGACGGGCCAGGCCGTCGAGCTGCTGGAAGGACTCCGGGTCGAGCAGGGCGTCGATGCGCTCCATGGCCGTCAACTTGCCCTTGGCATGCTGCTTGTCGATCGAATCGGCCCGGCGGTCCTGGGCCTCGGCGCGGCGGGCCTTCAGAACTTCTGCCTTGCCCTCGGTCGAGCGCTTGTCGATCACCGGGGTGTTGTCTTGTGCTGCCGCAGTCATGGGGGCCTCCTCGCCTGAGCTACCTTAACCAGGTGATGACCCCCAGTTCTCGGTTACGGCTTTCCGCTGAGCGAATTGAGTTACTCATCACACTTTCAAGTAACTCATGGCCAGCACCGGAACTCGTGGACGAAGTGGACTCCACCAATCGCCTCCTTGCTGAGCGCTCGGATGACCGTGAGGGCACGGCGATCGTGGCCGAGATCCAGACCGCTGGTCGGGGCCGCCTCGGCCGTACCTGGGAGAGCCCGTGGGGCTCAGGTGTGTGGATGTCCGTGCTTGTGCGGCCGGCCGACCAGCCACGCTCCTCCTGGGCCTGGCTGCCCCTGATCACCGCCTTGGCGGTCAGGGATGCACTGACTACCGCGTGCGGCCTCACGTGCGGCCTTAAATGGCCAAATGACCTGGTCAGCGAGGGTGATGAGGTGCGCAAGCTCGGCGGAATCCTGGTCGAGGTCGTGGGACCAGAAGCCGTAATTCTGGGGATCGGCGTGAATATGAGCTTGGTTCAGGAGGAACTGCCAACCCCGGCGGCGACCTCCGTGTTCCTCGAGGGTGGCGAGCCTGACCGCGAAGCCTTCGTGGTGGCCCTTCAGGGGGCCCTCGAGTCTCGCCTGGCGGCCTGGCGGGCCGGTGAGTCGCCCATCGACGACTACCGATCCGCCTGCGTCACGGTGGGCCGCCAGGTCTGCGTGCACCTACCCGATGGCACCGAGTTGGTCGGAATAGCCGAGGGCATTGCCGATGACGGTCGTCTGATGGTCAGTCACCAGGGAAACACTGTCATCGTCGCCGCCGGCGACGTCATTCATGCAACGATCTGACCATGGCCTACCCCACCAAGTTGCTGTCACCTGACGAGACGATCAAGTTCGAGACCAAGCCGCATTGGCGCGCTCTGATCGCTCCCGCGGTGGTGCTGCTCTTCACCGTCTTCGGATTCGCCCTGCTCTTCACCTGGGCCGTGAGCCAAAGTGACTGGCTGAGCTGGCTTCGCTGGGTGATCCTTGCCGCTGCCATCGTGATCTTGATCCTGTGGGCCATCGGGCCATTCCTGCGCTGGCTGACCACCGACTACGTCTTCACCGATCGTCGTGTCATCACGCGTATGGGAATCATCACCAAGCGAGGTCGTGACGTACCGCTCTCGAAGATCAACAATGTTTCCTTCGTCGTGCCTGCACTCGGTCGCATCCTCAACTACGGCGAGCTGCAGATCCAGTCCGCAGGCGAGAACGAGGGACTCACCATCCGCGACGTGCCCAACGTCGAGGAGATCCAGCGCGACGTTTACCAGTTCATCGAGGCTGATGACGCTCGTCGTCGCAGCGGCGGCCCCTCACTCTCGACCGACGGCACCTGATCCTCATTGCGGCCGATAGCCTTGCCCAGTGAGTGAGCAGGTGGATCCCGCGCCCCGCGTCGGCATGGTCGGCGGTGGCCAGTTGGCCCGTATGTCGGCAGCCCCTGCAGCCGCACTCGGCATTGGCTTTCGCGTCCTTGCGGCATCCGAGAACGAGTCCGCAGCACAGGTAGTCAATGACGTTTTCCTGGGTTCACATGATTGCCTCGATGACCTTTTGGGCTTCGCTCGCGGTCTTGATGTGATCACCTTCGACCACGAGCATGTTCCGCCCGCGTATCTCGAGCAGCTTGAGGCAATGGGTGTAGCCGTACGCCCTGGCCCCTCCGCTCTCTTCCACGCGCAGGACAAGCTGCACATGCGCCGCGCATTGAGCGATGCGGGCATTCCCTGCCCGGCGTGGGCCGAGGTGCATGACCTGCGCGGAGTAGCTGACTTCGCCGAGATCGTCGGTTGGCCGATGGTGCTCAAGACTTCGCGCGGCGGTTATGACGGTAAGGGTGTGTGGGTTGTCGACTCGCTCGACGAAGCCGAAAAAGTCATCGCGCTTCCACTTCCGACAGGGGCCGCGTGGCTCGCCGAGCAGTGCATCGATTTCGTGCAAGAACTCTCTGCGCAGGTCGCGCGCTCACCACACGGCCAGGCGGTTGCCTACCCGATCGTGCGCACCGTGCAGGCCAATGGCATCTGCGCAGAGGTCATCGCTCCGGCCCCTGGCCTACTGAATGAGCGTGCCGTACAGGCACAGCGAATCGCACTGCAGATCGCCCAGGATTTAAATGTCACCGGCATGCTCGCCGTTGAGTTGTTCGATGACGGCCACGACCTTTACGTGAATGAGCTGGCGATGCGCCCGCACAACTCCGGTCACTGGAGCATCGAGGGTGCCGTCACGAGCCAGTTCGAGAACCACCTACGAGCTGTACTGGACCTTCCGTTGGGTAGTCCCGCGATGAAGACGGAGTGCGCAGTGATGGTGAACATCCTCGGTGGCGATGTCGGCGACCTCTACTCGGCCTACAAGCACGTGATGGCGCGCGACCCGGGCCTGAAGGTGCACCTCTACGGGAAGGCGGTGCGGCCCGGCCGCAAGGTTGGTCACGTCACGGTGCTCGGCAACGACCTCGACGACCTCCTGGCCAGGGGCCGTCACGCAGCCGATTACTTCTCGGGCAGAATTGATGAGTAGTCATCCGACGGGAGATCCCATGAGCGGTACCACCTCTTCAGCAGGCGCACCCCTCGTGGGCATCGTCATGGGCAGCGACTCCGACTGGCCGGTGATGCAGGCCGCTGCGGCCGCCCTCGAGGAATTCGGTATTGCGTTCGAGACAGGCGTTGTCTCCGCGCACCGCATGCCCCAGGAAATGGTCGACTACGGGACCTCTGCCGTGGCTCGCGGGCTCAAGGTGATCATTGCCGGCGCTGGTGGTGCTGCTCATCTGCCGGGCATGCTCGCCGCACTGACGCCTATTCCTGTCATCGGCGTGCCCGTGGCTGTGGGCACCCTCGATGGTATGGACTCCCTGCTCTCGATCGTGCAGATGCCAGCGGGTGTTCCGGTCGCGACTGTTGCCATTGGCAACGCGCGCAATGCGGGCCTGCTTGCTGCGCGCATTCTCGGTGTCGCCGACGACGACCTTCGCGATGACATGGTGACCTTCCAGGCCGATCTCAATGCCACAGCGAAGGCCAAGGGCCAGAACCTCAAGTAGTTCGCACGAACGTATCGTGCGAGTGCCGAATCAGGCGGTCGGACGACCGAGTGCTCGGTAACTCCAGCCGGCTGCGCGCCACTGCGCGGGGTCGAGGGTGTTGCGGGCATCGATCACATGGAGGGTGGTGGCGATAGCAGCGACCTTGGCCGGGTCAAGCTCACGGTACTCACGCCACTCGGTGAGGTGCAGCACTAGCTCGGCGTCGGCGAGGGCTGTCATCACGTCTTGCTCGTAGCTGAGCTTCGGATAGATGCGTGCCGCATTGGCAAGGGCCTTGGGGTCATGAACGGTGACGTTGCCACCCTCATTATGAATAGTTGCCGCTACGGCAAGCGACGGTGAGTCACGCACGTCATCACTGTCGGGCTTGAATGCAGCGCCAAGTACGACAACCTTCTTGCCATCAAAGCTTCCGCCCACTGCAGCGCGAGCAAGGTCGACGGTGTGAGAGCGACGGCGCAAGTTGATCTGGTCGACCTCGCGCAGGAAGGTAAGTGCCTCCTCAGCGCCAATCTCGCCGGCACGAGCCATGAATGCCCGGATGTCCTTGGGCAGGCAGCCGCCGCCGAAGCCGAGCCCGGCAGCCAGGAAACGATTACCGATGCGTGGGTCGTATCCGATTGCCTCGGCAAGCTTGGTGACATCGGCGCCGGCTGCCTCGCAGACCTCGGCCATTGCGTTGATGAAGGAGATCTTGGTTGCCAGGAACGAGTTCGCCGCGACCTTGACCAATTCGGCTGTCGGGAAATCGGTGACCAGGAACGGGATGCCCTCGGCAAGAAGTGGTGCGTAGACCTCGCGGAGAATTCGCTCGCTGCGCTCGGATCGCACGCCGACCACGAGTCGATCCGGATGCAAGGTGTCCTCGACCGCGAAGCCCTCGCGCAAGAACTCGGGATTCCAGGCAACCTCCACGCCTTCGACCGAAGCGAGATTCGCTGCAATGGTGTCAGCGGAACCCACGGGCACGGTGGACTTGCCCACCACGAGATCGCCCGACTTCAGGTGCGGAGTCAAGGCTGCGACAGAGCCGAAGACCTGGGTCATGTCAGCGGCGTGTGAGCCTGCCTGTTGCGGCGTGCCCACGCAGATGAAGTGGACGTCGGCAAAGGCGCCAGCTTCCGCAAGACTGGTCGTGAATCTGAGTCGCCCGGCCTCGATATTGCGCGCGAGTACTTCGTCGAGCCCTGGCTCGTAGAAGGGCACGCGACCGCTCTGGAGCAACTCGACCTTGGCGGGGTCGACGTCAACACCGATCACCTCGAAACCGAGTTCAGCCATGCAGGCCGCATGGGTTGCGCCGAGGTAGCCGGTGCCGATGACAGACAGACGATGGGCCATGCCAGAAGGCTATCGGGAGCAGTGCCCTGACCCGAACGTCTACGCTAAGTGAGTAACTGTGGTGTCTGACAAGTTTTTGAGGAGCATTGTGGGCCTGGCCGTCAATCCGGACTTCAACTTTTTCGCCCTGCCGGAAGAGCATCAGGCCCTGCGTGAGGCGGTGGCGCAATTCGCTGACGAGAAGGTGGCACCTCGTGCCGCTGAGATCGACGAGACCGGGATCTTCCCGCGCGATGTGTACGACGCCCTCGTGGCCGCTGACTTCCATGCAATTCACATCCCCGAGCAGTTCGGCGGTCAAGGTGGCGACGCGCTGGCGGCCTGCCTGGTGATCGAGGAACTGTCACGGGTGTGCGCATCGACCAGCCTCATCCCCGCAGTCAACAAGCTCGGCACATTGCCGCTGATGATCGCCGGCGATGACGACCTCCTCCAGCGTTACTTGCCTCTGGTCGCCTCGGGCGAGGCGATGGTTTCGTACGCACTCAGTGAGCGCGAGGCAGGAAGTGATGCGGCCTCGATGACAACCCGTGCCGTGGCCGATGGTGATGCGTGGGTACTCAATGGTCAAAAGAGCTGGATCAGCAACGCCGGTGAGTCGTCGTATTACACCGTCATGGCCGTCACAGACCCGTCGGCTGGCGCGCGCGGAATCTCGGCATTCGTCGTGCACGGAGATGACGAGGGATTCTCACTCGGTACGCCCGAGCGCAAGCTCGGCATCCACGGGTCGCCGACTCGCGAGATCTTGTTCGACAACTGCCGGATTCCCGCCAACCGCATCGTCGGTGAGCCCGGTACCGGCTTCAAAACTGCGATGAGCACGCTCGATCACACTCGCATCACGATCGGGGCCCAGGCACTGGGCATCGCGCAGGGCGCACTCAACGTCGCCCTGGCCTACGCCAAGGATCGCCAGCAGTTCGGTAAGTCCATCTCCTCATTCCAGGCGATCCAGTTCATGCTCGCCGACATGGCCATGAAGATCGAAGCAGCGCGTCAGTTGGTCTACGCAGCAGCGGCCAAGAGTGAGCGTGGGGATGCCGACCTGACCTTCTTCGGCGCAGCAGCCAAGTGCTTCGCCTCTGACGTCGCGATGGAGGTCACGACCGACGCCGTTCAGGTGCTGGGCGGTGCGGGCTACACCCGTGATTGGCCCGTTGAGCGATACATGCGTGATGCCAAGATCACCCAGATCTACGAGGGCACCAATCAGGTCCAACGAATCGTCATGGCGAAGCAGTTGCTGTCCCGCATGAACTAAGGCGCCGCCGTTACAGTGAACCCGTGACTGCGCACCCGGCGACACTGCCTGCTTGGCCGGCCGGTGTTCGGGTCAAGCCCAAGCCCACCCACTGGCGTGTGGATGCCCCGGGGGTGCACGCACTCCAAGAATCCACGGCCCTCGCCGCAGGGCTCGCTCACGTGGGCGCGCTGGAAGTTCGGGTCGGTACCTGGAAACCGCCGAAGGGCTGGACAGGCTCTCCGAAGCTCGCCGAAGTCGCGTCATTCGATCTGAAGGCCAAGGGTGACGGGGTCAGGCTGCGGCTGCGCTTCTCCCCGGCTGTCGATGCCTCCGTCGCGCTCGCATCAGCCGTGCGCATCCTGCGGCCGACCTTGTCGATGAACCACTATCCGAGCGTGGCCGTCGGGAATTCGCCCAGCGCCCGCATGGCTGCACTCGCCGGATGCATCAATGCCGCCCCTGGTCGCGACGCCGATCTAGTGATTGAACAGGCTGACTGGGATGTTGATCCGACAATTCACCGCCCGGTCGGACGACGTTCCGATGTGCCCGCACGAGTGATTCCCCTCCCGGCATTGGGTGCAGAGCTCACAGCGGTGGATGTCGCGGCGCTTCGCACTACTAGTGGAGTCGTGGCGCCCGAGCTCGACTCACGACTGCGCCATCAGCTCGAGGCTTGCGGTCTCGTGGTGCGGAACTCGGCGGACGACTTTCCGGCGGCCGAGGATCTTCTCGGTTGGCAGGTGGAATCCGTTCGTGCTCGTCGTCATGTTCTGCGAGCGCAGACTCCTGCAGCCCTGCTCAACGACTGGCCGTCGGTCTCCGCGGTACTACTGACTCACCGCAGTGACTTTCTCGAGCATGCAATGCGCCAGCTCGCCGGTCTCAGATATCCGCGACTGGAGATCGTGCTGGCGCTTCATGGCGATCAGGTGAGCGATGAGCAGGTATCTCGCGCAATCGCCGGGCATCCCCACGCCGTGCGCGTGATCCGGATCGGCGCTGACGTGATCTTCGGAACCGCGATGCAGCAGGCGTGCGAATTCGCCGACGGTCAGCTCATCACCAAGGTCGACGATGACGACTTCTACGGGCCCGAGCACGTGTGGGATCTCGTGGTGGCGCGCATGTATTCCGCCGCGCAGGTCACAGGCAAGGCTCTCGACTTCATTCGCATCGAATCCGCTGACATCACGGTGTTTCGCCCGGCCTACGGCGCCGAGAAGTTCGCCGATTTCGTGGCGGGCGGCACCATGCTGATCTCGCGCGCCGATCTCGATGAGATCGGTGGCTGGCGGCCCATGGACAAACACATCGATCGAGGCCTGCTCGATGCCTTCCTGGAAGCCGGAGCACTCGTGTATCGCACCACCGGCCTTGGATACATCTACGTGCGACGTGGAGCCGGCCACACGGCAATCGTCAGTGACGACCATTTCCTGACCAAGAACGCCTTCTCATGGCCTGGACTGCTTGCGCACCCAGAGTTCGGCACGGCCCATGAGTAGTGCGCCCGCGGTCAGCGTGATCATGCCGGTGATTAACGAAGAGCAGCATCTGGCCGATTCAGTGAACCGGATCCTGGCGCAGGAATACGCCGGATCCATCAACGTCGTGATCGCCGTCGGGCCGTCGAAGGATCGCACCCGTGCCGTCGCCGACGAATTGCAGCGCTCGAGTGATCGGGTCATCGTTGTTGACAATCCTTCGGGTCGCACTCCTGCCGGTCTCAATGCGGCTATCGCGGCCGCAACGGGCGAGGTGATCGTTCGAGTCGATGGGCATGCGATGATCCCGCCCGATTACGTAGCGATTGCTGTCGAGACTCTTGAGCGCACTGGCGCCGACAATGTCGGCGGAATCATGGCCGCGGAAGGGGTCACGGACTTCGGGGTCGCGGTTGCGCGTGCGATGACCTCCAGATTCGGCGTCGGGGGCGCGTCCTTCCACGTCGGTGGCGACGAAGGCCCCGCACTGACCGTGTACCTCGGAACGTTTAGGCGCAGCGCACTCGATCGAGTCGGCGGCTACGACGAGACCATGGTGCGGGCGCAGGACTGGGAGATGAATCTGCGCATCCGTGAGACCGGCGGCCTCATCTGGTTCACCCCCGCGATGCACGTGACATACCGGCCGCGAGCAACCGTGGGAGCACTCGCGCGGCAGTATCACGACTACGGACGCTGGCGCCGCGAGGTTGTGCGTCGTCACCCCGACACCCTTTCCCTGCGTTACCTGGCAGCACCCGTGGCTGTCGCAGCAATCGTGATCGGGCTGCTGCTCGTTGTGCTGGGCGTTGTCACCGGACAGGACTGGCTCTGGGTGATCGGCCTGATCGCCCCTCTGGGCTACCTAGCTGCAAATCTGCTCGCCAGCCTGATCAGTGCAATGAGTGCGCCGCGTCTTCAGCTGCGCTCGGCCCTGTGGCTGCCGGTCGTGTACGGCACGATGCATCTGTGCTGGGGCGCGGGCTTCCTACGTGGTGGCGCGGGACGTGACGCCTGATGGCGTGGCTACGACGCCGGAGACCGATGCGGTGGGCAGTTGTCGTCGCATCGCCAAGCGGGGCTGACGGAGAGCAGTGGGGCGATACCTGGTTCGGGCGCGATCTCGTCGATGCGCTCAAACGACAAGGCCAGGCGGCTTCCCTCGTCTATCGCGGTGGTGCGAGCACCGAGGCGCGCGACAAGGACGATGTCGTTCTCGTATTGCGCGGGCTGCGCCGAGTCACTCCGCGTCGTGCCGGCAACACCTGGTTGCTCTGGGTCATTTCACACCCCGAGCTCGTCGACGATGGGGAGATTGCCGAGTACGACGCCGCATTCGCCGCGAGTTCAACCTGGAAGTCGGGCTCGGTGTCTCCGCTGCTCCAGGCGACGAATCCGCAGCGCTTCATGCCGAGTGCTGCAGGGCCTGACACGGGGGAGCCCTACCTGTTCGTGGGCTCCACGCGAGGCGAGTACCGGCCGATAGTTCGCGACGCGATCTCCGCCGGTATCCCGCTCGGTGTGTATGGGGTGGGCTGGAGTGAGTTCATTCCCGCAGAATTCATTCGCGGTGAGTTCATGCCCAATGGCGAATTGCCCGGCGCCTACGCCGGTGCAGGTGTCGTGCTGAATGACCATTGGCGAGAGATGGCCGATGACGGCTTCCTCTCCAATCGCCTGTTCGACGCGGTGGCAAGCGGTGCGCGGGTGATCAGCGATCAAGCAGCCGGCCTCACTGAAGTGTTCGGTGATGCCGTAGTCACGTACTCGTCCCCCGAACAGCTCGGTGAGATCCTGAAGGCGCCCCTCGAGACCGTGTTCGCTGAACGATCACGACGCATCGAAAATTCCGCACGCATCGCTGCCGAACACAGTTTCGACGTCAGGGCTGCTGAGCTCATCGAGGCCGCAGAGCGGATCCGAGGTTCTGAGTGAGCGGCTCTGCGCCTGATGTCACGGTCATCATGGCGGTGCACAACGATGTGCCCCGTCTGCCCAGGGCACTGCGCTCGCTCTCCCGCCAGACACTTGCCTCGATTGAGTTCGTCATCGTCGATGACGCATCGACCGATGGCTCGTACGAATTCGCACTTCGCGTAGCGGAGCAGGATCCGCGATTTCGTGTGTATCGAATGGATCGCAACTCCGGCGGATTTGCGGCGCCGCGCAATCGTGGATTAGTCGAGGCTCGTGGCGGATGGGTGCTGTTCTGCGACAGCGATGACGAACTCGAGATTCATGCAGCCAAGAATTTGCTACTCGCGGCCGAGCGGCACGGTGCAGATCTCAGTGCCGGCGTCACCGAATTGGTCGAGCAGCGGTCGGGGAAGCGTCAGCGTGTGCAGGAATGGGCCCATCTGGCCGGGGGTGCTTCGTCGATCGCGGAGAGCACCGCACTTTTCTCCGAGGCTACGACTCACGGCCGCCTGTACCGCCGCGAGCGGCTGCAGCAGCTGAACCTGACCTTCGATCCCGCCCTGGTGGCCGCTGATTTCCTCTTCGCCTCGGCTGCCTTGCTTGGCTCTGAAGGCATCGCGCTGGTGCCCGAGACCGTGTATCTGCGGCACGTGGATCGTCTAGGCGAGGAGCTCACGTCAGGTCGAAGGCGCTGGTTGATCCGACATCTCGGCGATCGACTCGAGGCTCTCCGCCGTATCGACGCGCTCATCGCAGCTCGGCCCGATGACCGGCGTCGATATGCCGCGACTCTTCGCTTCCTGAACGAGGATCTTGCCGGCTACCTCACGGTGATCCTGGACTCTGATGACGCCTCGGCCATTCTCGTGGCAGATCAATTGCGCGAATACCTGCGTGACATGAACCTTGAGCCGGCTGCAGAGCTTGCCCCGTTCTTGCGCGTGGCGCTGTATCACCTGTTGATCGACGATCTCGACGGCATCCGGCGGGCGACGCGGTTTATTCGGTGGGCGGCGAGCGTTGATGGCACCGTGCACATGCGTGACGGGCGCGAGCTGTGGGTGTGCACGGATGACCATCCGCTCGGCGATGTCGCAGGACACGAAGCTGATTGGTGGCTCGACGTCACGCGGCAGGGCCTGTCACGCATCCCGCTTACCCAGCGGCGCTACTGCCATCAACTGACCTCAGTAATCGATGATCGACTTCACGGCTCCACGTCGGATTTCCTCGACTCGCTCTCGGATATCACCGCAGCACGGGCAGTCGTCCTTGATGAAGGCCGAGTAGTTGCTGCCGCGCCTGTCGAGTTCGAACACGTGACTCCTGTGCACTGGGAGTGGTCAACAACCCAAAGACTCAAGCCCATCGGAAGCCTTGAACTTGGCGACCGGGGATTTTTGGGGCTTGAACTCACCTTCTCTGACCGCGTGAATACCTCTGTGGTGCGTGCATCGGAGGTACGTGCCGGAACCACGATGTCTATACGCGTCTCCGCACTTCGCCGAGAGGGTCTTCACCTCGAGGCGCGGGGCCAGGGCATCGTGGGCTGGCGTCTCATCCGTCGATCGGTGCTGGGCCTTGCTGCGGCGGGCCTGCGCAAGGGTTGGTTCGCTCTTCCCGGAACCCGGGCACTCGCGTCGCGCTGGCAGCGGTTCACTCACATCACGCTTCCGAAGATCGCGCGAAGGCTGGGGGAGTACCTACCCGACCGTCGAGCATTCGTGATCTCCAGCGATCACGGCCGTCAGCTCACCGGGCATCCGAGAGCAATGGCCGACTACCTGCATGTCGAGGTGCCCCATGCGCGTGTGCGCTGGCTCGGATCCGCCGCCGCAGTCACCGGCCTCGACTGGCTGACTCTCGTTGACCCGAGCACTATCCGAGGGGCCTGGCGTATTGCGAGAGCCGGGTACTGGATCGACGACTTCGGCATCGACACGAGCATTCGCAAGAGTCGACGGACGAAGTACCTGCAGACCTGGCACGGCATCGCGTTGAAACGAGTCGGCTCTGATGCGCCGGACTGGCCGCTGCTTTCCCCTCGGGTGCGTTTGCCGCGACCGACGAACAGGGATCGCTGGGATGCGCTTATTGCTCCGTCGGAGTTCTTCGCGCAGACAACAGCGCGTGCAATCGGATTCACCGGCCCGCTCATCGAGAACTGCTCACCCCTGGGTGACGCAATCATGCGATCCAGCACGGATCGAGATGTGCGTCATAAGCTCGACCTTCCGCTTGATCGGCCGGTAGTCGTGTACTCGCCCACGGCTCGGGCGACTGACGAGGCGCATCTTGACCTTGCCGCCTGGTGGCGTGACTTCGGGAACTCGGCGTACCTGCTGGTGCGCTCGCATCCCGCAGATCCCTTGGTCGTCCCCGCCCGATGGTCTAACGGAATTCGAGATATCTCGGCCGAGGGTGACATTGCCTCGTATCTGGGAGCGGCCGATGCCTTGCTGACCGACTACTCGGCTGTCGCCTTCGACTTTGCTCGGCTCGGTCGTCCGATCGGATTCTTCGTGCCCGATTACGAGAGATTCACCCGGCGCTCCGTGGGTCTCTACCTCGATCTTGCGACGAGCGGTCCTGGCCCACTTCTGCGCAATGCCGATGAGCTCGCGGTGTGGGTGCAGGCCTTGATCGAGGCGACCCCGACCGGGGGCTTCGATACCGATCCGGTCGGACACCGTGACTTCGTCTCGATGTTCGCCGGCGAACTGGATGGAACGAGTGCGCACCGCGCCGTTGAACACCTGCGAGGAATGCGATGAGGCATTCCATGGGGCCTGCGGTGGGGCACCGGATCGTCATACTCGCCAACGACATCGACGGTGTCGGTGGAGCGCAGCGTGTCGCGCACTCTCTCGCCAACGGACTGGCACTTCGAGGCTTCGACGTTGAACTTGCCGGCATAGTGCCCTTCGAGCCCCGTCATACGTTCATCACCGAGCCGGCTTACCGAACTCGTGTTCTAGGTGACCGTCCGCAGCCCGTGCGCGAGGATGAGGCGGGGCGCCAGCGTCTGCGCGAGCTGTGCTGCGCACGACTCGACGAACTCCTTCGCGAAGGCCCACCCGGCATCGTGATCACCACGCAGGTGTGGGCGATGGAGCATCTTGCCGAGATCGATCATCGCGACTGGCGTGTGATCGGGCAGTACCACTCATCCTTTGAAGCGGCTGCGAGCGGTCCGGAGCTCGACCGACTTCGGTCTGCTTATGCCGACATAGATGCTTTCGCTCTGCTGACCGACGAGGATGCCCAGCGCTTCAGGCAGGCGGGGCTCAACAACACCTGCGCGATTCCGAATGCAGTGAGTTTCTTCCCCGATCGCCCGGCCGCTCTCGCGACCAACACGCTCACGTACCTGGGGCGACTCTCGGTCGAGAAGGGCCCGCAGTTCCTGGTTGAGGCATGGGGTCGCATCGCTGCGTCTCATCCGGACTGGTCACTGCAATTCGTGGGCGATGGCCCTGATGAGCCCACTGTTCGCGCCATGGTCGATCGCCTGCCCGAGGGTGCGGAGCGCATTTCCTTCCACGCTCCTGTCGCCGATCCCGAGCGGCTTCTTCTGGGGAGTGATCTCGTGGTGCTGCCGTCCCTGGTCGAGGGATTCCCCTTGGTGCTTGCCGAGGCCATGGCCTGTGGCGTGCCCGTAGTTGCCACCGATTGCTCGGCGGGTGTTCGTGCACTGCTCAAGGAGGGCGTAACCGGACTCCTGGCTGCTCGCGGCGATTCCGGCTCACTCAGCCGAGCGTTGAGCACTGCTATGGAATCCCGCGAGCTTCGAGTAAAGCTTGGATCAGGCGGGCGCATGGCCGCCCGGGAACTGCTTCCCGATCAGATTCTGGGCCGCTGGGAAGCGCTGTTCAGCGACGTCCTGCGCTAAGTACGGGAGAAGGGACTTGAACCCTCACGTCCGAAGACACAGGATCCTAAATCCTGCGTGTCTGCCAATTCCACCACTCCCGCGTGATTACAGAAGTCTACGACAGGTCTAGCTGCGGGCTAGATCTCCAGGTCGCGCATGAGCTTGGCGACGTGGCCGGTGGCCTTGACGTTGTAGAACGCGTGCTCGATCTTGCCCGTGGGGTCAATGACGAAAGTCGAGCGGATCACGCCCGTAACAGTCTTGCCGTACATCATCTTCTCGCCGAAGGCCCCGTAGGAGGCGAGTACTGACTTGTCAGGATCGCTGAGGAGGGTGAAGGTCAGATCGTCGTTCTCACGGAACTTGGCGAGCTTCTCGGGCTTGTCAGGCGAGATGCCGATGATGGCGAGGTCGTGCTTGGCGAATGCCTTGAGGTTGTCGCGGAAGTCGCAGGCCTGCTTGGTGCAGCCCGGGGTCATCGCAGCAGGGTAGGCATACAGCAGCACGCTCGTGCCCTTGAAGTCGGAGAGTTTCACGGTCTTGCCCGCATCGTCGAGGAGTGCGAAGGCAGGGGCCTTGTCGCCGGGTTCGAGTCTCATCTGGTTACCACCGGGGCTAGTTCGGCTACATCGTGATGCTTATCGAGTCCGGCGGAACGACGCAGGCCGCGGCCGCCGGTGATGGCGAGAACGATAACGAAGATCGCGGCGCCGACCAGCACGATCATCGTGCCCGAGGGGACGCCTGCGTAGTAGCTGGCGTACATTCCGACGAAGCCGCAGAACAGCCCGATGCCAGTGCTCCAGGCGAGCATCTTGCCGAAGGAGTCGGTGAGCATTCGGCCGACCACCGCGGGGATGACCAGCATTGCCGCGACGAGAGTTACGCCGATCACGGTGAGCGTGGCGAGAATCGACAGCGACAGCACGATCATCAGCATCGCCTCAAGACGTGCGACGCGAACGCCGGAAACATCGGCTACGTCGGGGTCGAAGGTCGAGAAGATCAACGCGCGGTAGCGCAGGAAGACGAACAGTGCCGCGAGGATGCTGATGGCGACGAGGCCGATGATCTGCTCCACGCTGATTCCGAGGATGCTGCCGAACAGCGCGTTCTCGAATGACGGCCCACTGGTGCCGAACTTCGCGAAGAGTGCGACGCCGAGGGCGAAGGAAGCTGTCGTGATGACTCCGATGGCCGCGTCAGCGCCCACCCGGCCCTTGCGGGCGACAGTCGTAATGGCGATCGCTGAGGCCACGCCCCATAGGCCGGCGCCGAGCATGTAGAACTGCGCAGCAAAGAGCTGGGAGGCGGCGAATCCGCCGAAGATCGAGTGCGAGAGGCCATGGCCGATGTAGCTCATGCCGCGCAGCACGATGAAGACGCCGATGAAGCCGAGCAAAGCGCCCGACAAGGTCGCGACGATCAGGCCCTTGTTGAAGAAGGCGTAGGAGAGGGGCTCGAGAAGGGCATCCATCAGATGTTCTCCGGGAAGGAAGGAC
The DNA here is from genome assembly GCA_044374195.1 of Candidatus Nanopelagicales bacterium. GTDB lineage: Bacteria > Actinomycetota > Actinomycetes > S36-B12 > S36-B12 > CAIKZY01. The sequence goes on from JBILOY010000008.1 coordinate 53,193, forward strand.
GAGCCGGCGCGAGAATCTGGTCTGAGCGAACGACGGGTGCACCGTCGACGACGACCAGCATGCCGAGATGCTCGAGAACTTCCATGCGGGCGCCGAAGGTCTCCTCCAGAACATCAGGGGTAATCACCTCTGCGGGTGAGCCATCGGCCACGATGCGGGAGTTGACGCAGACGATGTGCGGCAGGTGGGCGGCCATGCCGTTGAGGTCATGCGTGGTGAGCACGATAGCCACGCCATCCTCATGGAGATCGCCGAGAAGATGCAGGATGTCGTGGCGGGTGGAGACGTCAACGCCGCTCGTGGGCTCATCGAGCAGCAGCAGTTGCGGATCGCGGAGGAGTGCGCGGGCGAGGAACATGCGTTGCTGCTGCCCGCCGGAGAGTTCGCGAATGTGACGCTCTGAGAGGTCGGCGATACCCAGGCGATCAAGAACGCTCATCACTCGGGTTCGCTCCGCACCACTTGCCCACGGCAGGCGACGTCCGCGTGTGCGCGACATCAAGACACATTCGAACACCGTGATCGGGAAGTTCCAGTCGACGGTCTCGAGTTGCGGAACGTAGGCGACTCGCAGACCCGGTTCACTGGTAACCGAGCCCTCGCAGGGCTTGAGCGTGCCCAGGAGTAGTCGAAGCAGGGTGGTTTTGCCGGCCCCGGAGGGGCCGACAATCCCTGTGAATTGATCCTCGTGAACATGGAAGTCGACATGGCTCAGCACGATCTGCTTGTCATAGCGCGCAGATACGTGGTTGAGGCTGAGCAGGATCTCGCCGACTCCGGTTCCGGTCACTGCGGGTAGACCGCCGAGTCCTTCACCGACGACGTGATGTCGAGCGCCTCGAGGTTGGTCGCGGTGCCGCCCAGTCCAGTGATCATCGTGATGTAGTTGTACTTCATCAAGCCCAGCCAGGAGTGATTGGCATCGCCGGGCGCACCGGGAAGATCGTCATCGCGCAGCGAGTCCTCATAGCGAGCGCCCGTGGCCTTGCCGATCTCCTCGAGAACCTTGGAGGGGAAGACCTCGGAACCGAAGATGACCGGCACCTTCTGGGCCTTGACCTGATCGATGAGTGACGCCAGTTCAGCAGGGCTCGGATCGTCGAAGCTGCTCGGCTGAAGTGCGCCGATGACCTGCCAGCCGAAGTCCTTGGCGAAGTAGGCGTAGGCATCGTGGTAGGTCAGCAGCTTCAGGCCGCCGTTCGGCACGGTGACCTGGTCGGCGCGAACCGCATCAGCGAGTGCGGTGGCCTGGGCTGCGAAGGCATCGTAGTTCGCCGAGTAGTACGCCGCGTTCGTCGGATCCTTCTTCGAGAGCTCGTCGCGAATGACGGCGGCGTACTTGATCGCGTACAGCGGGTCAGTCCACAGATGCGGATTCGGCTTGCCCTCCTCCTTCGGGAAGGAGAAGTCGTAGAGGTAGTCGGACTCAGGAAGCACTGTGGTGCCGATCTCGATGAGATCTGCACCCGACTTCATGTTGGCTTCGGCGAGCTGCATCGTCGGGTCCTCGAGCTTGAGACCGTTGACGAAGACGATGTCGGCGTCACTGAGCAGCTTGGCCACCGAGGGCTCCGGCTCGAAGGTGTGGCTGTTGGTGCCCTCGGGGACGATGCCCTCGATGCGGGCCTTGTCGCCGGCAATGCTCGCCGCGATCGAGGTGATCGGGGAGACCGTCGTGGCTACGAGAAGACCGCCGGCCTCCGTGGAGGAATCCGATGCCGATCCTGAGGATCCACAGGCGGCGAGGGCTAGGGGCAGGACGATAAGCCCGATCAGGGCAGTACGAACTCTCACAACAGACTCCTAAGTGGGATTTGAACTACCTGCAAATCATATGCAATAAGCCTGAATCCCGCAGAACTGAGGGGTCGTGTTCGTGCCGTAGGCTGGCGCCGTGAGTGAACCCAGCACAGTCGACCTTCAGGCCGAACTCGCCGCTGCCCGCGAGGAGCTTGCGGCCAGCATTGCCGCGCTGAAGGCCCAGACGAGCCCCGGCGCAATTGCGTCACGCGGTAAGCGTGCGGTTACCGGATTCTTCACCACCCCCGAGGGTGGCGTGAACGTCAAGCGCGCGGCCATTGTCGGTGGAATCGTGGTCGGAGTCGTGGCCATCAAGTTGCTGCGTCGCCGCTGAACCCGAGTCGATTTGTCGCACTGAAGTACTGCACGTTATGTTTTGCCCATAACTGAATACCTCATCAAGAGGGGCAGAGGGAAACGGCCCGTTGAAGCCCCGGCAACCTACCCAGCATTAATCGACGAGATTCCATCTCCGAGGCCGCTGGATTTCGGTGCCAACTCCGACCTGACAACCAGGACAGATGAGCAAAGAGAGAGGCCTCGTCATGACTGTTACTGCATCCCCTGCCATTGGCTCTGCCGTCGCGCTCAAGTGTCGCGAGTGCGCAACTCGTTACCCGCTCGATGCGAGCTACGCCTGTTACGAGTGCTTCGGCCCCCTCGAGGTGGCCTATGAGCTCGGCAATGTGACCCGCGAGCAGATCGAGAGCGGCCCGAACTCCATGTGGCGCTACGAAGCGCTGCTACCCGTCGTACCTGGCGCCGATGCGCGACCGGGCCTGCAGGCCGGTTTCACCAAGCTCGTGCGCGCCGACAACCTCGCGCGCGAACTCGGCGTGAAGACCTTGTGGGTGAAGGACGACTCAGGCAACCCGACCCATTCGTTCAAGGACCGCGTCGTCGCGGTAGCCCTCGAGAATGCTCGTCGTCTGGGCTTCGAGACCATCGCGTGCGCCTCCACCGGAAACCTGGCCAATGCCGTCGCCGCCGCGGGTGCACGTGCGGGCCTGAAGTCGGTCGTGTTCGTTCCGTCGAATCTCGAGGCGGGCAAGATCGTGACCACCGCTGTCTACGGCGGAATCCTGGTAGCGATCGGCGGAAACTACGACGACGTCAATCGCCTGTGCACCGAAGTAGCCGCCTCGCGCGACTGGGGTTTCGTGAACGTGAACCTGCGCCCGTACTACGCCGAGGGCAGCAAGACCGTCGGGTACGAGGTCGCCGAGCAGCTCGGCTGGCGTCTGCCTGATGCTGTCGTGTCACCAGTCGCATCCGGCTCACTGCTCACCAAGGTCGACAAAGCCTTCCGCGAGTTCATCGACCTCGGGCTTGTTGCCGATCACCCCTACGCGATCTACGGCGCGCAGGCGACTGGCTGCTCACCTGTCTCGCAGGCCTTCAACTCCGGCCAGGATGTCATTCGCCCCGTCAAGCCCGACACCATCGCGAAGTCACTCGCGATCGGTAACCCAGCAGATGGCCCGTACGCACTCGATGTCGTGCGCCGCACGAACGGTGCCATCGGCGATGTCAGTGACGCAGAGGTTGTCGAGGGCATCAAGCTGCTCGCGCGTACCGAGGGCATCTTCGCCGAGACTGCCGGTGGCGTCGTGGTCGCCACCTACCGCAAGCTGCTGCGCGAGGGTCGCATCGACCCCGGCGCAGAGACCGTACTTCTCAACACCGGCGATGGTCTGAAGACCCTCGACGCCGTTGAGGCAACTTCGAAGCCCACCATGGTCATCAGCCCGTCGTATGACGAGTTTGAGGCCGAATACAACAAGGTCGTGTCATGAGCGCAGTAGTCCGTATCCCCACCATCCTTCGCACCTACACCGGCGGCGCGGCTGAGGTCGCTGCCGAGGGTGCCACGCTTCAGGAGGTCCTGGACAGCCTTGATGCGCAGTACATGGGTATCGCTGCACGCGTGCTCGATGACAATGGTGCACTTCGCCGCTTCGTGAACATCTACGTCAATGACGACGATGTCCGCTTCCTCGACGGCCTGGTCACGCCGATCGCTGATGGCGCGAACATCTCGATCATTCCCGCAGTCGCCGGAGGCTGATTCATGGCTCGCTCTGACGTACTCGTCAGCACCGACTGGGTGGCCGATCACCTCGACGATCCGAATGTCGTTCTCATTGAGGCTGACGAAGACATCGACATGTATGCCGAAGGTCATATCAAGGGCGCCGTGAGCTTGGATTGGCGTCGCGATCTGCAGGATCCCGTACGTCGCGATGTGATCAGCCCCGTGCAGTTTGCTGAGCTCATGTCGACCCTTGGGGTGAAGCCGGAGTCGACAGTCGTTCTGTATGCGGCCAACAACAACTGGTTCGCCGCGTATTCGCTGTGGTACTTCACTATGTATGGCCACCGCGACGTCAAGCTTCTTGATGGTGGACGCAAGAAGTGGGAGCTCGACGGTCGCGAACTCGTCAAGGATGCACCGGCGATAGAGCGCACCGACTACCCGGTACCGGCAGAGGACTCCAGTCATCGTGCTCGTCGTGACGAGATCATCGCCGGACTCGGCAGCCTGCAGCTCATCGATGTGCGCTCACCCGATGAGTACTCCGGTGCGATGCTTGCCCCTACCCATTTGCCGCAGGAGCAGTCGTATCGCCCGGGCCATATCCCGACGGCCATCAACGTGCCGTGGAATCTTGCGGCAAACAATGACGGCACCTTCAAGGACAACGATGAGCTCGAGCGCATCTATGCCGAGGCCGGCATCACGCCGGAGCGAGTGACGGTGGCGTATTGCCGGATCGGCGAACGCTCTGCCTACACCTGGTTCGTGCTGCATGAACTGCTGGGCTGGGCCGATGTCCGCAATTACGACGGATCCTGGACGGAGTACGGCTCACTGGTGGGCGTGCCCGTGGCGATCGGTGATGAGCCGGGATCAGTCGAAGGCAGTCGCTGAGCCGCTGATGCGGCCCGGGGGCCGGGCGGATAAAGTCGGGATCTCACACCCCCGATATTTGGAGTATTCATGACCATCGCAGTTGGCGATCGCATCCCCGAGGTTGACGTCCGAGTGATCCGCGAGGGCGCACAGGCCGTCATCCCGAGCACCGAGGTTCTTGGCTCAGGTCGAGTCGTGCTCTTCGCCGTTCCCGGCGCCTTCACCCCCGGCTGCTCCAAGCAGCATCTGCCGGGCTTTGTCTCCCAGGCAGCTGAGATATCGGCCAACGGCGTCGACTCCATCGTGTGCATCGGCGTCAACGATGCATTCGTCATGGACGCTTGGGGCACAGTGCAGGGCGTCGGCGACTCGATCACCATGGTCGCTGATCCCGCAGCAGACTTCACCAAGGCCATCGGCATGGAGGTCGACGCGAGTGGCTTTGGACTAGGCACCCGCTCGCAGCGTTACGCCATGGTGATCGACAACGGTGTCGTCACCGCCTTCATGCCCGAGGAGGGCGGTTTCAAGGTCGAGGCCAGCACCGCCGACTGCGTGCTGACCTCGCTCAAGGGCTAGTCCTCAGGAACGCTTGCGCCGCATTGCGGCGAACAGTCCGACCAAGACGAGTCCGATAGCGACTCCGATACCGAGCCCGAGCCACGGGGTACCACCCGTGGACTCGGGCTCGGTCGTGTCCATGATCGGTTCGTTGATGGCGACGGGCGTTGCACTCGACTCAGGTGTAACTGCTTCGCTCGAAGACGTGCTGCTGGCCGAAGGCAAAGCTGCCGAGTCGGCGGGTGCGAAGGTGAAGCTGATCGCACCGGTCACAGGGTGACCGTCGGCCGAGACCACCCGGAACGCAGCCTGATACTCACCTGCAGGCAGATCGGCAGGCCACGGCAACTCGATCGAACTGCCATTGGGCTGGACCTTGGCGCTGGTGATGTTGGTGCCGTCGGCCGCGTTGAGCGAGATGGAGTCAGCATCATCAAGCAATGGTTCATTGAAGGTGAGCGTGATGGCTGCCGGCGCCTCGGTGACAACGGAGCCGTCTGCCGGGTTGGACGACTCGAGCCCGGAGTGAGCGGAGGCGGTTGTTGCACCGAATGCCCACATCGCGGTGGACACCGCCAGGATCGCCACTGTTCGCTTGAGGATACGGGAGGTCATTACTGCTCCAATTCGACTGACGGTCATGGGTTAAGTGTCGCAGTTCCGGAAGTGATCACTACCGAGCCCTTTGCGCTGACCAAGGTGGCCCGCATCGTCCATGCGCCTGGGAAGGGGAGCACGCCGTTGGATTCGGAGGCCTTGCCTCGGGCGCGCACCGGCCAGGACAGTGATCCGTCGAAGTCGGGCGAGGTCCAGATCACCTCACCCGATGCAGCCTTGTTCGCGAAGGTGAGGGTGAGGGAACCCGGTCGTGATCCATTGAGGCGAGTGGCGACGGAGGGGGAGGTGACGACCGACTGAGCAGGTCCGCGGGCACCTGGCTTTCCGATGATGAAGGCGATCGCGCCATCAACCTGATGCCCGTCATCAGAGGTCACCGAGAATTCCGCGGTCGTGATGCCGCCACGAAGTGGTGACGTCGGAGTAAGGGTCAAGACCGCACCGTTCATCGCGGAACTCGAGGGCACGGTGGATCCACTGGCGTCCAAGATCTTCGCCGAGTCGATGGTCACTGGTTCATTGAACGTGATGCGAATGGACGAAGGCGCCTTGGCCACGGTGCTGCCGTTAGCCGGCGCACTGCGGATGAAATCGGCATGGGCGTACGCAGGTGCTGGGCTCACCAGCATGAGAAGTGAGCCCAGCACTGCGGCCATGAAGGCCTTGCGCATCAGTGTCAGCTAGCCGTTGCTGCAGCGGGAGCCACCACGGTGACCACGGGTGCCGGGCTGGCCAGCTTTGCGGTCGAGCCCGCGGTCGGGATCTCGATCCAATTGTCTGCGCCGGCCTTCGAGGTACCCACCAGGCGGCCGTCAATCTTGGCAAAGACCTCGGCGTCGGCGGGGACCTTAACTGCCTTGGTAGAGACGCTGAACTTGCCGTCAGCGCCAACCGTGACGTCGCGCACCGTCAGCGGGGTATCGCCGACGAAGAGAGCGACCTTCTGGCCGGCGAATGCGGGCAGGAAGCCCGTGATCGTGGCGTTGGCACCCTTGGTCGAAACCTTCAACTCGGCGTTGCAGGTCTGTACCGCCTTGAAGTAGTACTTCTGTGCGGCCGAGCCCGCTGCGGCGTTCGGCCATCTGAGCCGAAGGCCGAACTCGTCGATCTGGTCGTCGGGAAGATTGCCACCCGACCAGGTGATCGTCTTGCCCCCGTTGCTGGTGCTGAGCTTCCAGCCGGCCTTGGGTTGAGCCTTGACTCCGGTGACGCCTGCAGGGATCTCGACGCTCAGGGCATTGGTGGCATCGCCATCGCAGCCGTGGCCCGGTCGGAACATGATCGTGCTGCTGCTGCCCGCGGTCGGAGTCGAGCCGCGAAGCTCAATACCCATGTGAGCACTGGCCGAGGATGCCCCGACAACGGCGATCACGGATGTTGCGGTGAAAGCGCCGGCGGTAAGAAGGGCCTGGGCGCGAGAAATACGAACGTTCATTGAAGTACTCCTTGGATGTCTGAATGTGAATGCGTGCCGAGCACGCGAGAAGGGGTCGCTAGCGCGGTGCGCTGCGACTGGTGACATCAGGAGGTAGGTGGCCCTCGACGTGCGATGGCGTACCCGAGTACTGCGGAGTCGGTGATGTGCGGCTCGAAGAAGGCGGGCGCAAGGCCTGCAGCCTGCGGGGCTGGAATCCAGCCAAGCTCGATCGCGAGGGCTTGCCAGAAAGCGATCCAACGGTGAACGAGTACATCGCCGTGCGTGAGCACCCCGGCGATCGCAATGGCAGCGATGAGGTGACCGAGCAGCATTGTGGTGTCAGGCAGGAAGCCGCGCTGATGCGCATGGCCCGCGGCGATGGTCAGAAGTATGTGGAAGAGCACCTGCAGGGCCAGGACGAATCCGAGGATCCAGACGCCCGAGCGACGCTTCTGTGCCACCAGGGTGCCGAGGGCCAGGGCGAGGGGGAGCAGCAAGGCCAGGAGGGCCGGCTCAGGGAGTTCTCCGTGGCCGCCCGAATGGCCGAGGAGCGTGATCAGGACCGCGGCCACACCCAGGGCTGCTCCGCGCATTAGGCGCGTGCTGCCGGTGAAGTGAGTCGGGCGGGTCACAGGTGAACCATATCTGCCCCGAACGCACTGAAGGCCACCCTCGCAGGGATGGCCTTCAACGCTGAATTTACGACTGTCAGTTCGGCGTGAACGGGAACTGCTGCATGGTTCCGTCGGCCCAGGGCTGCTGGGTCGGGGTGAGGCGTTTTGCTGCGCGCTGCACGTCGAGCAACTTTGCCATGACCGCCTGAGCATCCGCGTACGTCCCGTTGTTGTAGAGGTTGCTGAGCTCAGCAGGGTCGGTCGTGGCGTTGTAGAGCTCGAACTGATCAGCGGGCGGTGCAACTTGGCCGGTGGTGGGGTTCGGAGCCTTGACCACGGTCTGGGCGACCTTGGTACCGGGTGCATTGACCATTCCGAGCACGATGGTCTGAACATCCTGCACATTCGGGGTACTCCAGTACTGCGGATTATCCCAGTAACGCGAGTACTTCCAGCGCTCCTTGGCGCCGGCCGGGCCGGTGGGCAGATAGGCCACGACCGTCTCGACACAGTTCGGCTGATCGACCGGGGTGTAGGGCATCCCCACCGCCGAGACAGCATTTGCGCCCTTCAGCGGCTGATCGTCGGTCATGAAGTACACCGGCTTGTCGAGTTTGGTGTCGTCATGCTCGCCAAGTAGGTAGCCCGAGAGATCTTGGCCCACGAGCCTACGCACCTGGGTGTGACTCTTGCGCAGCTGCTTGGCCAAGGCCGTCTCGTTTAGCCCGGCCAGGCCGAGCATCGTCGGGATGAGATCAGCATGGCTCGTGAGGATGTCACTGGTCTCATAGCGCGGGAATAGCTCGGGGTTGTGGAACATGAAGGGCACGCGCATCATTTCGTCGTAGCCCGAGTGCCACTTCTGGAACATGCCGCCGTGAGCACCGAGCATCTCCCCGTGGTCGGAGAGATAGATGACGATCGTGTCGCGGTACTGCTCGCGATCCTCGGTCAAGGTGTCGATGACTCGACCGATCTGCTCATCGACGTTCTTCTGCAGTTGGTAGTAGAACCGGTGGTAGGCCTCGTTGTTGTTCAACGGTTGGAAACCCTTGGGGTACTGCGCGACGAAGCTGGCCTGAGCAACCGGCTTGGTGCTGAGATCCTCGTTGGACGACGCGGTGTACGCCGGGCCGAACAGATTGCGCGGCACATTCGAGCCGGCCAATTGCTGAGCGAGGTAGAAGGATCCCTGCTGGCCCGAGGCGTCGGCGGCAAGAGTCAGACTGCCCCACACGGTGATGTCGTGCGGATTCACGAAGGAGGCCACGAGCAGCCACGGCTTGTCATTGCGGCGCAATTTTTGAAGCTGCTCGACGTTGAGGTCCGCGAACACCTCATCGCGACCTCGGCCAGCGGGGCCCGAGGATCCTGAGTTCAGGGGATTGCTGCCGTGGGGCTCAGGTCCGATGAAGCCGGTGAACCCGTACTGCTCAAGGCGCTCGGCCTCTAGGTACACGCTCTCGAGATACGGGTCGCGGCCGCCGATGTCGTTGTATGACGGAAGCGGGTTGTACGAGCTCGGCTGGTAAAGGTCGGCATCGGAGATATGCCACTTGCCTTTCCAGTAGGTGTCGTAGCCAGCCGCGCGGAACCAGTTGCCCATGGTGGGCACGGTGGTGGGGTCGAGCCAGTAGAGATCCTGCTCGATCGCGCTCTTGGCTGCGCCAGAAGTCTGTGCGATTCCGTGCAACGACGGGTACTGGCCGGTGTAGATCGAGGCGCGGCTCGGCTGGCAGGCGGTCGACATGATGTGGTGATGGGTGAACTCGACTGCATTGCGACGCAGGAGGTTCTGCGTGGTCAGGTTCGCCAGACGCCAGGCCTGCAATTCGGGGCTCTCGTAGAACGGGGCAGCACGCTGCTCGTCCATCATGACGATCAGGAAGTTCGGGCGCCTGCGCAGGCGGCCGCGCGGCTTGAACTTCGGCATCGGGGCAGCGTTGACGGTTGCTCCACTTGCTGCAGCAAGTCCGGCCACCGCGACAGTGGCAACGCCAGCATTCTGGAGAAGTCGGCGACGGCTCAGGCCGTCAGTGGATTCAGTGTTCTCGGTCATGGCGTTAGTTGCCCTTCGTGTCACTGAGCGAGATGGTGCCCAGAACCTGGTCGTAGGTGAGCGTGTAGTCGAAGAAGAAGGAATTACCGGTGTTCACCGTCGGTGAGCCCACGGTGAGCACGCGCGCAAGATTGCGTGAGCCCTGGCGCCCGGCTATGAACTCATGCCCGTAGAAGGCACTTGAGCCTGCAGCGAGCTTGACCCGAGTTCCGGGGGAGAGCAGGTCGGCCGAAGTCTTCGGCACGCGCCAGAAGTTGCGTCCGACTACGCGCATGACGGTGAAGCCGGAGTCGAACCAGGTGGGCACGCATTGCTCAGGCACGGTGCCGAACTTCCAGCATCCCGGCGCTGCGTGGTCATTCCACATCCGAGCACCGTTCACGTCGACGCCCAGGTACGGAAGCTGGAAATGCATGATGGGGCTGACCGGGGGTTCCGCGCCGAGAACGAGTGCGCCTTGTCGAGCCGAGCGCGAGGTGGCGGTGCGCTCGAAGTGCAGGCTCCAGCGAAGACCGAGGGTGCCGGGCATCGATTTCAGGATGTTGGTCATGGAACCGCCGTCGCCGTCGCCGAGGCCGATGATCCCCGAGATGCCGCGGTTGGTCCATTGCCTGATGTACGAGCTGCCGGTGTTCACGTACTGCAACGCGACGGGCGCTGTCGTGGTGACTCCGCCGATGGTGACCGGTGCGGAGAACAGGGCGCCCGGCAGCTTGTTACCTTCCACAACGGTGGTGGCCTGCTTGCCCGTGGCTCGAGCAGAAGTCGGCTTCTCGAAGAGAACGAGTCCGATGATGCCGGTGTCGACCATGACTGAGATGGGGGCCGCCCTGCCTACCTGAATTTCCAGGATGCCGTTCTGGCCGGTGCGATCGGGCGTGTTGATCGTCCGAATCGGAACGGAGACAGCGACGGGCTCGCGAGCTGCCGAGCTCTGCACATCTGCGTCGTCGGCATGGGCGATGCTGCTCGGGAAGACCAGCAGGCTCACGCCGATGCCGGCGATGATTACGGGGGTCCAACGGCGCATGTGCACGGCCTCCAAGAAGGTGGCAGGCCTGGTGAGGGGCGCTGCGATCGATATTCAGGAGACTAGGCGGTGAGATTCCGATGTGTCCCCTGAACGGGCAGCATCCCATGAGATGGACGCAAACCTCGCATCGGTCACAGTCGTGAACTTCTCACCAGAGGTAATTGGCGGTTAACCGCCGAGATGCTTATCCAGGAATCGGCCCACGCGCTTGATGGAATCGGTCCAGGGGCCGTAGAAGTAGTGTCCAGCGCCCTTGTACTCCACCAAGGTGGCGTCCTTGCCAGCGCGAGTGAGCGCGTCATCGGTTGCCCGAGCCCACGAAATCGCGCAGCTCTCGTCATTTGTTCCGTGGAACATCAGGATCGGTTCGGTGACGCGGGAGAAATAGTTGCGCGCGGACATTGTTCGCCAGAACTCTGGTTCTTTCTCCGGGCTCCCGTACTGGGCGATGATCCTCTTGCCCAATGCGCTGTCGTAGCGCTGCCACTTATTGAAGTTCTCGACAGTGTCAGAGCTTGTTGCGGCATACGTGATGGCCGCGTCATACACGCCCGGCTTGATCACCAGGGCCTGGAAGGCCACACCGCCGCCCATGGAACGGCCGAGCAGGGCGAGACGTTCGGTGTCGATGAAGGGGAGCTTTGACTCGCGCACGGCCAGCCCGGCATTGATGACATCCTCCGCGTAACCCAGGCGCATGCTGAGGTCAGCCTGCGGATCCTTGTCGGAGCTCGCGTGATTGCGGTAGTCGATATGCAGGGCTACGTAGCCGTTGCGCGCTAACCAGTCTTGCTCGCGCCGGAAACCTTGCCCGGTCACGTAGACCTTGGGGTCGATGTAGCCGTGGGCCAGGACGACCACTGGGAAGGGCCCCTTGCCCCGCGGCTTGTTCATGATGCCCGAAATGGTGAGGTCACCGCTCTTGTAGGTGATGGCGTGCCGCGTGTAGGCGGAGGTGCCGCCGATGTCCTTGCGAATCCGCAGATCGCGGCCGTCATAGGTCGCGGTGATGGCAGCGGGGATGGTGGGGTCGACGGGCGCTGCCTGGGCCGGCGCGCTCAGCGCGGTGATCGAGACAGACAGTGCGGCCAGTGCGACAACTAAGGGGGCGACTACGGGCTTGAGGCGCATTCCTCGAGGGTACGTCACATCGGCTCATCCAGCGTTTTGGAGTGAAAGCCAGCGAGAAAAGAAACCTGCGAAAAGGAAGAAGGCCACCCGAAGGTGGCCTTTACCTCGTACACCGCCACAGACTTGAACTGTGAACCCGCTGATTAAGAGTCAGCTGCTCTGCCAATTGAGCTAGCGGTGCCTACCGTGCAAGTGAGAACACTACCACCGTGATTAAAGGCACTCGAACGGCCTCCCGCCCGACTAACGCAGCCGGGTTCCTACCTCTGCGGCGATCGCCTTGCCCATGACTTCTAGACCCTTGGGGTTCGGATGAAAGGCGGCAGCAGCGAGCGGCCCCAGGCTGATCAGGCCGAAGGTCCAGGCCTGGTTCCCGGCACAGACACCGTGACCGATCTCGGAGTTTCCGCTGGCCCCCCAGGTCCCTGCGATATCCGACCAGCCCAAGGCACCCGCAGTTGCAGCAATCTGGCTATTGAGAGTGCCGGCGGTCAGCGCCATGGGCACGGTGGCGCCCGACGTCGTCACGTAGGAGTAGGGAGACTGGGGATCCGGCACTAGCAAGGTCGCTCGCGCCCAGGCGAAATCGGACTGACTCATCGTCAGGTAGGTGCACGGAGCGCCATTCGCATCACGGGTGATGTCGGGATACATGGTCGGGAAGATGGGCGCACCCGGTGCCAGGCCTGCGAGTGCGGCATTCACGGCGGCGTACTTGGCAGGTAACGCAGCGAGGTTCGCCTGGGCTCCCGCCTGAGTAGACGGGTAGCCCTTAAGCGGGGGAGTTGAGGAGGGCTGTGTCGGACAGTTGGCCTGCAAGGCGCACGCCTGCAAGATCGCGCCGAATCCGATGTCATTGCCGCCGACTGAAAGCGTGATGGCATCGATGCGCTGTCCGGCTGCAAGCGCTCGCGCCTGCTCGACCTGGCTGGATGTCTGTCGAGCGCGGGCTTGTGGGCCGAGCACGCCTGCGTTGATCGTCGCCCCGCTGCAGCTCACGTCGATCAAGGTCACGCTGAAGTACGGCGAGGATTTCTCGAGCTCGAGTGCAGCACGTGCCGGAGCACTGTGCGTGCTGCGTGCGCACGCAGTGTCGTCCCAATAGGGCGTGAAAGAGGAGAAGAGCCCAGCCTGCTCCAGGTAGGCATCGATGTTGCGTGGGTTGCCCTCACCCGAGGCGTAGGAGTCGCCCATGGAGACCATCACGTAGTTGCGCACTGAGCCGCGCATTGTCTGCTTAACGGTAGATCGCCCGGACTTCACAGTGAGGGCGAAGGTGTACGTGCCCTCGGGCAGCATCACGCTGCTCGTGCATTTCTTGATCGGCTTCGAAGGGGTGCGCACAGTGGTCGCACCGGTGACTGCCCAGGAGTATGAGTCGCCCTTCGATCCGCAGGCATTGAGGACGACGCTGAAGGTGTTGCCCAGATACCACGAGAGCGAGCCGTTGATGAGCCGCTCATTGGGCTGAGCCACGTAATTGCCGGCGCCGATCATCGTCGCTGAGGGGTTGAGCGAGAGTGCACCTCGAGCGGGTACGCCACCGTCGCCATCGATGAAGCCATCGCCGTTAGCGTCCTTGCTCTGCGGCGCCATTGCCCAGCTGCCCTTGGCGCTTGGCCTATCGGCAGCCTCTGCGACTGTTGCGGTGCCGATAGTGGTCAAGACAAGGCATGCGGCGAGTGCGCCGGCGATCTTGCGAGGCATGCACCAACCGTACGCGACCGCTCCTACGATGGCTCACATGCGCAGGACAGTTATCTCTGCAGTAACCGTGGCTGTTCTCATTGCTGGTGCTCTCGCCTTCGTGCTGAACGGTCAGGGTGACCACGGGCATTCGGTGACCGCTGCCGGCAGTGCTGCTCCGGTCGCAACTCAAAGCGACGCCCAGAAAGACACTCAGCACGGCACCCAGCACGACACCCACGAGGATGTCGCTCCCATGGAGGCGTCCTCGTTAACGACCGTGGCAGTCACTCGAGACCTCTATAGCCAGGTCAGCGCCGAATTGCTCGAGCTCCAGCGCGAGCAAGGCTCCGCCGCAGCGCTGGAAGAACTCGATGTGCGTTCGCGCGCTGACACGGCACTTGGTGGGGTGTGTCATGCGATCTCCCATGATCTTGGCCATCAGGCGCTGGAGCTCGCAGGAGGTAAGCCGGGCAAGGCACTGACCGTGCGTAATGACGTATGCGGCGGCGGCTTCACCCACGGGGTGATCGAGGATGCACTCGCGTCATCCAAAGACCCCGGACGTGACCTGTTGAAGATCTGCGCACCCGAGCAGGACGGTTCGTGCTTCCACGGCGTGGGCCATGGCGTGATGTTCGCGACCGGGCTCGATGTAGCGCGGTCACTTGATCTCTGCGATCTCGCACCGAAGGAGATCTTGTCGGTGCGGTGCGGTGAGGGCGTATTCATGCAGCTCTTCAGCGCGGATGTTGCCGGTGGCCATGCAGCCGGCAAGGGCTCAGATCCGCAGACCGTTGATACCGCCCGTGCAACCTGCGCCGGAGTTCGCATGCCTTACGCAGGTTCCTGCTGGTTCTATGCGCCCACGCTCTGGCTCGCCGAAACCCCTGATGACTTCGCAGGAGCGATGCAGTGGTGCGCGGAAGCGTCCTCCAATTTCGGTCAGCAGCTATGTGCGAAGGGCGTGGGCAGTCGAACCATCAAGTACCACCCGGATGATCCGACGATTGGCGCTCGGGTTTGCGCGAATGCCGGCGAACTGACGAATGCCTGCCTGGCCGGCATGGGCTCGTATTGGTCGGTACATCACAAGGGCACTCGGCCCGCCAGTGACGTGTGCTCGCGACTAGGCAGTGCGCCGCTGGAGCGACGTTGCCTGCAGGTGACCTAGCGAGACTGCGTCAGTCGCATGCCTCGTAATCAAAGGGGCAGTGCCGGCAGCGGTTTCCGCAGCACGCTCCGCGGTGCAGGTGGTAGGCCTCGGTCATCACGAATAAACCGGTGCGCGGATCGAAGTACCCGTCGTCCTCCCGTGCCATAGCCTGGGCATGAGCAAGGGCAATCGCCTCGCTCTCGGAAGTCGAACTCACGGAGAGAGTCTGACATGTGGGATTTCAGTGGGCGCCGCGTAGTCGTCACAGGTGCGGGCAGTGCGATCGGAATCGGATTCGAGTCGGCCCGGGTGCTGGCTGATCTGGGTGCCTCAGTCGCACTTCTTGGCCTGAGTGAGCGAGTGATCGATCGCGCGAATGAACTCAATGAGATGGGCTTTGACGCAATTGCGGCGCGCTGTGATCTCACCGATGCGGATGCCACCTTTGAGGTTTTCGAGATGTTGGCTGACGAACTCGGCGGTATCGACGTGCTCGTCAACAACGCAGGTATGACCAGCCACGAGAATCCGGCCGTTGCCGAGATGGGCGGCGTGGCTGAGATCAGTTATGCCGGCTGGCAGGCCGCCATTGCCCGCAATCTCGACACGGCGTTCCTGGCGACCAAGGCGGCATTGCCGCACCTGAGGGCATCGGGCAGTGGCCGAATCATCATGATCTCGAGTGTCACCGGGCCGCACATGGCAATGCGCAATCTCGTGGCCTATGCGGCAGGCAAGGGTGGCATGAACGGCCTTACGAAGGGCCTCGCCCTCGATGAGGCACTCAACGGAATTACGTGCAATGCGGTGTCGCCCGGCTGGATTCACACCGAGGCGCTGACCGGACCGGAATACGAGCAGGGGTTCGCCGTGCCGCTGGGTCGCCCGGCACGGCCCGAGGAAGTTGCTTCGGCTGTCGCGTGGCTGGCTTCGACTGGGGCTTCGTACATCACAGGTCAGTCGATCGTGGTTGACGGAGGTAACTCCATCGCCGAACAGCGAGCACTGTAGGTTTTCCGCATGGGTGCAGACAAGCTGATTTCAAGTGGCAGTCCGTGGGAGAGCAAGATCGGTTACTCCCGTGCAGTGGTGGCAGGCGATTACGTCCATGTCTCCGGTACTACGGCAGCGATCGACGGAGTAGTGCAGCATCCCGGTGATGCCTACAACCAGACCCTCACTGCCCTCGGCGTGATCGAGAAGGCCATCGCCCAGGTGGGCGTCACCCTCGCTGATGTTGTGCGCACTCGCTGCTACGTCTCGACTGCCGAGGCGATGGATGATGTCGCGCGTGCTCATGGCGAGATCTTCGGCGAGATTCGCCCGGCGCTCACGATTCTCTCCGGCGTGGCCTTCGTCGATCCGGCGATGCTCGTCGAGATCGAGGCCGACTGCTACTCGCGCGATATCCGCAAGTAGCTCACTTAGATCGAGAAGTCATCCTCGGTCTGCCACACGCCATCGGCGCTGATGTAGGAGTTCGACGTAGTGAGGTGCCCTGTCACCTGCATCTCGAGTTCTTCCACTCGGCGCAGCAGTGACTTCACGCTGGTGCCGACCGGATCTGGAAGATCGGCGTCCTCGCCGGTGGGGCGGATGCGCCCGCGCGAATCGGCAATGACCTGACCGGGTACCCCGACCACGACTGAATGATCGGCAACGCTGCGCAGTAGCACCGCGTTAGCACCGATGCGGCTGTCGCTGCCGACTGTGATGTCACCGAGCACCTTGGCACCGCTGCCGACCACGATGCGATCACCGATCGTGGGGTGTCGCTTGCCCGGATCGAGGGTGTTACCGCCCAAAGTGGCACCGTGATAGACCGTGACATCGTCACCGATGACAGTTGTCTCGCCGATCACGACGCCGGATCCATGGTCGATGAACAGTCGAGCACCCAAGGTGGCGCCCGGATGAATCTCAATCTGGGTCAGGAACCGAGTGATCTGCGAAACAGCGCGACCGAGGAACTTCATGTGATGACGCCATAGCCAACTGCTGAAGCGATGGCCCCACACGGCATGAATGCCCGGGTACAGCAGCGCTACCTCAATGCGATTGCGTGCTGCCGGATCGCGTTCGACGATCGAGGCAAGCTCATCGCCGATGCGACCCATGAGTGTCTCCGTATGTCAGCGATTAGTCGCCGAGGCCGGCGAAGAGCGCGGTCGACAAATAGCGCTCGCCGAAGCTCGGGATGATCACAACGATGGTCTTGCCAGCGTTCTCCGGGCGCTTGGCAACCTCGCGGGCAGCCCACAAGGCGGCGCCGGAGGAGATGCCGATCAGCAGGCCTTCCTCCGTCGCGGCACGGCGAGCAGTGGCCATCGCATCGTCAGCGACGACGCGGATGACCTCGTCGTACGCCTCGGTGTCGAGTACTGCGGGGACGAAACCTGCGCCAATGCCCTGCAGGGGGTGCGGGCCCTTGGTGCCACCGGAGAGAACCGGCGAGGCGTCCGGCTCGACAGCGACGATCTGAATGGAGGGCTTGAGTTCCTTGAGCGCCTGGCCGACACCTGTGATGGTGCCACCGGTGCCCACGCCGGCAACGACGATGTCAACGGTGCCGTCGGTGTCGTTCCAGATCTCCTGGGCCGTGGTCTTGCGATGGATCGCCGGGTTCGCGAGATTGTTGAACTGCTGCGGCATGAAGTACTTCGGATCGCTCGCTGCGAGTTCGGTTGCTCGCGCGATCGCGCCGCCCATGCCCTCGGGGCCGGGGGTCAAGATCAGCTCGGCGCCGTAGCCGCGCAGCAGCATGCGACGTTCGATGCTCATGGTCTCGGGCATCGTGAGGACGATCTTGATGCCGCGGGCGGCACAGACCATTGCGAGGGCAATGCCGGTGTTGCCACTGGTGGGCTCCACGACGATGGTGTCGGGTCCGATCAGGCCGGCCTCTTGCGCGGCATCGATCATTGCGACGCCGATACGGTCCTTGACGCTGTTACCTGGATTGAAGAACTCCAGCTTGGCCAGGACCTCGGCCTCAGCACCGTCGGTGACCTTCCGGATGCGGACGAGGGGAGTGTTGCCGACCAGTTCGGTGATGTCATTGGCGATACGCATGAGACGACTCTATAGGCGATTTCGTGTGCGTCCAGGGAGGCGGATGTCACCTGCAAGGGGTTTGCAGCAAAGACTCGGCCCCCATGCGTGAGCACGGGGGCCGAGGAGCTGGGGTGACCGACGGGATTCGAACCCGCGACATTCGCGACCACAACGCGACGCTCTACCGCTGAACTACGATCACCATGAAGCCCCCGAAGACTACAGGAGGGCGAGGTGTGGGATTTTCGGGCCTCAGGAACCGTGCTCGGCGCCAATGGCCCGAGCGGAGTCCGAATCCGGGCCCGGCTGGGGTACGAAGACCGCATCGCGATAAAAGCGCAGCTCGCTGATGGAATCGCGAATATCGCCGAGCGCGCGGTGATTGCCCGTCTTCTCGGGGGAGGCGAAGTAAACCCGGGGGTACCAGCGGCGGGTGAGTTCCTTAACGCTCGAGACGTCGACGAGGCGGTAATGCAGGTGCGCATCGAGTTCGGGCATGTAGTTGGCCAGGAAGCCACGATCGACATAGACACTCGAGCCCGCCAGCGGCGCCTTACGAGGCTCGGGCACGTGCGTCTTCACGTAGGAGAGAACCTGCTGCTCGGCATCAGCGAGGCCGATGCCCAGCGGGATCTCCTCGATCAGGCCGGAGACAGTGTGCATGTTGACGACGAAGTCATCCATGCGCGCGAAGGATTCCTCGCCGGGCTTCACGACAAGCGTGATGCCCTCATCGAGCTCATTGAGCTCGGCATCGGTGACGATGCAGGCGATCTCGACTATCTCGTCGAACTTCGGATCGAGCCCGGTCATCTCGCAGTCGATCCACACGAGTCGGTCAGCACTGGCCATGCGGGAAGCCTACGGGCAGGTGCGCGCGAGTAGTGAGGTGGTGCAGCCGGCCAGGCTGGCGAACTAGGGCTCAGGTCGCATGCCGAGGCTGCGCCGACCGGATCTGCCGATAACCTCGTTCCATGGCTGACTTTGTTTACCCCCCTGTTGTCTTCGCAGCGAAGTCCGTCTTCAAGGGCCTGGGTATCAAGTTCGTCATCGAAGGCGCCGACAACCTGCCCCGTGAGGGTGGTGTCGTGCTCGCCATCAACCACACGAGTTACCTCGATTTCGCCCTCGGCGGCATTCCGGCAGAGGCAATCGGGCGCCACGTGCGCTTCATGGCCAAGGACGGCATCTTCAAGCACAGGATCGCAGGGCCCCTGATGCGCGGCATGAAGCACATCCCGGTTGATCGCGAGGCCGGCTCTCAGTCCTTCCGTGACGCAGTGGGTGCGCTCAAGGCAGGCGAGATTGTCGGAGTCTTCCCCGAGGCGACGATGAGCAAGTCATTCGAGATCAAGGAATTCAAGAACGGCGCGGTGCGCATGGCGATCAGTGCTAAGGCGCCCATCGTGCCGATGATCATCTTCGGCGGGCAGCGCATCCTCTACTACGGCCACAAGGATCTCACTCGAGGGCGCACGGTGTGCCTGACTCTCGGCGAGCCGATGTACCCCGAGCGCGGGCAGGATCCCGATGAGCTCACCGTTGAGCTTCGTTCGCGCATGCAGGTTCTTCTGGATCAATCCTTGGATCGTTACCCGGCTCCGCTGCCGGGTGAAGACGCCTGGTGGCTGCCGAAGCGTCGTGGTGGAACAGCGCCGGAGTATGTGCCCGAGACTCCTGAGGCGTAGTTAGCGCGGCAGTCGCGTGCGCAGCAAGGACTCCTGCACCACTGACGCGACCAGGATTCCGTTGAGGTCATAGAACAATCCGCGGGCCAGACCATGCCCACCGCGTGCGACCGGGGTGTCCTGAGCGAACAGCATCCATTCATTCGTATTAATGGGTGCGTGGAACCACACGGCATGATCGATTGACGCAAGCATGAGATCCTGCGCGGCTTCCTTGCCCCCGTGCGGCGCAAGTGCCGTGCTCACCATCGTGAGGTCTGACAGGTAGGTGAGAGCCGAGGCCTGGATCAGGTACTCGTGGGGAAGCTCCTCGGGGATTCGCACCCACGACATGCCCTCGTATCGTCCGTCGCGCAACGGCATCGCCGTATCCGGGTTGATGATCCGCAACTCGAAGCCCTGACTCTCGAAGCCATGCCAGCCGGTCTCCTCCTCATTCAGATCGACGTGGCGCGGGAGCAAGATCGCGGCAACGTCATCAGGCAGGGGAGCGGCGGGCTCGGCGAACTGGTGCATCGGCCCCTGCTCGACGAGTGCGAAAGAGGCAGTCATCATGAAGATGGTCTCGCCGTGCTGAACTGCCCGCACGATGCGGGTCGAGAAGGAACGACCATCGCGGGGGTGTTCGACCAGGTAGGTGATCTGGTCGGAGGAGCGACCGGGGCGTAAGAAGTAGCCGTGCAGCGAATGGATCTGGCGGTCCGTGCCCTCGACCGTGGCTCCTGCCGCCATCAGTGACTGAGCCGCGATCTGGCCGCCGTAGGCCCGCAGCGGTGCTCCGGCATGGCAGAGGCCAGTGAAGATGTCACGGTCGACCTGGGTCAGGTCGAGGCGGTTGAGGAAGGAGGCGCTCGGCTGGGGGCTCACGAGTCCATTCTCTCTATCGAGCCGGGCCCTTGTGGCGGACACCCCAAGGCCGCGGGACCCAATCTTCGAGGATTTCCCCTGCAGGACCGGGGTGAGTGTGTGACGATTCGCGCATTCACAGTTGAAACGCTCAAGGAGTGCAGATGTCGATGATTGACCGGGTTGACCCGGAGTCCCGTATCCCGCTGGATGCCCTGAACGCGGCGTTGCCCGGCGGCTTCAATGCCATTGCCGATCTCGCCACTCGCCGAGCCACGCTCGACGGCATGCTCGCGATGATGACGGCTGACATCCCGCCGAACCCGAACATTTCCATCGAGGATTCGAGCATTCCGGGCCCGGCTGGTGCTCCTGACATCGCGATCCGCGTCTACCGTCCAAATACTCCCGCAGCGAGTAAGCCAGGCATCCTCTTCATCCACGGCGGCGGCATGATCCTGGGCAACCTGGAGACCGACAGCCTTGCTGCTGCCGCACTGTGCGAGTTCACCGGCGCTGTCGTGGTCTCGGTTGACTACCGACTCGCGCCTGAGAGCCCGGCACCTGCGGCAATCGAGGACTGCTACGCAGCCCTGCGCTGGATGCACGCTGCATCCAGTGAGCTCGGCTTCGACCCGACTCGACTCGCGGTTTACGGCGGAAGCGCCGGCGGTGGTCTGGCGATCGCCACTGCACTCGTCGCTCGCGATCGTGGAACGCCGATCATTTCCTTCGTCATGGCTCCGTACCCGATGATCGACGATCGCAATGAGACCGAGTCGAGCAAGGCCGTTGTCGACCTGGGTATCTGGGATCGTGCGGGAAATATCGAGGCCTGGAGCTGGTACCTCGGCGGTAAGCCGGCTGACCAGTACTCGGCACCGGCGCGTGCCACTGATCTCAGCAACCTGCCGCCGATGTTCATCGACGTGGGCGACTGTGACATGTTCATGGACGAGGACATCGCGTTCGTCGAAAAGCTCAGGGCGGACGGTGGCACTGTCGAGTTCACCGTCTACCCCGGCGCGTACCACGCCTCCGAGGTGTTCGCTCCGGCTGCAGCACTGAGCGCGAAGATCTCCGGTCGACGCATCGAAGCACTGAAGGCAGCGCTCGGCTAGTCAGTGCTGTGTTCCTAGTGCGATAGCTGCCAGGCGAGGGTGATCGATACTCCGAGTAGTACGAGCTGCAGGATCCGCGTTGCGGCAGCAGGGCTGATTCGACGAAGCAGCAGGGCACCGATCGGAGCTCCGATTACTCCACCGATGCCGAGCATGATTCCGGTCTGCCAGTGGATGCCGCCGTCGACCACCGTGTGACCTATCACCGCGGCGGCGCTTGAGAGCATGATCACGGCAAGGGATGCGCGTGCGGCGATCTTGATGGGCGTGGACAGCCAGAGAATCTGCAAAGGCACCACGATGAGCCCGCCGCCGATGCCGAAGAGCCCGGCGAGCAGGCCTCCTGAACCGCCGGTCGCGGTGTACTGAAGCGGTGTGGGCGTGCGGACGTTGTCGGCGTCTTCGTCCACGGCAGGCTTGCGCATGGTGAGCACGATGTTGGTCAGGTTCAGCACGATGAAGCCGATGATCAGCAGCTCGCCGGGCACTCGAAAGGCGATCCATGCCCCCAATGGAGCCAGCACGATGGCCGGAATCCCGAGCCAGAGCACCCGGCGCCAGGGCACTGTTCGCTGCCGCGCATTGGTCCCGGTGCCGGCGGCGCTGGTGATGAGGATGCCCAGATTGCTGGTGGCCAGGGCCTCGATCACGGGCAGGCCGGCGAACATGAGCATGGGTACGAAGAACATGCCGCCGCCACCGCCGGTCAGGCCGGCGAGCACCCCCGCTGCAATGGCGATGACGAATTCGAGGATCAGCACGGATCGACCTGCTGACCGGAGTTCATGGCGCAACGCTAATGCCATCGTGCGACCCAACTACGCTCGTCCCACGCAGGGTGGCATGCTCACGACCAGATGCTCATAACCAGGGGAGTCGCTCATGAATCGCCGTCTCATTGGGGCTCTCGTAGCCGTCGCGGCCGTCGCCGGCGCGCTGGCTCCGACCGCGTATGCGGCAGCCGACGACATGTGGGTGCAGCAGATCGGCACGTACGACTACCTCGTCTCACCGGACTACGACGGTCTCGCGCCGATCAATTCTGTCTCCACAGGGACGACGCTCGGTCTTGGCACCTTCAATCGCCTGGACGGCGAGCTGGTGATGGTGGGCGGTCAGATGTATCGAATCGGGACCGACGGCGCGCCTGTGCTCATTGACGGAAGCCAGACCACTCCGTTCTTCGAGTCGGTGAAGTTTGTTCCTACTGCGTCAGGACCGGTAGCTCCGGGTACCACCTGCGCGAATCTGCTCGCGGGCGTCAATGCGCTCGTGAAGTCAGACGAGGGAATCGTTGCTGTGCGCGTCAGGGGGACGTTCGCCGATCTCACCTTCCGTAGCGTTCCCGCGCAGACTGCCCCGTACCCGAGCCTCACCCAAGTGGTGGCGACACAAACTCTCTTCCCACTAGGACAGCGTCGGGCAGTGCTCGTCGGCTTTCGCACCGGCAAGGATCTCACCGGTACCGGCGCACTCGGGCTGCACTTGCATGGGCTCACCGCAGATCGCAAGGCCGGTGGGCATGTGATCTCCTGCATCGCAGGTAACGACGTTCAGTTATCCGTGCAGCGCACCGCGGGCGTGCAGGTCAGCGGTGCGTTCCGGTAATTCGTGGTGCGCCCGGAGGGACTCGAACCCCCAACCGAAAGTATTCCCTCCGGTGTATATCGGCGTCCGCAGGTGTGACGCTTCTTCATGGAACGACATCTATCGACGCCCGCATACAAGTGAAGATTCCTACATGAACTGCCACGCGCGCGGCTACGTCCCGAGCACTAGCTAGATGGCCTCGCCGGCCTCCCACTGAAGACGCGCGGAGACGTGGCTGTAGGTGTGGAATGCGGCGCCGACCGGATCCAATCATCCGTAGATGATCGACAGCGGCGCTGGCCCGACAGTTGGGATCGACTATGCCGCGAGGGGCGTTATCAGCGCGGCCGCGAGAGTTACCGGTTCCGTCCACTGTGTTGCCGGGCATTAACTTGGCGAGTGATGTGTCGCGCATAGCCTCGCATCAGATGAAGGCGCCGAGCGTGTAGGCGCCCAGCACGACCAGTGTCAAAGAGGAGCTAGAGCGCTAGCGCCATCGGCAAGATCGATGTCGAATGGAAGAAGATAGGTAACCGGAACGGTAACTCCGTGGTCGCGGTAGCGCTCAATCAGAAGGCGACAACGGTCTGGGCTGCCATGGACGATGAGGTCGTCAATGACCTCATCGGGGATAGCGGCAAGGGCGCCCTTCCGGTCGCCTGATCCCCAGGCGTCCCACATCTGCTGGAGGGCCGGGCCTCGGCCGAGCCACTCCTGGAATGCCCGGTAAGCCGGGACGTTGAGATAGGTAGCGACAAGACGCCGTCCGTGAGCTCGAACAGTGTCGGTGTCTTCGCTTGGGCAAACCATGATTCGTGCCACCAGCTCGGCCTCGTCACCGAGTGTTCCGCGCACTCGTGTCACGTCCTCGGCGGAGAGCCAGTTGGTGATGGCGCCGTCGACGGTTGCGGCGAGTGCGAGCATCTGGGGTCTCAGGGCGCCGACCAGGAACTTCGGCTGCTGGGGTGGCACGTTTCGAAGACGGAAGCCGGAGACCGCGAAGGTGGAGTACCCCTTGTTGATGCGTTCACCCGTTAGGGCGAGTTGGATGAAATCGATCGTCTCTCGGACTTGCGTGAGCGGCTTAGTGAATTCGCGGTTGTTCCAGGCTTGCACGATCGTGGGGGAGGACGCTCCCAGCCCGATGGACAGTCGCCCGGGAGCGATACTCGCCATGGACGCTATTGACATGGCTAGCAGTGCGGGCCCGCGGGTCTGAACTGGAAGGATCGCCACACCAAGGTGTGCTCCGGGAACGTGGCCGGCGATCGCTGCTAGAGGAGTCAGCCCGTCTGCGAAGTCCGACTCGGATGTCCAGAAGTCGGTGTAGCCACTCTCATGCATCTTCCGTGCAAACTGCGGCAGGTGCTCCAACGGCCTGTCCTCGAGCGGGATGGTCAAGCCCCAACGGCCTGTCACGGATCAGCCGTTCCAGAATGCAGTTCGCGGCCGCGATCGATGACTGACGATCGCGCGGAGTCGACGTGAGTGAGCTGGAGGCTCCCCTGCCGGTACTCGCGACCAGCGTCCGTCTCAACATCGAAGGCTGCCCCGTGGACGGCCCGTTCGATCCGCCGGTAACTGTTCAGCAGTGCTGCGACGGCAGGCTCGGGGGCATCGGCGATGTCATTCGCGAGGGTCAGCGCCGCTGGTAGCAGTTCACCGTGGCGAACGACCTCGCTTACCAGCCCCGCGTTCAAGGCGCGCGCTGCATCGATAGGCCGACCGGAGAGGCTCATCCAGATGGCCAGGTTCCTACCCACTGCTGAAGGAAGGCGCGCTGACAGCCCCCACCCGGGCATGACAGCGACCCGGGCATGCGTGTCGGCGAAGGTGGCGTGCTCGGAGGCGATGAGGATGTCGCAATTGAGCGCTAGTTCGAGACCGCCCGCTACCGCTGGTCCGTTGACGGCGCCGATGACGGGCACTCGGGTGACGTCCCAAGGGAGGTGTGAGTCTGCACTAGCCTCCGCCACCAGCACGGGGTCTCCAGCGGCAAACGCCTTCAGGTCGAGCCCTGCGCAGAATGCGGGGTCCGCACCGGTCAGGACGATCGCTCGCACCGCAGGATTCTGGTCGGCGGCGTGAAGTGCATCGCGGAGTCCGATGAGCAGTTCACCGTTCAGGGCGTTTCTCACGGCGGGCCTGTTCAAGCGGACCAGGGCAATGCGGTCGATTACTTGTGTCGTAACGAAAGTGATCAGTGTCTCCCGGTCTAGTCGGCGAGCCGAGTTCACTCGAATGTGTTTACCAGCGTCTCAAGCGCGCGGTCGACGAGAAGAGGCACTTCCATGCCCAGATCGTCGAACCCCTCGCCCAAGGTCTGACCTAGGAGATGGCGCTTGTGGATACCTTCGAAGATGACGGCCAGCTTGAAGTTGGCAAGAGCGATGTAGAACGGCAGGTCATCAAGTTGCGCCCCAGTGAGCGCGGCGTAGCGATTGACGAGCTCGCGTCGGGTGAGGAAGCCGGGATTGCCGGCTATCTGGGTCGCCACCGATGGGGTCCCGTGTTGGTCGCCGGGTTCGGACCAGTAGACGAGCATGAGACCGACGTCTGCCAAGGGATCGCCCAGGGTGCTCATCTCCCAATCGACGAGAGCCAAGGGCTCCAACGAGGGAGCGGGAGCGATGATCAGGTTGTCGAGCCGATAGTCGCCGTGGACGAGGCTGGCCCTTGAGTTGATGGGAACTCGGGAATTCAACTCTCTAACAAGGATGTCGATCTGGGGAAGTACGCGAGTTGCGGAGCTCTCCCACTGCAGAACCCATCTCCGCACTTGTCGGGCGACGTAGCCCTCCGGTCTCCCGAAATCGCCGAGTCCGACCTCGTGATAGTCGACGCTATGAATATTTGCCAGTACGTCAACGAAGTCCGCGGAAAGTTGAGCTGCTTCCTCCGCTGTGAGGCTTGACGTATCGGACGCCACTGCAAGAGTTCGGCCCTCGACCCGCTCCATCAGGTAGAAAGTGGATCCGATTACCGAGGAATCGGTGCATAGGGCGTAGACGTGGGGGACGGGCACTGCCGTGTCCCGCAGTGCGCCCAAGACGCGGAATTCGCGCTCCATGTCGTGCGCGGTCGGAAGGAGTGGGCCCAGTGGGGGACGGCGCAACACCGCCGTCCGCTCGCCCTGCTGCACAAAAAGAGTCAGGTTCGAACGTCCACCCGAGGCCATCTCCACTATGACGGGGTCTTCAGTCCAGCCTTCGACGGCAGAAGCGAGCCACTTCTGGAGCGCGATCTTGTCGATCACCGAGTCCGGCGAATCGCGCAAGCCGCTCGCAGATTGCATCAGGTCTTACCTGACGAACGCCCGACACGCTGCTCGCTGGCGGGTGTGGACTTCTTTGTGGGTGTGGACTTCTTTGTGGGTGTGGACTTCTTTGTGGGTGTGGACTTCTTTGTGGGTGTGGACTTCTTTGTGGGTGTGGACTTCTTTGTGGGTGTGGACTTCTTTGTGGGTGTGGTCGTCCCACGTGGTGACCTATGGGATCGAGGAGCCGTGACTTCCCCGTGTGCCATCCTGAGCACCATCTCGGCATAAAGAGCGCCTAGGGCATCTGGTCCCAACTGTCCATCAGGCCGGAACCATCGAGAGATGTCGATTCCTGAAGACAAGATGAACTTGCTGAAAATCTTCACGTTCGGGACGTTGAATTCACCGCTTACCTGGGCGGCATCGACGACGTCCACTAGAACCTGCTCCATGGCGCGCCGCAGCTCTTGCATCTCCGCGCGGGCGGGTACATCCAGCGAATGCAATTCGTAGTTCGCCACTCGGCAGGCGGTGGGGTAGTGCGCGTGGAACGACGAATGCTCACGCACGAGGCTCTCCAACTGTTCGGTGGAGGAACTCGAGCCTTCGCAGGCGTGGCGCATTCGTTTGAGCATTGCCTTGTGAGTAACACGACTGATCTTCTGCAGGATCGCCTGCTTCGACTCGAAGTGGGTGTAGAGGCCCCCAGCGCTGATTCCAGCCCGACGGGCAATGTCACGCGTGGCGGTTCCGTGGTAGCCGAGTTCGGCAAAGGACTCTAGACCCGCGAGGAGTACTCGGGTCAAGGAAGGGTGCGCCTCGCGCGAGAACAAATCGGCTTCAGGATGGGCGTCAAGGTCAATCGTCTGGCTAGCGACGATCGCCGGTGAGGAAGTTTCACTACTACTCACACGGACCTCCTTCGTACGGCTCTAGCCTGGCTACAGGCGCAGACGTTAGACAAGTCGCTAACGAATTCGCAACTTTCCTTGACAAACATATCTTGGGACATCATTCTGAGCAAGCGCTCATTCAGAATTACCGAGCACACGCTCAGAATCAAGGGGACGGGGCCTTCCTGACTCCTTAGGGTCGTCGGCGAAATGGGGAAGATATGAATCTAGGCAAAAAGGGCGCGGTAATCGCCGCCCTCGCACTCACGGGGGTGCTCGCGGCATGTTCTAGTTCGGGATCGGACGGTGGAGGATCAGAAGCTGCGGCATCTACCAGTGCCGCGGCAAGTGCAGCGGCGAGCGCCGATCCGAACTCAGAGGCGAGTGGACTTGAAGAGGCTAAGTCGGAGGCGATCCGCTACCAAGACACGGCTGGACTTGTGTACCCGGAACCTCCAGGTGCCAGCGTTCCCGGTAAGGGCAGAGTCGCGATCATCTCATGTGGGCAGACAGGAATTGGCTGCCAGCAAATGAGCGCATTTGCTGTGGAAGCTGCCAAGGCAGCAGGTTGGGAGCCGTCCGAAGTTCTCGATGGCCTCTTCGACCCCAGTGTCCAAGCCAAGTACGTTCAGCAGGCAGTCAATGATGGATACGACGCCATCCTCCTTGCGTCGATTGACGCAGCGTCGATCAGCGCGGCTATAGACGCGGCGAACGCGGCTGGGATTCCCGTCGCGTGTATCACCTGTTATAACCCTGGCTTCGAAGGCAAGGTCTTGGATGCGGCACCTAACGGCGAAGAAGGTGGCGTCGCATTGGCCACCTGGGTCACCAGCACCTTCGAAGGGAAGGCCACGGTAGTCGGGGTTGACGACAAGTCATTCCCAATCGTCGGAGCACGCATGAAGGGCCTTGCGGCAGGTCTTGCACAGTATTGCCCCGAGTGCACCTACTCACAGATCGACTTCCCGACCTCGGAACTCTCCCAGGCGGGACCGCCCACCTGGACGGGATTCCTGTCGGCGAACCCTGAGGGCACTGTCGACTTCGTTGCTGGTCCCTACGACTTCATGTCGCTGCCCGCGGCAAAGACGTCGGCCCAAGCAGGACGCACGACCCCGCTTATCGGTGGTTTCGATGCCTACACGGAGTTCGTAACGGCCATCGTGAAGGGCGATCCGGCAACGGCCGTAGTAACCGTTGCAGCGCCGTTCGAGTACAGCGCCTGGGCGGCGATGGACCTCGTTGCTCGCGCAAAGTCGGGAGCAGATCTGTGGACTGCGAACACGATGCCGTCTGCATTGGTGACCAAGGCCAATGCCTCTGAGTTCTCCAAGGGGTATCTGAGCCCGCCTTTCGACACGGCGGCTTTCTTCAAGAAGAGCTGGGGAAAGTAAGAGGAACAAGACGTAACAACCGAACCGCATACCGCTGGCTGGGGGGACTTCGAATGAACACTGCGAACACAGGAGCATCGGCGACGGTGATTCTGGACGCGCAGGGGCTGCGGAAGCGATTCGGGGACACTCAGGCAGTTCGCGGTGTGGACCTCGTCCTGAGGGAAGGTGAGTTTGTCGGACTAATGGGTCCCAATGGGGCCGGCAAGTCGACACTCATCAAGATGCTGTCAGGGGTTTTTGAGCCCGACAGCGGTGTTATCTCGCTCTCTGGGCGTCCGGTGAAGAGTTTGGCCGGACGCCCGGAGATCGGGTTTGTCCATCAGGATCTCGGTCTGGTGGACTCGATGTCAGTGATGGACAACCTTCGGCTGGGCGCCCCACCCCTTCGTTTGATGGGACCGCTACTACATCGTGGCCGCGAGTTCGCCGCATCGCAGAGTGCTCTCGATCGAGTCGAGCTTGACGTGTCACTGACTGCGGAGGTCGGAAGCCTGTCTCCTGGGGAGAAGGCGATGCTCGCTGTTGCACGACTGCTCAACCGGGGAGCCCGACTTGTCGTTGTAGATGAAACCACATCGACGCTGCCTCCGAAGGAGTCGAAGTGGTTTATTGAAATCTTGAAGTCGGCTACGCGGAGCGGAACAGCGGTTCTCATGGTCAGTCACAAATTGTCGGAGATTCTTTCTGTCGCGGAGCGGGTGGTCATGCTCATTGACGGAGTCGTTGTAGCGGATCGTCCGGTCACGCCCGATGACCGTCCGGAAATGGTGCGGCTACTGGCCCACCATGAAGAACTTGTTGCGGCAGAGGAGGAACCACCCTCAGCTCGCAATGAAGTGGGGGCTCCTGTCCTGGAGATGCGTGCGGTCTGTCGGGGTGCAACCGGCCCAGTGTCATTCGACGTCTGTTCCGGCGAGGTTGTGGGTTTGACGGGCCTCGTTGGTTCGGGCCTGCACACGATCGGCTTGCTGGCAGCTGGGGCCATAAAGCCCAGCTCGGGATCGGTTCGCGTCGTGGATGGCGCGCAGACGGCCTTGATCGCACCTCAGCGCGAGACTCAGGGCTGCATCGCCGAATTGCCAGTGCTCTGGAACGCAACCTTGTCTGCCCTTCCGAAGTGGCGCAATCCCTTTCGTCTCTTGAACTTGAGTAGCGAGCGCGCGGACGCCGATGCCGTCATGCGGCAACTGCGCGTCACTCCGGCCAATTCGACTCTTGCCATTGGTGCTCTCTCCGGTGGGAACCAGCAGAAGGTCCTCTTTGCCCGCACACTGCTGCGTGGCGCCAGTCTCTTCGTGCTGTGCGAACCCACGAGAGGCGTCGACGTGGCAACTCGTCGCGAGATATATCGACTTATCGCTGAACTGCGCGACGGTGGCGCGGCCATCCTGGTTGTCACATCGGACAGCGAGGACCTATTTGCGATATGTGATCGAGTTGGCGCGCTCACGGCAACGGGGTTGTCTGAGCTGTGGGACGCCGATGCCCTCACCGAAGAGTCACTTTCCGCGGTCCTTTGAACAGCACGCCTTACGAACGGAAGGAATCGAAGATGTCGCAAGCTGAATCAGGCCAGGCGTCAGGTGAGCAGGCCGCCGTTGGCGCCGATACTTCTTCTTCCCGTGTGCCCGGGAGGAAGCGATGGAGCGCTTTCGGCAGTTCCGTGACCTTCTTGGTCTTTCTTGGTGTCTTCGCTTGGTACTCGCTATGGCTGGGTGAGAAGTTCCTCAATACCAATCCGCGTCTTCTGGACGTCCATCAAAACGTTCCCCTACTGCTGATCTCTCTCGGGCTTACAGTCTGCCTGATCTCTGGACAATTCGACCTGTCCGTCGGTGGGATGGCGACGCTGACGACGTATCTCGCGGTGGGGCTAACCATTCTTCAAGAGTGGCCTTTCTGGTTGGTGATCATCACATGCGTCCTGGTCGGAATCATCGGAGGATCCGTCAACGCATTTCTTGTAGTCAAGTTGCGCGTGAATCCTTTTATCGCGACGCTCGGCACCGGAGGCATTCTTGTTGGTCTTTCGAGGGTGTACTCCGGCGGAGCCCAACTCGCACCAACGGGAGACGGTCCGACGCTGCCCGACTGGTTTTCTGGTTCTGGGTCGTTTGGTAGCTACCAAACGAAGGCACTACCAATCATCACGTGGGTCGTGGTCGCCTTCCTCTTCATCGTGATCGCCTTTGTAGTGTCCGAGCGAGTCCCAACGGAAAATCGTCGAATCTGGTACTCGGTCATCGCGGTGAACGTAGTCATCTTGTTCACGGTGACGGTGATCTTCGTGGAAACTCTGGCGCGCGATATGTCCTACGTTGTCCTATTCCTCCTTGCGGTGGCTTTCGGACTATGGGTCGTCATGAGGTACACAACCTTCGGTCGCTACCTGTACGCGACCGGCGGAAACGCGGAGGCGGCGGAACTCGCAGGCGTGAATGTGAAACGCATGAAGTCGGCGGCGTTCATCATCAGTTCTACGCTGGCTGCGGTCGCAGGCGTAGTGCTCGCATCGATTCAGGGATCAGCCTCCCCGGGCATTGCCGTTGGATTCCTTCTTCCGGCCTTTGCCGCGGCCTTCCTCGGTACAGTGATTCTCTCGACGGGGCGGTTCCATATCTGGGGCACTTTGGTGGGCGGCGTCTTCGTCATCTGGGTTGGGCAGGGCCTAATTGTTGGAGGAGTCAGTTTCACTTGGACTGACGTCATCAATGGACTCGTGCTTGTCGTGGCTGTCTCGCTTTCGACGGCACTACGCCGGGGAGGGAGGAAGTAGTCGATGGCTGAATGGCGGATCGATGAACAGCAATTGGATCGTCTGAACCTTCTCCTGCAGCACTCCGGAGACGTCCTCGTTCATAATTGCATCACCCGTACAGCGCAAGAATCGAAGCTCTTCCCCGTGTTGCCGTACGTGATGAATGTCATGATGGAGACGTACTACCGCTACCCGGACATGATTCGGGAGGCATCTGCCGTTGTGTCCCCGGAAGAGCTTGGGCGTCGAGCGCGGGAGTCGACCCACTACCTATCCGCACTAACTAGTTGGGCCACACTCAATTACTACCTCAATGGGCGCGGGCTGCTGATTCGGCTCGGGCTGTACCGACCCGAGGATAACCTCGAAGACCTTTGGACTGTCTCCGATTGGTGGATGCGATTTCAGGCGTCGTACCGTCAAGCCGAAGGCCACGCCTGGGCTTTGGACGGTCGCGATGCACTAAAGATTCACCAGGAGAGGACGCTGCAAGTCTTCGAGGCTGATGCCTACGAGGTCGACGCGGCGCTCTTGAGCGCGACGACCAAGTTCATGTCGAGTGCGACGCAGTACTCATTCCTGGTGAACTGCGAGAGCAGGTCGGGATTGCAGGCCGCTGGGCCCTATCGGATTAGCGACAGGCTTCTGCTTCACACACGCGACTTCATGAATCTGGGGGAGTGCGACCTGTCGTGGGTTGACGGCATCGGCGCTGCAATGCCGTATAACAACCTCACAGTGAGTCTCATTACGGACGATGTGCGCATCGAAGTTACGGACTGGGGTACCGCCTACACGGTCCCGGAGGAGTACTCAGGGCGGATCCGCGGTGTAGGCCTATACACCTCGGACTTCCTCACCGATGGCTACCTGCCGGTGGGTATGGGTTCGAAGGCGGAACTCACGGACACGCTGCTTCAACTGGCAGACGTTTGCACGAAGGCGACCCGGGAGCTCTATTCCCGCTTCGCCGGATTCACGAGCGTGCAGTTGACCGAAGCGGGCGTGTACACCTATCTTTCCGCGGCCAACGGAATCGCGCATGCCGCGGGGACCTACAGGCAGGCCCAGTGGGAGTTCATTGACGAGCGGATGCGTCGGCTCTGGCCGATCTTGAATGAGGAGTACGCAATGGATGCGTACATTGACCACTTCGCACTGAGCACGGGCCGCAACTCGGCGTGGAACGAGTACTACATGGAGACGAACTCATACGGATCCTGGCGCGCTGGGTCGGGTCCGCTGCCGGAGAACGGACGCAACGCGATGACGGTAAGTCGTAGGGTCCTGTTTGATGACGACTACGCGAGGCGCGTCAACCCGAATGGCATGTCCGATTGCCGGGGCACCAGTTCCCTGCCGCCGAAGACCTCCACCTACGCCACGTCGCAGGGTTGCCTGACCGAGGAGCAACTGAACGAGGCAGCGCGCCGCTTCACCTCGCCGGTATTCGAGGAGCCTTGGGCAAGCATCGACGACGCTTGGGTTAAGTGGCACTGGAACGATCAGGATGTTCAGGGTGTCTACCGGCACACCCAGCGCGACTCACGACTTTTGGTCGGGCGCGGATCGGGCCTCCGGCGCGAGGACATCGCGCGCATCCGGGTTGAGTGCGGCGAGCGTTCCTGGGGTGACTTGTCGTGACGGAAGCACGCCTTCAGCGTCACCTTGGGACGGTCCTCGAGCGGGTCGCCCTCGGACCAGATCGCCATCGTGTTGCCGTCGTGTTCGAAGGGGCCACCCGTGATTTCGCCGAACTCCACGAGAACGCTCTCCATATTGCTAGCGGTCTCCGCGAAATCGGGATCCAGAGGGGTGACCGAGTCGGTGTTCTCCTCCGCAATGGCATCGAGTGGGTTGAGCTCCTCTTCGGGCTAGCACATTGCGGGGCTGTAGCTGTTCCCGTGAACGTGCTGCTCGGTCCGGTAGAGATCGAGCAGTTGTGTGAGGATGCGCAGCTGTCCGCCTTCGTAGTGGATGAGGGCGGTTGGAGCCTCTATGAGCTACTGGAGAACAAGCCGGAGATCCTTATTGCGGTAGGTGCGTCGCTCGATTTCGTTCAGGGCGTCCGCGCGACTACGTATTCGGACCTACTGCGGACCGCAGCAGGCCAACTTCCAGATGGGCCGTCCCTTGACGATCCCCTCATCTTCTACTACACCTCGGGGACCACCGGGCTTCCGAAGGCCAGCGTTCACACCCACAATGGCATGCTGTGGAACTCCTACCACCAGATCCCGGACCTGGGTATCGGCCCTGACGAGGTGTGCCTGGTGGTGCCCAGCCTGTCATGGGCAGCGGGCTTCAACGACCTAATGCTGGCGACCATGTGGATGGCTGGGCGTTCCGTGATCATGCCGACCGGTGGAGTGACCATCGACCGCGTCGTCGAGGCGATCGAGGAGCACGGAGTCACGAGTCTCCTGCTCGTCCCGACGCTCCTCAAGCAGTTGATTCGAAGGCCGGACCTTGAGGAGCGCCTGCGAGCGACGTCCCTGCGTTCGATCCTCACCGGATCCGAGCCTGTTCCGCTGCCGGTCATCGAGCACCTGGTGGAGGCTCTCCCAACGGCATCGATGCTCCAGGGTTTCGGCTTGTCAGAATTTCCGACCATCGCGACGATTCTTCGTCCGGAGGAAGCGATATCCCACGTGGGCACCGCGGGACGGGCCTGCTCGATCACGCGGATCGCCGTCATGACGGTCGATGGTCAAATCGAGGACGAAGGCGAAGGCGAGGTGCTGCTCCGCTCCATGGCCACGATGAGTGGCTACTGGAATCGCCCTGAAGAGACGGCCGCGGCCTTTGCGGATGCATGGCTCCACACAGGGGATGTGGGGACGATCGACGCCGAAGGATTCCTGACCATCACTGGCCGGAAGAAGGACATGATCATCTCTGGTGGCCTCAACGTTTACCCGAGCGAGATCGAGGCAGTGCTGCATCGCGTGCTTGGAGTCAAGGAGGCCTCTGTCGTTGGGGTCCCTGACGAGCGTTGGGGAGAGATACCTGTCGCCGTGATCGTAAGCGACGGGAACCTGAATGAAGACGAGGTCCTGGCCTACTGCGCGTCGCAGCTGGCTGGCTACAAGCGGCCGCGTCGCGTTCTGCAGCGCCAGGAGGCCCTGCCTCGAAATCCATCAGGGAAGATTCTGAAACGCGAGATCACCCCCTGGGCCATTCGAACACTGGAGGAGAACACATGAGCACCATCCACACCGTGACCGGCGAAATTGATCCCGCTGACCTAGGCGCGACTTACTGCCATGAGCACATGCTCTGCTACGCACCGCCATCCATGCTCGCGAGCAGCGGTGGTGATGATCTCATCCTTTCAGACGAGGATCTCTCGGCAGCAGAGCTGAATCTCTTCAAGCAGGCGGGGGGAGGCGCGATCGTTGACCTCACCTGCATCGAGTACGGCAGGGACGGTTTAGGACTTCGACGTCTTAGCGAGCGGACTGGTGTCAACATCATCGCAGCAACCGGCCACATCATGGAGGGGTACTGGGGTGGCGTCCTGGATTTGGGGGCGCGGTCGGATGCCGAACTCGTCGACGAGATGGTGAAGGACATCACCGAAGGCGTGGACGGTACCGACGTGCGTGCGGGCGTCATCAAGGTGGGCTCATCGAAGAACGCCATTACTCCCGATGAGGAGCGCATGATGCGCGCCGCTGTGGTGGCTCAGCGTGAGACAGGCGCCCCAATCTCAACGCACACGTCCGCTGGCACCATGGCCCCGCAGCAGGTGGAGATCTTCAAGGATGCCAATGCGGACATGGAGCACGTGATAATCGGGCACCTAGATCGAAATCTCAACTGGGACGAGCACCTCGCGGTAGTTCGGAGCGGTGCATATATGGGATACGACTGCATCAGCAAGGAGCACTACCAGCCGGATTCGCTGAGGGTTGAGTTCATCAAAAGAATGATCGACGAGGGATTCGGCAATCGAATCTGCTTCAGCGGCGATCTCGCCCGTAAGTCGTACCTCACTAGTTACGGGGGAGGCCCAGGGCTCACCTACATCCTGTGGCGTTTCGTTCCGTGGCTCGTACAGGACGGCGTATCCAGTGAGGCCATCAACGGCTTCCTGCGTTCGAATCCAGCCTCCCTTTACACCTTCACCCGCTAGACAACCGAAGGAGACACGATGGCAGAGCACCCGCTTGCGGACCCGAAGTGGACCCTTCCGGAGGTCTCTCGGCTCTCCGAGATGACCCGGCAGCGCGTCATGGAAACGGTCCAGCGCAACCTCAAGAAGATGGGAGATGTCCGCTGGGCCAACGTTGTCAACGAGCGGACTATGGAAATCTTCAGCGCTGAAGATGGGGAGCGCGTTGCGCGGCAGGTGGTTGAGGAGTTCATGCTTGAGTCCGGACGCAAACTGCTGGCGGGAGCTGAGATCGCCGTACGCGAGCAGCCTGACATCTACGTTCTACGGTCCGAATGGATGGCAGCACAGGAGAGTGCCGAGTCCGTCATGGATCTAGAGGAAGGCGAGGTGGGCCTCGGCGACAATGTCTTCTCCACTGACGACGTGGAGGGGGTTGTTCTCATCATTAGAAGGGTCTCCGAGGTTGACCGCCTGATGCGCGAGGGCGTACCCCCAGGAACTATCGGGGTCATTGACGATGCCGGTGGAACTATGACCGCGCCGATTCTCCCTGAGTTTGATGCGATCCTTTGTCGTGCCGGCACGGTGCGAAGCCATCTTGCGATCATCTCTCGCGAGTATGGCGTCCCGGTCCTGATGGGTGTGAAGTTACAGCGAGAACTGGTGGACGGAGAGCGTATTCGCGTCCAGTACTCGGCTCAGGCCCAGAGTGCTGACGCCTATCACGGCGGCGAGATCGCCCCCAAGGCCCGGATCCGGGAGGCATGACGAATGAGTGACTTCCGCATAGACGAGCTGACCCTGAATCGGCTGAATGCCTTCCTCTCCAAGGCTGATGATGTGATCATCTACAACTGCATCACCCGCACGGCCCAGGAGTCCAAACTCTTCCCGCTCATGCCTTACCTCATGTTGTGCTTTTATGACGCTTACTACCGTTTCCCGGATCTGCTTCGTGAGGCTTCACAGCACATTACGCCGGAAGAGTGTGGCCACCGGGCTCGCCAGGTGTCCACACTTCCAAGCAAACTCTCGGCTTGGGGGACCCTCAACTTCTACCTGAACGGACGCGCGTCCCTTATCAAACTTGGCCTGTTGCGACCCGAGGATAATCTTGAGGACCTTGTCTTCATGTGCGACTGGTGGGAGCGCTACTCCCGCTCGTTCCACAGGAACAGCGGCCACGAGTGGACCTATGACCAAAACGACATCGCACCTGAACTGCCGGAACACACCCTGCAGGTCCTAGAGGCTGATGCATGGGCGGTTGACGATCGCCTCCGCAAGGCGGCGAGCCGATTCATCGCCACGGGAACCCAATACCTGTTTCTCGCCAACTGCGAAAGCCGACTGACCCTTCAAGGCTCAGGCCCGTACCGTCTTGGCGACAACCTGATGATGCACACCCGAGACTTCATGAACCTCGGCAACAGCGACTACACATGGATGGACGGGGTTGCCGACGACATTCCTTACAACAACCTCACTCTCTCGGTGATCACGCGCGACGTATCGATTGAGGTCACGGACTGGGCAAGCGTCTACACGGATCCTGAGGACTATCAGGACAACATCGTCGGCGTTGGCCTCTACACCTCAGATTTTCTTTCGGACCGCTATGAACCAGTGGGAATGGGTTCACCAGCCGAGCTGAGTGACACCTTGGAGGAGATGACTGCGCTGATGGCCGCGGCGACGCGGAAGCTCTACGAGCGACTCACTCAGATGGACGCCCGGCAGATGACCGAGGCGGGAATCTACGTGTACCTCTACGCTGCGTCGGGTTTCAGCCACATGGCGGGTACTTTCGAGCACGCCCAGTGGGAGTTCATCGACCAGCGGACTGAGCGGTTGTGGGCGATCCACAACGAGGAGTACTCGCTCGACTCCTACTTGGACAACTTCGTGTTGATGTCTGGCCTTCAGGCGTCTCAGAGCGATTACTACATACACCCCGTCTCTTATGAGGGATGGCGCCGAGGTTCTGCCCCGAGGGGACCGCTTCCGGCGCCTGGGCGAAACGCTTTTCCGGTGCCTGCCACGGTCCTCATCGATCACGACTATCCGGCACGGGTCAACCCGAACGGCCTTGCCGACTGCGTCGGAAGCAATCACCTGCCGGGGAAGTCCGCGGGGTGGCTGACGAGTAAGGGCCGCTTAACGCAGGCGGAGCGCAATCGGGCGGCTCGGGAGATGTCATCTCCATTGCTGTCAGCCCCTTGGGTACATCAGGACGAGCAGTGGCTGAAATGGCATTGGGATACTCCCGATGCACATGCCATGTACCGCTACGTTCAGGAGTCGTCGCGACTTCTCCGAGATTCGGGAGCCGGGCTCAAACGCGCTGACATAACCGCACGCCGACTGGCAGCCGGGGAGCCGGCGTGGGTCGATGTGCCTGACGCTCGTAGGGAGCGCCCATGACACGAGTGGTGCGTCGCTGGGTAGTGACGGGCGGTAGCCAGGGGATCGGTGAGGCAGTCGCACGGCGCGCGCTCTCCGAAGGCGATCGTGTGGCGATCATTGCAAGACACCCTGATCGATCGCCCTTGGCATCGGAGTACCGCGACCTATGCGTGACCGCGGCCGCTGACGTCACTGATCCTGATTCGATTCAGGCGGCGATCACGGACGTGGAGCTTCGTTGGGGCGGGGTGGATGTTCTCGTGAACAATGCCGGAATTCATCGCGGTGGTCGTATCGGGAAAATCGCGCGAACCGACTGGCAGGCGGTCCTTGATACGAACTTGAGCGGTGCCTTCGACACGATTCGCGCGGTACTTCCGGCAATGGGCGACGGCGGATCGATAGTCAACGTCGGTGCAGTGGTCGGCCTCAGGGGATTCAAGGGAGATGTGGCCTACGCCTCTGCGAAAGCAGGGCTCATCGGCCTGACCCGCGCATTAGCCATCGAACTGGCCGATCGCGCGATCACTGTGAATCTGGTTCTGCCGGGTCTCACCGAGACCGAGATGGTCGGCGGACTATCGGATGCGGCGAAGGCAACGTTGAAGGCTCGGGTGCCGTTGGGGCGCACAGCAGAAGCCAGTGAGATCGCCGACGTCATCTGGAATGTCGCTGGAAGCACGTACATGACCGGTTCAATCGTTGCCGTGGATGGGGGCCTGATGGCCGCCCTCGGGAGTGCTCAGTGAGTCTGAGCGTCGGACTATACGCCGACAGTCGACTAGATATCGCTCCGGTTGCTGTGGCAGCTGAGAAGGCGGGCTTGAGCCATCTGTGGTTGTACGACAGCCCGCTGGTCTTCGCTGACACCAGCATGGCGGCACTCGTGGCGGCCCAGGCCACTACGCGGATCTCAATCGGGCCGGGCGTGGCCAATCCGCTGCAGCGCCCGCCGGAGTACACCGCACAGATGCTTGCGACGTTGAACCTGGCGGCACCTGGAAGGGTGATGCTGGGTCTGGGCATCGGCAACTCTGCACTCCGCAGTCGAGGGCTACCTCCCGCCACCATCGCCGACATGCGCTCCCACATCGAAGCGGTACGCGCCCTTCTTCGAGGAGAGGACGCCTTGATCGGGGCAGACGCAAGGCCGGTGCGCCTCATCCACCCGCACGACCCATGGATGAACATCAACAACTACGTTCCCATTTGGTACTCGGCTTTCGGGCCGAAGGGTCTTGAGCTCGCGGGCGAGCTGGCAGACGGCGTCCTCACCCGATGGGAGGGGCCCGATCGATCCCAGCTGGCGGCGGATGTGTTCGCGCCGGGCCGATCGAAGTCGACATGCCCGAATTTCGAGTTCGGCGTCGTCTACGCGATGCAGCCGATCGACTCGGACGACGAGCTCGAGACCGATGCGATGCGCGCGGCTCTAGGCCCACTGGTCGTGAGCCGCCTTCGCTACCTGACGGCCAACGCGCAAAGTGCAGATGAGGTGCCCGCGCCGTTCCGCGATGGTTTTGTCGCCTACCAGGCGCATCGAGCGAGTCTGGACGAACGTACACGGCACCTAGAGAACTACCGCGGATACCTGGTCTTCACCCCGCCAGACCTCGAGCGCTTCGTGACGCCGGCCTCGATGCGAACCGTTGCCCTAGTCGGCTCTCCAGGGCGACTCGCCGAGGAGCTCAACACCATGGCGACCGCTGGTGTGACGCACGTCAGCCTCCAGATGGCGGGCGACCAGACGGTCTGGTGCGAGCGCATGGCGCGACAGGTTTTTCCCCTCGTCGACGGTGGGATTTCGACAACAGCGAATGAGTCAACATGAGTACCGAAGCAACCGAGTTCGATGTGCTGCACGCTGTGCGCCTTCGCGGAGTTGCTCCTGCCGATGCGATCGCTGGGACCCTAAATGCGGCGCCGGAACAGGTGCAGGCAGTGATCGACGGGCTCCAGAACGGTGGGAACCTTCTCTACCGCGAAGGCCGACTGGTGTCGGGCTATGTGCTAACGCAGGAGGGCAAGGAGCGCCACGCCGACGAGGTCGTCGCGCAAGCAGCTGGACTCCAGGAGGCCCTGTCACACGTGTACGAAAAGTTTCTCACCATCAACGGGCGCATCAAGGGGATGTGCAGCGATTGGCAGGTGATCGAGGATGACGTCAAGCGGTGGGATGCCATCGACGCGCTTGAGACTTTCAACTCGACCGCACAGGTTGTCTTCAAGCGAGCGGGGGAGGTCATTCCACGCTTCAGCCGGTACGGGCGCGCACTCTCTGCGGCACTCAAGATGCTTGCCGACGGTGACCACCGGTATTTCACGAGTCCGCTCGTTGAGTCCTACCACACCGTGTGGTTCGAGGCGCACGAAGACTTCCTCATGTGCATGGGAATCGACCGGGCCACTGAGGGAAGTTTCTAGTGCAGACGGCTCATCGCCGCAACGAAGGCAGGAGAGTGAAATGACATACGAGACGATCCGGCATGAAGTCCTCGGGGGAGTTCATCGGCTTGTCCTCAATCGTCCCGAGTGCATGAATGCCATAAACGAGCAGCTCATCCAGGAGTGCCGCGAGGTCATGGAGCAGGTGTCCAGCGATGCCGATGCCCGAGTCCTAGTGCTATCGGGCGAGGGCCGTGGGTTCTGCGCGGGTGCCGACGTGTCAATGATGGACCAGACGTTGGTGCGTGAGCAGTCGGGTGATACCGAGTGGGGCTCGGATGAGATTCGCCAGAAGCTGCGGATGCGTTTCCAAGTCTTGACTAGAGACCTATACCGACTGCCCGTTCCGACTGTGGCTGTAGTGAGAGGAGCGGCCGTCGGCGGCGGTATGGATCTTGCCTGCGCATGCGACATTGTCATCGGATCCGAGCGCGCTCGTTTCATGGTGGCCTACACGCGAAGGGGACTCTTTCAGGATCTGGGTGGATTCTGGCTCGTACCCCGGGTGATCGGGTACCGCAAGGCTATTGAACTCGTCTACACGGCACGGTTCGTCGAAGCCGAGGAGGCTGAGGCCATTGGGCTTTTGACTCGTCGCGTGCCCGAACAGGAAATCGAGTCGCACGTAGATGAGCTGGTAGTGGCCCTTGCGAGTCGTCCAGCCATCGCGCTTCGGCTTGGAAAGTTGATGATGCAGCGAACTCAGAACATGGATATGGAGACCGCCTTCGAGATGGGGGCGATAGCAACAACGATCACCGAGACGTCCGATGACTTCAAGGAGTCCATCGCCGCCTTCCTTGAGAAGCGGGAACCAGAATTCCGCGGTCGATAGCCAGTGTTTGAACTTGCCACGAAGGAGGCGACCGTATGCCTCCACAAAGAGAGGAATGCAGATGTCCTGGGATTTCAGCACGGAACCGGAGTACGAGGAGAAGCTTGCTTGGGCTCGCGCCTTCGTGAAGGAGGAGATCTACCCGCTTGAGGTTCTCGACTTGACGTCGGACGAATTCCGAGCCCTTGCTAAGCCATTGCAGCAGGTAGTCAAGGACAACGGCATGTGGGCGGCACACCTGTCACCTGAGCTCGGCGGTCAAGGTTTCGGACAGGTCAAGTTGGGTCTTCTCCACGAAATTCTCGGGGGGTGCGACATGGCTCCCTATGTATTTGGTTGTCAGGCGCCGGATTCGGGAAACGCGGAGTTGATTGCGCTCGCGGCTACCGAGGAGCAGCGCCAGCAGTGGTTGTACCCATTACTGAATGGCGACTTGTATAGCGCGTATTCAATGACGGAGCAGGGAACGGGGTCAGATCCCAAGCAGTTCACTACTCGCGCTGTTCTTGAGGGTGACGAATGGGTAATCAACGGAACCAAGTGGTTTGTTGGGAATGGTTCGCGCAGCGATTTCCACATTCTCATGGCCGTGACGAATCCAGATGTTCATCCGTATGAAGGCATGTCAATGATCATCGTGCCTACGAACACTCCTGGCGTCAGTTTCCGTCACCTTCGAAACATGCACGACACTGACTTGAAGGATCCTCTGTACATTCATGATGAAGTCTTCTATGAGAATGTGCGCATACCCGTGCAGAACTTGCTCGGCGGCGAGGGCGAAGCATTCGTGTTGGCTCAGAAGCGTCTTGGCCCTGGCCGAATCCATCACAGCATGCGGTGGGTCGGCGTCTGTCGGCGAGCGATGGATGCTCTTTGCGAGCGGGCCGTGAGCAAGAGCGTCCACGGTAGTTTGCTCGCTGAAAAGCAGATGGTGCAGCAGTGGGTAGCGGATTCGATGGCAGAGATCGAGTCAGCTCGGCTCCTCACCCTGTTCGCGGCATGGAAGATCGACAACTTCGGCTCGAGCGAGGCTCGGGTAGAGATCGCCATGATCAAGTACCACGGGGCCGAGGTCCTGCTCAATGTGCTGGACAGGGCTATTCAGCTCCATGGCTCGCTGGGATTCTCGTCCGACATGCCCCTCGAGAACATGTACCGATGGTCACGAGCAGCCCGACTGTATGACGGCCCGGACGAGGTTCACAAAGTCACCGTGGCCAAGAAGACATTTAAGCGTTACACGGCAGTCGACGTGCCCACTGAGCACATCCCCACGCGTCGGGTGGCTGCGCTCACCAAGTACGGCTCACAGTTGGAGGCTTTGCGGTCGTGAGTCTAGAAGCCAATCCGGTCGCTGAGTCCAACCGCGCACTCGACTCCATTCGTCTCGGCGAATGGATGAGGGACACTGTGGGCGTTGAAGTGCGACCGGCGGACCTCGTCGTCAAACGGTTCGCGGGAGGTAACTCCAATGAAACGTACCTAGTCTCCGTGGGTGCGTCCGCGTGGGTGATTCGTCGGCCCCCGAAACACAGCTTGGATCCGAGCGCTCACAGCATGGAACGTGAGTGGCGCATCCTCAGTGTGCTCGCGGACTCGGCGGTGCCGGTGCCTCGCGTCCTCAGTTACTGCCGTGACTCGGAGGTCATCGGTGCGGAGTTCATCCTCATGGAGTACGTGGGAGATTCGGTGCCCATCCTCGATGAGCTTCCATCCGCCTACAGCGATGTGTCAGCCAGCCTCGACATGATTGGCCATGCCATGGTCGAGGTTCTCGCTGCGTTGGCGAATTTCGACTGGTCGGCGGCGGGGCTGGAGGGTTTCGGGCGGCCCGATGGTTTTCTGGAACGCCAAGTTCCTCGGTGGGAAGCGCAATACCGCCGCAACCAAGTACGCGACATCCCGGCGTTCGAGCGCTTGACCATCTGGCTGGGGGAGAACTTGCCCCCTGCGCAGTCAGCTGGAGTTATGCATGGAGACTTTCATCTCGACAACTGCCTGTTGTCGGTGGCCCGTCCGCAGGTGCGCGCGGTCGTCGACTGGGAGATGGCGACCATCGGGGACCCGATGGTCGATCTGGGACTCTTCCTCAGTTTCTGGGGAGACCGACCAGTGGATCCGCCCGCAATGCCTCGCGTGCAAGGAGTATCCCGGCTCGGGCGTGCCCCGCTGCGCCAAGAACTGGCGGCGAGATACGGCGAGCTCACGGGAAGGGATGTGACCCAGGTCAACTGGTATCAGGCATTCGCGTTCTGGAAGCTTGCGGTAGTCGTCGAGTCGGCCTGGGCCC
Organism: Candidatus Nanopelagicales bacterium; assembly: GCA_044374195.1. GTDB lineage: Bacteria > Actinomycetota > Actinomycetes > S36-B12 > S36-B12 > CAIKZY01. Next base: position 96,890 of record JBILOY010000008.1, read on the forward strand.
AGCACGTGCGTGGTGAATTGGACACCCCCTACAGCGCGGCGCTGGAGTACGACGTGCCTTGCATGTTCGCCGAGGCAGAGATTCGCGCTGGCATCAGGGAAACCGCCGACCTCAGCCCCCTTGGGCTCTAGACACAGATGGAGAAGAAGATGTCGATAGCGAGTTCGATTCCGGCGACTATGCGCGCTGCCGTGCTGACCCGCCCAGCGGGGACCGGTCAGCGTGTAGTACAGGAGGTGCCCACTCCTGAGCCGAAGCCGGGCGAACTACTGGTGCGCCTGAGCATGAGCGGCATCTGTGGCAGCGATGTGCACTTCGTGCTCGATGGGACCGCCGAGACCGCCTACACACCAATCATCCTCGGGCACGAGCCGGTGGGCGTGGTCGTGGCGCGGGGGGAAGGTGCCAGCGGGCCGGCGGTGGGGACTCGGGTCAGCATCGTACCCCTGGTGACGTGCATGAAATGTCGCCACTGTTTGGCGGGCAGGACGGTGCTGTGCGCGGAACGCATGTGCCTAGGGGCGGACTGCGAGGGCGCCTTCGCCGAGTTCATCTCGGTGCCCGACCGTAACTGCCTCCCTGTGCCTGAGGGACTCAGCGATGAACTCGCGGCGGTGGCTACGGACTCCGTGGCCACGGCTTACCACGCGGTCGCCTTCCGGGGCGGGGTGAAGGCGGGCAGTCGGGTAGCGGTGTGGGGGACCGGGGGACTCGGTCTGTCTGCCGTCGGCATCGCCCGGACACTGGGCGCGGCGAGCATCATCGCTGTCGATGCACGACCTGAGGCGCGAGAGTGGGCGCTTCAGACGGGAGCGGATGAGGCGCTTAGTCCCGATGAGGGGTTGAAGCGCATCACTGAACTAGGTGGCGTGGATGTGGCTCTCGAGTTCGTAGGTAAGCCCGTGACAACCGAGGCGGCAGTCCGCAGCCTCGACCATGGTGGTCGAGCAGTCATCGTCGGTGTCGGCAGGGAACTACTTGTGGCTGGGCGAATTATGACTTTCGTTCTTCGCGAGCGTGAAGTGGTGGGGTCCTACGGCAGCGAGCCGAGTGAGGTCGACACCTGCTTGAAGTTGTTGGCCTCTGGCAAGTTGGTCCTGCCTCGCGTTGTTGGGGACATCATCGGCCTGGACGATGTCGCCGAGGGCTTGGGGCGCGTCCAGCGCGGCGAAACGGGCGGATCGCGCATCGTGGTCGACGTGACCCGGATCGGGTCCTGATGTCCACGGCCCCCCTATCGGGCGTGCGAATTCTTGACCTCACGAGACTGCTCCCGGGTGGTGTGTTGAGCGCCCTCCTTTCGGACCTGGGCGCCGACGTGATCAAGGTGGAGGAGCCGACCAAGGGCGATTACATGCGATGGGACGAACCGCGCATCGGTGATGAGTCCGCCTACTCCTGGATCGTCGGTCGTGGCAAGCGATCGATCGGACTCGACCTCAAGCAGCCGCGCGGCGTCGCCGCATTCCTACGGATGGCTGAGGTCGCCGACATCGTCATCGAGGGCTTCCGTCCTGGAGTCATCGACCGTCTCGGGGTCGGGTTCGACGCCGTGAAGGCGCATAATTCCCGCATCGTCTACGCGTCGCTGACGGGTTACGGGTCCGACGGTGCGCTTCGGGATGTCGCCGGGCATGACATCAACTACATCGCCAGAGCTGGCGTTCTGGGGATGACGGGCACTCCCGATGGTCGCGTCACAATGCCCGGCGTCCAGGTGGGTGATCTCGGGGGAGCCACCATGCTGGGCATAGGCATCCTCGCTGCTTTGCACCATGCGACGCGCACAGGTGAAGGTCTTCGGGTAGAGGTCGCGATGTACGACGCTGCCCTGGCATGGACGTCCATCCATGCGGGTGCCTACTTTGCCACCGGGCAGGTGTCGGATCCCGGGCGCATGCTCCTCAACGGGCAGGTTCCCTGCTACAACGTTTACGAGTGCTCTGACGGCCGCTATCTAGCCATCGGCGCAGTCGAGCAAAAATTCTGGGAGAACTTTTGCCGGGCGGTGGAGCGGGAGGATCTCATCCCCCGACAGATGGACGAGGACGCACGCTCAGATACTGCAGCCCTTGTTGCGACTCGTTCCCGCGATGAGTGGATGCGCTTGCTAGACGGAGTCGATGCCTGCGTGGCGCCGGTGCTGAACCTTGGCGAGGCCCTTGAGGACCCCTTGGCCCGCGAACGGGGCATGGTGCAGGTCGGTCAGATGGCGCCCGGCTCGGAGCGCACCGCGCCGACGCTGGGGACGCCCATCCGCATCGATGGCCGAGTGCAGGGAATCGGGTCACCACCACCACGCCTTGGTGAGCACACGCGGGAAGTCGCGAGGGAAGCCGGATTTACGGAGTTGGAGATCGACGATCTCCTCACTGCCGGCGTGCTAGCCAGCGGGCGGGTTGTGCGCTCATGAAGGCGGCCGTGTTCCACGCGCCAGGTGACATCCGGATCGAAGAGGTTGCTGACCCGGCACCCGGACCGGAGGACGTTCTGATCGACGTCGCTGCGTGCGGTATCTGCGGGTCCGACCTCGCATCATGGCGAAGTGGAGCTAGCGTCACCCCTGGTCAAGTGATGGGGCACGAGATCGGTGGCACGGTGGTGTCGGCACCGGCCGGCTCGGGGCTCGCTGTCGGTGACGCCGTGGCCGTTCGGCCGCTGCTGCCGTGCGGGACATGCAGGCAGTGCCTCAGTGGCGAGATCCAGGTATGCGAAAACACCTTGAACGCCAGCATCGGTTACGGCCTGCCGGGTGGGTTCGCCCCGCTCGTGCTGGTGCCCGGCGGTCGCGCCGGGTCGAGTGTCATCGTCCTTCCGGCGGGGACGGAGCCTCGGCATGGTGCTGTCGTGGAACCCCTCGCGGTGTCGCTGAGGGGGGTCCGCGCCGCGGAGGTCACGACCGGGGACATTGTGATCGTCTTCGGTCTGGGGCAGATCGGACTTGGGGCCGTTCTTTTGGCGAGACTGGCTGGGGCCGAGGTCGTCGTGGGAGTCGATCCCTCGCCGCGACGACGGTCGGCGGCGCGAGAGCTGGGAGCCTCCCTGGTCATTGACCCCCTAGATCAGGACGTGACTGCTGCCGTCCGCGAACTAACGGGTCCGGGGCCTTACGGCCTCGGTGCTGCAGCTGACGCGGCGATCGAGGCATCAGGCATCCCGTCAGCCTTCACGGCCGCGGTCAAGTCGCTGCGTCCGGGTGGGCGCCTATCCCTTGTCGCTCACTCGAAGGAACCGTTCGCGGTCAAGTCCGGTCGGATCGTCGAGAAGGAACTGACGGTGCGGGGATCCTTCGGCTACAAGAGCGAGTTGTCGGAAGTCGTGGACTTCATGGCGGCCGGCCGCATCCCGATCGACCTGTTCATCTCGCACGCCCTGCCACTCGCCACTATCTCCGAGGCATTCGGAATCCAGTCCGATGCCGCAACTAGCCTGAAGGTATTGATGCTGCCGTGATCCAAGCCGTGCTCTTTGACTGGGATGGAACCCTCATAGACTCGAAGAAGGTGATTCTGGCGTCGTATCGGGACGCGACGGAAAAGGTCCTGGGCCGTGCTTTCCCGGACTCTCCAGAGGAGATCTCACTTATCCTCCCGATGCGCGCCCAAGAGTCGTTCCCGATGCTCGCAGAGGGCAAGGCGGACCCCGCTG
>JBILOY010000023.1:0-30663 GCA_044374195.1 Candidatus Nanopelagicales bacterium
CGTGCGTACCCTTCGCGATCGCGGTGTCGCGGTCACGGTGCGTGATACCCGCGGACGTGACATCGACGGCGCGTGCGGCCAGCTTGCGGCCGCCCCGATCTAAGTCTCTGCCACACTGAAGGCATGGTCGAAGAGATTCCCCTCCCGAAGTTCACAGATCTTTCCCGTGGTGAGCACTATCGCCTTGTTGCTGCCTCCTGCCTTCGAATCGTCATCGGCTTCGCCGTCATCTGGCTGGTACTTTCCCTTGTCCCTGAGGAACCCGGCGTCGATCTGGCCGGCCCCATCGTCGTGATGGTGGCCTTTGGAGCCCTGTACGTCTGGTACTTCAGACGCCAGTTGAAGAAGATCAAGAGATCCAAGTTCCCGCAGTTAGCAGCCGTCGAGGCCTTGATCCTCATTGCGACGATGTTTTTGGCCGTCTTCGCGGCGGTCTACGTCATGCTGTCAACAGCAGATGCCTCGGCGTTCAGTGAGGATCTCGACCATTTCACGGCTTACTACTTCGCCCTGACCATTTTGGCCACGGTGGGATTCGGCGATATCACGCCTGTGTCGAACGTGGCTCGAGCCACCGCCATGGTTCAGATGGCCATCGATATCGCGTTCATTGCAGTTCTCGTGCGCATCATCAGTTCAGTGGCGGCCAACACCATCAAGTCACGGTCTGTCACACCTCCTTCTTCCGACTGACAAGCCGGCATCGCGCTACCTGGCTAGCATTTAGTTACGTGTCCAGTCGACCGGAGGATTCATGACCGCAGCGGTGAACGGAGCTGTCTCCTTCTGGTACGGCGACATTGGCGGGGTGCCGTCGTATCGTCCTGCCCTCGGCGGCGATACCCAATGCGACGTGGCCATCGTGGGTGCCGGCTATACCGGTTTGTGGACTGCCTACTACCTGATGAAATCTGACCCCACTTTGCGCATCGTGATACTCGAGAAGGAATTCGCGGGCTTCGGCGCATCCGGGCGAAACGGTGGCTGGCTAAGCGGCGAGATGGGCTGGTCGCGTGAGCGCTATGCGGAACGGACCGGTCGACAGTCGGTAATTGATCTTCAGGCGGCGATGTGGGCCTCAGTCGACGAAGTGATCGATGTGTGCGCGCGCGAGGGTATTGATGCCGACATCATCAAGGGCGGTTCACTCAGTGTCGCCACCACTGCATCCCAGGCCGTACGCGTGCGCGAATATGTCAACCACGAGTCGCAGTGGGGCGTTACGGCACCTGACCTCGTGTACTTCGATCAAGCCGAGACCAAGTCGCGTATCGAGATCGCCGATGCGCGTTGTTCGTCCTTCACCCCCCATGCTGCACGGATTCAGCCGGCAAAACTCGTCCAGGGCCTTGCTCGGGTGGTCGAAGGCCTAGGCGTGCGAATCTGCGAGCGCACGACCGTCACCGAGATCAGCCCGCATCGGGTGGTGACCGACCGGGGCGCGGTCAGTGCCGAATACATCATCCGGGCCACTGAGGGATTCACCGCTGGTATCAAGGGGCACCGTCGTGAGTGGCTCCCGATGAACAGCGCGATGATTGCCACGGAGCCACTCTCCGCTGATCAATGGGCGCAGATCGGCTGGAATGGATACGAGACTCTTGGTGATGCTGCGCACGGTTACATGTACGCCCAGCGCACCCGCGAGGGGCGCATCGCGATTGGTGGTCGGGGGCTCCCATACCGATTCGGCTCGGCCACCGACGTCAATGGCCAGACCCAAGATCGCACGATCGAGATGCTTGAGGAGATCCTCGTGCGCATGTTCCCTGGACTTGCCGGCACGCGCATCGACCACGCCTGGTGCGGTGTTCTCGGAGTTCCGCGCGATTGGTGCGCGACAGTTGGGCTCGACCCCGCCACCGGCATCGGGTGGGCCGGAGGTTATGTGGGCATGGGTGTCAGCACCGCGAATCTGTCGGCTCGCACTTTGCGAGCGCTGATTTTGACCCAGAACGGGTCTCAGGAAGAGTTCGCCGAAGCTTGCCTGCCGTGGGTTAACCGTCGGGTGCGCAAGTGGGAGCCAGAGCCTTTGCGCTGGCTCGGGGTACATGGTCTCTACACGATGTTTAGGTCGGCTGATCGCTCCGAGCGTCACCGCGGAACAGAGAGCACTTCGCGAACAGCAAAGCTAGCCGCACGCATTGCCGGAAGGGATTAGTTGATGAACATCGAGCAGGTTGCTGCCCTTGGCACCTTGGACACCGAACTAGGGGAGTGGGCGCCGAAGGCGACCGCGTCCACCGATGGCGTCATGGAGCGCTCGGTCGCGATCTGGGAGGTGCCCGGGATTGAGGTGGGTCTCTGGGAGTGCACTCCTGGCTCGTTCGGCTCGCGGCGCGACACCTTCTCGGAGAGCTGCGTGGTGTTAGCCGGACATTTCACGATTGAGGACGACAGTGGAGCAGTGGAGTACAGAGCAGGCGATGTCCTGGTCACGCCGATGGGCTGGGTAGGCACCTGGCATGTTCATGAGACCGTGCGCAAGGTGTACGTGATCAATGCCGAACTGCCGTGATCGGGGCCATCGACGATCCTGTCCCAGATTGGATACAATCCATGCATGCCTGGAGCCCTGGATGGAATCGTGGTTGCGGATTTCTCGCGTGTTCTGGCAGGTCCGTACGCCACGATGCTCCTCGGCGATTTGGGCGCCACGGTCATCAAGGTGGAGCGACCCGGCAGCGGTGATGACACCCGCGCCTGGGGTCCGCCCTTCGCCACGACCGGGCAGAGCACCTACTTCGAGGGAGTGAATCGGAACAAGCTCTCCATCGACCTCGATATCTCGAGGGCCGAGGACGCGGCCATTGCCCAGAAACTCGCGGGCACCTGCGACGTCATGATCGAGAATTTTAAGCCGGGCGGACTTGTCAGTTTCGGACTTGATTACGCATCGGTGAGCACGATCAATCCCTCGGTGATCTATGGGTCCATCAGCGGCTTCGGTTCAGCCGAAGGTCGTGACTTGCCGGGCTATGACCTGCTCGTGCAGGCCATGGGTGGGTTGATGAGCATCACCGGCACCAGTGAGCCCACCAAGGCAGGTGTGGCAGTGGTCGACGTGCTTACCGGTCTACATCTCAGTGTTGCCGTACTGGCGGCTTTGCACCACCGTGACCGCACCGGTGAGGGTCAGCGCATTGAGGTGTCGTTGCTTGAGGCATTGCTGTCGAGCATGGTCAACCAATCGTCGGCCTTTGCCGGCGCCGGAGTCATTCCCGCATTCATGGGCAATGCGCACCCGTCTATTTCACCCTATGAGGTCTATCCCACGGGCGACCGCTCGATGATCATCGCGGTAGGGAACGACGGGCAATTCAGGCGACTCGTCGATGTCCTGGGGATTCCAGAGCTCTCTGCCGATACTCGATACTCCACGAACACAAGTCGAGTGGAGAACAGGGAAGAACTTGGGCGATGCCTCGCGGCCTCCCTCGCTTCGCATGGTGCCGACCATTGGCAGGCCGAACTGACGCGGGTCGGTGTGCCGTGCGGTCCGATCAACAACATAGCCCAGGCTTTCGAGCTTGCCGAATCCCTCGGCCTTGAGCCGGTCCACATGGTCGTCGGAAGTGCACAGGTATCGAATCCCGCGCGGATGACCGCGACACCCATCGCGTACGACCTCGCTCCGCCGACCGTGGGCCGAGACCGCGAGACCGTCCTGAAACTGCTGGGGTTATCGTCATGACAGCGAAGTCACCCACTGCGCAAGAGGCTGTACTCAGGGAGCTTCGCTCCGACATCGTGCTTGGTGTACTTGCACCCGGAAGTCAGGTGGTGCAGGAGTCACTCGCGCAGAGATATGGGGTAAGCAGGGTTCCTCTGCGAGAAGCCCTGAAGATTCTTGAGGGTGAGGGTCTCGTTTCGTACCACCCGCACCGCGGATACTTCGTGATGGAACTCAGTATTGACGACTTGGCGGAGGTGTACCGCTTGAGGTCCTTGCTAGAAGCGGAAGCAATTTCCTTGGCCGTCCCTCACTTGGCACGAGAGGATTGCGACGCGCTAGAGGCAATTCTCTACGAGATGCAATCGGCTTCCTCGTGTGGCGATATATCGGGCCTCGCTGACGCCAACAGAAGATTTCATTTCGGCATTTTCGACCAGGCCTCGATGCCGCGTCTAAGTCGGCTTTTGAATCAACTCTGGGACGCCACGGACGTATATCGAACCCTGTACTTTCAATCCGATGTGAATCGACACAGAGTCAGCGCAGAGCATGCGGAAATGCTTGCCGCACTGCGAAACCTCGATGCCGGAAAATTGATCGACCTGCACGATGCGCACAGAGAGCATTCCGTCGAGTCAGCACGTCAACAGCTGGCTCGTTGAGATGCTTGGCGAACACATGCTTCAGTCGGTGAGTTTGGTCTTCTTCAGCGCCTGCCAGGTCAGCGGCAGTAGGCCTGCTGCTGCGATGATCTTGACGATGTCACCGGCGATGAAGTCCTTCACACCATAGGCCCAGGCCGAGTCGGCGCCGAACCACGGGACATCGAGGTTGTACTTCAGCCAGGTGAAGCCGATGGCGTAGATGACCACGTTGCCGATGATCATGAGGCCGACGGCCTTGAAGAAGTTGCGCGTGGCGCCATGCTCGGCCAGCTTGCCGACAATGAATGCGGCAATGATAAAGCCGATGATGTATCCGAATGCGGCGCCGCCGAAGCCGGACTTCTGGCCGGCGAACCAGGGCAGGCCGATGCCGCCGAGGAGTGCGTACAGGGCCATAGCTGCTGTTCCGCGGATAGAGCCAAGAGCGCCGGCTACGAGCACGACGGCGAAGGTCTGCAGGGTGACCGGAACGGTCAAGTTCCAGGGGAGGTAGAAGGCGATCTGGGCGGACAGACCGACGAATGCGGCGCCTCCACCGATCAAGATCGCCTGGCGGATCCAGGTGTGCGGGACGACGTCCGCCAGGACGCGCGGCTGGGGGGATGCCAGAGCCATGTGAAACCTCCGATTTGAGTGGGATCACGCGGATGTTATCGGCACCAGAGACGCCATGGGTCCCTTTAGTGCACCCAGTTTGGGCAAGCCCGTTTTCTCAGCAAATCTCTGTGCTGGCGAGTGGTCTCCGGAAGTAACTGCCCGCTTCCCCACTCGACGATGACCCCGTATTGGCGAATGAGATCGAAGTGATCAAGTTCGCCTGACCGGTACCTTCGCGCGACTGACTCCGAATCCTCATCCAGCCAGGCCAGTCTGTGGGCAGCAATACTCGCCCTCTCCGTGAGCGTTGCTTCTGGATCCACCCTCCAGTCAATTGCCAGTTTCGAGCGGGTGTCGATGATCACGCCGTAATCTCGCTGTGCCCGACGAATCGATACGTATCCATCGATGACATCGTCCAGAACTACGGAGGTGCTCCTCTCGAGCGGGTCCCCAAATCCTCCGCCTCCCGAACTTGGCCGTGCGAAGAAGTCGCCTGACACCAGTTCGACATTAGAGAACATGGCCCCCAGATATTCGGCGTGCGGCGTCCCGGGGTTAAGCCACAGGCCCTGAGGGGTTGACGGGAGTCCGCCATGCATGCCCCAGGGGATTGATCTGGAACGATCACAGCAGTACGACATCACCGGCTGCTCACTGTCAGTGAGCCGCCCGCCCTTCTCAACGCCGCAACCGCCTCGGAACTCGCCGGGGCCGCCTGAGTCAGTGATGATCTGGCAGTGAGTGGTCACCACGGGGTTGAGACGCTCTTGACCCTCGATTGGCTGCGAAGCGAAGCCTGCCCCAAAGAGTGGTGAAGCCGCAGACGCTCCATCATGACCCTGACGGGCACCCCAGCCGCCGACCATCCAGTCGTACCACATGAAGATCGGACGCTCCGGACTACGAACATCGCGACCGCCCACCAATAGGTACTCAAGATTGAAGGAGCATGCCATTGCGCGTTCGGGCAGGATTCCTGACCACAGTTCGAAGATGGCGTTGATGATCTTCTCGTAGGCCCCGGACACGAATCCCGAGACTGCCGTCGGCCAGGCAGCGTTGACAACGCTCCCTGTTTCGCCCAGCTCGACCTCAATAGAGTCGATCAAACCGGCATTGATCGGAATGTCGGGAAAAAATCTCTTCGTTCCCGAGATGACTCCAGAGAGGGTTGAGCCTCGAGTGGAGTTCATGAAGGAAGCCACGGCCGGTGCCGATTGTGAAAGGTCGTACTTCAGTTGCTCACCGTCGATGGTCAAGGTAACCGTTATGGGTATGAGACCCTCGCCGAGCGCGGGGTCAGAGTCGAGGAAGTCACTCGTGGTCCAGCAGCCGTCAGGCAATTGCCTGACGCGTGCCCGGAATAGATCTGCAGTGTGGGAGATCACCTCGTCGAATGCCTGAGTGACCACCTCTTTCCCGTAGCGCCCTACGAGCCGAAGCACCTCCCTCTCGCACACTCGAGTTGCTTCCGCTTGAGCGTTGAGGTCGCTGAGATTGTCCTGTGGTGCACGCGTATTGCTCACGATGAAATTCGCGATGTCTGCGCTGAGCAGCCCCTTGCTCCAGACCCGCAGGGGTGGAATTCGCAGCCCTTCACCGAAGTGTTCCTTTGCGCGAACGTCGAACGAACCAGGAACGCTTCCCCCAACGTCGCTCCAGTGACCGTTCGCCATGGCCCAGGCGATGAGTTCTTGCCCCGCGAAGATGGGCCTTAAAACGCACACATCGTTGAAGTGGCTTCCGCCGGCATACGGATCGTTGGTGACAAAGACGTCACCTGGATGAATGTCTCCCTGAAATGCCGTGAGAATCTCCTTGCAGACAAGATGTTGCGTGCCGACCTGAACTGCGACGTCCTGCTCGCCTTGCGCCACCGAATTGCCGAGCGCGTCCGCAAGTGCGCAAGAGAAGTCTTTGGCGTAGATGACGAATGAATGACATGTCAGCCTGAATTGCTGCGCCATCAACTCGACGGAATTCACGAAGGAGTTCCGAAGGATCTCGAAGGTCACGGGATCAAGTTCGCGGCTTATCTGTGTGAGGCGTGGTTTACTCATTTGGGAGAACTTCCTCGATATGGAGATTGAGCCACTCGTCGACTTCCGCGCGAAACCCTGGCGGAATCAGAATCGTTGTATCGAGCTGCTCGATGACGGCAGGGCCGATGAGCCACGATCCACTGCGCAGCTGTTTTCGCGTGTAGACCGAGGTATCGATGAGTGCGCCGGTCTCATCGAAGGCCACAAGGCGGTGACTAATCGGCTGAGCGTTCCGACTTACGATTTCATACCGCTGGAACTCCACTGGTGGCAGTCGTCCTGTAGCGGTCAGATTCAGCTGGTATACCTCGACCGGCACCAATTCGTCTCGGTAGGCGTACTGCATTTGATAGTCGCTCTGAAAATGCTGCACCGCAGCGTCGATAGCACCGGCCCCTCTGCCGAACGGGATGCTCAAGGATCGCCATTGACCCGCGTAACGCATGCTGATCGCTCGCTCGAGCACCATGTCGCGCTCCGAGATGCCCTCGCTGAGCAGTCGCTCGCGTGCTTCGATTTCCAGCTCGGTGAACTTGCCTTCCAACGCGGCTTCGTCGGTGGAGCCGATCAGTTTTTGGAACATGGTCGAGAAGTCATGCCGAATATCGACGAGGAGGCATCCCAGTGCTGAAGTGATGCCGGGATGTGGTGGGATAATTACCAGAGGCGCTTGGAGTTCCTTTGCGACTGCAACAGCGTGCAGTGGCCCGGCACCGCCGAAGATGATCAACGGGGCACTCGGTGAGAGGGATTTCCTGGACTGCCGCATGAGCCGTACTGCGCTCGCTGTTGCTGCGTCCGCAATCTGCACGATTGCCAAGGCGGCATCTATGTGTGATAGCCCCAGCGGAACTGAAATTCGACTCCTGATGGAATCTTCAGCGGCCGCAGAGTCGAGAGTGATTTTGCCCCCAGCAAGCTCTGTGCCGAGTCGCCCGAGCACGAGATTAGCGTCCGTGTTCGTAGGTTCGGTTCCCCCGCGACGGTACGACACAGGACCCGGCTCCGCACCCGCTGATCGTGGTCCGCTGCGCAAAGCACCCGCGTCATCAACCCAGGCGATAGTTCCGCCACCAGAGCCGATAGTGGCGAGCTCAACACCTGGGAAGGAAATCGGGTGACCGTACTCGACCCACCACTGCTTCACTACTCTCACCTGACCGTTGTCGATCAGGGTGATATCCGTGCTCGTACCGCCCATATCAATCGCGATGGCATCCATGAAACCGCACTGCTGGGCAATGTATTTAGCCGCCATTGCACCTCCGGCGATGCTTGAGGCCGCGAGTCGCAGAGGGAACTTCTGTGCTAGCGATGCGGTCATCGAACCGCCACCCGAATGCATGATCAAGAGATCGCCTACATAGCCCTCCGTGTTGAGATGCTCCGCTAGGCGTCCGATGTAATCACCCACGAGCGATGCAAGGAGCGCATTCGCGACGGTAGTCGAGAATCGTTCGTACTCGTTGATCTCCGGGAGGATTTCAGAGGAAATACTGACGTTGAGTTCTGGGTTCTGCGCCAGCAGTATCTCTCTCATTCGTTCCTCATGAACGGCATTGGCATACGAGTTGATGAAGCAGACGGCTACCGTCCGGATACCCCGTGCCTTGATCGAGCTGGCGAGCTCGCGAGCTGAGTCGATATCCAGGGGGGTGAGAATCCGACCCGAGTAGTCGATGCGTTCGGAGATCTCGAGGCGATCTCGTCGTGCGATGTACGGCCGAGAGACCTCTTTGAAGGAGTCCCACACGTCTTCTTGCGTTCCGTCGCGCATCTCGATGACATCACGAAATCCGGCGGTGGTGATCATCGCTGCGGAGGGAAAATCCCTCGTCACGAGCGCATTAGTCGTGATGGTCGTACTGTGCGTGACGAGATGGACGGAGCTCATGTCCAGGTCAAGGGCACTGATCGCATCGATGACCGATGAAAGGGGATCCCATCGATTACTGGGTACCTTTGCAGTGCGTAACTCAGATGTGTCTTCGTTCAGAACGCAGATATCAGTAAAGGTTCCTCCGACATCGATCGAGAGTCGCAGTTTACGTTCCGCTTTAGTTGATGTTGCCACTGCTTACCCCTCCTGATTCGCCAGGCACGAGCCGATCATGCAGCGCGAGGAAAAGCAGGGTGATCGTTTCCGGGTCGGCGAGAGATCGCTCAAGGTGCTCTTCGACTCTTGCTAATCGATATCTGATCGAGTTCGGGTGCAGGTGCATTGCTCGTGCAGTGGATTGAATATCCATGCCGTGCAGGAGGTAGGAGATCAAGGTTTCTTCGAAGGAGATCCCCTCAGGAAGCGAAGCAAGAATCTCCGCTACTTTCGCCGCGAAAGTCTCGGCAGGGACCTGCGCTAGAACAAAATTGATGAAGCCCACCTCGGCGAACGGCGTGAGCATTCCGCTTCGGGCACTTGTCAGAGCTGACATTTCTGCCTGCCGCAGAGCCATGCGGGTTTGATTGAGATCGCTGAAGGCTGCGCTGATGCCATGATGAAAGAGCGGGTTCAGCAGGAGGAGTTCTGCCGCCAGGTTTTCGTTGGTCGGATACAGCACGACGTATTGGCCATCCTGCGCACCCAGGAGCACTGAGGTTTCCGCAGCCTCTGCAGCTGCCTGAATCGTTTCCAGGACCGGATCCACGCCGCTGTCAGTTGATGGAATGCCAACAGCAGATCTATCTCGCATCACGTGAATCTGAAATTCACCTTCACGCGGAAAGTTGAGTAGAACCAATTGATCGCGAAGTCGGGCTAGTCGCGAGTCCGTTACGCCTTCTAGAATCTCTGACAGAAGTTGGGAGCGCTGCATTTGATCCTGTCGGCGTGAATTCTGCCGAGTCGTCAGATGCGCGCGGAGAAGTTGCTGGAGTGCGTATTTCGTCGACCGGATGATCTCGTGAGAGAGGTCGACGCTCTCGTGCCAAGCGAGTGCTAGCCAATAGATCTGACCAGGCACGGATACTGGCGCTATCGATACCTGCCATCTGCCCACGCTGAAGGTCTTCTCCGCATCGCTGTCTGGCGCGATCTGCTCGCGGATGAGATGAACGGGAGCCTCACCTTGGCTAGCAAGAACGATCTTGCGAGAGTCATAGAGAATCGCTGAGACGCCCAACCGGTTCGAGAGTCGATTTATCAGCTCATGCTCGACGTCGGGATATGTGAGCGCGTCAATCAACTCAGTCTGAACGCTGAGTGCACGACTCAAGATCGTGACCTCGTGCATGCCGACGGCCTGGTGAATGAGTCGGAGAAACAGCGCGGGGGATTCTTCGGCCGGGAGCAAGAAGACGGGCAGACCCAGGTGCAGGGACTCGTCGGCAATGGCCTCCGGAACGTGATTCCAGCCGTGCCCGAGCCTAATGACGAGCCCTGTAGCACCTCGGAACTTGAGCTGACGTACGAATTCGCGGGAGGTCGGATCGTGGGGTGCGTTCGTGGAGAGCCCACTTCCATCGGTAACGGCCAACCAACCCTGTTCGATCTGATCCACGGCACCTAGATGCTCGGTTATGGCCGCTCCGTGGACGGGGGCGTCGAGGTGTCCGGAGCCGCTTTCGAACAAGGTGACTCCGGTGAGCGCCACAAGATCCCCAACCGTGAGGACCTGGGCGGCCTGGGGCTCTCTAGATAACGAACTTGTAACAGTCACAATCATTCACCGCGATTTCCCACTGGTGTTGTCCTGAACATGCGGGGATTTTCCACAATATCCCTCACAAGCATAGATCTCTTTGGAGAATCTCCAAAGAAAAATGGAAAAATACGTGCGTGAGTCAATTGTTTCCTCGCCTTTTCGGGCCTACTTTCCAGCCACGAAGTGTATTGACTTGGCAGCAGGGGAGTGGTTGTGGGTTCGTTACGCGTTGCCGTGGACACGGGCGGAACCTTCACGGACGTCTTTGTCCTTGATGATGAAACGGGCATCAGCCGTGTGGGCAAAGTGCCCTCAACGCCCGATGATCCAGGAAGAGCCGTTCTCCAGGCGGCGGAGTCCGTCGGTGTCGATCTCTCCGATGTTGTGCTGTTCAGCCACGGCACGACCGTCGCGACGAATGCCCTGATCACCCGGAAGTTCCCACCTGCGGCGATGGTGACCACGAAGGGATTCCGTGATGTCATCGAGATTCGCGACGGCACCAAGGACGACCTCTGGGACGCCTACAAGGATGTCGCGGGGCCGTATATTCGCCGGCGCGATCGATATGACGTTACCGAACGCGTTGACTTTGAAGGCAATGAGTTGGAGCCCTTGGATGAAGCTGAGGCGCGCGTGGTGGCAGGAAAGCTTCGTAAGAAGGGCATCAAAACCGTCGCCGTGTGCTTCGCGAATTCCTACGCCAATGGTGCCCACGAAGCCCGAATGAAGGAGATCCTCGCTGAGGAACTCCCCGGAGTGAGAATTTCCACGTCCAGCGAGATCCTCCCCGAGATTTTCGAGCACGATCGCTTCAGCACGACGGTTGCGAATGCAGTACTTGCCCCGCTGGTGGGCGACTACGTGCAAGAGCTCAGCGACAACCTCGCTAAGGGTGGTTACGCCGGAGATCTGCTACTGCTGCACTCAGGTGGTGGATCCATGACGCCTCGCATGGTGCAGAACTACGCGGTCAGGCTCGCGGCTTCGGGTATTGCTGCGGGGGCAATCGCTTGCCGCTATCTCGCCGCTGAAGCGGGTTTCCCCAATGCCATCGGGCTTGATATGGGCGGCACCAGTACTGACATCACGCTGGTCTACGAAAACGAGTTGCGGGTGACGAAGGAATGGTCCGTCGAGTACGGGTATCCGATTTCCTTCCCGAGCATTGAGGTAATGACCATCGGCGCAGGAGGCGGGTCACTTGCCTGGATAGACCCCGCCGGATCCCTACGCAACGGTCCGCAATCGGCCGGAGCCACACCCGGGCCTGCGGCTTATGACATGGGCGGGGTCGCACCCACGAACACCGATGCGAACGTCGTATTGAATCGACTGGGGACGACGCTCGTGGGTGGCGCGATGACGCTCAAGCCAGAACTCGCCCGCAACGCCATTGAGTCCGGCGTCGCGCAGCCTTTCGGCATGAGCGTCGAAGAGGCTGCACTCGCGGTGGTCAAGGTAGCCAATGCGAACATGGCAGACGCCGTTCGGCTCGTGTCCATCCGCCGCGGCTACGACCCTCGGGAGTTCGCTCTCGTTGCGTTCGGCGGTGCAGGGGCGCTCCATGGGGCCGCGCTTGCCCGCGAACTGTCGATTCCCACTGTGCTGGTGCCGCCGAACCCTGGCGTCACCTCAGCCCTGGGCTGTCTCCTCGTGGACATCAGGCACGACCTCACGATGATGTATCAGAAGGCGCTCGACGCTGCAGATCCAGCCGAGATGAATGCCCTGTACCAGGACATGGAGGCAGATGCGTCTGCACACCTGGCTCTGGAGGGTGTTGCCCCGGATCAGGTTGTGCTCGAGCGCACCGCAGCCATGCGCTACCTCGGTCAGTGGCGTTCACTAACCGTGGTCGTGGGCCATGGCGAGGCAGCCCTGAAGGATGCTGTCGCTCGATTCCATCGCGAGCACGAGCGCGAGTTTTCTTACAGTCGTGGTGATGCTCCGATCGAGATCTATCAGCTCGGGGTTCGAGCCATCGGAGTGACTCCGAAGCCCAAACTCGCACATCGCGACATAGTCAAGGCAGAGCCGCCGGCACCGAAGAGCGTACGTGAAGTCTGGTTCGAGGACTCTCGCGACGGCAGCGCATCCGCCATACCCACGCCCGTGTATGACCGACCTGACCTGCTTCCTGGCATGGGCGCACAAGGCCCCGCCATCATCGATCAGCTCGATTCAACAACTGTCGTTCCACCCAGCACTAGTTGGGAAATCGACGCGAATTGGAACATTCTCATTCACATCCAGGAGGAGTCGTCATGACCGCGACATTGGAGCCGAAGAAAACGGCCCTCGACCCAGTGACGTTCGAGGTGCTCAAGAACGCTTTCACCACGTCGGTGGATCTGATGAGTGAGCAGATCTTGCGAACATGCCATTCCTTCGTCATCTACGCCCGTGACTTCTCCTGTGCATTGGTCGACGCCAAGGGCAATACGGTGATGCAGGGAAGCCAGGACGTAGCGGTGCACGTCGGCACATTGCATTTCGGCGCGCAAGCGATTCTTAAGCGCTTCGAGGGTGACATCCATCCCGGTGACATCTTTGGCGTGAACGATCCCTATTCAGGCGGCACGCATTTCAACGATGTGCGAATCGTGCGACCCATCTTCTCGGAAGGCGAGATCATTGCCTTCGCCATGTCTATGGGCCACTGGGGTGACGTCGGAGGCACAGTGCCGGGCTCGTTTGACGTGAATGCCAAGGAGCATTTTGGCGAGGGATTCCGAATGGTTCCTATCAAGCTCTGGGACAAGGGAGTATTCCGACTCGACGTAGCCGAACTCGTCGTCGCTAACACTCGATCGCCTGAATCGAATATGGGTGACATGCATGCGCAGGCCGAGGCCACGGGCGTGTGCGAGCGCGAGATCCTGCGTCTTGTCGAGAAGTACGGGAATGAGACCGTCGTCACTGCGTTCGACGAGGTTCAGGATTACGTCGAACGGCTCACCCGAAAGCGCATCGCGGAACTCCCCGACGGCGATTGGGAGGCAACTGACTACATCGATTTCGACCCAGCGCTGGGCGAAGGGCTGATCCCGGTCAACGTCCGAATGAGCATCCGCGGGGACCAGATTCACTATGACTTGTCGCATTCTGCACCTGCGGTGTCCAGCTTCCTGAACTCCGGGTTCGGGGCGTCCTTCTCAGGGGTCGTGGCCGGAACGAAGACATTCTTCCCGGACATTCCATTGAACTCCGGCTTCTACCGAGCGATTACCTGTGATCTCGGCCCTGAGGGCACTGTCGTCAATGCAGGCTGGCCGATTGCTGTGACCGGATTCTGCTCAGGTCCATACGAGAAGATTATGAGCGCCATCTTCGAGCTGTGGTCCGAGATCATGCCCGAACGGGCGATCGCCTGCTCCTTCAATCTCGAGTACCTCCTCATCGGCGGTCGAGATGCGCGCAGCGAAAGTAAGCCCTACTTCATGTGGTACGACTGGATGGTCGGTGGATGGGGTGGCCGAAACGGCAAGGACGGCACTAATTGCACGTCTCCGCTATTCGGTGTCGGTCTCGCTGTTCAGCCTTTCGAGGGACAGGAGCGGCTCACGCCAGTCATCACCTCGCAGCACGAGATTGTGACCGATTCCGGTGGTCCGGGTCGCTATCGAGGGGGATGCGGAGTCGAGAAGGGTGGCATGCTGACCAACTCCGAGCGATCTGTCATGTCGTACTGCTGCGATCGATCACGGAACGTAGCGTGGGGCTTAGCGGGAGGCCTACCCTCCACGCCGCACGGCGTGTGGATGAACAAGGGGCTCGAGGGTGAGAAGTACCTCGGTGCGGTCTTCTCGAACATCCCGATCAAGAACGGTGACACCTTCACGCGACCATCAGCGGGCGGCGGCGGATACGGAGATCCGATTACGCGCCCCGTCGAAGAAGTTCTCGAGGATGTTATCGACGGTTACGTGTCGATTGCCCGAGCGGCCACGGACTACGGTGTCGTGATTTCGGAAATCGATCCTGATCTCGACCAGTACGAAGTTGATCATGGGGCGACAAATGCCCTTCGCGCGTCAATCTCGAAGAATCGCATTTCGTGGTTGGCAGAGGATCCTGAAGCAGTCGCAGCGCGCTACCGCGCTGGTGAGCTCAGTGACCTCGATCTGATCCGCCAGTTCGGCGTAATCGTCGACTGGGGAACCGGGGAACTCTTCCCGGAAACGACCAGGCAATTTCGCGATCTTGTGCGAAAGCGTGCGGTCGCTTATTGGAAGGCCCCGGTTTAGTTTCTGCGCCGGGTTGTAATTCGACTGAGTAATTGCCCATCCCAAAGGAGAACGAATGAAGAAGACAGCATTTGTCGGAGTCGTAGCTAGCGCTGCGCTCCTGCTCGCTGCCTGCAGTTCAGGCAGCAGCACGACCTCAGAGGAAGCTTCCGCGGCACCCGCCTCGGCTGCTGCCGAAGGCGGAGCCTCCGGCCCTGTCAACATCGCCATTGTCGCTGCGAAGACCGGAATCATCTCGCCGTTCGATATTGAGCCGGCACAGAGTTTCCAGATGGCTATCGATGAGATCAATGCGGCAGGCGGAATCAACGGCCAGCAGGTTACCTACAGCTGGACAGATACCAAGTCCGATCCGGCCCTGACAACCCAGATCGCCCAGGAGGCTGTCGACTCAGGCGCGAACATCATCGTCACGACCTGTGACTTCGACTTCGCCGCCCCCGCAGCGACTGTCGCCCAGGCGAACAACATTCCGGCACTCTCGCTGTGCGCGGGTGACCGAAAGATTGCGGACATGACCACCATCGGTCCGATGTCCTTCAGCCCCTCTCCGGGCAACGCCTTCAAGGGTTCTGCTGCAGCTGAATTCGCCTTCAACAACAAGGGGTGGAAGAACGCGTACGTGCTTCAGGATGATCTTCTCGAGTACACCAAGTCACTCGGTGCATACTTCGAGGGTCGCTACGCTGAGCTCGGCGGAACGATCGTGGGCGAGGATGTCTTCACGGGCAACGAGCAGCTTGACCCGTCCGCGAACATCACCCGTCTGCGCGATGCTGCGAAGAACGCTGACGTCATCATCGTGCCGTCCGTGGTGCCCGCTGCAACAACAATGCTGAAGGCTATTCGCGATGCCGGTATCAACACGCCGGTCATGATGCCGGGTGCAGCCGTCGACGGAACCCTCGTCACGAGCGCTATCCCGAACATCAGCGAGTTCTACTCGCTGCCGTTTGCCTGCATGCCGGCCTACTGCGAGGGTGATCCGAATCCGAACGTCAAGAAGTTCGCGGATGCTTTCAAGGCCAAGTACGGTGCCGATACGACGCTGGCTTACCCCGTTCTCTCTTACGAGATGGCATACGCAATGGCAGATGCCATCACGGCAGCGGGTAGCACGGATGGAAATGCCATCGTCAGTGCTCTGGAGAATCTCCCGGCCAAGGATTACCTGACTGGCCCGATCAAGTGGTCGGCAACCTGTCACACTGCGCAGGGACGTCAGCAGCGCGTGGTTGAGTACCAGAACGGCAAGGGCAAGTTCGTCACTCTGATCACCCCGGAAAAGATCGCCTCGGTCGATCCGGGTAATCCGTGTGAGAAGGCCTAGCCTCAACTAAGAGGGAGTCGTCACCAGATGGAGAAGTCAGATCGTTTCGAAGTACTGAGCACCCAAGGTCTCAGCGTCCACTTCGAAGGAGTCAAGGCGGTTGACGAAGTCAACCTCGAGGTCCTTCGCGGGCGAATCACCGGTCTGATCGGTCCTAATGGTGCCGGCAAGTCAACACTCTTCAACGCGGTCAGCGGCTTCGTGCCGCTGACCGCGGGGAGAGTGTTGCTGGGTGACTTGGATATCTCCGGTTGGTCCCCGACGAGAATTGCGAAGCATGGGTTGGTTCGCACCTTTCAGGACACTCGGATCTTCAAGAATCTCAGCGTGCTCGAGAACGTGGAGCTCGGAGCCATGAGTTCCGGACTCCACGGCGATCATGGGCGCCAGGCTGCCTTCGACGCATTGGAACTGCTAGGTATCGCACACCGGGCGGGAGAGTTGGCCGCCAATGTGTCGCTCGGTGACGAGCGGAGAGCCGGTATCGCAAGGGCGATCGCAACGGCACCCGACTTTCTGCTTCTCGACGAGCCCGCCGCAGGCCTCGATGATGAAGAGACCGCTGAACTATCCCTCACCATCGTCAGCGTACGAGATGAACTTGAATGCGGCGTCTTGCTGGTCGAGCACGATATGTCCGTTATCTTCAGCGTCTGCCAGGGGATTCACGTCATGGACTCAGGACGAACGATCGCAGTGGGGACTCCGGAGGAGATCAGAACAAATCCTGCTGTGATCGAGGCCTACTTCGGAAGGGATCACTCATGAGTCTTCTATCTCTCGAGGGTGTGAAGATCACCTACGGCAACGCCGTCGCAGTTAAGAGCCTCGATCTGCACGTGGACGAGGGCGAGTTCGTGTCCTTGATCGGGCATAACGGCGTGGGTAAGTCGTCGACCGTGAAGGCCATCGCCGGCGTGGTGAAGCCCGCTGCCGGTCGAATTCTCTACGAGGGCCAAGAGATCGCGGGCCAAGATCCTGGCTCGATTCTCAGACGCGGCATCGCAGTTGTTCCCGAAGGTCGTCGAATCTTCACTCGATTGACAGTTCGCGAGAATCTCATTGTTGGCGGCACCATCCGTGGTGATCGTGGCGGCGTAATCAAGAGTTGCGACGAGATGATGGAGCGTTTCCCGATACTCGGGAGGTACTCCAGCAGAATGGCAGGGCTCTTGTCCGGTGGTGAGCAGCAGCAGCTGGCCATTGCGCGCGCCCTCATGAGCAATCCGAAACTGATTCTTCTTGATGAGCCGTCCTTGGGCCTGGCCCCGCAGATCGTCGAGCAGGTGTTCGACCTACTGGCCGAGTTGAAGGCCCAAGGTTCCTCGATTCTTCTGGTGGAGCAGAACGCGGTTCAGGCGATTCGAGCGTCTGATCGTTACTACCTCATGCGGACCGGCGGCATGATCGAGACACAAGCTCAAGGCGGTGTTCATGCCGACGCCACCCACATCGAGGCCGAATACCTGAACTTCGGGAAGGTCTGAGATGTACATCCAGTACGTCGTCGATGCGATTGGCACGGGCGCCCTGTACGCGCTTATGACCTTGGGTTTGGCACTCGTGTTCAGCGTCATGGGGCTGATGAACTTCGCCTACGGCCAGCTGGTCATGATCGGCGGATTCTCCATGATCTTGCTGCGTAGCCAGCCGTGGTGGATCTTGATCCTCGGGACCATCGTCGTCGTCGTGATCGTCTCGCTGTTGATGGAGCGACTGGCATTCAGGCCCGTCAGAAATGCCACAGCGATGACCATGCTGGTGACGTCCTACGCGCTGTCCCAGTTCCTCCAGCAGACGGCTCGTGTCGCATTCGGAGCGAACCCCAAGCCCCTGGAGCAATTCTCGGGACTCTCGGCACAGTACGAGGTGGGCGGAATTTTCGTTTCACTACAGTCACTTCTGACGGTCGTCACAACGATCGTGGTGCTCGTTCTTCTGGCGCTCCTGCTCAAGAAGACCAACATCGGAATAATGCTGCGCGCATCCACGGAAGATGTCGGTATGGCGGCGCTAGTGGGCATCAAGTCGAATCGCGTTATCGCGACAGCTTTCGTCATCTCCGGAGTTATCGCGGCCATTGTCGCGATGCTGTTCTTCTCAAGTCGTACCAATGTCAGCTGGTCGAGCGGTGAATCAATCGTACTCATCGCATTCGTCGGCGCCGTGATCGGCGGACTGGGGAGTATGCCGGGTGCAGCACTGGGCGGGTTCCTGATGGGCTTCGTCTACACAATGCTCAATGCGCTCCTGCCGTTGGAGCTTCGGGTGTTCGCTGATGCATTCTTGTACCTGCTAGTGATCGTGGTGCTCTTGATCCGACCTGCCGGTCTGATCGCTGCTAAGGGGGTGCGTGTCTGATGAATACCTCCACATCCCCACTAAGAAGATGGGCCTGGCTCTCCGGTCTTCTCGTAATCCCATTGATCATTTTGACAGTGTTGGTGAACCTGACCGGAGACATCTCCCTTCAGCAGCGCGCCACGACAGCGCTGATCTTGATGGTCCTCGTCGTAGGTCTACACGTCTTCTCCGGAAACTCTGGTGTGGTGTCCTTCGGTTCCATCGCCTTCGCGATGATCGCCGCGTACACGTCCGCGATCCTCACGATTCCGGCGGAGCAGAAGCCGAGTCTATTTCCGGCGATGCCCGAATTCCTCAAGTGGATCCTTGACTTTTCCGTCTCGGTTCCGATGGGAATCTTGATTTCAGTCGCATTCACCGCGGTGATCGCATTGATCGTGGGCATCCCGTTGGTTCGGCTCTCTGGCCTGGCTGCCGGCATCGGCACTCTGGCCTTTCTGGTGGTAGTTCAGGTGATCATCACGAAGTGGAAGGCCGTTACTCGCGGCGAGAGCACGATGGTCGGCGTCCCGAAGGAGATCACCATCTGGTGGGCGCTGGCCGGCGTTTCACTCGTCATCGTCATCGCTGCCCTTTATCAGGTGACTCGGCGTGGCCGACGCTTGATTGCTACCCGGGAAGATGACAAGGCTGCGATGTCAATTGGCATCTCGATTCCTATCGAACGACTCTGGGGATGGGTGCTCAGCTGCTCGATTGCCGCTCTGGGCGGGGCTCTATACGGTCACTACATCTCGACCTTCTCTGCTCAAACCTTCGGATTCGCGCTCACCTTCTTTGTGATCGCCATGCTCGTTATTGGCGGTCTGGGGAGCCTGACGGGTGCGGTGATCGGTGTGCTCGTTGTCCAAATCCTGGCAGAGTTTTTGCGAACTGTTGAAACGAATGGTCTTGGTCCTATTCCGCAAATCGATGTCCCCGGACTGACCGAAATGATCCTGGCCCTGATCCTTCTCATTGTTCTCATCGTGCGCCCTGCGGGCATCACTGGGGGCAAGGAGATCACCGACTGGGTGCGTCGCAGAAAATCAGCGCCTTCTACTAAGGGAGACTCGTCGTGACAAGCGGAATTCCCACGGGGGTGCCGAGCCCCCCGAGTGAGCCCGGACGCCCTGCTTTCCTCGATCGGGCAGCGGGCTTCACTCTGCGTGCACCGAGCGCAGCTGACGAGCAGCGCTGGCGCCACCTCTATCGACAGTTTGCTGAGCACTACACCGTGGCGGTGAGGAGCGAGCATCAAGATCTCATCTGGTCGTGGATAACTGATCCCGCGCATCCGCTGTCTTGTCTGTTGGCTGTGGACTCTGCAGGAGTCGCTCAAGGTCTCGCGCACTATCGCCCCTTCACCCGTCCTCTTGCCGGAAGTGTCGGATGTTTCCTCGACGACCTCCTTGTCGACACCGAGGCACGCGGGTCCGCGGTTGCCGATGCGCTGCTTCACGGCCTGCGCCAGTTGGCCTCTGACAATGGGTGGACAGTCGTGCGTTGGATCACGGCCGATGACAATCACCGAGCCCGATCCGTCTATGACGCATTCGCGACGAGAACGATGTGGGTGACGTACGACATGACGCCTGGACAACTACCGGACAAGCTCAAGGGGATTTTGGGATGAGAGTCACGGTGAACTCGGACATGGGGGAGTCTTTGGGCATTCATTCCTTTGGGAATGACGATGGTCTACTTGAGTACATCGACACGGCAAATGTTGCCTGTGGATTCCACGCAGGTGATCCAGCGACCCTGGAGGACACAGTCAGCAAGGCTGTGAACGCTGGTATCACCATCGGAGCACATCCTGGTCTCCCGGATATCTGGGGTTTCGGGCGCCGAGAGATGAAAATGGAGCCGTCGGAAGTTAGGGATCTCATTCTCTATCAGGTGGGAGCGCTGAGCGGTTTTCTCAAGGCGCACGGGGTCGCCCTCGATCACATCAAGCCCCATGGATCTCTGTACGGGATGGTTGCACGCGACGAGAGCCTCATGAATGCGGTGTGTGATGTCGCAGAGCTTTACGAGGTTCCGGTGTATGGAATGGCCAACACCTGGCACGAGAAGGTTGCACGCCGCCGCGGCGTTCCATTTGTCGCTGAGCTTTACGTCGATCTTGCCTATCGGAGCGATGGATCGTTAATCATTATCAGGAGACCTCACGCCACCCCGGTAGAGATTGCTGCCGAACGTGCACGAAGGGGTCTTGTTGACGGCGTGATTCTCACGGACACCGACGATCTGGTTCCTGTCACCTTCGATAGCATCTGCGTGCATTCGGACACTCCGAACGCGGTTGATGTCGCTCGGGTCGTGCGCGCAGTTGTTGACGAATTCTCATCCAAGTAGCTCTCAGAGGAGGCTGTCGTATGTCAAGGCACGAGATCCAGGCACCAATCCCCGGCGTCTTCTACCGAAGGCCCAGTCCAGATCAGCCCGAATATGTCTCCATAGGTGACGTAGTCACCGCCGATTCAATCATCGGTCTAGTAGAAGTCATGAAGCAGTTCGCGGAGATCAAGGCGGGTGCTGCAGGGACCGTCGTCTCATTCGAGATCAACAGCGAGGACATCATCGGTCCTGGTGACATCATCGCGATCTTGGAGACGGACGCCTAAGTGAAGAAATTGCTTGTCGCAAACCGAGGTGAGATTGCGGTACGAGTGATTCGTGCTGCCCGTGAACTCGGGATTCAGACTGTTGCTGTGTGCAGCGAGGCCGATGTAGATGCCCTGCATACCCGTACGGCTGATCAATTCGAGGTGATCGGGCCCGCTGCGGCGGGAAAGAGTTATCTGGTTATCGAGAACGTCATTGCGGCAGCGAGAAAGACTGGTGTCGATGCTGTCCACCCCGGATACGGTTTCCTCTCGGAGCGTGCGGAGTTCGCGCGACAACTTCATCAGGCCGGTATCACCTTCGTGGGGCCGAGCCCTGAGGCGATCACCCAGATGGGTGACAAAGCACAGGCAATTCGAGCGGCGATCGCAGCGGGCGTCCCGACGATTCCCGGATCAGATGGACCAGTAGAGGATGTTGAGACTGCGGTAGCTGTCGCGCAACGCACCGGCTACCCGGTGGCTGTCAAGGCGTCGGCAGGGGGCGGAGGTCGCGGAATCCGCATCGCTGAAGACGAAAGTCAGCTTCGAGAGGTACTACCGATAGCGCAGGCCGAAGCCCTGGCTGCATTTGGGAGCGACGAGGTCTACATCGAGCGGATGGTTCAAGGAGCCAAGCACATCGAGGTCCAGGTTTTCGGCGATGGCGTAAACTTCGTGCATCTGGGGGAGCGAGAATGCTCCGTTCAACGTCGTCGACAAAAACTCATCGAAGAGACGCCTGCCCCGAAATTGCCTGCAGCGGTGCGTGAATCACTCTGCTCATCCGCTGTAGATCTTGCGAGGGCGGTCGCGTATGAAGGGGCCGGAACCGTTGAGTTCCTCTACGAGCCTGCCACGGGAAGATATTTCTTTATTGAGATGAACACTCGGATCCAGGTGGAACATCCCATCACCGAGTGCGTTACGGGTATTGACCTAGTTGCCGAGCAACTGCGGGTTGCCTCAGGGGAGCAACTGTCCTTCGGTCAGCAAGACGTGGTAAGTCGGGGGCATTGCATAGAAATCCGACTGAACGCGGAAAACCCGGAAATGAACTTCTTCCCTTCTCCGGGAACGCTGACCGAATTCACGATGCCTGCTGGGCCCTTCGTTCGCATTGATAGTGGCTTCACTGCGGGAAGCACGGTGAGTCCTTACTACGACTCGCTCCTGGCGAAGATCATCGTGTGGGGGCGCACTCGCGACGAGGCCATTGCGCGCACTCGCCGCGCACTAGCTGAGGTTCGGGTGGAGGGGGTTGTGACAACCGCCGACTATCTCGAAGGAATCCTCGCGACACCAGAATTCGAGTCAGGCGATTACGACACCACTTTCTTGGAACGTAGGAGTGCATGATGCGACGGTGCAGTAGGAGTGTTCACTTCAGTCACGGAGTAGGGAGATGACACAGATGGCAGAGTCCACGAGTCGGTATTCTTGGGGCGCAGACGAACATCTGGTTGTCCAAGTAGCTGAGTCCATGAGCCTGGATGCGAATTTTCGTGCCATGGCCATGGCAACTGCCATAACGGCAGCCGCACTGCCCGGGATCATTGACGTCTGTCCGTCAAATGCCTCACTACTCGTGCGCTTTGATCCCGACATCTCCTCACCGGTTGAGGTCGAGCAGTTAGTTCGCGGTATCGAGGCAAACCTGGCATCAGGTACATCACCCACATTGTCGACCAGGATCTTCGAGGTTCCGGTCTGGTATCGAGATCCATTCACACTCGAAACTGGCGCTCGTTTTCGAGATCGCCATCAGCGGCCAGAGGGAGACGATCTCGAATTTGCCGCAATCGAGAATGGGCTAGATGGCCCGGACGCCTTTATCGCGGCGCATTCCGGATCCCCTTGGATCACGTCGATGGTGGGATTCGTCGCAGGTCTACCGTTCATGTTCCAGATGGTGCCGCAGGAACGACAGCTAGAGGTGCCAAAGTACATTCGGCCGCGCACCGATACCCCCAAGCAGACTGTCGGTCACGGGGGCTGCTTCAGTTGCGTCTACAGCGTTCGCGGTGCCGGTGGCTACCAGATGTTCGGCATTACTCCGGTACCCATCTTCGACCCCGAGCAGAAGCTTCCTGATTTCGCTGAATTCATGATCTTCTTCAAGCCTGGTGACATCGTGAAGTTCCGTGGGATTGATGAGCAGGAGTACAACTCGATCCTGGCCGAGGTCGAAGCAGGCACTTACACGTACCGACAGGCTCCTGTTGATTTCGTCCTTGATGAATTCCTTGTCGATCCGGACTCGTACAACAGTCGACTGCTGGAGGCGCTTTATGGGAATTGAAATTCTTGAGCCAGGGCTGGCCACGTCAGTTCAAGATCAGGGGCGACCGGGCTACTACAGCGTGGGTATCCCTCCGTCAGGTGCGCTCGATCTTTACTCAGCGGCGCTCGGGAATTTCCTTGTTGGTAACCCGGCTACTGCTGCGGTTATCGAGGCTACCTACATGGGTCCCAAGATGCGGTTCACCGCACCCGCGATTGTCGCGGTGACCGGCGCGAAGGTTCCGGTGATGGTCAATGGCCTGGAGTACCCGCAGTGGGAGTCCTTCTCTGTGGCGAAAGGAGACGAACTGGCGTTCGGAATTCTCCAAGCCGGGGCTCGGTTCTATCTCGCCGTAAGCGGTGGCATCGCGGTGGAGGAAGTTCTCGGCAGTCGATCCACATACGCACTCGGTGCTTTTGGTGGGTACGAGGGGCGTTCACTCAAAAGTGGTGACCTGCTCCCGGTAGGCACCGGAGGCGGAATTGCCGGGCGAGTGGTGAAGGCCGATTTTCGGCCAGAGTTCAACCGTGAGGTAGATGTTCGAGTTGTGCTCGGTCTGTATGACTACCGGCTCACTGACGTCGGACTCAGCGCCCTGCTCGACCAGCCGTGGAAGCTGACACCAGTTGCCGATCGAATTGGTTTTCGTTACTCGGGCGGGAAGCTTGATTGGAAAGATCGAGTGCAACCCTTCGGGGCGGGTTCGGATCCCTCGAACATCGTTGATGCCGGGTACCCCATCGGGTCTATTCAGGTCCCGGGTGGGGTCGAACCCATCATCTTGCATCGCGACGCAGTGTCCGGTGGAGGCTACGCGATGGTCGCCACGGTGATTAGTGCAGACATGAGCAAGGTTGGTCAATGCGCGCCCGGCACAGTCACGAATTTCCGGCCGGTGACGCTTGACGAAGCGCTGGCTGCCCGCGCAGCAGCAAAGGATCTCCTTGCTCGGGCCCGCGAGTCACTGGCCTGATGATGAGTGCAACCGCGAGAATCGCCGAGCTTGGGGTTGATCTGCCTGAGGTCGCTCAGCCGGTCGGGTCGTACGTTCAGGCAAGAATCCACGGTGGGCAGATCATCGTTACTGGTCAATTGGCGTTCTTGGACGGCTCAATCGCCAATCCTGGCCTGTTGGGTGGTGAAGTGAGCGTTGATGAGGGCGCGGCAGCTGCGCGGATATGCGCGCTCAACTCCATTGCTGCAGCTGCTGCCGTTGCCGGTGGCCTCGACAAGGTTGAGGGAGTGCTGCACCTCACGGGCTACCTTGCCTGCGCGGACGGTTTCACCGGGCACAGCGCTGTTCTCAATGGAGCCAGCGACGTCTTCGTGGAGATCTTCGGGGAGTCGGGCCGTCATGCCCGCACTAATGTGGGAGTTGCGTCCTTGCCGCTTCGGAGCCCCGTCGAGCTTCAGGTGACGTATGCCATGGCGCAGGGGGAGTGAACATGCCTGCAGCTACACCGTCAGTGATGGTCGACAACGGCCGAATCCGCGTCACCCGTTGGCATTTCGAGCCGGGGGCCTCGACCGGAATGCACACGCATGAATTCGATTACGTCGTGGTCCCGATCACCGGAGGTAACTTCAACGTAATCTCTCAGGACCAGTCAGTTACCTCGATGGTCCAAAACCCGGGCGAGTCCTATTCCAGAACAGTGGGTGTGACGCACGACGTGACCAACGTCGGGCATTCCGTGGCTGTCTTCGTGGAGGTTGAGCTCCTCCCGTGATCTGAGGACCACCGAGGTGGTTCACTTTAATTGGATCCAATCTGTGCCAATTGGATCCAATCCTGATACTCTTAGCGCACCCGACACCCAGGAGTTCCCATGGCAATCGCCCAGCAGTCACCCTTCGGCCTGTTCGCCATCGACCACCTCCTCACGGAGGAGGAGCGGATGATGCGCGATGTGGTGCGCAATTACGTCGACGATCGCATCAAGCCGGAGATCGCTGACTGGTTCGAGACCGGCGAGATCCCTGCCCGAGAACTGGCCAAGGAACTCGGCGATCTAGGAGTCATGGGCATGCATCTTGAGGGCTATGGCTGCGCGGGTACCTCAGCCGTGGCCTATGGCCTGGCCTGCCTGGAACTCGAAGCAGGCGACTCCGGGCTTCGTTCACTAGTCAGCGTCCAGGGCTCCTTGGCGATGTTCGGAATCTGGGCGTGGGGTTCAGAGGAGCAGAAGCAGGAGTGGTTGCCGCGCATGGCCGCGGGCGAGGCAATCGGATGCTTCGGTCTCACTGAGGCTGATTTCGGCTCGAATCCCTCTGGCATGATCACGAACGCCAAGCGCGACGGCAGCGACTGGATTCTCAACGGATCGAAGATGTGGATCACGAACGGAAACGTGGCCGATGTTGCCGTGGTGTGGGCTCAGACCGACGATGGCATTCGCGGATTCGTGGTGCCGACGAACTCGCCGGGATTCACGGCCAACCTGATTCACAAGAAGATGTCGCTTCGCGCGTCTGTCACAAGTGAGCTTGTGTTTCGCGACGTCCGTCTCCCGGAGTCGGCCATGCTTCCAGATGTGAAGGGACTCAAGGGGCCGCTGTCCTGCCTGAATGAGGCACGATTCGGAATCGCCTTCGGCACCTTGGGCGCAGCACGTGACTGCCTGGAGACCGCGATCGCCTATTCGATCGACCGCGTGCAGTTCGACAAGCCGATCGCTGGCTACCAGCTCACGCAGAAGAAGCTCGCCGACATGACGCTTGAGCTCGGCAAGGGAATGCTGCTCGCCCTGCACCTAGGCCGACTCAAGGACGAGCATCTGCTCAAGCCGGAGCAGGTGAGCCTCGGCAAGCTCAACAATGCTCGCGAGTCACTGGCCATTGCCCGCGAATGCCGCAACATTCTCGGCGGCAATGGCATCACCCTTGAGTATCCGATCATCCGGCACATGAACAACCTCGAGTCGGTATACACCTACGAGGGCACGAACGAGATGCACACACTCGTCATCGGTGAAGCCCTCACCGGCATTGCCGCTTACCGCTGATGCTCTAGCGCTTCCACTTCACCACGTATTCGGGAACGGGCACCTCGGCGGGGGTGTGGTCATCTGCCACCGACTTGCCAAATGATTCGTGCATCGGAACGTGACCTGCCCACACGCGTGAGTACATCGGATCAGTGAGATCCGAGGGCACGTCGTCCGGGCCACCGCTGCGCACCTTCACGGAGCACTCATCGAGTGTCAAGGCAAGAGTGATGGTGGCAGCGCGCTCCTTCGGCGCCGGATGACGGATCTCTGCCCATCGCCCCGGAAGCAGGTGCTCGGTGATGACCCGCAGCGCATCGAGCTCATCGTCGCCCTCGAGTCGGCGGGCTGTGCCGATCACCATGGCGGACCTGTAATTCATGCTCGACTCGAATGCACTGCGCGCGAGAACGAGTCCGTCGAGCAAGGTGACGGTGAGGCAGGTGGGTTGCCCGGCTGCGAGTGAGGTGAACAGGCGCGAGGCACTCGAGCCGTGGAAAAGAACATCGTTGTCGCGCCGCGCGTAAGCGACCGGAATGACGAACGGCTGGCCCTCGGTCACGACTGCTACATGGGCGACGAGACCGGAGTCGAGCACGTGATGAAGTGCCGCCGTGTCAGTGACGGCATTCTCCGGGATACGACGTACCCGAGTCCGAGGAGTGGACCCGGGTACGTTGATGTCGTTGCCGCTCAGAGGATTGTCCAGGCCTCGGTGAGTACCGAGCGCAGGATGCCTTCGATCTCGTCGAACTCCTTCTGGCCTGCGATCAGCGGCGGGGCGAGCTGCACGACTGGGTCGCCGCGATCGTCAGCTCTGCAGTACAGCCCGGCATCGAAGAGTGCCTTCGACAAGAAGCCGCGCAGTAGTCGCTCTGCCTCGTCGTCGTTGAAGGTCTCTCGGGTGACTTTGTCCTTGACGAGCTCGATTCCATAGAAGTAGCCCATGCCGCGCACATCGCCGACGATGTTGAGGTCGCGCAGCTTGTTGAGGGTAGCTAGGAAGGCGCCCTCATTGCGGCGCACATTGCCGTTGATGTCCTCGCGCTCGAAGATATCGAGGTTGGCCATGGCCACTGCGGCAGCCATCGGGTGGCCGCCCCACGTGTAGCCGTGCAGGAATGACGTAGTGCCGTGCTTGAACGGCTCGAAGAGACGCTCGCTGGCGATCATCGCGCCCAGGCCCGCATACCCGGAGGTCATGCCCTTCGCGCACGTGATGATGTCGGGATCGACGCCGAAACGCTTCATTGCGAACATATCGCCGATGCGGCCGAAGGCGCAGATCGTCTCGTCAGCGACCATGAGCACGTCGTACTCATCGCAGATCTCGCGGACACGCTCGAGGTAACCGGGGGGCGGCGGGAAGCAGCCACCGGAGTTCTGCACAGGCTCGAGGAACACCGCCGCAACGCTGTCGGGACCCTCGAATTCGATCGCCTCCGCGATGCGGTCGGCTGCCCAACGGCCGAAGGCCTTCTCATCGTCGCGCAGATTGTCGGGTGCGCGGTAGAAGTTCGTATTCGGTACCTTCACGCCACCGGGCACGAGCGGTTCGAAGGGAATCTTCGCGACGGGGATACCTGTGATGCTCAGCGCACCCTGCGGAGTGCCGTGGTAGGCCACATTGCGACTGATCACCTTGTGCTTGGTGGGCTTTCCGGTGAGCTTGAAGTACTGCTTGGCCAGCTTCCAGGCGGTCTCAACCGCCTCGCCACCACCGCTAGTGAAGAAGACACGATTGAGATCACCGGGTGCGTAGTGCGCCAGGCGCTCCGCCAGCTCAATGGCCGGGCGATGCGCATACGACCAGATCGGGAAGTAGGCGAGTTCTTCCATCTGCTTCGCTGCAGCGGCACCGAGTTCCTTGCGGCCATGACCGACCTGAACCGTGAACAGGCCTGAGAGACCGTCGAAGTACTTGCGTCCCTGGTCATCCCAGATGTAGCAGCCGTCGCCCTTGACGATGATCGGCACGTGGCCGCCCTCGTAGTACACGGAGTGACGGGTGAAATGCATCCAGAGGTGATCGCGCGCTTTTTCGGCAAGTGCGTCGTATCCGGATTCGGTCACGTACTGCGGTGTCGATGTCATCGTGTTCCCCAGGTGTAGATCTGCTTGCGCAGTTTCAGATAGACGAATGTCTCAGTGGATCTAATGCCTTCAATGGCGCGAATCTTGCGGTTGACGATCTCCAGAAGGTGCTCGTCATCCTCGGCCACGACCTCGGCCAAGATGTCGTACTGACCTGCGCACACCACGAGGTAGTCAACCTCGGGCATGCCCTCGATGCGAGAGGCAACTGCCTCGGCATCACCGTCGACCCGAATTCCGAGCATGGCCGCTCGCGAGAACCCCACCTGCATTGGGTCTGTGACGGCCACGATCTGCATGACCCCTGACTCCGTCAGCTTCTGCACGCGCTGGCGCACAGCAGCCTCCGACAGGCCGACAGCCTTGCCGATGGTGGCGTACGGCCGGCGGCCATCTTGCTGCAGCTGCTCGATGATCGCCTTGGAGACGTCATCGAGGACAACAGCGGCGCTGCGCTCTCGGGGGGCCATGGGTTGATCATCCGCTGATCGGTGGACCTAAGCAAGTGAATCCGTGGTCATTTCGTGATTTGACTACTAATTTCGTGCCGAAATCAAGTCTTGGCTTCAGAAAGCATGGCCACAAGGGTACTCTGACCACACCCCTCACCTCATTGGAGTTTCGGTGACCATAGTCCGCAATTTCGTCAATGGCCGCAGCGTGGATGCCGCGAGCGGCCAGACAAGTGACCTCGTGGACCCCACCACCGGCCAGGTGTTTGCCACCGCGCCGATCTCCGGTCCCGCCGATGTTGACGCGGCCTATGCGGCAGCCTCGGCCGCTTTCGAGACCTGGGGCGACACCACCCCGGCAGAGCGGCAGCTTGCTCTGCTCAAGATCGCCGATGCCATGGAGACTCATGGAGCCGAGCTCATCGCCCTAGAGTGCGAGAACACCGGCAAGCCCATCTCGGTGACCATGGCCGAAGAACTGCCGCCGATGATCGACCAGTTGCGCTTCTTCGCCGGCGCCGCGCGGATCCTTGAGGGGAAGTCCGCAGGGGAGTACATGAAGGGGTTCACGTCGATGATCCGGCGCGAACCCATCGGTGTCATCGGCCAGGTCACCCCGTGGAATTACCCGCTAGCCATGGCGATCTGGAAGATCGGCCCGGCGATAGCAGCGGGCAATACCGTCGTGCTCAAGCCGAGTGACACAACCCCGGTGGCAACCATTCGTCTGGCCGAGATCATCGGCGACTCCGGCGCGCTACCCGATGGCGTGCTCAACGTGATCTGTGGAGATCGGTCGACCGGCAAGCTCGTGGTCGAGAATCCGATTCCGCAGATGGTGGCCATCACCGGCTCCGTGCGTGCCGGCATGGAGGTCGCCGAATCTGCCTCCCGAGATCTCAAGCGTGTGCACCTCGAGCTCGGTGGCAAGGCCCCGATCGTCATCTTTGAGGATGCTGACGTCGCAGCTGCCGCCGAATGGCTGGCCTTTGCCGGGTACTTCAACGCTGGTCAGGACTGCACGGCAGCCACCCGACTACTCGTCGCGGCACCGATCTACGACGACTTCGTCGCCGCGCTCGCTGAGCAGGCGCGCAAGACCTCCACGACGCTGATCGGTGGACCGAGCGGAGACGGCTTCATGCCGCCGGTCAACAATGTCAACCAGATGGAGCGCGTGCTCGGCTTCCTCGAGCGCACGCCGTCCCACGCCGAGATCGTGGCCGGCGGCAAGCGCCAGGGAACGACCGGCTTTTTCATCGAGCCGACCGTCGTCGCTCATCTGCGCCAGGACGACGAGATGATCCAGGACGAAGTCTTCGGTCCGGTCATGACGGTGCAGAAGTTCACTGATGAGGCAGAAGCGCTGCGCTGGGCGAATGGCGTGCGCTACGGCCTCGCTTCCTCTGTGTGGACCAAGGATTTCGGTCGAGCCATGCGCATGGCCAAGCGGCTTGATTTCGGCGTGGTCTGGATCAACTCCCACATCCCGTTCGTGGCCGAGATGCCCCACGGTGGCTTCAAGCACTCGGGCTACGGCAAGGATCTGTCGATGTATGGCTTCGAGGACTACACGCGCATCAAGCACGTGATGGCATCACTCGACTAGTGCACTGATCCGAGCGATCTCGGACATGCAGAAGGGGGCGGGGGGGGGTTGCACCCGGGCCCGCGGGTTTGGTGTAGTTTG